>NZ_POVL01000129.1 GCF_002939185.1 Enterobacter sichuanensis | reverse complement strand
ACAGTTTGACATAGCGGGCCGCGACGGGGCTGGTATCGTTATCGGCGGAGAGAAAAATACGACGAATTTCGTCCTCGGTGAAATAGCGCTGTCGGGCGTTGTTCTCCCTGAGAAGCTGTACCACCCTTGCCGGATGAACAGAGGTCATGCTTTGCCTTCCGGCCCATGTAAAGACGGCTTTAATGAGTACGATGACACGGTTACAGGTAGCCGCTGACAGGGAAGTACTTAACGTCTGCTGAAGGCGCAGAATGCTCGCTGGTGTGATATCGCTCAGCAGCCTCTGACCAATGGCGGGACGGATATGATCGCGGTAGCGCTGAACATCCTTTCCCCAACTGCGTTTAGCGGATTTTGCCCATGGCAGATAATGCTGATTAAAGAGTTCATCGAACGTCAGCTCCATTCTCTTGTTTTCACGCTCCTGCTTAGGGTCAGTGCCGGTGGCAAGGGAACGTTTGTGTTCTATGGCAATCTGACGAGCAAGATTGACGTCCACTTCAGGCCAGTGACCAATGGCGATGGCGCGTTTTCGTCCATGATAAAGGTAGCGTAGCAAAAACTTTTTACGACCTTCTCTTCTGCTGACCAGACACTTGAGGCCGGAAATCTCGGTGTCGCTGTATTCGGCATCGGTACTGCGTGCATCGGATGTGTTAGGGGGCAGGGATTTAATGAGCTGATTAGTAAAACGGAAGCGTTTGGGGGTGGACATATAACCTCCTGTGACTGGTGTAAAGAACGTCAGGGTTGACCCATCCCCGGCACGGCACTTTTTATCGCTGAGTTGATTTTCTGGTGTGGCGAATGGAATGCTGGTGCCACATGGGATGAATGAAGACGGGAAATACAGCAAAAACAGGCGTTACGGTCTGCTTCTGGTCTTAAGGAGAAAGATTGCCGGTGGGGAAGTGTTCACAGAAATAATATGTGTTTCAGTCGGGTATAATTACATGTGATAAGGGCAAAGAGCGTGCTTTGCTAAAATTTGACATGTTGAAGTCCACTCTTTTTAACGATGTCGTTATGGACGACATGGCGAGTCTTGCTTAGATAATTAATCAAAATACTGTGACTTTGGACCCACGTTTACCACATTTCGAGCACTTGAGCCGAGTTTTAAGGTCTTCTAGAGTTACTCCCATTGCAACATACTGCTTAAGGTCGTTCAAAGTAAGGATTGTGGGGAGACGACAAAAAAATCCAGAGGCGCAACATACCAGCATCTCCGAGCCGTTTTTTAACCAGTCCTCAAGATTATCGTGCGATCTCGTTAGTCGTTCGATATCCGCTCTCCACTGCTGGATTTCATTACCGTTCCAGTCGATATTTAGCTCGATTTGTTTGGCAACGAACCGGTGTTTACCTCTGTTAACTGTGGGTTCATAGTCCTTACGTTGATCTTTGATGAGATCAGCCTCATAGAGGAAATCATCGTTTTTGTTGTCGGTATAATCAAAAATTACCTTAATTAAATCAATATCAACGTTTTGTTTTTTGATGAATAAACCCTGTGTTCCGCTTCCGTTCAAGTCCCGGCTAAAGTTAATGTTGAGATGGCGGCGGAGTGAGAAGAAATAGCTGTGACCGTGCATAGTCAATGCAAGTCTGGCTATGTCATTGCAGTTGTAGGGTGTATGTGTATCCATGATGTTACCTTTAATTCATATTCGGTCGAGAGCGCCAGGAAACTATCCTAATATACCTTTTTTCTACACCAGTATTTGGATCAATTTTCATCCCTTTGGCCTGCTTCTTGTTGATTAACTCTCAGCGATGTTTGAAATAGGCCATCAGTGGTCAGAATCATTTTTTACTTCCACTTTTTGCTCAGATTTGACCCTAAGGTCTAAGTTCCAATACGTTTCGCTCAATTGCTATCACCCCTGATAAATTATTCTATGATGACGTGGAGGGCGGGGGATTCAGGCAATGTTAAGAAATGAAAGGTTTAAATGCGAATATTACAGGTGGAGGAGATGGTGGATACCCCCGACTGACAAGGGGAGTTGATGGCGCTGAGTTCACCCCCTTGCCTGAAGAGGAGTCTCCCCGGTCTTCCCCCGGGGATGATGGCAGGTAATTTCTTGTTAAATAAAGTAAATTATGAAATCCCCCATTTCCCCCGTATTCTCTGCTTCATTATGAATAATCTTAGAGAAGGAACCGTAAAGGACCGTAGAAAGACCGTAGCTGTGAGGTGAGGGAAGGCACATCAGAGGGTGTTGAGGTGTC
>NZ_POVL01000128.1 GCF_002939185.1 Enterobacter sichuanensis | reverse complement strand
GTAAGTTGGAGTCATTACCAGCCAGGCTAAAGGTTTTACTACATCTTTATCGTTTTCTGATGTTGTTGCTAGCAATAAGTCATTTTTTTGAGCCTTCCTCAGCTTATTGGCTAGTTCTGGAAGCACGTAAGTAAATGTTTTATCAGCTGATAACCCATACCTTGTATAAATCTGACCGTAATGTATTGCTGGAAAACCACTTTCAACGAAATCTTTTTTCTGTAGTCCATTGCCACGTATGAAATCGCCAAGCTCTCCCAGTGACAACCATTCAACATCAACTCCATCCAGCAATTTGTTCAGAAAGTTCAACCCACTCATGATTGCGCCTCGTCACCTTCAATCTTT
Source organism: Enterobacter sichuanensis (assembly GCF_002939185.1). Lineage (GTDB taxonomy): Bacteria > Pseudomonadota > Gammaproteobacteria > Enterobacterales > Enterobacteriaceae > Enterobacter > Enterobacter sichuanensis. The sequence continues at coordinate 1,892 of NZ_POVL01000128.1, read as the reverse complement.
GCCACAATTGAGTCGATATCCTTGCGTAACTGATCGATTTTGCTGACGGTAGTTTTTAGCTCGGTATTTAGCTCTGCAATGTCGACAATTTCGCGGGTATCCTTGGCTTCGACGTAGCTGCTGACTGACAGGTTATAGTCATTGGCAGATACTGTTTCATAAGGGATTGTTTTCGCAAGGTGGTCAATATCCGCTTTGCTGGCAAAGACCTGCATAATCTTTTCGATATGACCATCAGTCAGGATGTTATTATTGGTCTCTTTCTTAAACAGCCCGCTGGCATCAATAAACTGCACGCTGGTATTGGTTTTATGCTTGGACAGCACCAGAATGTTCACCGCAATGGTAGTGCCGAAGAACAGGTTTGGTGCCAGAGAAATCACAGTTTCAACATAATTGTTGTCGACCAGGTACTGGCGGATTTTCTGCTCTGCACCGCCACGGTAGAAAATACCGGGGAAGCAAACTATTGCTGCACGCCCTTTAGCTGACAGGTAGTTCAGCGCATGTAGTACAAAGGCGAAGTCAGCTTTTGATTTGGGGGCCAGAACGCCAGCCGGGGCAAAACGCTCATCGTTAATCAGCGTTGGGTCATCGCTGCCAATCCATTTCACCGAATACGGCGGGTTAGAAACGATGGCATCAAACGGTTTTTCATCTCTGAAGTGCGGTTCAGTCAGCGTATTGCCCAGCTTGATATCAAACTTGTCGTAGTTGATGTTGTGCAAAAACATGTTCATACGCGCAAGGTTATAGGTCGTATGGTTGATTTCCTGACCAAAAAAACCTTCTTCGATGATATGGTCATCAAACTGTTTTTTAGCCTGCAACAACAGCGAACCGGAGCCTGCTGCCGGGTCGTAGATTTTGTTAACGTGGGGCTGCCCGTGCATAGCCAGTTGTGCAATCAGCTTAGAGACGTGCTGCGGTGTAAAGAACTCGCCGCCGGACTTACCGGCATTCGCGGCATAGTTAGAAATCAGGAACTCATAGGCATCGCCGAACAGGTCAATCTGATGTTCGTTAAAGTCGCCAAGCTTTAACCCTTCAACCCCTTTCAGAACCGCGGCCAGGCGGGCATTTTTATCCTTAACGGTATTCCCCAGGCGGTTACTGGTTGTATCGAAATCAGCAAACAAACCTTTGATGTCGGCCTCGGACGGATAGCCGTAGGCAGAGCTTTCTATAGCGACGAAGATACTGTTTAAATCAGCATTCAGCCTGTCGTTGGTGTTCGCTTTAGCGGCAACGTTGCAGAACAGCTGGCTCGGGTAAATGAAATAGCCTTTAGTCCTGATGGCATCGTCTTTGATGTCATCGGTAATGATGCTGTCATCAAGTGCTGCATAATGTATGCTCTCATCCCCTGCTTCCATGTAGCTGGAAAAATTCTCACTGATGAAGCGATAGAAAAGTGCACCGAGTACATACTGTTTAAAATCCCATCCGTCTACGGAGCCTCTGACATCATTGGCAATGGCCCAGATTTGACGGTGTAGCTCGGCACGCTGCTGAAGGCTTGTCATTTTGTATCCTGTTGTATGATTCTTAACTACTTTTATTGGCCCAATTTTATCGCAATTTCATATTGATGGCAGGCTTTGTTGACCACTACAGTTTGCCCGATTGTGTAAGCAGCGCTCTTTCAGTCAGGCCAGTAGAAACGTTGTGCTGACGATAAATACTGAAGCCCCAATACTATCGGGGCTGAACGTTCAGTCGGTGAAAATTTCTTCATCCGTATCCATTGTGGATGGTGATGAATCTATTTTTGTTGTAAGAAATACCCGATTCAGCAGTCTTTGCTTCAGGGCGTTTCTTCGCTCATTGTAGAATTCCGGGAAGCGACTGAACTCAATATTGTCATCTGAAACTAACAACATTGATGGCGT
>NZ_POVL01000127.1 GCF_002939185.1 Enterobacter sichuanensis | reverse complement strand
ACAGCGCGTCCGCATTCGCCCGCGCCCTGTCTTCCCACTGCTGCTGGTCGTCCATCCGCCATACCGTCCGCACCCACCCTTTGGCCGGAGCCATCGGCCACACGAAGGAGCGTTCATCCGTCGGCGCATAGTGGTTTCGCAGGAAAACCTCACCTGATGAAGGATTCACCCACAGGCTCAGGTCAGAGTCGATGTTCCAGTTCGCTGAACAGTGCAGGTAACGCCCGATGGTCCGCATATCCTCTGCAGTAAAGCCCTCAGGCTCTACGCCCAACCGGACTGCGCGCCCCTGTGCTATCGCTTTCTCACACAGGAGAACCAGCTCAGCAGGAAGTGTTGTATCTGGGTTTTGCGGGTCAATATCCCCGAAAATAACCCCGGCGTCCTGTGCCGCATCGAGCATCACGCGCATGCTCACCTTTTCCCAGTCGTTCGGCACCGCCCGGCGAGTCATAAATACCGCCGCGCCGGATTTCTTGTCAAAAATAAACGCCCGTGCCTTATCCCGGTTAACCAGTGGCCACGAAATCATTTTCGTCTCCACCTCACCATGCGGCATCAGGTACTTCAGCGCCGGCAGCGAATATAGCGTCTGACGCATCTTCTCCGCCTTACGGTATACTGCCGTCTGCATTTCATCCGAGCTTTCCGGTATCACTTCAAAGTCCGGCATCGTCAGCAGGGATATTTCATCCTCTCCCGCGTTGTAGCCTCCGCCGATATCCGAGTGCGCACCCGGCAGCGCCAGTTCCGGCCACATCCCCGCTATGCTGTTCAGGCTGAAGTTATATCTGCACTCGTGCATTGCGCTTATCTGAAACACCTTCTGCGCCACCGAGGGACGCAGTTCGAGGTTGACGCCGGGGTTGCTGCGCCCGTTGATGCCGTAGAAGTTCAGCAAACTCCCGATGGCCGCCACCGTGTCAAACAGTCCCAGAAAGCGTACCTCTCCCGCCGCTTTTCCATGGTGCCCTGTCAGGTCTAATCCTTTATCTATCGCCACCGCTATCTCCGCGTCCTGGTTCATCACCCGGTTGGCGAAGTGCCGCGCTGCCGCTGCTCCGCGGCTGAAACCGAACACGTCAAACTGCACCTTCGCAATCGCCACTTTGTCACGGTTGAGTTTGATAAAACGGGTCAGCTCTGCGCTGATTTTGTCAAGCGCCTCATCTGTTTTCGTCACCACCCCTTCAAACTGCCGGATAAGGCTGCTGCCCAGCGCCGCTCCCAGCATAGAATCGCTTTCACCGTCCGCCATCCCGATGCCGCTGACGTAGATTTTTACCTGCGCCTCTGTCTCACTGTCGTTGAGTTCATCACTAGGCTGATAAAGGTCAAACAGCCGCGAAATATTAGTGATGCCGCCCTGCCAGCTGGCGTTCCCCAACCCTGCTCTGGCATGCTTTTCATACTTCTCGCACGCCCTGGCACGATCCTCGCCGACCAGACCAGCGCAGTGGGCATATGCCAGCCGCAGATCGTCTGAATTCGCCCGGTTGTTCCCCGTGCCGTCAAAGAAGACACCTACGGTCAGCGTGATCCCCCTGACTGGCACCCGTCGGCAATGGACGACTTTTTCTGTGCAGTGAATACTGGTTCGGTGGGTATTGTCTCCAATAATTTCATACCGGTAATAGCGGGTATCTTCCGGCGCAGCCTTCTCGTTTGTGCCCATGGAAAGTCCTTTTAATTTCGCGGGTTAATAATTATCGCATCTTACCTTAACTAAAATCAGCGTTCTATCTTCGATTTCTTCCACCAAGAAGAACCACTAAAACAAGGATATAAGTAGTGATAACGTTAATAAGAATGCCGTTCGCGTCCTCTTATAGGCTCATAGCTTCGCGAGAGTAATTGAGTCCATGTCTTCGCAATTCGGTTCTTATGAACAGTATGGAGTAACGTTTCAAGACAATAAATTTTCAGTTGACCGTCAGTTGCGGTTGGCGATGAATCTTTGCGCTGCATGGTTAAACTGAATCATTTGAGAAATATTAAAAAGACAAAGTGGGTTCAAGGACTAAAGCCATTATTTCATATTTGCTGATATTTAAATAAAACTTCTTATAAGTCTTTAGATAATCATATAATGAAAAAGTCCCCCCCCTGGATAATTGAATGTCCATCAAATAAAATCAACGGCAAAATCAATAACTTATAAAAAACTGATTTTCTGCCTATTTAAATCACATCTAAGATTAAGTGTTGTAGTAGCATTTTCCTTAAGAAATATCCACTCGATGTATGATTAATATTAG
>NZ_POVL01000126.1 GCF_002939185.1 Enterobacter sichuanensis | reverse complement strand
GTAAGCGTACAGCGTGAACCGTCTGGTCATAATCTGAAGCATCCGACAAAGTGGTGTCCACCAAATAAGTAGTGGGAACCAAAGTGTCAGATATGCAGAAAAATATGACTCCCGGCAGGCGTAAAGGCTGCCCTAATTATTCTCCTGAGTTTAAACAGCAACTCGTTGCTGCCTCCTGCGAACCCGGGATATCCATCTCAAAACTGGCGCTTGAAAATGGCATTAATGCCAATCTGCTCTTTAAATGGCGCCAGCAGTGGCGCGAGGGAAAGCTGCTATTACCTTCCTCTGAGAGTCCTCAGTTACTTCCTGTGACTCTCGATGCCACCGCCGTACAACCAGAACCGCCCGCTGAGGACTCAGAGCTCAGCATCAGCTGTGAGGTAACGTTCCGGCACGGGACACTCCGCCTCAACGGCACGGTCAGCGAAAAGCTTCTGACTCTGCTGATACAGGAACTGAAGCGATGATCCCGCTACCAACAGGCACCAAAATCTGGCTGGTTGCCGGTATTACCGATATGAGAAACGGCTTCAACGGGCTGGCTGCAAAAGTGCAGACGGCGCTGAAAGACGAACCGATGTCCGGCCATGTCTTCATCTTCCGGGGCCGCAGCGGCAGTCAGGTTAAACTTCTGTGGTCCACCGGCGACGGGCTGTGCCTGCTGACCAAACGGCTGGAGCGCGGGCGCTTCGCCTGGCCGTCAGCTCGCGATGGCAAAGTGTTCCTGACCCCGGCGCAGCTGGCAATGCTGCTGGAAGGCATCGACTGGCGACAGCCGAAGCGGTTGCTGACCTCCCTGACCATGCTGTAGGCTTCTTTATCCTGGTTGTCGCAGAATAAGCCTGGTAAAATGCTGGCTTATGAATGACATCTCTTCTGACGACATCCTTCTGCTGAAACAGCGCCTTGCCGAACAGGAAGCGCTGAACCGTGCCCTGCTGGAAAAGCTGGCAGACCGGGAGCGCGAAATAGACCATCTGCAGGCGCAGCTGGATAAACTTCGCCGGATGAACTTCGGCAGCCGTTCCGAAAAAGTCTCCCGCCGTATCGCACAAATGGAAGCCGATCTGAACCGGCTTCAGAAAGAGAGCGATACGCTGACCGGTCGGGTGGATGACCCGGCAGTACAGCGCACTCTGCGTCAGACCCGCACCCGCAAACCGTTCCCCGAATCACTCCCCCGCGATGAAAAACGCCTGCGGCCAGCGGGTTCCTGCTGCCCGGAGTGTGGTGGTGCGCTGAGTTACCTGGGTGAGGATGCCGCTGAACAGCTGGAGCTGATGCGCAGCGCCTTCCGGGTGATCCGGACCGTACGGGAAAAACATGCCTGCACAAAATGTGATGCCATCGTGCAGGCCCCCGCGCCTTCGCGCCCCATTGAGCGGGGTATCGCCGGACCGGGGCTGATGGCCCGCGTGCTGACCACAAAGTATGCAGAGCACACACCGCTGTATCGTCAGTCTGAAATATACGGTCGCCAGGGCGTGGAACTGAGCCGTTCACTGCTGTCGGGCTGGGTGGATGCATGCTGCCGGCTGCTGTCCCCGCTGGAGGAGGCGCTTCAGGACTATGTCCTGACTGACGGTAAACTCCATGCCGATGATACCCCGGTCCAGGTGCTGTTGCCGGGCAATAAGAAGACGAAGACCGGGCGGTTGTGGACGTATGTTCGTGATGACCGCAACGCCGGGTCAGCGCTGGCACCGGCGGTGTGGTTCGCCTACAGCCCCGACAGAAAAGGCATCCATCCGCAGACCCATCTTGCGGGGTTCAGCGGTGTGCTACAGGCGGATGCGTACGCCGGGTTCAACGAGCTGTACCGCGATGGCCGGATAACGGAAGCCGCCTGCTGGGCTCACGCCCGCCGTAAAATCCACGATGTGCACGTTCGCACGCCGTCAGCCCTGACGGAGGAAGCCCTGAAGCGTATCGGCGAACTGTATGCCGTGGAGGCGGAAATAAGAGGAGTGCTGGCGGAACAACGGCTTGCTGAACGTCAGCGGAAAACGAAACCGCTGCTTAGTACCCTGGAAAGCTGGTTGCGTGAAAAAATGAAAACTCTGTCGCGACACTCGGAGCTGGCAAAGGCGTTCACGTACACCCTGAACCAGTGGCCGGCCCTGACGTACTATGCAGAAAACGGCTGGGCCGAAGCCGATAATAACATCGCTGAAAATGCGCTGCGGATGGTCAGTCTGGGTCGTAAAAACTGGTTGTTCTTCGGCTCAGACCACGGTGGTGAGCGGGGAGCGTTGCTGTACAGTCTGATCGGGACGTGCAAACTGAACGGCGTGGATCCAGAAAGCTACCTTCGCCATGTCCTTGACGTCATAGCTGACTGGCCGGTCAACCGGGTCAGCGAGCTGCTACCCTGGCGCATCACACTGCCAACTGAATAACACATCCCCGTCAATACGGTTCTCGCTGTACGCTTAC
>NZ_POVL01000125.1 GCF_002939185.1 Enterobacter sichuanensis | reverse complement strand
AGGCCTCAGAGCGTCAGTGCTCAGTGTAGGGATGTTCTCTTTTCCGCTTCCTCGCTCACTCAGTCGCTACGCTCCTGCCGTTCGGCTGCGGCGAGCGGCAGGGGCATGCGTGTAAGAACTCGAGAAAACCGAGCGCTAACGTAAGAGAGAAAGTGTAAGGCCGAGCGACGGCCGTTTTTTCCATAGGCTCCGCCCCCCTGACAAGCATCACGAAATCTGACGCTCAAATCAGTGGTGGCGAACCCCGACAGGACTATAAAGATACCAGGCGTTTCCCCCTGATGGCTCCCTCGTGCGCTCTCCTGTTCCTGCCTTTCGGTTTACCGGTGTCATTCCGCTGTTATGGCCGCGTTTATCTCATTCCACGCCAGACACTCAGTTCCGGGTAGGCAGTTCGCTCCAAGCTGGACTGTATGCACGAACCCCCCGTTCAGTCCGACTGCTGCACCTTATCCGGTAACTATCATCTTGAGTCCAACCCGGTAAGACACGCACAAGCGCCACTGGCAGCAGCCACTGGTAAGAAGGTGTACAAGAGATTACTGATACAGAGTTCTTGAAGTCTCAGCCCAACTACGGCTAAACTGAAAGGACAGAATTTGGTTTCAGCGGTCTTGTACACCCTGTTACCACGGTTCAGAAGTTCCCCAACTTACTGAACCCTCGAAAAAACCGCCTCCCCAGGCGGTTTTTTCGTCTCGGCGAGTAAGATACGCTTTATCATTCAAAGCAGTCAAGGAAGAACCAAGGCAGCTCACTCACCAGCAGGCTCCTTTTTATTGGTAGACACATGCTTCTGGACAGTATCAGCCCCTGCACAAAGTACAGCAGCTAACAAGAACCATCCCCAGCCATCAATACCACGAAAAGCTAGGACTCCAGCAATAGTTACGCTAATCAACGGGAACAATAAAACCATAAAGGATCTCATACTTTCTCCAGAGGTTACTTTTTTAATAAAGTCCCTAATCCATCCGTACTTTCACTTGGATGGATTAGCAACTTACTTATTGATAACTAATGATAATCTTCAAGATCAACGTCTAAGACGTTTGGTTCCTCAACCTTGAAAACTACCCGCCAGTTCCCATTAACTTCAACGGAATACTCGCCTTTACGCTCCCCCTTTAGGGGGTGGCACCCTAACGCCCTAACGTCAACAACGTCTTGAATGCAAGTTGCTGTGCTTAGCGTAGTCAAAATCATGCGAAGTCTTTTCGCCATACTGGGCTGAATACCGGCGGTGCTACCTTCTTCAGCAAAGCTCCTAAGTCCTTTATGTTTTATGTTTTTTATCATCTACAATCCCCATATTTTTTTCGTCTATACCTGTATCTATATTTTAAAATCATTTTAATTAGTTCCATTTTGCCCCCTTGCTTTATTAAAACAATTGACGTAAGTTTGTTCTTGAGGTCAATCACCTCATTTGACTTCAACGAATCCTAAGGGTAAAATACTGCGCCTTGAAAAGGCCATAAAAGCCCATACATACGCAGTAGCTTTGACTCCAACGAGTATCCTAAAGCTGACTGCTTTTTTTGTCAATATCATGAGCTTGCACATTGTGCAATGCGCATACTGAAAGGCAGTAATTTTTTTGTATAATCAAATACAAAACAAACAGAGGAAGGCATGATAAATCTTTACGATCCTGTTCATCCTGGTGAGTTTATCAGAGAAATGTTCATGGAACCGTTCGAAATACCTGCCGCAGAGTTAGCCGATAAACTTGATGTATCCCAGTCTACCTTAAGTAGACTGTTAAATGGGAAAACAGACTTAAGCTATGAAATGGCACTTAGATTGTCGAAGGTCGTAGGCCGCTCTGCAGAGTCGTGGGTAAACATGCAGACCCAATTCAGCCTGTCAAAAAGTCGCAAATCTTTAGCGGCAGAGCTGGAACACTTGCATCCAATGTTTCCATGAAAAAAGCCCGCAGAACGCGGGCTTTTGTTACGTAAAACACCCAGCAGCCATCAGGAGGCAACCATGGTAGATTTCTATATCTCAGCAATCAAAATGGACAGTGCTGGTCAGCACATCGAATTCGTAAAAGTTCATAAAATAAACCGAGATGGCTCATGGAACACTGCCGGCTCAATCAGCTCTCGCAAATTCATCAGCGAGCTGATCAGCATGGGAAAAGCCAGCTTTATGACAGTTGTAAAGAACAGCTCTACTGGTAAGTGGAACCTAGGAGCCAAAGTGGAAGCGATGAACGATGGCTACATAACCACAGATCCAAACAAAACTAAACTCGATAACTTGGGAAATCTGCCGAAATTTGTCTGATATGCAATAACATCCTCTAAGTTCCAGCAGAATCCCCTCCCTAATGATTTAACATAAAGTCATAATTGTACGCACCGCTAAAACGGCCTCAGGGCGTTTCCGACGGGAAACCGGTAAAACAGGCAACAAACCACCCGAAAACCCGCCAGAAACGCGCAGGCTCTGTTTTTACGGCATGCATGAGTATGCACGCAAGTGCATATCGCGAAAATTCACGCCATTCAGCCAGGGTAAGTCCTGTTTCCGGCGTTCTTCCTATCC
>NZ_POVL01000124.1 GCF_002939185.1 Enterobacter sichuanensis | reverse complement strand
CCTAAGTAATAACGAAATGTGAGATATGCGTTAATTGCGTCGCATACTGAATTCATCGGGGGGAATGAAAATGACTAAATTATTTTTTTCGATTTTTTTGTCATTGCTGAAAATGGCGTCAGAAATGCTGCTAATTACCCAAATGGCTAAAAACAATTAACCAATAAACGCACATCTTTGTTATCCGCACGCCTGCGCGTTGTTCGCGTATATATGAAAAATTAAACTTCCTTCTTTATTCCCCGATAGAAAAGTAACAGGTCATCCCTTTACAACAGGAAATATTATTATGGTATCAACCAACTTTTTAGGTATGGGCTCGGGTCTGCCTTTTGAGGAACTGCTGGCAAAGGAGCGTACGGCCAGTTCAGTCAAGCTGAACCCCTATCTGCAAAAACAGAAAACCTATAACGGGCAAATCTCCGCGTGGGGGTCTATTTCCAGCGCGCTCAGCACCCTGAAGGATACGCTCGGCAAGCTGGAAGATGAGGGCTTTAACGGTGTCAGCGTCAGCGATAACAAAACCTTTAAGGCCACGGCGGGGAAAGGGACTATTCCGAACAGCTACTCCATGGCCGTGGAGCAACTGGCGAAAGCGCATCAGCTGGGTGTGACGCGAGATTCACGAGAGAAGGATATTGGGAGGAGCGCCGCGACCGTCACCATCGAGATGGAAGGCAGTGACAAACCGCTGGTGGTGGAACTCAAGGCAGACGAAACGTCCCTTGACGATATTGCCAAAAAAATCAATGCGCAGAAGGGTGACGTTGCGGCTGAAGTGGTGACGGTGAAAGACGGAGAACACAAGCTCGTCCTGACCTCGAAAAAAACCGGTAAAGACGGTGAAATGACGATAAAGGTCACGGGGGATAATGATGTCAAGACGGCGCTTGAAGGGGCCGCTGACGTCACTAAACCCCAGAATGCGATTGTCTGGCTTAACGGGGATAAGGTTGAGCGCAGCTCTAACACCATAAAAGATTTGATTACCGGTGTAACCCTTGAACTGCGCGAAGTCTCGGAGAAAGACCCTAATGCCGACCCGTCAGCGCCACACCCCTTCAAAACCGAATCCCTCACCATTACCGAAGATACCTCAAAGGTGAAATCACTGATTGAGGAGTTCGTTAAAAACTACAACAGCTACCTCAGCACCGTCGCCAGTGCCACCAAATACACGGCCCCCGACCGCGACAAACTCGCGGAGGACGAAATCCCGCTGCCTGACGACAGTAATGGCGCGCTGTTCAGCGACGGCAGCCTGCGTCGCCTGACCAGCCAGCTGAAAGCCACCGTAGGCGGTGAGTACCGCGAGGCCGGGGACGTGATCACCTCACTTGGGCGTCTCGGCATCACCGTGACCTTCGACGGTAAAACCGGCGATGACCGCAGCGGTACGCTGGGTACCCTCACCATCGACAGCAAAAAGCTCGACGCCGCCCTGAAGGACAACCCGAAGGAAGTCGAGGCGCTGTTCCTTGGTAAAGGGGGGAAGGAGGGGATTAAAGATCGCATGGAGGGCATCTTTGATACCTATCTCGGCGATAAGGACGCGATCACGAAAAAGGAAGGTGTGATTGAAACCACGCTGGAGTCCCTGCGCGAGCAGGAAAAACGCATCGGTAAGCAGATCACGGCGGTGCAAAAGCGTATCGACGAAGCCATGCTGCGTCGTGAAAAAGAATATCAGCGCCTGGATAAAGCGATGAGCGATATGAAAAGTATCGAAAACAGTCTGGTGAGTTCTCTGGCTTCATTAATTAACAACTAATCACCGGGCAGGCTGCTGCCCGGCAGGATTTAACGATGTACACCAAAACAGGCAACAGTGCCTACACCGCTGTCTCACTCGACAGCCAGATTAGCGGCGCCACGCCGCACCAGCTGATCGTCCTGCTGTATGACGGGGCGATTAACGCCATGAAGCGGGCGGAGATTTACTTCCAGTCCGGCAATATCGCCCGCCGCGGGGAGATGATCTCCCGCGCCATCAATATTATCGACAACGGCCTGCGTGCGGGCCTTGACCACGAGAAGGGGGGGAAAATCGCCGAAGAGCTGGAGAGCCTGTACGAGTATATTTCGCGCACGCTGCTGGAGGCTAACCTCAACAAGTCCGGCGAAAAGCTGCCGCACCTCATCGCCCTGATGACGGGGATGCTGGAAACCTGGCAGGCCATCGCGCCACAGCAGAAGCAGGTGAAGCATGGATAACGATGTGATTGAGCTGATTGAACAGCTGCTGGTTAGCAACGAAAAGTTGCGCCAGCAGGCCGATGCCGGCGAATGGGATGTGTTTCTTGACGAGTCCGTGGCCTATACCATGGGGATGAGAACGCTGTGTGACATCGATTTAACCCAGCTGGCGCAGCACAACAAGCCGCAGGTCAGTGCCCAACTGGCGACCCTGCTGGAGCATGATGCCCTTCTGACGCGCGCCATTCAGGGGCGTCTCACCGCCATCAGCACCGAACTTTCCGGCATGCGTAAAAGCCGTACGATGGCAAAAGCCTACACCTCTGTTTAATTTCCTTCCTGATTGCCGGGTGGCGCTGCGCTTACCCGGCCTACCCCTCACCCTAA
>NZ_POVL01000123.1 GCF_002939185.1 Enterobacter sichuanensis | reverse complement strand
GCAAATTCTGTTAATCTGTATCAGGCTGAAAATCTGTCTCTTCGCCAAAACATCTTCGGCGTTGTAAGGTTAAGCCTCACGGTTCATTAGTATCGGTTAGCTCAACGCATCGCTGCGCTTACACACCCGACCTATCAACGTCGTCGTCTTCAACGTTCCTTCAGGAGCCTTAAAGGCTCAGGGAGAACTCATCTCGGGGCAAGTTTCGTGCTTAGATGCTTTCAGCACTTATCTCTTCCGCATTTAGCTACCGGGCAGTGCCATTGGCATGACAACCCGAACACCAGTGATGCGTCCACTCCGGTCCTCTCGTACTAGGAGCAGCCCCCCTCAATTCTCCAGCGCCCACGGCAGATAGGGACCGAACTGTCTCACGACGTTCTAAACCCAGCTCGCGTACCACTTTAAATGGCGAACAGCCATACCCTTGGGACCTACTTCAGCCCCAGGATGTGATGAGCCGACATCGAGGTGCCAAACACCGCCGTCGATATGAACTCTTGGGCGGTATCAGCCTGTTATCCCCGGAGTACCTTTTATCCGTTGAGCGATGGCCCTTCCATTCAGAACCACCGGATCACTATGACCTGCTTTCGCACCTGCTCGAGCCGTCACTCTCGCAGTCAAGCTAGCTTATGCCATTGCACTAACCTCCTGATGTCCGACCAGGATTAGCTAACCTTCGTGCTCCTCCGTTACTCTTTGGGAGGAGACCGCCCCAGTCAAACTACCCACCAGACACTGTCCGCAACCCGGATCACGGGTCTACGTTAGAACACCAGCCATTAAAGGGTGGTATTTCAAGGACGGCTCCATGCAGACTGGCGTCCACACTTCAAAGCCTCCCACCTATCCTACACATCAAGGACCAGTGTTCAGTGTCAAGCTATAGTAAAGGTTCACGGGGTCTTTCCGTCTTGCCGCGGGTACACTGCATCTTCACAGCGAGTTCAATTTCACTGAGTCTCGGGTGGAGACAGCCTGGCCATCATTACGCCATTCGTGCAGGTCGGAACTTACCCGACAAGGAATTTCGCTACCTTAGGACCGTTATAGTTACGGCCGCCGTTTACCGGGGCTTCGATCAAGAGCTTCGCGTTGCCGCTAACCCCATCAATTAACCTTCCGGCACCGGGCAGGCGTCACACCGTATACGTCCACTTTCGTGTTTGCACAGTGCTGTGTTTTTAATAAACAGTTGCAGCCAGCTGGTATCTTCGACTGATTTCAGCTCCACCCGCAGGGGCTTCACCTACATATCAGCGTGCCTTCTCCCGAAGTTACGGCACCATTTTGCCTAGTTCCTTCACCCGAGTTCTCTCAAGCGCCTTGGTATTCTCTACCTGACCACCTGTGTCGGTTTGGGGTACGATTTGATGTTACCTGATGCTTAGAGGCTTTTCCTGGAAGCAGGGCATTTGTTACTTCAGCACCGTAGTGCCTCGTCATCACACCTCAGCGTTAAAAGGTACCGGATTTACCTGGAACCTCCGCCTACATGCTTAAACCGGGACAACCGTCGCCCGGCTAACATAGCCTTCTCCGTCCCCCCTTCGCAGTAACACCAAGTACAGGAATATTAACCTGTTTCCCATCGACTACGCCTTTCGGCCTCGCCTTAGGGGTCGACTCACCCTGCCCCGATTAACGTTGGACAGGAACCCTTGGTCTTCCGGCGAGCGGGCTTTTCACCCGCTTTATCGTTACTTATGTCAGCATTCGCACTTCTGATACCTCCAGCAACCCTCACAGGCCACCTTCAACGGCTTACAGAACGCTCCCCTACCCAACAACACATAGTGTCGCTGCCGCAGCTTCGGTGCATGGTTTAGCCCCGTTACATCTTCCGCGCAGGCCGACTCGACCAGTGAGCTATTACGCTTTCTTTAAATGATGGCTGCTTCTAAGCCAACATCCTGGCTGTCTGTGCCTTCCCACATCGTTTCCCACTTAACCATGACTTTGGGACCTTAGCTGGCGGTCTGGGTTGTTTCCCTCTTCACGACGGACGTTAGCACCCGCCGTGTGTCTCCCGTGATAACATTCTTCGGTATTCGTAGTTTGCATCGGGTTGGTAAGCCGGGATGGCCCCCTAGCCGAAACAGTGCTCTACCCCCGAAGATGAGTTCACGAGGCGCTACCTAAATAGCTTTCGGGGAGAACCAGCTATCTCCCGGTTTGATTGGCCTTTCACCCCCAGCCACAAGTCATCCGCTAATTTTTCAACATTAGTCGGTTCGGTCCTCCAGTTAGTGTTACCCAACCTTCAACCTGCCCATGGCTAGATCACCGGGTTTCGGGTCTATACCCTGCAACTTAACGCCCAGTTAAGACTCGGTTTCCCTTCGGCTCCCCTATACGGTTAACCTTGCTACAGAATATAAGTCGCTGACCCATTATACAAAAGGTACGCAGTCACACCCGAAGGTGCTCCCACTGCTTGTACGTACACGGTTTCAGGTTCTTTTTCACTCCCCTCGCCGGGGTTCTTTTCGCCTTTCCCTCACGGTACTGGTTCACTATCGGTCAGTCAGGAGTATTTAGCCTTGGAGGATGGTCCCCCCATATTCAGACAGGATACCACGTGTCCCGCCCTACTCTTCGAGTTCACA
>NZ_POVL01000122.1 GCF_002939185.1 Enterobacter sichuanensis | reverse complement strand
CGAACCTTCGACCATTCGGTTAACAGCCGAACGCACAACCGCTGTGCTTCTGACCCTGAAACGAAAAAGCCCAAGGCGTTAACCTCGGGCTTGAATTTTTTGGCTTCGGAACGACTGAACGGATTCCCAGCGTTAGAGATGAATCTATCCAGTTTTTCCGCGAAATGCAATACCTATTTCCTGTATATTTTCAATATTAGGGAAAATTATTTTCATCTCGTTACTTTTGAGAGAATGGCATCAGCCATAGACTCCTGCTTATGGCATTCGGCGACAAGTTCCTCAAAGAGCGGCTGAAGTTGGTCATAGGCCGCCGTTTTTTTTATCTCCGCAACAGTATTAATTCCCTCTATCACCGTTGAGAACTTCAGTCTGGCGTAACCTCTTCCACCGCAACGGTCACAGGCTTTCATCACCGGAACTCCCTGGCGATCGCTTTCTGCTTTGTCCAGTACCTTGCCTTTGCCATGGCAGCGACACGAATTGCTGATAACGCCCTTTCCGTTACACGGCTTGCATTTGACCCGCACCACCTCACGCGCCTGCGTCCAGCTCTCCCAGTCACTTGGGCGAACGGCCCGCGACATTTTCGACCAGTACGGCGGTTTCCCCCATGGATATGAGACCTTGTTGGTAAAGACTTGTGCCTCTGTAAATCCGCTACCATCACAGCAATCACATTTTCGAGTGCTGGCAGCACTTCTTGAATAATCCTGGTATGCAAAAGCGCAGAGAACCTTAAGCACGCCTGACCGAGCTGATTCATCGAGTTCCGACAGTGCTCTGAATTTACCTGATAACTTACGTGCCTGCTCATAGAGTCTCTCCAGTGCTATATCTGGGCTACTAATGCCGATTTTCGAGAGGTAAAGATCGAAACCAAAGCCGCACTTGTGACCAGCAAGGCCAAGCGCCGCCATAACGTCAGTGCCGGTGAGACTGTCTGATGCGGTTGCGCGAGGAGAGTCACTGAACATCGGTGATTTAGGCGCAAAGTATTTAGCGATTGATTCGAGGTTCATTATGCGGCTTCCTTATGTGGCTGATTGGTTTTGGTCTGGCTGTGCTTAGCTACTGGCGGCATGCTGGCGCGCTTAACGCTATCTGCCTGGTACCGGATGATCTGGTCACGAGTCATTCGTCCACCCTCTCGTTCTGCCAGAGAGGAAGTGGAGACTTATCCCCGGCGCGGCGTATGCGGGACTTGGCGTTCTTTTCAATCTGAATGAGCTTTTCGATGTTCTGGCGGCGCTGCTTTTCCTCGCGGCGAAGATACTTAACGCTTTCCCAGTAGCGAGACTCCTGGTCGCAAAGTGTCATCAGGTAGTCGAATGGATCGATTAGCGTTTCGCATTTCCGACAGCGTAGCGTCCGTTCTTTTCCGTTAATCGATACAGCCGAGTGCAGACACATGACCTTTTGGCCTTCACGCTGAATGACCAGCCCATCCTGCAGGTCGTTATTCTTTGACGGGAAAGCGACAACCTTGCCCAGTTCAATTTCGGTTTCTGTGCTCATGCGGCCTCCTGCTGTTTCAGTGCTTTGAGCTTGGCGCGGTACTCATCGCGGATCCGGATGAAATCTTCCCGGCGGTAGTTGGTCATTTCGTGGGGGCCATTGAGCCAGTCGACGTAATCCTGCCCGTAACGAGCGACCAGGCCCGCTTCGTATTGCTGCGCGACCGTCGCCTCTTTGGCGGTGTACTTGCCGGCCCCGGCATTACAGGATTTGCACTGCTTATGGGCGTTGCGCTCTTCAAAGCGCAGTTCAGGGTTAGCGCCGACCGTTTTGAAGTGGCCGCAGTCCCACTGGCCGCCATGAAGATCAGGCGGGTTGGTCTCGCCGCAGCTGATGCATGGCAAACCAGCATCACGCGCACGGATGTAGGCGTTGAATGCCTGCTGAGCCTGCGCTTTGTAGTATCCTGCTGGGCGTAGCTCTGCCAGCCTCTCCTTGCGGCGTTTGCGCCCGGCCTTCTCTGCCTCCTTCTGCTCCTTAATTCGCTTAGCCGCGGCTTTCACCTTCTCCTTTTCGCGCTCTTCCATCGCGAGGATTGCGCCGTGCTCCTGGCAGCACCAGCGGATCCGGATGTCGTGGAATTTCGGCACGAAGTATTCACCGCATACTTTGCACTTACGGCGGGATGGTTTACGCATGGCTCCTCCTCGCCGCGAGACGCAGCCATTTCTGATCCACCAGGCGGGCGGTGTAGCCTTTCAAGGTCGGGACGTCGGACGGCTTAACCGCGGGCTTGCGCTGGCGGCGCGCCGGAACGCGGAAGATTTCGTTTGAGATGACGCGTGCGATAGGGCTGTTCATGCAACCCTCCCGAAATAGTCCAGCGAATAGCGCACTTCGCGGAGCTGAACGCCATTGCCTACGGCAAAGGCCTGCGTGTACTCAATCAGGCTGTTCATGCGCTTAATGCCCATCTTCGAGGTACTTTCTCGGATGGCGCAGAACTCTCCCTCAATACCCGGCACAACTTCACCGGGTTTGCCAGTTGCGACCGCATGCCCGGAGACAAACAGAACCTTCCATTCCGAGAGGTTCCTGCGCTTCCCTGCCCATTGCAGTTGCTTTGACACGTCGCCACATAGCGCGTGGAAGAGTGAGTTTTGTGGCAATGTCCGGTCAGGGTCTGAGAAAGAAACGACGAGAGGAAACTCAGCATTCAGCGGCTGTTGATTGATGTAATCGATGAGGTTTTGGCGGATGCGCTGGTCGCGCAGCAGGAATTTTACAGCCACGCTTCACCTCCGAAGAGGTCAAA
>NZ_POVL01000121.1 GCF_002939185.1 Enterobacter sichuanensis | reverse complement strand
GAACACTTTAAGGTAACTGCTCTACAAGGGAACAGTCACCCGAACTTGTGATGTTAGTTTAGCGTTTTATCGCTATGCGCATCAAGATATTCGCTTGCGATTATTTTATCGCCTCCCTTGTAGAGTTTTTACCGTTGGCTACTGCCAATGGCGATTCGTCGTGTCTTCAGGGATTGGATTCAAGAGAGTAGTTGCTCTGAAGGCGTGGTAGTCGGGTTGAACGGGGAGTTCGTGCATACAGCCCAGCTTGGAGCGAACCACCTAAAAGGAGCCCAGTTGCACGGGAAGGAATGAGAAAACGCCACCTTACGGCGGTCTGCAACGGGTAAACCTCACGGTGGGAACAGGAGAGCGCACGAGGGAGCGACCCATCGGAAACGGTGGGGATCTTTAAGTCCTGTCGGGTTTCGCCACTTCTGATTTGAGCGCCGGAAATCACCTGATTTCTGTGAGGCTCGTCAGGAGGGCGAAGCCTATGGAAAACCGGCAATCCCCCAGACTTTTTTCATGGCTTTCTGTATGAGCTAGTAACGCTCGCCGCAGAGTCATGACCGAACGAAGTGAGTAAATGACCGAGGAAGCGTAATGTCTGTAATGCTGAACAGGGCTCGTATCGCTCGGTACACCATTTTCCACCCTGGTTACACGCTCTGCTGCAACGGTTTCCTGCCGTTTTCCACTTTTGCCTGCATAGCTATACCACGGCAACGTCCGGGCAGGACATGTAAAGTGGTCCCACTTTACGCCTGCCTTATTCGCATGACTGCTCAAAGGAAAACCCATGACTGATGATCGGACACTGCAACTCCGCGTAACCGGGTTCCGTAAAGCTGAGGCCTCTCTCAGGCTTGAAGGTATGGACCCGTCCGGAACCCCGCTTTATGAGTCCGTAAAGGCGCACATTCTTTCCGGAGAGATCACCTACGACGAAGGCCGTGCTGAGATACTGGCTTATCACCAGAAGCGGGCGAACGATAACTGACGCGGGCGGACAGGAAATGTTTTGTGGCCACCGCCGCTTCGCCGGCACCAGAAAACTGTCGGACAAGATGTGTTTTTGGAGTACCGCCGGCACCAAAAACATTTCATCAGGCGCAGCCCGATACCCTGAATTTCGTACGTACGAAATTTTGCTTTTGTTCAGATCGAGGGCAGGATTCGCAAAGTGCTGGCGTTTGCACTCACATCCTTTAGACGTTGCGATGCAGGATAGGGCAGACGCCGCAAAATGACGTCATTTGCGGTATCTGCCCCGAAAACAGAATGTTTTCTCCTGAGCTTGCAGCTGGCTCTCAGAACCCCTACCGCCTCGCAAAGCTCGTTGCTCAACGCCTCACGACCGCACAGTAAACTGTGCACCCGTTCACCGTTATCGATGGGGTTCAGCGAGCCTTTTGAGCAGTTCGCAGGATTTTAGCCGCTAAAATTCCGGCCAGGCATGTTCGTGCATAGCCATGCAGGTGCGCAGAAATCATCAGGCGCGTTTTTTCACGATATGGACAGGGAAAGGTGCCGGAAACGCAGAGGACGCGGCAGAAACGCGCTGAGGGCCTCTGCTGGGGTGCGGCCAAGAGATGTTATGGTAAATTAGTACTTGAGGGCGCATCTTGCAGGTTTGCTAAAATGTCGATGAGTGGTTCTATACCATAGACATTGCTTAACCCCTTATCACCGCTCGACTTCGACCTTATCTTTCTTGTTATTATCTTTTTTTTCAATAACTTATTTATTGTTCTTTGTACTGTTCTTGGATGTTGGTTAATTCTGTCTGCAAGGGTTGATATAGCTGGAAATGCTGGCATATCACCATAGTGGATGAACGAAATCAGATGTATAAGTAGAAGCAGCTCAGTATTATCCAAGCCTAATTTTTTTTGATTATATAACAAAGAGTTAGGTATTGTCGTCCATCCGTAGTTTTCTAAGACTGTAAAACCCCAGCGCCCCGCTAAAATCATTGGTATGCTTTCACGACGAATTTTTTTATCGTTTGATATCATATAGATAAGTGTTAATTTAATTTTTTTTTGAGAAAAAGTCATCGTCACTACTAGATACTAATAAGTAATTATACTTATTAGTATCTAGTAGTGACCCTTTTTAGGGTGGCGTGTACGCCACCCTTATAATGTAGGTGGGTTGGCCTATAAAATACAACCACAGTTTACACATTGTTTATCCATCTGCTTTGGAGGTATTATGACTACGGCTATCGGTAAGTGGGGTAATGGTGCGGGTTTGCGCATTCCTCAGCCGTTCATGAAGCAGCTTGGGCTTAGTATTGGTGATGAGGTTAAATTCCACGTCACGGAGAAAAAATTAGTAATAACTAAGTCTGGCCCAACGCTCGAGGAACTGCTGGGACAGTGCAATCCGGAAAATCGCCATCAGGAATATTTTTGCGAGTCTCAGGGTAAGGAGATGCTGTGACACAATATTGTCCGGCTAGAGGTGATGTGATTTTGTTGGATTTCAATCCTCAATCGGGTCATGAGCAGGCAGGTAAAAGGCCTGCTCTTGTCATTTCTGATGACATGTTTAATCAGGTGACTGGCTTTGCAGTCGTTTGCCCAATCACTAATCAGTCAAAAAATTATCCATTCGAGGTGCCTGTAGTTGGTGCTAAAAAAACTACAGGTGTCATTTTGGCAGATCAGTTCAAGTCTTTGGACTGGAAATCAAGACAAGCGCATACCATTGATGCTGTCTCGGCTGCTACTGTTGAGAGCGTAGTTTCTCTTGTTTCAAAGATAATCAAAGCTTAAAAAAAAGGCCGGCTAGATGCCGGCCTTTCTAAAGTGATCTGCTGGTAACA
>NZ_POVL01000120.1 GCF_002939185.1 Enterobacter sichuanensis | reverse complement strand
GTTTCCGTTAATGAGGCCGTATGATTCTCCCAAAAGACGGCATAAAGCTACACCGTGGAAACCTTGGCGCAATCACTCAGCATCTGAAGCCACTTCTCGAAAACGGTGAGTGCTTCCGGCTCCAACTCAAAGACTGGCGCGAGAAGAGAAGCCTTTCACAAAATAGTCTGAGCCACGTTTGGTACAAGGAAATTAGCGACTACCTGATCAAGTCTGGGCGCACTGACGCCACGCCTGCATGGGTAAAGCGCAACCTCAAAAAGACCTATCTCGGTTATGAAGAGGTTGAATACACCGACTTCGTCACCGGAATTAAGACGATTGAATTAGAGCTGCGCCACACGTCCGATCTGGACACTGGCGACATGCACCATTTCATGTGCCAGGTAGAAGGCTGGTGCGCTCAGTTTGGCCTGGTGCTCACCATCCCTCAAAGCAGCGAGTTTCAGGTGCTGCGCGATAAGCAGGAGGCCTGATGTCTACTCCACTTTCCCGCGTCATCACCAATGAAATCTTCCGCGTTCCGGCGTGCCGCCAGCGCAAGCACGCGGTTAAGCCGTCCGACATCCCGACACTGAAAGACTACACAGCCCGCCTGGTGGATCAGAAATGGCTGCGTCTCGCGGCACGGAGGGCGCATGGCTAATTTATGCAAAGCGGCACGCGGCCGCGAATGTCAGGTGCAGATCCCCGGCGTATGCAACGGAAATCCTGAAACCTCAGTACTGGCTCACATTCGTCTTGCTGGTCTCTGCGGGACTGGAATCAAGCCGCCAGACCTGATCGCCACCATCGCATGCAGCAGCTGCCACGATGAGATTGATCGCCGAACCCGCCTGGTCGATGCGGATTATGCAAAGGAGTGTGCGCTGGAAGGCATGGCCCGCACACAGGTTATCTGGCTCAAAGAGGGGCTCGTGAAGGTATGAATATTTACGATATCACGCCAGTCAGCAAACCCCGCATGACTCAACGGGACCGGTGGGTAAAACGTCCGGCAACAGCAGCGTATTGGGCTTTCAAAGCCGAAGTACGCCTGCTAGGGATCTGCCTGCCTGAATCCGGTTATCACGTGACCTTCATCATTCCCATGCCAAAAAGCTGGAACCAGAAGAAGCGCGCGCAACTTAACGGACAGGCTCATCAGCAGAAACCGGATAAAGACAACCTGGAAAAGGCGCTACTCGATGCCATTTTCGACGACGACAGCCGTGTCTGGGATGGCCGGGTAACAAAACTTTGGGGAGAGAAGGGGCAGATCATTATTGGGGAGTGTGCGCCGTGACCAGAGACGAGATAACCCGATACCAGGCAGAAAGCGTTAAGCGCGCCAGCCTGCCACCAGTAGCAAAGCACAGCCAGACCAAAACCAATCAGCCTCAGAAGGAAGCCGCATGAACAGTCAGCAACTGGAATACGTACGTCAGCAGCTCATTGTGGCGACCGCAGACCTCAGCGGGGCGACGAAAGGGCAACTGGTAGCTTTCGCCGAGAACGCGCAATTCACCGCGACGGCGCGCAGCCGGGGGCGGAAGAAAATAACCGACCCGGTCACTGGCCGGAAAGTTAACCCTAACGGCCCGCCGATGAGTGGCAGCCAGTCACGCGCCAAGGGCTCATCAATCGCGCTGGTGGGCCCGGTTGAGTTCGTGACCGCATCCTGGCGCCGCGCTATCCTGTCTCTGGAAGACCATCAGAAAGCATGGCTGCTGTGGAACTACAGCGAGAATATCCGCTTCGAGTACCAGGTGGCGATCACCCAGTGGGCGTGGAATGAGTTCCGGGAGCAACTCGGCGCGAAGAAGGTGGCGGGCAAGACGATGGATCGGCTGAAGAAACTGATATGGCTGGCGGCGCAGGACGTTAAGGCGGAGCTGGCAGGGCGTGAAACGTACGAATATCAGGCGCTGGCCGAGTTGGCTGGCGTTGCGAAATCCACCTGGACAGAAACCTATCTGCCTCACTGGCTGGCAATGCGCAACAGCTTTAAGCGGCTTGATAGTGATGCGCTCATCTCAGTAACGCGATCACGTTCACAACAAAAGTCGACAAATTCGCACGCAACTCTTGCAAAACCGAACTGAAACGCATATATTTCATGTAAATCTGATATTATGCCTAAATTTTAATAACCCGCCATTGAGCGGGTTTTTTGTTTTTAATCAGAGAGGATGGTGTATACCAAACACCTCTTCAACCGTCATATTAGACGCAACAGCGGCGGCCTCAATGGCTTGATAAAAGCTGCACCCCATCTCGCGAGCGTTAGGGATGATTTGCTCTATAGCAGCGGCGCTGGTTAGGCATGCTTCTAATGGATGGCGTATACAATACCGCACGATCAACTCCTGCCCGGAATAGTCCATTTCGGCCATATGCGTATAACTGCTTGTTAGAGCAAAGTTGTGATATTCAAGCTTTTGCCTGAAAAGTACGGAATCTACTTCGCACTCTTTTAACGTCTTGTTTGTTACCACTTTAGCAAGATCGGCCATTGCAGCCGGAAGGTTGAGTAGTGAGCAGCCATACTCCGAAAGCTGAACCTCGTAGCAAGCAAATTTATCAGCATATTCGCGCTTCATTCTCTTTTCTGAGCTGGAGAAAAGGTTGGTTAAAAAACGTTTCATTGGCGGCCTTACTATTAGTGTTTAATACATTTCCCAAGCCAATATCGAATATGAGAGCGTTTTGAACAACCTCATGCCGTCCTTGTCCCGCTAATTAGGATTTATGCCAATTAGGGGAAGCGCAATAAACAATATTTCAATCCAGCCTTCCCATATCTCCGGGGCTTTTAGTTTCAGGGTCAGAAGCACAGCGGTTGTGCGTTCGGCTGTTAACCGAATGGTCGAAGTTTA
>NZ_POVL01000012.1 GCF_002939185.1 Enterobacter sichuanensis | reverse complement strand
CTACTGGGGATCCCTCACCCCTGTGGGAGAGGGCCGGGGTGAGGGCATCAGGCAACTCAACGGCGAACCGGTGCCCCGTTCGCCACATAATATGCCGCCGTACTCTTCGCCAGTGGCTCGCGCCCGCGAATGGCGTCGGCAATTTTCTCGCCAATCATGATGGTCGTGGCGTTCAGGTTGCCGGTAATGATTTGCGGCATAATCGACGCATCCACCACCCGTAACCCTTCCAGCCCGTGAACGCGGCCTTCGCCGTCGACCACCGCCATCTCGTCATAGCCCATTTTGCAGCTCCCGCACGGGTGGAAGGCGGTTTCGGCGTGGTTACGCACGAACTCGTCCAGCTGCTCGTCGGTCTGGCATTCGATACCCGGGCTGATTTCGCGGCCGCGGTATTTGTCCAGCGCCGGCTGGTGCATGATCTCACGGGTGATGCGGATCGCATCGCGGAACTCCTGCCAGTCCTGCTCGTGGGACATATAGTTGAACAGGATCGCCGGATGCTGGTGCGGATCGC
Organism: Enterobacter sichuanensis; assembly: GCF_002939185.1. Taxonomy (GTDB): domain Bacteria; phylum Pseudomonadota; class Gammaproteobacteria; order Enterobacterales; family Enterobacteriaceae; genus Enterobacter; species Enterobacter sichuanensis. The sequence continues at coordinate 89,835 of NZ_POVL01000012.1, read as the reverse complement.
GCGATTTAATACGCACGTGCCCACGGCTTGGCGAACGCATGGAGCCCACGTGGCACTGGAAGCCGTGCTCTTTTACCGCGTTTGAACCGTTGTAGTTAATGGCTACCGGCAGGAAGTGGTACTGAATGTTCGGCCATTCAAACTCCTCGCGGCTGCGGATAAACCCGCCCGCCTCGAAGTGGTTGCTCGCCCCCACGCCGGTGCCGCCAAACAGCCACTCGGCGCCAATCTTCGGCTGGTTCCACCACTGCAGGGCAGGGTACAGGGAGACCGGCTCTTTGCATTCGTACTGGAGGTACATCTCCAGGTGATCCTGCAGGTTTTCGCCCACGCCGGGCAGGTCGTGGACCAGCGGAATATCGAACTGCTTCAGCAGGTCCGCGTTGCCCACGCCGGAGCGCTGAAGGATCTGCGGCGAAGCAATCGCGCCTGCACACAGCAGCACCTCTTTTTTCGCCGTCGCTCTGGACGGAATAGTGCTTTCGCCCTCCAGCCACTCGACGCCTGACGCACGTTTGCCGTCAAACAGAATGCGATCGGTCATGGCGTGGGTGCGGATGGTCAGGTTCGGACGCTGTTTGGCCTGATCGAGATAGCCGCGCGCGGTGCTGGCGCGTCGGCCCTGCGGCGTGACCGTGCGGTCCATCGGGCCGAAGCCTTCCTGCTGGTAGCCGTTGAGGTCGTCGGTGCGCGGATAGCCCGCCTGTACGCCCGCTTCCACCATCGCTTCAAACAGCGGGTTCACGCCCGACTTAGAGGTGGTGACGCTCACCGGGCCGTCGCCGCCGTGGTAGTCGTTCGGGCCCACGTCGCGGGTTTCTGCCTTGCGGTAGTAGGGCAGGCAGTTGAGATAGCTCCAGTGTTCCAGACCTGGCTCTTTGGCCCAGTTGTCCAGATCCATCGCGTTACCGCGGATGTAGCACATGCCGTTGATCAGCGACGAGCCGCCCAGCCCTTTGCCGCGTCCGCACTCCATGCGGCGGTTGTTCATGTACGGCTCAGGTTCGGTTTCGTACGCCCAGTTGTAGCGCTTGCCCTGCAGCGGAAACGCCAGCGCGGCGGGCATCTGGGTGCGGAAGTCAAAGCGGTAATCCGGGCCGCCCGCCTCAAGCAGCAGGACGGTGGTAGCCGGATCTTCAGTCAGTCGTGTCGCCAGAACGTTGCCGGCAGAGCCAGCTCCGATAATGATGTAGTCAAATTGCAAAAAAACCTCCCGGTTAAAATATGGACTGGAATTTACCCATCTCAACCTGGATGGACTTCACCTGGGTGTAGCTTTGCAGCGTCATCACCCCATTCTCGCGGCCAATGCCGGAGTGTTTGTAGCCGCCAACCGGCATCTCCGCCGGGGATTCCCCCCAGGTGTTGATCCAGCAGATGCCCGCTTCGAGCTGATGAATGGCGCCGTGGGCGCGGTTCAGGTCGGCCGTGACGATACCCGCCGCCAGACCGTAGTCGGTGTCGTTGGCGCGGCGGATCGCTTCTTCCTCGGACGCGTAGGTGAGGATGGACATCACCGGGCCGAAGATCTCCTCGCGCACGATGGTCATCTCGTCGGTGCAGTCAGTGAACACGGTCGGGGCTACCCACGCGCCGTTATCAAAACCTTCGCCCTTCAGCACGTCGCCGCCACACAGCACGCGCGCGCCTTCTGCTTTGCCTTTGGCGATGTAGCGCAGCACATTGTCACGGTGCGGGAAGCTGACCAGCGGGCCAAAGTTGGTGCGTTCATCGAACAGATCGCCCGCGCGGATGCGGCCCACGCGCTCAACGATTTTCTGCTCAAACGCCGCCTTAACCTTTGCGGGGACGAACACGCGGGTGCCGTTGGTGCACACCTGGCCGGAGCTGAAAAAGTTCGCCATCATGGCGATGTCGGCCGCGAGATCGAGATCCGCATCGTCGAAAATAATCAGCGGAGATTTGCCACCCAGCTCCATCGTCACCTCTTTCAGGGACGAGCCCGCCGCGTTGGCCATCACTTTTTTGCCGCTGGCGACGCCGCCGGTAAAGGAGACTTTAGCGATACCCGGATGTTCAGTGAGGTACTGGCCGGTCTCCGCACCCACGCCCGGCAGGACGTTAAACACGCCGTCCGGCAGACCCGCTTCGGTATAGATTTCGGCAAGTTTCAGGGCGGTGAGCGGGGTCACTTCGCTTGGCTTGAAGATCATCGCGTTACCTGCTGCCAGCGCCGGGGCGGATTTCCACAGGGCGATCTGGATCGGGTAGTTCCACGCGCCGATGCCCGCCACTACGCCCAGCGGTTCGCGGCGGGTATAGACGAACGACGTCTCGCGCAGGGGGATCTGGCTGCCTTCCAGCGCCGGGATCAGCCCCGCGTAATACTCCAGCACGTCCGCGCCGGTGACGATGTCCACGGTTGAGGTTTCGGAATACGCTTTACCGGTGTCGAGGGTTTCCAGCTTTGCCAGCTCGTCGTTACGCTCGCGCAGGATGTCGACGGCGCGACGCAGAATGCGCGAACGCTCCATCGCAGTCATTGCCGCCCAGATCTTTTGCCCGCGCTTTGCGCTTTCCACGGCGCGGTCCACATCCTCGCGCCCGGCGGCCTGCACGCTTGCCAGGACTTCACCGTTGGCCGGGTTAATGGTCTCGAAGGTGCGACCGCTGGTGGCGGATGTATAACCACCATTGATATAAAGCTGCTGTTCTGCCATTCGGGACATAAATTCTCCTCGGTTATTCGGTCGGTAAATGCTGGCTGATGAAGTGGCTGGTGAGCGACTGGGCCAGATTTTTATCCAGCGGTTTACCGCTCAGGGCGGCACGCAGCCACAGGCCGTCAATCAGTGCCGCCAGCCCGTAGCCCGCTTCCTGGGCCTGTTCGCGCGGCAGTTCGCGGCGGAACTCGTACACCAGGTTTGAGAGCAGACGGCGGCTGCTCACCTGCTGCAGGCGGTAGAGCATCGGCTGGTGCATGCTGCTCGCCCAGAAGGCCAGCCAGGCCTTCATCGCCGCGCTGCTGACCTGGGTTTCATCAAAGTTACCGCCGACAATCGCCTGCAGGCGCTGCTCCGCGCTGCCGTCCGGCAGGGCGTGCAGGCGGCTTAATACCGCGTCGCGCAGCTGGCCGGTGATGTCGCGCATGGTCGCTTCCAGTAGACCGTTTTTGTCTTTGAAGTAGTGACTGATGATCCCCGTGGAAACGCCTGCGCGACGGGCGATCTGCGCGATCGTCGCGTCATGCATTCCCACTTCATTTATTGCTTCCAGCGTGGCGTTGATCAGTTGCCTGCGCCGGATCGGCTGCATCCCCACTTTGGGCATTATTGCCACTCCATTCATCAGCGTTGGTTAACCATTAAAGCGGTTTTTGATTGGACGTTCAATATAAAATGTGTCTTAATTGTTGCGGATTTGGATTTTAATAGTTACAAAAACAGTGGGGATACTGGATGACAGATCTTTCGCAAAACAGAGAAAAGGACAAAATCAATCCGGTTGTTTTTTATACTTCCGCAGGACTGATTTTGTTGTTTTCCCTGACGACGATCTTCTTTAGCAACTTCTCTGCCGAGTGGATTGGACGCACCCTGAACTGGGTGTCGAAGACCTTCGGCTGGTACTACTTACTGGCGGCGACGCTCTATATCGTCTTTGTGGTCTGCGTGGCCTGCTCGCGTTTCGGCTCCGTGAAGCTTGGACCCGAGCACTCAAAACCCGAGTTCAGCCTGCTGAGCTGGGCGGCGATGCTGTTTGCCGCAGGTATCGGCATCGATCTGATGTTCTTCTCCGTGGCCGAACCGGTCACGCAGTATATGCAGCCGCCGGAAGGGGCGGGGCAGACGATGGAGGCCGCGCGCCAGGCGATGGTCTGGACCCTGTTCCACTACGGCCTGACCGGCTGGTCGATGTACGCCCTGATGGGGATGGCGCTGGGATACTTTAGCTACCGTTATAATTTGCCTCTGACCATCCGCTCCGCGCTGTACCCGATATTCGGGAAAAAAATAAACGGCCCGATTGGCCACAGCGTGGATATTGCAGCGGTGATCGGCACCATCTTCGGGATCGCCACCACGCTGGGGATTGGCGTGGTGCAGCTCAACTATGGGCTGAGCGTGCTGTTTGATATTCCGGATTCGATGGCGGCGAAAGCGGCGCTGATTGCGCTCTCGGTGATTATCGCCACCATTTCGGTGACCTCCGGCGTGGATAAGGGCATCCGCGTGCTCTCCGAGCTGAACGTCGCGCTGGCGCTGGGTCTGATCCTGTTCGTGTTGTTTATGGGCGATACCTCGTTCCTGCTCAATGCCTTAGTGCTGAACGTGGGCGACTACGTGAACCGCTTTATGGGCATGACGCTGAACAGCTTCGCCTTTGATCGTCCGGTGGAGTGGATGAACAACTGGACGCTCTTCTTCTGGGCGTGGTGGGTGGCGTGGTCGCCGTTCGTTGGCCTGTTCCTGGCGCGTATTTCACGTGGCCGCACCATCCGTCAGTTTGTGATGGGCACGCTGATTATCCCGTTCACCTTTACACTGCTGTGGCTGTCGGTGTTTGGTAACAGCGCGCTGCATGAGATTATCCACGGCAACGCGACCTTTGCGCAGGAAGCGATGGCGCACCCGGAGCGCGGCTTCTACAGCCTGCTGGCGCAGTATCCAGCGTTTACCTTTAGCGCGTCCGTGGCGACCATTACCGGCCTGCTGTTCTACGTCACCTCGGCGGATTCCGGCGCGCTGGTGCTGGGCAACTTCACCTCGAAGCTTAAGGACATCAACAGCGACGCGCCAAACTGGCTGCGCATCTTCTGGTCCGTCGCCATCGGCCTGCTGACGCTCGGCATGCTGATGACCAACGGCATTTCCGCCCTGCAGAACACCACGGTGATCATGGGGCTGCCGTTCAGCTTCGTCATCTTCTTCGTGATGGCCGGGTTGTATAAATCGCTCAAAGTGGAAGATTACCGCCGCGTCAGCGCCAGCCGCGACACCGCGCCACGTCCGATGGGGGCGCAGGACAGGCTGAGCTGGAAGAAACGTCTGTCGCGTCTGATGAACTACCCGGGCACGCGCTACACACGCCAGATGATGGAGACGGTCTGTTTCCCGGCGATGGAGGAGGTGGCGCAGGAGCTGAAACTGCGTGGTGCTTATGTGGAGCTGAAAAACCTGCCGCCGGAAGAGGGGGAAAACCTGGGGCATCTGGATCTGCTGGTGCATATGGGCGACGAGCAGAACTTTGTCTACCAGATCTGGCCGCAGCAGTACTCGGTGCCCGGGTTTACCTACCGGGCGCGCAGCGGGAAATCGACCTACTACCGGCTGGAGACCTTCCTGCTGGAAGGGAGTCAGGGAAATGATTTGATGGATTACAGCAAGGAGCAGGTGATTACGGACATTCTGGACCAGTATGAACGGCACCTGAACTTTATCCATCTGCACAGGGAAGCGCCGGGGAATAGCGTGATGTTTCCGGATGTTTGAGGCTTGATCTGAAGAACGTACAAAGGCATCGTCGCATCCCTCATGCCGGGTAGCGGCGATGCCTTACCCGGCCTACAAAACCGGTTTACCGTAGGCCTGATAAGCGAAGCGCCATCAGGCGTTAAATGTGCTATGGGACTGAAGGGCAATATTTTATTTATATTCACCATTCTGTTTTTCTTTCTGCGCAGGTTTCATCCATGCATCATCATATCTGATATTTCCTTTCACATAGTTCCATTGAATGCCCCGAAATCGCAGGCCTACTACTTCATGCATGTTAGGCGCAGAACTACCTGGATAGTATACATGTGTAAAATCTAAAGATGAGATTACCACGCTATCAAGCGTGATGGTGTAGATCTCTCTTTCTGCTCCCGCTTCAATAATTTCATAATATTTAATAATAGCTTTCTGCAGGCGTCTTCCTTCGCAAGCGACAATGGCAAGGTAAGGACTGACCTTATCTAATTGCTTATGCAGCGTAACCGGGCCATGCTGTCGTGTTCCGGTCATATTTCCGGTATGGCTATCGACGGCTTGTTTTACACCATAGCTGCTGTTCATGATTTCGATAGCACCTTCTCGACCTGGCATCATACATTCGCCCTGAACGAGCATTCCGTTCTCGTCGTAGAGAAATAGGTAAGCGGGTAGTGACATTATAATCCTCCCAGATTAGTTAGTTGCCCGTCGTTATCGATAAAAAACTCATGTTCATAATCTTCACCATTCAGGCCATAGTTAATTACGTAGGTGTATCCATATTTCCAATTGATATTTATGCAATTGTCAGGGTAGTTAAGATTCAATTGTTGTCTTCCGGAACCCGTCACGATAGTTATATCGTTACCTTCACTAGAATAAATTGTATAGTAATTAAGTTTATCTTTTTTATTTACGCTAAAACAAAGATAATCCCCATTAATGTACGTGGCTCTGGGATGTGGTGCACGTTTGCCTCCTGGACAGCCCGTCAGTAAAATGCATAAACTAAGCAAGGTAATTATTTTTTTCATCCAGGAAAACCTCTCAAAATCGCTTGGTATTTCTGAAGAAGATAATAAATTGTCTCATTTTGGTTAAAATCACGATATTCAAACAAATGCTCATTGTTTTTTAATCCATGGTATTTCAATAACCAATAGTCACTTACTATTGATGCCTGTTGCTCTAAACCATAATGCAATAAATCTGCTTTATCTAAGCTGTATGAATAGTCAGCAATGCCAGAAAATAGTCCCCTGGTTCTGACTAACATTCCTTTTTGTGTCTGCCAGACGTGCATCATTTCATGCATGAATCGATGCTTTTTTCGGAGGCTTTTCTCTAACGAAAAATCCGGTGAATACGTTTCCTCTCTGTACCACATCTCACCATTGGGACTCATCGCTATATCGACAGGCTGGAGATTAAAAGGAAGATAACTTTCCCTGTGCACCCACACCAGATGATAATGGATACTGTAACCATAAAGCGTCTTCGCGAGGGCTATCTCACCGATGGTGAGTTGTCGGATACCGCCTGGGTTAATCGGGGTTCCTGAGGTGGGAATAATGCGTTCATTTACCGGCATCATAAATCCATTTTAATAATGTGGTTATTGGGGTTTTATCCTACTCCTGCCGAAATGGAAAAGAAGATTGATATATTCCTAAAAAGTGTTTTTTGCATTGCGAGAAATAAAAGGAGTGAAAGAGTGGCTGAATAAAGATTTTCGATGCCTGACGCGCGTTACAGCAAAGTGATGACTTGATTACCATCAAGTAACCAGTGAAGTGTAAATAGCGTGTTTTCTTTAAAATCCGCCTGTGGGCGGGTCAACGCCAGCGTAAGTGTTCTTTCATCGAGTCGCGTAATACGAGCACAGTCAAAATCCATAAAATTCTTCACCTGCGGAAAGAGCGCCTTAAACAGACTCTCTTTGGCGCTAAACGTCAGCGTCAGCGCCAGCGCGAAAGGGTAGCCCGAACGCGTCAGGCACATCGCTTCCTGCGCATCAATAATACCGTCCTGGATTTCCCGGGCTTCACTGTCTGGAAGTATGGCTTCGCAATCAATACCCACCCTCGCATCGGGATGATGGACGACAACCGCCATTGCCTGCGTGCCGCTGTGGGTGATGCTGCCTGAAATGCCTTCTGGCCAGAGTGGTTCGCCGCTGGGGCCGATGCCGGGAACGGTATGTTCAGGTAAAGCATGCGCGGCGGCGATGCGACCGGCCAGATGCTCTGCTTTGCGTTTGCGTCCGGCGTTTGCAAGTTCAGCGTGATGGGGGAGCCAGAGGAGATCGGCTTCGGTGAAGGTCGTGGGATCGAAGGTGATGTGGTGGACGGTGTGGTTGGCGAGAATGAGCGTGCGGTGGGTGGTGTGCATGGTTTTCCCCTCACCCTGACCCTCTCCCCTGAGGGGAGAGGGAAGGATTGACTTCAGTGCCTTAAAAACGCGTATTCACGCTCATATACCAGGTGCGACCCGGCTCATTATACGTATACGCCCCTGCACCGTACATATACGCGCCGGTGGTGGCGTTACCCGTGGTCTGGGCATTACCCGCACGCCACTGGCGCTTGTCGAAGACGTTATCCACGCCGCCGGTCAGGCTGACGTTTTTGGTCATGTCCCAGGTCGCGCTCAGGCCAACGATGCTGTACGGGCTGACTTCGTCTTTTTCAGAACCGGTCACCGGCTGACCTTTGTAGTTGTACTTCTTCGGCTGCTGCTTGCCGTACCAGGTGAAAGTTGACTGGAGCGACACGTCCTGATGGACCTGCCAGCTCAGGGTCGAGTTCAGCGTGTACTCCGGGATAATCGACAGACGATCGCCGGTCTCCTTGTTCTTGCTCTGCAGCATGTAAGTGATGTTATTGGTCCAGTTAATGGTGTCGCTGACCGGCACGTTCAGGGATCCTTCCAGCCCTTCAACCACCGCTTTCGGCACGTTTTCCCACTGGTAGATATCGGTCTGCACTTTACCGGAGGAGGTGTGACCAATCGGCGCGTAGCCCGCTTCAATCTTGTCGCGGTAGTCGTTGCGGAACCAGGTCACGCCCGCCAGCCAGCCGTCGCGCTTCCACTCCAGACCAATCTCTTTGTTGATGCTGGTTTCGGCCTTCAGATCCTCATTACCCATCATGTAGCAGCCCACACCATCGGAGCTGGCGTAGCAGCCCTGGCCTTTGCTGTAGAGCAGGTAGTTTGGGTTGGTCTGGTACAGGCTCGGCGCTTTGTAGGCGCGCGCGATCCCCATCTTCAGCGTGAAGTTATCCCCCAGACCTTGCGACAGGTTCAGGGACGGGCTCCAGTTGTTGCCGACGATGGTGTGATGGTCGAAGCGCAGCGCCGGGGTCAGCATGGTGCTGTCGGTTAGCTCCATATTGTTCTCGGCGAACAGGGAGAAAATCTCTGCCGAGGTGTACGGACTGCGATCGTTACTCATCCCCGGGATAGTGCCGCCCTGCAGGGTTTGCGTGAAGGAGGTGGAGTCCTTCATGCGCTGCTGGTTCCATTCGGTGCCCAGCGTCAGGTTCTGGTTAACGAGGAAATCAATCGGCAGGTTGATCTCGCTGTGCAACATCACGTCGGCCAGGTCAGTGTCGGTGAATTTATTGCTGTTGAACAGGCCTTCCAGACCTCCCGCCAGCCCTTCGCCCAGGCGGGAGTTGCGGGTGTGCTCGTACTGCGCCCAGTTGCTGGTGGTTATGCCGTTATCCCAGCCGCCGTTCCAGGTAACGGCGAAGTTCTGGCGATAGATACGGTTGGTCTCTTTGCCGTAATTCTTTTTCACCAGCGCGTTGTCGTTGTTGGTGTTCTGAGTATCACCCGCGTAGAGGTTGTTCTGACGGCTGTAACCTGCTTCAAACTCCAGGGACTGCATCGGCGCGAAGTCCCAGCGGACCACTCCGTTAATGTCTTTGTTCTCCACACCTTCCCGGCCAGCCGGCAGGGTATTGGCGTAGGCGCCGGTACGCTCAGACTGGTGACCCTGGTTGATGTCCCACGCGTCGGCTTGCGTTTTGTCCAGGTTACCAAACATGCGGAAGCTGAAATCGCCGCCAAGCGGGCCGCTCAGGCTGAAGTTGGTGCGTTTGGTGGAACCTTCGTCCTTGTGTTCTGGCGCATTCAGGTAGGTGTTCCAGGAGCCATGCCACTGGTCGTCGAACTTTTTGGTGATGATGTTCACCACGCCGCCTGCCGCACCGTTGCCGTAGCGCGCGGCTGCCGGTCCGCGGATCACTTCGATGCGCTCAATCATCTCTGGCGGTACCCAGCCGGTATCGCCGCGGGTATCACGCTCGCCGCGCCAGCCCAGACGGATAGAGTTACGGCTGGTCACCGGCTTGCCATCGATCAGGATCAGGGTGTTTTCCGGCCCCATGCCGCGAATATCAATCTGACGGTTATTCCCGCGCTGGCCGCTGGTGGAGTTCCCGGTCAGGTTCACGCCCGGCATGGTACGGATGATTTCCGCCACGTCGCGCGCGGGCGGGTTTTTACGGATCTCATCGGCGGTGATGGTTGATACCCCCGGTGCCTGCAGGTTCTGCTCGGCGGCGGTAATGACCATGGTGTCTTCGTGCTGCGCGGAGGCGTTGTTATCGTCTGCCAGCGCGGGCAGCGCGGCGCCGTAAATCCCTAAATTGACCAGCAAGGCCAGAGAGTGAATCTTCTTATTCATTGTACGTCCTGCTTTTATGGTTGTTTTATGAGCGCTTCCCACAGCGCGGCCACTACGCTATTGCAAATGCAAATAGTTATCAATAATATTATCAATAAAATTTGCTCTGAAACAAAAAAGACTGTTAAACATGAGGTTATAAGGGTGACGGCGTTAACAACGGGCAGTGAAGCGTGGTGGCAGTCGAAAAACGGGCCTGAATGGACACGGGAAAAAGGGAAATATCGCGTCACGTTCTGGTGGCGTGACCCGGCAGGAACGCAAAGAACGTCACCGATCAAACGCGTCTGGCTCTACGTCACCGGCGTGACCGATCACCACCAGAATGCCCGCCCGCAATCCCTCGAACGCATTCCTGATACCGACGTCTGGCAGTGGCAGGGCGAGTTCACCCCCGCGTGGCGCGGGAGCTACTGTTTTATCCCCTCTGTGAATGAAAACGATTTTGCCGACGCCGTGTTCGCAGGCCAGAAACCGGACCGCATGGCGCTGCGTGAAGGCTGGCGAAAACTGCTGCCGCACGCGGTGTCTGACCCGCTAAATCCGCAGAGCTGGCGCGGCGGGCGCGGCCATGCCGTCTCGGCGCTGGAGATGCCGGAAGCACCGGTTCAGCCGGGCTGGCAACATTCCGATACCCCTCACAACGCGCCGGTCTGCATTGAATGGGAAAGCGCGCGCCTGAAAAACCGCCGCCGAGTATGGATTTTTACCACCGGGGACGATAACCCTGAACGCCCGCTGGCCGTGCTGCTCGACGGTCAGTTCTGGGCCGAAAGCATGCCCGTCTGGCCTGCGCTGGCGTCGCTTACTGCCGGGCGCAAGCTGCCGCCTGCCGTCTACGTGTTGATCGATGCGATCGACATGGCGCATCGCAACAGCGAACTGCCCTGTAACCCCGATTTCTGGCTGGCGGTGCAGGAAGAACTTCTCCCGCTTGTCAAAAAACGCGCGCCGTTCAGCGACCGCGCCGACCGTACGGTGGTGGCGGGCCAAAGCTTTGGCGGACTCTCTTCCCTGTATGCGGGCCTCAACTGGCCGCAGCGTTTTGGCTGCGTGCTCAGCCAGTCCGGCTCCTACTGGTGGCCGCATCGCGGCGGGCAGCAGGAGGGACGCCTTATCGAACAACTCAGAGCGGGGGAGATAACCGCGCGTGGGCTGCGTATTGTCCTGGAGGCCGGGCGCAACGAGCCGCTCATTTTCAATGCGAATCAGGCTATTTACGCCGAACTGCATGCGCAACAGCAGGTTTACTGGCGTCAGGTTGACGGCGGGCACGACGCGCTTTGCTGGCGCGGGGGGCTGACGCAGGGGCTGATCACCCTCTGGCAGCCGCTTATTCAATAACGGAGTCTGTATGGAATTCAGCAATCCTTTCGATAATCCGCAGGGACAGTTTGCCATTTTGCAAAACGACCACGGGCAGTACAGCCTGTGGCCGCAGCAGTGCGAACTGCCGGCAGGGTGGCGTGTGGTGTGCGAGGCACAGTCCCAGGAAGCGTGCCAGCAGTGGCTGGCGGAACACTGGCAAACGCTGGAACCGTCTCATTTTGCAAAGGGGAACGCATGAACCGTCTTCCTCTCGTCGCCGCCCAGCCGGGTATCTGGATGGCGGAACAGCTGTCCACGTTGCCAAACGCCTGGAGCGTGGCGCATTACACCGAGCTGAAAGGGGATATCGACGCGCCGCTGATGGCAAAAGCCATTGCGGCAGGCATGATGCAGGCCGATACCCTGCGCACGCGCTTTACGCAAGAGAACGGTGAGGTATGGCAGTGGGTAGATGAAACCTTCATTCTGCCGGAACCGCCCATCGTGCGCGTCGACTCGCATGACGCTGCTATGGCGCTGATGGAGGCCGATCTCAACCAGAACCTGCGCGTTGACAGCGGCCAGCCGCTGGCATTTCACCAGCTGATTCAGGTGGGGGAGCAGAGCTGGTACTGGTATCAGCGTTATCACCATCTGGTGGTGGATGGCTTCAGTTTCCCGGCCATTGCCCGCCAGATTGCCGCAATTTATTCCGCATGGCAAAAGGGCGAACCCACGCCTGAGTCTCCGTTCACGCCGTTTGCGGAGGTGGTGGAAGAGTACCAGCGCTATCGCGACAGTGAAGCCTGGCGGCGCGATGGTGCCTTCTGGGCCGAACAGCGCAAGCAGCTGCCTTCGCCGGTCTCGCTCTCTTCTGCGCCGCTGCCGGGTCGTGCCGCGACAACGGATATCCTGCGCCTGAAAATCGTAACTGACGGTCGCGCCTTTAGCCGGCTTGTACAGGCGGCAGGGCAGGTGCAGCGCGCCGAACTGGCGCTTGCGCTGGTGACGCTGTGGCTAGGGCGCCTCACCGGACGGCTGGACTACGCCGCCGGGTTTATCTTTATGCGCAGGATGGGATCGGCCGCGCTGACCGCGACCGGGCCAGTGCTCAACGTCCTGCCGCTGGCGGTGAATATCAATCCGCAGGAAAGCCTGCCGGACCTGGCGCTGCGCCTGGCAAACCAGCTAAAAAAAATGCGCCGCCACCAGCGCTACGACGCCGAGCAGATCGTGCGCGATAGCGGGAAGGCGGCGGGCGACGAGCCCCTGTTTGGCCCCGTGTTGAACGTGAAGGTGTTCGACTACCGGCTGGAACTCGACGGTGTGGAGGCCATCACCCACACGCTGGCGACCGGCCCGGTGAATGACCTTGAGCTGGCGCTGTTCCCGGATGAACAGGGGGGACTCAGTATTGAAATCCTCGCCAGTAAGCTGCGTTATGATGAAGCGACGCTTACCCGTCATGTTGCCCGTCTGAACGCGATGCTCATGCAGTTTGCCGCCAACCCGGACCTGCGCTGTGGCGAGGTGGAGACCGTTTCGGAACAGGAGTATGCGCAGCTTGCGCGCATCAACGATACCGGGCTGGCGCTGCCGTCCACTACGCTCGCCGATCTGGTGGCGGAGCAGGCAAGCAACACGCCTGACGCCCCCGCGCTGGCGGATGCGCACATCGAGCTTACCTATCGCCAGATGCGTGAGCAGGTGGTGGCTCTGGCAAACCTGCTACGTGAGCGCGGCGTGAAGCCGGGCGACAGCGTGGCGGTGGCGCTGCCGCGCTCGGTGTTCCTGACGCTGGCCTTACACGGCATTGTCGAAGCGGGTGTCGCGTGGCTGCCGCTGGACACCGGCTACCCGGACGACCGCCTGCGGATGATGCTGGAGGACGCGAAGCCGTCCCTGCTCATTACCACCGACGAGCAGCGTTCGCGCTTTAGCGATCTGCCGATTCCCTCCTTTAGTTACAACACACTATTACCGACCGCGGGGGCTGAGCCGCTGCGCCTGGCGAAGCCGGAGCAGACGGCGTACATCATCTTTACCTCCGGTTCGACGGGGCGTCCGAAAGGGGTGATGGTCGGGCATACTGCTATCGTTAACCGTCTGAAGTGGATGCAGGATCACTACCCGCTGAACGCGAGCGACGTAGTGGCGCAGAAAACGCCGTGCAGCTTTGACGTGTCTGTATGGGAGTTCTGGTGGCCCTTTATCGCCGGGGCGAAGCTGGTGATGGCCGGGCCGGATGCGCACCGCGATCCGCAGGCGATGCAGAGCTTCTTCGCGCACTACGGCGTAACCACTACCCATTTTGTGCCGTCGATGCTGGCGGCGTTTGTCGCCTCGCTGACCGCGGAAAACGTCGGGTGCTGCAACACGCTTAAGCAGGTGTTCTGCAGCGGCGAAGCGCTGCCGACGGCGCTGTGCCGTGAGTGGGAAGCGTTGACCCATGTGCCGCTGCATAACCTCTATGGTCCAACCGAAGCGGCGGTGGACGTCAGCTGGTATCCGGCGTTTGGCCCGGAACTGGCGGCCGTTGAAGGCAACAGCGTGCCGATCGGTTTCCCGGTGTGGAACACGAGGCTGCGCATTCTGGATGCGATGATGCGCCCGGTACCGTTTGGCGTGGCGGGGGATCTGTATCTCACCGGTATCCAGCTGGCGCAGGGGTACCTTGGTCGTCCGGACCTGACCGCCAGCCGCTTTATCGCCGATCCGTTCGCGCCCGGCGAGCGGATGTACCGCACCGGCGACGTGGCCCGCTGGCTGGACAACGGCGCGGTGGAGTATCTGGGCCGCAGCGACGATCAGCTGAAAATTCGCGGCCAGCGCATCGAGCTCGGTGAAATCGACCGGGCGCTGCTGTCGCTGCCGGACGTGGCCCAGGCCGTGGCGCACGCCTGCGTGTTCAATCAGGCGGCGGCGACGGGCGGCGATGCGCGCCAGCTGGTGGGGTATGTGGTTTCTGAATCGGGTCTGCCGCTGGATCGCGACGTGCTGCTGGCATCGCTCAAAGCACAGCTGCCGCCGCATATGGTGCCGGTGGTGCTGCTGCAAATCAGCGCGCTGCCGTTAAGCGCCAACGGCAAGCTCGACCGTAAGGTGCTGCCGCTGCCGGAACTGACCGGTAAAACATCCGGTCGCGCGCCGGAAAGCGCAACCGAAATCGGCGTCGCGCAGGCGTTTGCCGCGCTGCTGGGCTGCGAGGTCAACGATACCGAAGCCGACTTCTTTGCCCTTGGCGGCCACTCGCTGCTGGCGATGCGCCTCGCGGCACAGCTGAGCCGCACGTTTGCCCGCAAGGTCACGCCGGGGCAGATTATGGTCGCCTCCACGGTCAGCAAGCTCAGCGCGCTGCTGGACTCGTCGATGAGCGACGCGCAGGCGCAGCGTCTGGGGTATGAAACGCTTCTGCCGCTGCGTGAGGGCGACGGCCCGACGCTGTTCTGCTTCCATCCGGCATCCGGCTTCGCCTGGCAGTTTAGCGTGCTGGCTCGCTACCTCAGCCCGCGCTGGTCAATCGTCGGCATTCAGTCGCCGCGTCCGGACGGGCCGATGCAGCAGTGTGCGGATCTGGATGGTGTGATTGAGCGCCACCTGTCTACGTTACGTAAGCAGCAGCCGCAGGGGCCGTATTACCTGTTCGGTTATTCCCTCGGCGGCACGCTGGCGCAGGGCATTGCCGCGCGTCTGCACGCACAGGGGGAAGCCGTCGCGTTCCTCGGCCTGCTGGATACCTGGCCGCCGGAAACCCAGAACTGGGCAGAGAAAGAGGCGAACGGCCTCGACCCGGCAGTGCTGGCGGAAATCGAGCGCGAGCGACAGGCGTTTATCGCCGCTCAGCAGGGACAGGGCTCCAGCGAGCTGTTTAGCGCCATTGAGGGCAACTACGCTGACGCGGTGCGCTTGCTCACCACGGCACACAGTGCGCGCTTCGAGGGTAAAGCGACGCTGTTTGTGGCCGAGCGCACGCGCACGCAGGATCCGCAGGTTGCGTGGGCGCCATGGGTGGGTGAACTGGAGGTGTACAGCCAGGATTGCGCCCACGTGGATATCATTTCACCGCAGGCGTTTGAGAAGATTGGGTCGGTGTTGAGGGAGATTTTGGGGTAGTGAAACTGCCCGGTGGCGCTGCGCTTACCGGGCCTACGGGAGCTGAGTGTAGGCCGGGTAAGGCGTAGACGCCACCCGGCAATTACCGCCGACCTAACGGCACCACCAGCGGCGTCCCCGCCACTGGATCGTCAATAATCATGCAGCGCATGCCGTAGATCCGCGCGATCAGCTCTGGCGTCACAATCTCCTTCGGCGCGCCCTGCGCCACAATCTCGCCGTCGCGCAGCGCAATCAGATGCGTGGCGTAGCGGCACGCCTGGTTCAAATCATGCAGCACTGCCGCCAGGGTGTACCCCTGCGTGCGGTTCAGCTCACTCAGCAGCTCCAGCAGGTCAATCTGATGGCTGATATCCAGCCAGGTCGTCGGTTCGTCCAGCAGCATGATGGCGGTCTCCTGCGCCAGCACCATCGCGATCCACGCCCGCTGGCGCTGCCCGCCGGAGAGGGTGTCCACGCTTTGCAGCGCGAGATCGGTAATCCCGGTCGCCCGCATTGCGCGGTTGACCGCCTCCTCATCCTCTTTACGCCAGCGGGTAAACAGCGGCTGGTGCGGGTAGCGCCCGCGCGAAACCAGCTCCAGCACCGTGATGTCTCCCGGCGTGGTGGCGTTTTGCGCCAGCAATCCGATGCGCCTGGCCACCTCTTTGCTGGTGAAGCGCTGGATCTGCTCGCCGTCGAGGAACACGCTGCCCTCAACCGGCGTCATCAGGCGGCTTAGCGTGCGCAGCAGTGTCGATTTACCGCAGCCGTTCGGGCCGATGATTGCCGTAAAATGGCCGTCCGGGATCGCGACGGTTAAATCACGGGCAATGATTTTTTTGCCGTAGCCGAGGGTGAGGTTTTCGCCGCGCAGGCGGGAGGTGGTATCGGTCATTTCTTGCGTGACTCCTGAACGAGCAAGACGATGAGGTAAATCCCGCCGAGGCTGACGGTCACGACGCCCACCGGCAGTTGATAAGGCATAAACAGCTGCCGGGCGCAGAGATCCGCGGCCAGCAGCAGCACCGCACCGCAAAGCGCCGCCTGGGTCAGACCCCAGCGCGCGGTGCCGCTAAGACGACGGGCGATATGCGGTGCCACCAGGGCGATAAATGAGATTGGCCCGGCGATGGCCGTAGCGGCTGCGGTCAGCAAGACCGCCACCAGCATCAGCATCAGGCGCGAGCGCTCAACGCCGACACCCAGCGCGCAGGCGCTGTCGTCGCCCATCTCCAGCAGCCGCATGCGCCGCACCAGCAGCAGCGCGGCAATAAACATCAGCACAATCAATGGCGCGGCGGGCCAGGTTTTGCCCCAGGTCAGGCCGTTGAGCGAGCCGGCGTACCACAGCCCGGCGGAGAGCGCGGTTTCCAGTGAGGCCTGCAGCAGCAGCCAGGTATTAAACGCCATCAACATGGCGCGCACGCCGATACCGATGATGATCAGGCGGAAGGTGTCGATACCGTTGCGCCAGGCAAGCGCCCAGATAAGCAGAGACGTGAGAATGCCGCCCGCCATCGCCGTAAAGGTGATGGCCGTCAGGTGCTGACCAAACAGCACCATCGCCACCAGCACGCCGCTCCAGGCGCCGGTATTGAGGCCCATCACGTCCGGGCTGCCGAGCGGGTTGCGCATCAGCGACTGGAATATCGCACCGCTGACGCCGAGCGCCGCGCCCACCAGAATCGCCATCGCCACGCGCGGCAGTCGCCACTCGGTGACCACCAGGGAGAGGTTGCGCGGTGCGCTGCCGAGCAGGGCGTTAAAGACCTGAGTAAAATCGAGCGTGACCGCGCCGCTGCGCAGGCTCCAGACCGCCAGCAGCAGAATGGCGATAAGCAGCAGTGCGACGCTGGTCATTAAACGACGGGACGGGACCATCATGCAGCACCTCCGCGTTTACGGCGCACGAGGAAGATCAGCACCGGCGCACCGATAAAGGCGCTTACCACCGAGACGCGCAGCTCGCCGGGTACCAGAAGACGACCCACAACATCGGCCACCAGCAGCAGGGCGGGCGTTGCCAGCAGCGTCACCGGCAGCGACCAGCGGTGATCCGCCCCCACCAGCCAGCGCGCCATGTGCGGCATCATCAGGCCGATAAAGGCTATCGGGCCGACAACCGCCGTCGCACTGCCGCACAAAACGGTGATGACCAGTAATCCCGTCAGCTGGGTCCGCGCCACGCGGTTGCCGAGCGCGGTGGCGGTGTCGCTCCCGAGACTCAGGCTGTTCAGCGCACGGCTTAAAAACAGCGCCACGGCGGCGGCGATAACCACCGGGATCGCCACCACTTTTAAGGTGTCCAGCGTGCGGATATCCAGCGAGCCGGCCTGCCAGAAACGCAGCCGATCGTAGACGTCCGGGTTGAGCAGGGCGATGCCGCTGGATAGCCCTTCCACCACCGCGCCGAGCGCCACGCCTGCCAGCGTTAAGCGAACCGGACTCAACTGGCCGCCGCCCTGGCTGCCGGTAAACGCCACCACCAGCGAGGCGGCCAGCGCGCCGCAGAAGGCCATCACCAGTTGTTCAGATGGCGAGGTCAAACCGAGCAGCGCCGCGCCGAGCACGATGGCAAAGCTGGCTCCGGCGTTAACGCCGAGAATGCCGGGGTCTGCCAGTGGGTTACGGGTGAGGGTTTGCATCAGCGCACCGGCAAGACCGAGTGCGCCACCGGCCAGCAGCCCGGCGAGCGTACGGGGCAGGCGGGCGTCGAGCACGATAACGCAGTCGGCGCTCTGGCAGGTGCCGGTGAGTGCATCAACGATAATGGATGCAGGCAGCGGCTTCGCGCCGACCAGCAGGCTGAGTGCAATCGCCAGAATTAACAGCAGCAATAAAACGGGCACGGCAAGGGCGCGCACCGAAGAAGAGGAAAACGACATAGCAACATCCATGATTTGATAATGATAGTGATTATCGTTATCTATCTTATTTGGCTATGTTAGCATGTGCGCCCATGGAAAGGGTAGAATTACACTCAAGGCTTTGTCATGAATCAAAAATCCTGGCTGCTCAACCTCGGCCTGCTTAAAACACACCCGGCGTATCGCGCTGTGTTTATCGCCCGCTTTATCTCCATTTTGTCCCTCGGCCTGCTCGGCGTGGCCGTGCCGGTACAGATCCAGACCATGACGCACTCCAGCTGGCTGGTGGGCCTTTCGGTCACCTTAACCGGTGGGGCGATGTTTATCGGCCTGATGGTCGGCGGCGTGCTGGCGGACCGCTACGAGCGTAAAAAGCTGATCCTGCTGGCGCGCGGCACCTGCGGGGTGGGGTTCGTCGGGTTGTGTCTGAACGCCTTGCTGCCTGAGCCGTCGCTGATGGCCATTTACGCGCTTGGCCTGTGGGACGGTTTCTTTGCCTCGCTAGGCGTGACGGCGTTGCTGGCGGCCACGCCTGCGCTGGTGGGGCGCGAAAACCTGATGCAGGCCGGGGCGATCACCATGCTCACCGTCCGTCTGGGTTCGGTGATTTCGCCTATGGTCGGCGGCCTGCTGCTGGCAACGGGTAACGTGGCCTGGAACTACGGGCTGGCAGCGGCGGGCACGTTTATCACCACGCTGACGCTGCTGCGCCTGCCGCTTCTGCCCCCGCCGCCGCAGCCGCGCGAGCATCCGCTGAAATCACTGATGGCGGCCATTCGTTTTCTGTTCAGCAACCCGCTGATCGGCGGGATTGCGCTGCTCGGTGGCCTGCTGACCATGGCGAGTGCGGTGCGCGTGTTGTACCCGGCACTGGCGGGCGAGTGGCAGATGAGCGCTTCGGAGATAGGCATTCTCTACGCCGCCATTCCGTTCGGCGCGGCGTGCGGTGCGCTGACCAGCGGCAACCTGGCGCAGACCGCGCGTCCGGGATTGATTATGCTGCTTGCCACGCTGGCCTCGTTTATCGCCATTGGCTTCTTCAGCCTGATGCCGGTGTGGGCGCTGGGCGTGATGTGCCTGGTGATTTTCGGCTGGCTGAGCGCTATCAGCTCGCTGTTACAGTACACCCTGATCCAGACCCAGACGCCGGAAGGGATGCTGGGGCGCATTAACGGCCTGTGGACCGCGCAGAACGTGACGGGCGATGCCATTGGTGCGGCGATCCTCGGCGGCCTGGGGACGATAATGACCCCGGTGGCATCGGCGAGCAGCAGCGGGTTTGTATTAGCCGCTATTGGCGGGATCTTATTGATGTCGTTGGCAGAATTGCGCCGATTCAGGCAGGAGGTTGTGTTTAATAACGGTGCGGCCTGATGCCCTCACCCCGGCCCTCTCCCACAGGGAGAGGGAGGGAAAATACCTACTTAAACAATGTATTCAATCTGTCTAACACCCGCATCGCGCTGTAATAGTCCAGACGGAAAGTCTCGGTTCCCAGCGCCCAGACGCGCTTGTTCTTCACCGCTGGCAGATGCGCCAGCAGCGGGTTGGCATAAATCGCGTCGACGTCTTTCTCGTCCCCGGCAAACACAAACAGCCCTTCGCCGTTGAGCCCCGTCGCCAGGCTTTCCCCCCCTAACTGAATAATGTCGTGGCGTTTGCCCTGGCTTTTTGAGGTATGCAGCCCGACAGGCAAGTCTGCCAGCGTAAAGCCCAGCTGGTGCAAAAGCTTGCCCTGGGCCGATTCCGCGGTCCACAAATTGGCGCTGTGCGCGGCGGCGGTGTAGACGATGGCGTTCACCGGCTGCGGCGGCAGTGTCATCTGCTGCTTCACCTGCGCAAGCTGTTTATCAAATGCGGCAATGCGCCCAGCGGCCTGCTTTTCCTGACCCGTAATAGTACCGAGCTGGGTCAGCAGTTCCTGCCAGCTTTTGTCGTCGTAGTTGATGACAAGCGTCGGGGCGATGGCGGAGAGCTGGTCGTACAGCGCCAGGGCGGAATCCCCGCCGGTCGCGCTGATCAAAATCAGGTCCGGCATCTGGGCTGCCACCGCTTCGGCGCTCGGCTCGCCGATATACAGCCGTGCGACCTTGCGCTGTTTCGCAATATCCCCCCACTGGCGCAGGAATCCCTGCGCGTCCGCCACGCGGTTGTTGGGCGCGGTTGCACCGCTGGCGACGACCGGGGCGTCAATCGCCAACAGGGAGCCGGTTAAGGTCACGCTGGTGGAGACAATACGCGTCGGCTTGCTCTCCAGGGTATGCACGCCGCGGCTGTCGGTCACCTGGCGGGGCCAGTCGGCGGCGGTGGCTGAGTTAAGTCCTAAAACAAAAAGTCCCAATAAAAGCAGGGGAGTACGGTAAACGGCAGGGCATCTCACAGCGCGGTATCCTGTTTTTGTTGAAGATAATGCTTCTCATTTTCAAGGTTGCTGCGCAGGGATGCAAGTTTTTGTCGCACAAGTTATTTGCCCGACGGTTGACAGCGAAGCGATGTGGGATTAGGTTAGCCGACGAAAATATAAATGATAATCATTATTGCTTCTTTTATCATTTTGAGGAGGATGATATGGATACGTCCCTGGCTGAGGAAGTTCAGCACACCGCAAGCACGCTGCAATCAGACCGCTTTTTCTTTATGTCGCCTTACCGCAGCTTTACCACGTCAGGCTGCTTTTCCCGCTTCAATGAGCCCGCCGTCGGCGGCGACGATCCGACGGGTCATTTCCAGCAAAAATTAGCCCAGGCCTTCCGGAATGCCAAAGCCAGCGGTATCGCTCACCCGGTGATGGTTGGGGCGATCCCGTTCGATACCCGCAAGCCCTCATCGCTGTTTATTCCGCAGCACTGGCAGACCTTTTCCCGTCCTGCTCGTCAGCAGTCCGCGCGCTATTTTTCCGGCTCGCAGACGCTGAAGGTGGAACAACGCACCGAGATCCCGCCGCAGCCCGTGTTTGAAGAGATGGTCGCCCGCGCCGCGTCGCTCACCGCCACGCCGCAGGTGAACAAAGTGGTGCTGTCGCGCCTGATTGATATCGCGACCGACAAGCCGATGGACAGCGGCGCCCTGATGGAGCGTCTTATCGCCCAGAACCCGGCGAGCTTTAACTTTCACGTGCCGCTGGAAGACGGCGGGGTGCTGCTCGGGGCAAGCCCGGAGCTGCTGCTGCGCAAAGAGGGCGCGCACTTTAGTTCGCTGCCGCTGGCAGGCTCGGCGCGCCGCCAGCCGGACGATGTGCTGGATCGTGAAGCGGGCAATAAGCTGCTGGCCTCCGAAAAAGACCGCCACGAGCACGACCTCGTGACCCAGGCGATGAAAGCCATTCTCGCGCCCCGGAGCCATCACCTCAGCATGCCGGACTCTCCGCAGTTGATCACCACGCCGACGCTGTGGCACCTGGCGACGCCCGTGGAAGGCGAGGCGCGCGAAAACGAGAACGAGAACGCCCTGACCCTGGCCTGCCTGTTGCACCCGACGCCAGCCCTGAGCGGTTTCCCGCATCAGGCGGCAAAAGCGCTGATTGCCGAGCTGGAGCCGTTCGACCGCGAACTGTTCGGCGGCATCGTTGGCTGGTGCGACAGCGAAGGCAACGGCGAGTGGGTGGTGACCATCCGCTGCGCGCGGCTGCATAAAAATCGCGTTCGCCTGTTTGCCGGTGCGGGCATTGTGCCTGCCTCCTCCCCGGTGGGCGAGTGGCGTGAAACCGGTGTGAAGCTCTCCACCATGCTCAATGTTTTTGGTTTGCACTAAGGAAGACTGATGACCATTCCCTTTACCCGCTGGCCTGAGGCGTTCGCCCGGCGCTACCGAGAAAAAGGCTACTGGCAGGATCTGCCGTTAACCCACATCCTGACCGATCGCGCGGACAGCGATGCGGTGGCGATTATCGATGGCGAACGTCGCGTGACCTACCGCGCGTTTAATCAGGCCGTGAACAACCTGGCCTCAGCGCTTCAGGCGCGCGGGTTGCAGCGCGGCGAGACGGCGCTGGTGCAGCTTGGCAACGTGGCCGAGTTCTACATGACTTTCTTCGCGCTGCTGCAAATTGGCGTCGCGCCGGTTAACGCGCTCTTTAGCCACCAGCGCAGCGAGCTGAATGCCTACGCTGTGCAAATCAAACCCGCCGTGCTGATTGCCGACCGCGACCACGCGCTGTTCGCAGGCGATGATTTCCTCAATGCTTTCGTGGATGAACACCGTTCGGTACGCGTCGTCCTGCTACGCGGTGACAGGGGTGAGCATGCCCTGGAGGCGGCGATCTCCCGCCCGGCGGATAATTTTATTGCCAACCCGACGCCCGCCGATGAAGTGGCCTTCTTCCAGCTTTCCGGCGGCAGCACCGGCACGCCCAAGCTCATCCCGCGCACGCACAACGATTACGACTACAGCATCCGCCGCAGCAACGAAATTTGCGGCATTACCGCCGACACTCGCTACCTCAACGCGCTGCCTGCGGCGCATAACTACGCCATGAGCTCGCCGGGATCGTTAGGGGTCTTTACCGCGGGCGGCTGCGTGGTGCTGGCGAGCGATCCGAGCGCCACGCTCTGCTTCCCGCTGATTGAACAGCATCAGATTACCGTCACCTCGCTGGTTCCTCCGGCGGTCAGCCTGTGGCTGCAGGCCATCGCCGACGGGGTGGGCAACGCGCAGTTGACGTCTCTCAAATTGCTGCAGGTGGGCGGTGCGCGTCTTTCCGCCACGCTCGCGGCGCGTATTCCGGCGGAGATTGGCTGCCAGCTGCAGCAGGTGTTCGGCATGGCGGAAGGGCTGGTGAACTACACCGCCCTCGACGACGCGCTGGAGCGCATCATCAACACGCAGGGCCGCCCGATGTGCCCGGATGATGAAGTGTGGGTCGCGGACGAGCACGGCAACCCGCTTCCGCGCGGGGAAGTCGGTCGTCTGATGACGCGCGGGCCCTATACCTTCCGCGGCTATTTTAACAGCCCGGAACACAACGCCAGCGCCTTCGACGTTGAGGGTTTTTACTGCTCGGGCGATCTGATCGCCATCGACGAGCAGGGCTACATCACCGTGCAGGGGCGTGAGAAAGATCAGATCAACCGCGGCGGCGAGAAGATCGCCGCCGAAGAGATCGAGAACCTGCTGCTGCGCCACGAGGCGGTGATCCACGCCGCGCTGGTGAGCATGGAGGACAGCCTGCTTGGCGAGAAGAGCTGTGCGTATCTGGTGGTGAAACAACCCCTGCGCGCGGTCGAGGTGCGTCGCTTCCTGCGCGAGCAGGGCGTTGCCGAATTCAAGCTGCCGGACCGCGTGGAGAGCGTGGATGCGCTCCCGCTGACGCCGGTCGGCAAAGTCGATAAGAAACAGTTGCGCCTGTGGCTGGCTGAACGCGCCCGGGGCTGAGGAACAGAGTATGACTATCCCAAAATTAACCGCTTACGCGCTGCCAACTGCCGCAGAGCTGCCAACCAGTAAAGTGAACTGGGCCTTTGAACCTGAACGCGCCGCGCTGTTGATCCACGATATGCAGGAATACTTCCTGAACTTCTGGGGCGAAAACAGCGCGATGATGCAGCAGGTGGTGGCGAACATCGCTAAACTTCGCGCGTACTGCAAAGCGCATCATATTCCGGTGTACTACACCGCCCAGCCGAAAGAGCAGAGTGATGAAGACCGCGCGCTGCTCAACGACATGTGGGGGCCGGGCCTGACCCGCTCGCCGGAGCAGCAGCGTATCGTCTCTCAGCTAACGCCGGACGAAGCGGACACCGTGCTGGTGAAGTGGCGCTACAGCGCGTTTCATCGCTCGCCGCTGGAGCAGATGCTGAAAGAGACGGGCCGCAACCAGCTGCTGATTACCGGTGTGTACGCCCACATCGGCTGCATGACCACTGCCACCGATGCCTTTATGCGCGACATCAAACCGTTCTTTATTGCCGACGCGCTGGCGGATTTTACCCGCGATGAGCATCTGATGTCGCTGAACTACGTGGCCGGGCGCTCTGGCCGCGTGGTAATGACCGACGAGCTGCTGCCGTCGGTTCCGCCCTCAAAAGCCGCGCTGCGTGAGATGATCCTGCCGCTGCTGGACGAGTCCGACGAGCCGATGGATGACGAAAACCTGATCGACTACGGTCTGGACTCGGTGCGCATGATGGCGCTGGCCGCCCGCTGGCGCAAAGTGCATGGCGACATTGATTTCGTGATGCTGGCCAAAAATCCCACTCTCGACGCCTGGTGGGCGCTGCTCTCCCGCGAGGTGCTGTAATGGGATTTGACTTCACCGGTAAAACCGTCTGGGTGACGGGGGCGGGTAAAGGCATTGGCTATGCGACGGCGCTGGCGTTCGCTGAGGCGGGCGCACAGGTAACCGGGTTCGACCTGGCGTTTCCGCTGGGCGATTATCCTTTTGCGACCGAAGCGCTGGACGTGGCGAATGATGCGCAGGTCAGCGAGGTGTGTGGTCGTTTGCTCACTACCGTTGAACGTCTGGACGTACTGGTTAACGCGGCCGGTATTCTGCGGATGGGGGCAACCGACCAGCTCTCGTCGGCGGACTGGCAGCAGACCTTCGCGGTCAACGTTGGCGGCGCGTTTAACCTGTTCCAGCAGACGATGGGCCAGTTTCGCCGTCAGCAGGGCGGGGCAATTGTGACGGTGGCTTCGGATGCGGCGCATACCCCGCGCATTGGCATGAGCGCCTACGGCGCCTCGAAAGCGGCGCTGAAAAGCCTGGCATTGACCGTCGGACTGGAGCTGGCGTCCAGCGGCGTGCGCTGCAACCTGGTGTCGCCGGGTTCAACAGACACCGATATGCAGCGCACGCTGTGGAAAAGCGACGATGCGGAGCAGCAGCGTATTCGCGGCTTTGGCGCGCAGTTTAAGCTCGGCATTCCGCTCGGCAAAATCGCCCGTCCGCAGGAGATTGCCAGTACGGTGCTGTTCCTCGCCTCCGATGCCGCCAGCCATATCACCCTGCAGGATATCGTGGTGGACGGTGGCTCCACGCTGGGGGCGTAATGATCTGGAAACGTCATTTATCCCTCGATGAACTGAACGCGACCAGCCTGAACACCCTGGTGGCGCATCTTGGCATCGTCTATACCCGCCTCGGTGACGACACGCTGGAAGCGGAGATGCCGGTGGACGCACGTACCCACCAGCCGTTTGGTCTGCTGCATGGCGGGGCCTCGACGGCGCTGGCGGAAACGCTCGGCTCGATGGCCGGGTTTCTGATGACCCGGGACGGGCAGAGCGTGGTGGGAACGGAACTTAACGCCACCCATCATCGCGCGGTGTCGCACGGTAAGGTGCGCGGGGTGTGTCAGCCGCTTCATCTGGGGCGTTCCAGCCAGAGCTGGGAGATTGTGGTCTTCGACGAGCAGGGACGGCGGTGCTGTACCTGCCGGTTGAGTACGATGGTGCTGGGTTAGTGTTGTGCGGCCTGTTGCCCTCACCCTAACCCTCTCCCACAGGGAGAGGGGACAGTGTCGTGCAAAATTAGAGCATTGAAACGACGCGCTTAAGTAACCGAATTCTCGGCGCTATGGACGCTTTATCCAGCCACTCCGCGGGGCTGTGGAACCCGGCGCCAACGGGCCCGAAGCCGTCAAGCGTCGGGATGCCGAGCGCCGCGGTGTGGTTGGCATCGCTGCCGCCGCCAACCGCCTGCCAGGTAATGGCGATACCTTCCGCTTTCCCCGCCGCTTCAACCTGATGCATCAGCGCCTGCGTTGCAACGCTTGCTGCCATCGCCGGTTTGTGGTTGACCCGCGTCAGCGTGGTGGTCACGCCGTCTAAAAAGCCTTTTTCACATAACGCCTCCAGCGCCTGATTTACCCGGTCGTACTCATCGTTTTCCCAGAAGCGGACGTCCAGTTCGGCCACAGCTTTATCGGCCACCACGTTGGCCGCGCTGCCGCCCTGTATCACTCCAACGTTCAGCGTGGTACCGCGATCCCAGTTCGTCAGGGCATTAATGGCGATAACGCTGTTCGCCAGGGCGGCGATCGCCGAGCGGCCCTTTTCCGGGTCGTTACCCGCATGCGCCGCCACGCCGCTAAAGGTGAGGTGATAGCCCGCCATGCCTTTCCGCGCTTTCACCAGCGAGCCGTCGGCGCGGGCGGCTTCGCAGACCAGCACGCAGCGGGAGCGTTTTGCCAGCGCGCCAATCCATTCGTGGGAATAGACGGAACCCGTCTCTTCGTCCGGGTTCATCGCCACGGCTATCGCCAGACGTTCTTTGTCAGCGGTGTCCAGTTCGCGCATTGCCCATAAAATATTCAGCAATCCGCTCTTCATATCCGAGACGCCGGGGCCGTACAGACGAGTATCGTCCTCGCTCAGCGGGCGCCCGGCCACAGTACCGGGGGCAAACACGGTGTCCAGATGGCCCACCAGCAGCACGTCAAACTGTTGTGCCTGCGGCTTGTTGCTGACGAAAACGCCGGGACCCACCTTGTCGCCCAGGTTCACCTGTTCGGTATGCCAGCCCTCGCGCTGCCAGAGCTGCTGCATAATGGCTGCCACGGTGGCGACGCCTGCAATCGTCTGGGTTCCACAGTCTACGTTCACCAGGCTTTTCAGTTCTTCGATGTAATGGTCAAGATTCATGTTCACGTCCTGTTCAGAGAATAATGCGCATCAGCAGCATGGCTAAGAATGCGTTGACTACCGAGATGGCGATCATCAGCGGAATGCGCCTGGCGCGGGTGCCGATCACCCCCAGAATGCGGCCCAGGTACTGCACCTGCGAGCCCATCAGGTAGATGGCAGGCGCCAGAATCGCCAGGTGCTCGCCGGTGAGAATGCCCTTATCAAACAGGCCAATGGCGACGCCTATCCCACCGCCCATCGACATCCAGCCGCCAATCAGCACAGCGGCGGCTTCGCCCAGCAGGCCAAACAGCCCCATCAGCGGGGCGAAGAGCATCCCCAGTCCTTTTAGCGCGCCGGTGATCTCCAGCGCTTTGATGATGATAAACGCCATTACCACGTTGGGCAGGGTGCTGCTGGTGGCAATGCTCCAGCCTTTGCGTGCCCCCTCGACGAAGACATCAGTGATAACCGGGTTGGATTGTGGAGCACTCATGCGGCGTCTCCTTTAGCAGTGCAAGAGAGGAGCAAACGCAGCAGATTTGCCCCCACGATTTTCATGATGAACATCACAGCGATGCAGGCGCCGATGGAGGTGGGAACGGCAGCCGTGCCGTCGACGGCCACCAGCGTAAAGAGGATGGCGCCGGAGGAGAAAAAGTTGGTGATCATCGCCCCGGCGGAAAACTGGAACATGGCGAAGACATCTTTCTCTTTTTCGCTGATTTGCCCTTCATCAGACAGGTTTCGGGTGAGGGACGCGCCCACGTCGGTGCTTTGCAAGCTGCCTATCAGCGCCAGCCCGGTGGTGCCGGGAATGCCCAGCAGGGGGCGCAGCAGCGGGGTTAAGAGCTTGCGGGCGGCACGCAGGGCGCCGTAGTGCTCCAGCACGTTGATCATCCCAAGCGCAAACATCACGGCCGGAATGAGACCGAGCGCGAAGAGAAAGCCGTCCATCGCACCGCTGCCGCCTGTGCCGCGAAAGGCGCTGCTGGCCGTCGTCAGAGTGCCATCCTCCAGGCTGGCTTTACTGACCACTTTGCCAAACGCACCGTTAAGGGTGGTGAAATCAAACACGCCGTACCACTCTTTCCCGCCCAACAGGCCAGAGAAGAATACGGCTGCAAACGCCAGGGCGAAGTACGCGCCGGGCCCGACCTTACTATCCTGAGGTACTGAACTGTTCATATCCTTTTCCTTGTATGCACGCGATTGCGCAGGGTCATTCTGGCGGGGTTGTGGGCAAAAAAAATGATACAAATCATCCCGTAAGGCCGGGGCGGGACGAAAAAGGCAAAAGTGTGACCGGTGACGGTACGAAAGTGATCGGCTTAACAATGTGGTGTAAATGTCTGGTTTGACCACGCATTATTGCGTTTCAAAGTTGTTAAATTTTCGCTGTTGTTCTAGAAACAAAATGTAACATCTCACTGTTTCACAA
This sequence comes from Enterobacter sichuanensis, assembly GCF_002939185.1. Lineage (GTDB taxonomy): Bacteria > Pseudomonadota > Gammaproteobacteria > Enterobacterales > Enterobacteriaceae > Enterobacter > Enterobacter sichuanensis. Next base: position 61,431 of record NZ_POVL01000012.1, on the reverse strand, counting down.
CAACGGATCACCATTATGAACAACTCAGGGAAACACCTTTTATGGGCAGGGCTCTCCGTTGTGGGAGCCTTTGCCCTGGGTTATATCGCCCTCAACCGGGGGGAACAGATCAACGCGCTGTGGATCGTCGTTGCCTCCGTCTGCATTTACCTGATCGCGTACCGTTTTTATGGCCGCTATATCGCGAAGAACGTTTTAGCGGTTGACGCCACGCGCATGACCCCCGCCGTTCGCCATAACGACGGGCTGGACTACGTTCCGACGGACAAGAAAGTGCTGTTCGGTCACCATTTTGCGGCGATTGCCGGAGCGGGCCCGCTGGTGGGGCCGGTGCTGGCGGCGCAGATGGGCTATTTGCCGGGGATGATCTGGATCCTCGCCGGCGTGGTGCTGGCAGGGGCGGTGCAGGACTTTATGGTGCTGTTCGTCTCCACCCGCCGCGACGGCCGTTCGCTGGGCGAACTGGTGAAAGAGGAGATGGGGGCCACCGCCGGGGTGATTGCGCTGGTGGCGACCTTTATGATCATGGTGATCATCCTTGCTGTGCTGGCGATGATCGTGGTGAAAGCGCTGACCCACAGCCCATGGGGGACCTACACCGTCGCGTTCACCATTCCACTGGCCATCTTTATGGGGATCTACATTCGTTACCTGCGTCCGGGACGCATTGGTGAGGTGTCGGTCATTGGTCTGGTGCTGCTGGTATTCGCCATTATCTCCGGCGGCTGGGTAGCGGAAAGTCCGACCTGGGCTCCGTTCTTTGACTTTACCGGCGTACAGCTCACCTGGATGCTGGTGGGTTACGGCTTTGTGGCGGCGGTGCTGCCGGTGTGGCTGCTGCTGGCGCCGCGCGACTACCTCTCCACCTTCCTGAAAATCGGTACCATTGTCGGGCTGGCGATCGGCATTCTGATTATGCGCCCGACCCTGACCATGCCGGCGCTGACCAAATTCATTGACGGCACCGGCCCGGTCTGGACCGGCAACCTGTTCCCGTTCCTGTTTATCACCATCGCCTGCGGTGCGGTGTCGGGCTTCCACGCGCTGATCGCCTCCGGCACTACGCCGAAGATGCTGGCGAATGAAAATCAGGCCTGCCTGATTGGTTACGGCGGCATGTTGATGGAGTCTTTCGTGGCGATTATGGCGCTGGTCTCCGCCTGCGTTATCGACCCGGGCGTCTACTTCGCGATGAACAGCCCGATGGCGGTTCTGGCGCCGGCGGGCACCGCTGACGTTGTGGCGTCTGCCGCGCAGGTGGTGAGCGGCTGGGGCTTTGCGATTACCCCTGATACGTTGACGACTATCGCCAGTGAAGTGGGCGAGCAGTCCATTATCTCGCGAGCGGGCGGTGCGCCTACGCTTGCGGTCGGTATGGCGTATATCCTTCACGGTGCGCTGGGCGGGCTGATGGATGTGTCGTTCTGGTATCACTTCGCCATTCTGTTTGAAGCGCTGTTTATCCTGACGGCGGTGGATGCGGGAACCCGTGCGGCGCGCTTTATGCTGCAGGATCTGCTGGGGGTGATCTCCCCGAACCTGAAGCGTACTGAGTCGTTACCGGCGAACCTGCTGGCGACAGCCCTGTGCGTGCTGGCGTGGGGCTACTTCCTGCATCAGGGCGTGGTCGACCCGCTGGGGGGGATTAACACCCTGTGGCCGCTGTTCGGGATTGCCAACCAGATGCTGGCAGGCATGGCGCTGATGCTGTGTGCAGTGGTGCTGTTTAAGATGAAACGCCAGCGTTATGCGTGGGTGGCGCTGGTACCAACGGCCTGGCTGCTGATTTGTACCCTGACGGCGGGCTGGCAGAAAGCCTTCAGTCCGGACAATAAAGTGGGCTTCCTGGCGATTGCCAACAAGTTCCAGGCGATGATCGACAGCGGCAAGATCCCGGCGCAGTACACGGAATCACAGCTGTCGCAGCTGGTCTTTAACAACCGTCTGGATGCCGGGCTGACCATCTTCTTTATGGTGGTGGTCGTGGTGCTGGCGTTGTATTCTCTGAAGACCGCGCTGGCGGCGCTGAAAGAAGACAAGCCGACGGCGAAAGAGACACCGTATGAGCCAATGCCTGAAAACCTGGAAACGATAGTCACCCAGGCGAAAGGGGCGCATTAACCTTTGTGCCGGGTGACGGCTTCGCCTTACCCGGCCTACTTTTCCTGTGAGATGAGAATTATGTTCGACACCCTTTCCAAAGCAGGTAAGTACCTGGGCCAGGCCGCCAAAATGATGATCGGCGTACCGGATTACGACAATTACGTCGAGCATATGCGCGTCAACCATCCGGACCAGACGCCAATGAACTATGAAGAATTTTTCCGCGATCGCCAGGACGCCCGCTACGGCGGCAAGGGCGGGGCGAAGTGCTGTTAACCCTCTTTCGGTAAATAGAGGCTGATCTGTTCCTGCTTACAGCCGTAAAGTGCCGCGAGTTTTTCGCGGGTACGCTTTTGCGGGCGAGAGTCCAGCGCTTCCAGCTGTGACATGGCGGACTGGCTGATGCCAAGTTTCTCTGCCACCTCCTGCTGGGACATGCCGCGCAGGATGCGCCATGCGGCCTGCAGGCTGACGTTCTGCCAGGTCATGATGCTGCAAACCTCGCCAGGAAGCTCAACGTCATCCAGACTATCGTGTTCGACTTCAATATCCTCCAGGTCGTCGTCGGTTTCGTCGTCAATTTCTGCCATCTGTAAGAGCATACGAAAATATTCGTGATAGGGAATAACGACGTACTGCGTTTTCCCGTTATCGTCCTTGATTAGCTGTACAGCCATAGGTTGCACTCTCCTCATGCAGGTAAGTCGTTGAAGTTCTACGCTTGATGGCCAAAACATAACAATGGTCATCGGGATCGTCCCGAAGCGTATAGATGATGCGGTAATCGCCAACGCGTAGCCGGAAATGATCTTCTGTCGCCGATATTTTTTTGATATCGGGCCGGGGAGCGGAACGGTCATCCAGCTCAGCAAGCTTTACCTCAATGCGTCGCTGATACCGCTCGTCAATCTTTGAAAACGCCTTCTTTGCACCGTTGGACCAGACAATCTTCATCCGTACCTCCACTGTACGCCCACACAAAATATAAGGAAATAATAAGACTATTAGATAAATTCCGAATTTCTTATGGGGTACTGTAGAGCGGAGAATAAACGCCGATAAGAGGCAAAACGCATTCCCTCGAGGCGGCTTCAAACGCCTCTGCCGCGCGACAGAGGCTTGCAGAGAATGTGCGATCAGGCGTTCAGACCGCCGTCCACGTCCAGCCCTGTGCCGGAGATCTGTCCGGCGGCCGGGCTGGCAAGGAAGGTGACCGCCGCGGCGATATCCTCCGGCTGGCCGTAGTGACCGAGGGCAATCATCTGGCGCTGAGCTTCCGCCTGCTCTCCATCCTCCGGATTCATGTCGCTGTTGGTAGGGCCTGGATGGACCAGGTTAACGGTGATGCCGCGCGGGCCTAAATCGCGCGCCAGGCCGCGGGTAAGAGAGTTGAGGGCGGACTTCGTCATTGAGTAAACGGCAATGCCCGGCATGGCCACGCGGTTAGCCAGACAGCTGCCAATGTTAATGATGCGCCCGCCGTCAGACATATGCACCAGAGCCTCCTGAATAGCGATGACCACCCCTCGAATATTGACGTTGATCAGGGCGTCAATGTCCGCCAGCGTCATGGACTCCAGCGGGCCGCCGCGCGCGATCCCGGCGTTGTTGACCAGAATGTCCAGCCCGCCGAGGGCGCGCGCCGCATGGGTGACGGCATTCTGAATGGCCTGCGCACTGGCGCTGTCGGCCTGCACCGCTTCACCGTGCCGCCCAAGCGCCTTAATTTCATCGGCAACCGCCTGGGCTTTATCGGCAGATTTTTCATACGTAATAACCACGTCGGCACCGGCGCGCGCCAGCGACAGCGCGATAGCGCGACCCAACCCACGGCTGGCGCCGGTAACCAGCGCCTTCTTACCTGTTAAATCGATCTGCATGATGACCTCGTTGCGAGAGTGGTGAGAATCATCATTAGGTATAGTTCCTCGGGGCGATTAACGGCTGAAGTATTCCACCTTCTCAAACGCCGCGCGCAGAACCTCAGGCGTTAACGTCACCGGCAGATAATGAATCGACTCTACCGGGCGCAGGGTATGAGCAATGACCTTATCCAGTTCCTCGCGGTTATGGATATCGACCTCCAGCGCGCGAAGCGTGGTCGGCAGGTTGAAACGCTGATACGCCGAGATAAGCTGTGCCAGCACGTCCTCCTGACCGAGCAGAGCGCTTTGCACCAGGATGCCGTAGGCCACCTTGGTACCGTGCAGGTATTTTTCCGTTTGCGGCAGCACGGTTAAGCCATTATGCACTGCATGCGCCGCCGCCACGCGGGTGTAGCGCTCGCCCAGGCCGCCGACCATCCCGCCACCGGCAATAACGGCATCCACCACGTCCCTGAATGCCTGGGTTTGTTCGCCGCGCTGCTGGTCAGCCAGCGCTTCCTCGCTGTGCGCCAGCAGCACGTCGCGGATTGCCAGCGCGCCGTTAATGCCCAGCCGCACGGTCAGCGGCAGGTCTTCAGGCCGAGGCGCGAGCACCACCGCTTCATACCATTTCGCCAGCGTATCGCCAATCCCCGCCAGCAGGTACTCCGCCGGGGCGTTGAGAATGATTTGCGGCTCGACCAGCACCAGGAAGTTGGCGTCGTCGAAAATCTCAAACTGCAGCGCCTGACCGGCGTCGTTGTACCAGACGGAAAGTGGCGTCCATGCCGCACAGGTGGCGGCGATGGTTGGAATTGCCACTACCGGGATACCCAGACGGCGAGCCACCGCTTTGGCGGTATCGAGCAGCGCACCGCCGCCAACGCCAATCACCACGCTCGCCTCGCTGCCGGCTTCATGCACCAGGTGGGTGACGTCACGCTCGCTGCAGTGGCTTTTAAACAGCAGGTGTTTCGCCCCCGGCGCGTTAAAGCTCTCCGGCAGGAAAGGGCGCGCACCTTCGATGGCGCGCTCGCCGTAAATCCACACCGCGCGGGAAAGCTGTTCCGGGGTAAAGAAGTCATTCAGACGCGCAAGGCTTCCGGAATGGGAAAAGTAGTTCGCCGGGCCAGGTACGACGCGGATATCGGTGGTGCTCATGAAGGTGTCCTTTTTTAGCAAGCGCTAACCCGATGTTATGTCTGGACATCCGGATGGCTAATAATATTTCGCTTTAACTTATGCCTTTTCCGTCGTTGTCAGTCAACCGGAGCTGTGAAAAATTCGCTAAATCAGAAGAGTAATGAAGGATTTACGCGGATGGTTTCCAGTCGCCTTGAGATGCGCGGTATCAGCCTGGCCTTTTCCGGCTTTCAGGCCCTGTCGCGCGTGAATTTCACCCTAACCGGCGGATCGGTGCATGCCCTGACCGGCGCCAATGGCGCGGGGAAATCAACGCTGATGGCGGTGCTGTGCGGAACGCACGAACGTTATGAAGGTGAGATCTGCATTAATAACCAGCCGGTGACGATCCGCGAGCCGCTGGACGCCAAACGGCTGGGGATCCATCTGGTACAGCAGGAAGTGGATGTGGCGCTGATCCCGGGATTAACCATTGCCGAGAACATCATGCTCGATACGCTGGCGCAGCCGGGACATCGTTTCAGCTGGCGTACGCTGCGCCAGCAGGCGAGACAGGCCCTGGCGCAGCTGGACGTCTCTCTTGACGTACGCCGCGTTATTGACAGCTGTTCGCTTGCGGAAAAGCAGCAGATTTTGCTGGCGCGGGCGTTGTCCCATCACTGCCGTTTTTTAATTCTTGATGAGCCCACTGCGCCGCTGGACGCCCACGAAAGCGAGCGCCTGTTTGCTGTGGTCAGACGTTTACAGCAGCAGGGCATCGGCGTGGTGTTTATCTCACACCGCATTCACGAGCTGAAAGCCATTTGCGACACCCTGACGGTGCTGCGCGACGGCAAGCTGATTGAGTCCGGTCCAATGGCGGATCTTAGCGGCGAGGCGATTGTCGAGAAGATGCTTGGCCACGTGCTGAGCGATATCTACCCGCCCGCGCGCCCTGCGCACGGCGACGAAACGCTGCTACGCGTGGAGGGGCTGCACGACGACGCGCTGCTGAAAGATATCTCCCTGCACCTGCGCAAAGGCGAAATTCTCGGCATTGCCGGGCTGGCGGGCGCAGGCAAAACCGAACTCTGCAAGGCGTTGTTTGGTGCCAGCAAAAGCCGCGTGGCGCGCGGTGAGCTGAATCATCAGCCCTGGAAACCGCGCGACCCGGCGGATTCGGTGCTGCGCGGCCTGGCGCTGGTGCCGGAGGAGCGGCGCAAAGAGGGCATTTTTATCGACGAGCCGGTGAGCATGAATCTGGCGGTGACGGCGGATAACAGCTTCTCGCGCTGGACCCTGTTCGGCCAACGTCAGGCGTGGCGCTGGGCGGAAGAGGTTATCGCCCGCGTCGGCGTGCGGGCGCGCGGGCCGGGGCAGGTGTTGCGCCGTCTGTCCGGCGGTAACCAGCAGAAAGTCGCCATCGGCAAATGGCTGCGCAATGACGCCAGCGTACTGATATTCGACGAACCGACCAAAGGCGTGGATGTGAAGGCCAAAACCGACCTGTTCCAGCTGATTGACGGCCTGGCGCGCGAGGGCAAAGGGGTCATTTACGCCTCCGGCGAGTTTGCCGAGCTGGTGGGGCTGTGCGACCGCATCTGTGTGCTGTGGGACGGACGTATCGTGGCGGAAATCGCCGGGGCCGAGGCCCGTGAAGAAACCCTGCTTTATTATTCAACCGGAGGAACGGCGTCGTGAGTAAGGCCCTTTCAGTGAACGCGGCGGCGTCTGGCCGTCAGCAGATTTTCGATTTTCTCTATAAGTGGGGCATGTTGCTGACCGTCGTCGCGCTGGTGGCCGTTTTTGGCCTGGCGTCGGACAGCTTCCTCGACCCGAATAACATCATCAATATTCTGCGTTCGATTGCCATCGTGACGGTGATTGCCATTGGCGTGTCGATTTCGCTGACCATTGGCGGGTTCGATCTCTCCGTGGGATCTACCGCGTCGCTGGCGAACGCGCTGGTGATTTCACTCTTCGTCTGGCACGGCTTCGGCACCACCGAGTCGATTCTGATCACCCTCGCGCTCTGCACGCTGGTGGGGCTGTTTAACGCCTTTCTGATCGTCATCCTGCGTATTCCGGATATGCTCGCGACGCTTGCCAGCCTTTTTGTGATCCAGGGCGTGGCGATGACTTACAGCTACGGCGGGTCGATCACCGAGAACATGGTGCTGCCGAGCGGTGACATGGCGGAAGGGACCATTCCGGCGGCGTTCAGCCTGCTGGGGCAGGTGCCAACCATCGTGATCATCATGCTGGCGGTGACCATTCTGGCGCAGCTGGGCCTGTCATTGACCACCCACGGCCGTCGGATGTACGCCATCGGCGGTAACCCGGAAGCGGCTCGCCTTTCCGGCATCCGCACTACCCGTTACAAGGTCGCGGCCTACGTGATTGCCTCTCTGCTGGCGGGCCTGGGTGGGATTTTGCTGGCCTCGCGCATCGGTTCGTCGCAGGTCAATGCGGGCGGCGGCTACCTGATGGATGCGGTGGCGGCGGCGTGGATCGGCTTCTCGCTGGCCGGCTCCGGCAAGCCGAACGCGCTGGGAACCCTGGTCGGAGCAATCATTCTTGGCGTGCTGTCGAACGGGCTGGTGATGCTCTCGGTGCCGTATTACGCCATGGACATTATAAAAGGTCTGGTGCTCGCGGTAGCGCTGGCGATTACCTACATACAAAAACGCTGACAACACAACGGGATAAAAAATGAAAAAGATTGCACGCTCTTTGGTGGCATTAGGGTTATTCACTGCTCTGCCTGGCTTTGCGGCCACGCCGGCACCGCTTCCACCAGCCATTGCTAACCACGACGGCCCGATCCGCATCGCGGTGATCCGTAACCTCGGCTCAGACGACAACACCACGCAGTTTATTGCCGGAGCGATTCAGGAAGGCAAGAAGCTCGGCTTTAAGGTCAGCACCTTTTTAAGCAACGGGGACGATGCCAAATTCCAGGACTTTGTGAACCAGGCCATCAGCCAGAAATATGACGGGATTATTCTCTCCCAGGGGCGCGATCCGTATGCGACCGCGCTGGTGAAGAAAGCGGTGGATGCCGGGATCAAAGTCGCGGTATTTGACACCGCGGTGAACGGCGAGATCCCGGGCGTGACCGTTACCCAGCAGGATGATGCCTCCCTGACCAATCTCTCCTTCGGCCAGTTGGCGAAAGATTTCAACGGCAAAGCCAATATCGTCAAGCTGTGGGTGGCAGGTTTCCCGCCGATGGAGCGTCGTCAGGCGGCCTATAAAGCGCTGCAAAAGCAGTATCCGGAGATCAAAGAGCTGGAGTCTATTGGCGCGGTCTCGTCTGACGTGCAGGGTGACACCGCCAACAAGGTGGGCGCGATCCTGGCGAAATACCCGAAAGGTAAAATCGACGCCATCTGGGGCACCTGGGACGCCTTCAGCCAGGGCGCGTATAAGGCGCTGAAAGAGAACGGCCGCACCGAGATCAAGCTCTACAGCATCGACATCTCCAACCAGGATCTGCAACTGATGCGCGAGCCGGGCAGCCCGTGGAAGGTGAGCGTGGCGGTGGATCCGAAGCTGATTGGGGCCACCAACGTGCGTCTGGTGGCCAATAAAATTGCCGGTGAACCGACCCCGGCCACCTACGATTTTAAAGCCGCGGCCATCCCGCAGGCCCTGCTGACCGCCCAGCCGGGCGCGGTGAACGTAGCGTCGCTGGGGAAAATCATTCCAGGCTGGGGCCAGACGGAAGATTTTATCGCCCCGTGGTTTGCGACGCTGGAAGCGAAAAATAAATAAAACAAGCCGGGTGGCGGCTGCGCCTTACCCGGCCTACATTTTGCACCCGTAGGCCCGGTAAGCGCAGCGCCACCGGGCGAAAGGAATCCACTATGTCAGCATTACCCACCCCCGAATACAGCCGCAATATGCGACTGATTGGCCATAGCGACCAGGGCGGTCGCCCTGACGGCGTGCAGCTGATGGTGCACCGCGGTTTCGCCTGGATCGGCCATATGGTGTCGCAGGGCTTTTCGATAGTGGACGTGCGCGACCCGAAAAACCCAAAACCCGCAGGCTATGTTCCCGCGCCGCCCGGCACCTGGAATGTGCACCTCCAGGCGCATGACGATCTGCTGCTGGTGATCAACGCCCGGGATCTGTTTGCCGATGCCCGTTTTGCCGATGAGAAGGTTTACTACACCCGTCAGGTGGGGGAGACCGTCAGCGATGTGCAGGACAAAGGCTGGAGCGCCGGGCTGCGCGTGTTTGATATTTCCACGCCGGACAAGCCGCGTGAGATCGGCTTTCTGTCACTGAACGGCATCGGCATTCACCGCATCTGGTACGTCGGCGGGCGTTGGGCCTATGTGTCCGCGCTGATCGACGGTTTTACCGACTACATCTTCCTGACCATCGATCTGGCCGATCCGCGTAAGCCCGAAGTGGCAGGGCGCTGGTGGCTGCCGGGGATGAATCAGGCGGCAGGGGAAAAGCCTGACTGGCCGGAAGGCAAACGCTATGCGCTGCATCATGCGATCGTCGCAGGCGATACCGCCTACGGCAGCTGGCGCGACGGCGGTCTGACGCTGCTGGACGTGAAAGACCGCACCCAGCCGACATTAATTAGCCATCGCAACTGGAGTCCGCCGTTTGGCGGTGGGACGCATACCGCGCTGCCGCTGCCCGACCGCGATCTGCTGGTGGTACTCGACGAAGCGGTGCTCGACAATCAGGAAGACGGCGAGAAGCTGATCTGGCTGTTTGATATCCGCGAGCCGGCAAACCCGGTCAGTATCTCGACATTCCCGCAGCCGGATGAGAGAGACTACGTGACGAAAGGGGCACACTTCGGACCGCATAATCTGCATGAAAACCGGCCGGGGAGCTTTGTCAGCTCAACGCTGATTTTTGCCACTTACCAGAATGCTGGCATACGCGCGTATGACATTTCCAATCCGTATCGTCCGGTGGAAACCGGTGCGCTGGTGCCTGCCGCACCTGAGAGGATGATGGACACGCGGCCGAATCGCCCGCAGGTGATCCAGTCATGCGATGTGTTTGTGGATGCGCAGGGAATTATCTACAGCACGGATTATAACGGCGGGCTGTCGGTGATTGAGTATCTGGGGTGAGTGTTTGCCGGGTGGCGGCTACGCCTTACCCGGCCTGCATTTTGCACCCATAGGCCCGGTAAGCGCAGCGTCACCGGGCAAACGGTCTCAGCTGTACTGCCGAACCCGTGCCACCAGCTCTTCCACGCTGTCGATACGGTCCGCAATCACAATCAACGCCTTGCCGAGCGTAATCGCGTGGCGCAGGCATTCGTGGCGCATGGCGTCATCCGCGATGGTGTCGATATCTGCCACGTGTGAAAGCCCTACGCTGCGGCGGATCAGCTCGGTGCCACTGAAGCCGATGGCATCGTGCCAGACTTTTTTCAGAAACGCGGAGGCATAGCCCGGTACGCTCAGCGCGGCATCGCGCGTTTTCTCATGTGCCAGCGCCTGGAAGCGTTCCGCGAAGGTATTCCAGAGTTCCTGAATATCGGTCAGCCGCTGCTCGCGCGCGGCGGCGGCATCGCGAATGCCCAGATGCCCCGGCAGGCCGCAGAAATTGAGCAGCAGGTTGCCGATAGCGGTGCCCACGTCAAAGCCAATCGGGCCCACGTAGCCGAACTCAGCGTCGATGGCCTTCAGGCTGTCTTCCGCCACGAATATCGATCCGCTGTGAATATCGCCGTGCAGCAGCGCTTCGGCATGCGAAAAGAAGCGATGCTTGAGTGAGGCCACGGCAATTTTCAACTGAGCGTCGTCGCGCAGGGCGGCGACGTCGCTTTCCAGCTCGGCCGGGTAGCTGTTGCGCGCGTGGATCTGGTACGGATCGTTGAAGAACAGATCTTCCGTGATTTCGCACATCTCAGGGTTAATGAATTTTGCCACCTGCGCTTTTTTCTCGTGCGGGTGCAGGTAGAAATCGCTGGTGTGAAACAGCGTGTGCGCCAGGTATTCCCCCAGCTGACGTGCGGCCTGCGGGTAGTGATGATTTTTAATCAGCTCGCCGCGCCAGATGCGATGGCTGGAGAGATCTTCCATCACCATCACCGCCAGCTCCGGGTCGTAATGGTGGATTTTCACGGTGTGCTGCGGGCTGTGCCGGTAGTGCTCGACCAGCGTTTGCGCCTCCAGGCGCGCACGGTCCAGCGTCAGCGGCCAGGACTCGCCAACGCAGCGCACGTAAGGGAGTGCCTGCTTAACGATGATACGGCTCACGCCCTGGGCATCGTAAATTTTGAAAACCAGATTAAGGTTACCGTCGCCCACTTCCTGCGCCTCTACCAGCGATGAGGGATTATCAAGGCCGCCAAACTGCCTGGCATACTCCACGGCGTCCTGGGCGGTAAAGGTACGGTATTGCGACATTGCCTGCTCCTCACTGATTTTGCGAATAAAGACATGTAGACGTCTATACATCTGGATTTCATCCTGACACAATGTGCTACAACAACGCAACAGGGAATTAACGACATGCAGACAATACAGACGACCAGCCTGCGGGTGACGGATAATCAGCTCTTTATTCTCGACCAGCAGGCGCTTCCGCAGGAGAAACGCTGGCTGGACGCGACAGCGGTAGAGGCGCTGGTGGGGCATATTCATGCCCTTCGCGTGCGCGGCGCGCCGCTGATTGGTCTCTCTGCAAGCCTGCTGCTGGCGCTGTTGGCCGAAAACGGCAAAAGCCGTGATGAACTGGCGCTGGCGCTGGAAACGCTGCGCGCCTCCCGGCCGACGGCGGTTAACCTGATGAACAACCTCGACCGCATGAAGCTGGCGCTCTGGCAGGAAGATTTTGTGCCGGCGCTGACGGCGGAAGCGTTGCGTCTGATTGATGAGGATAAACAGCTCTGCGACGCCATCGCGCGTGCGGGCAGTGCGCTGGTGAAGCCCGGTAGCCGTCTGCTGACCCACTGCAACACTGGCGGTCTCGCAACCGCGGGCGTGGGAACCGCGCTCGGCGTTATTGCCCGTGCGCATCAGGAAGGCAACGTCAGCAACGTCTGGGTGGATGAAACCCGGCCGCTGCTGCAGGGCGGCAGGCTGACCGCATGGGAGCTTGGCGAGCTGGGTGTGCCGTATCAGCTTATCACCGATTCCATGGCCGCCAGCCTGATGGCGAAAGGGCAGGTCGACGCCGTGTGGGTAGGGGCCGACCGCATTGCCGCCAACGGTGATGTGGCGAATAAAATTGGCACCTACTCTCTGGCGGTGCTGGCGAAATTCCACGGTATTCCGTTCTACGTTGCTGCGCCGCAGACCACGCTCGACCCAGACTGCCCGAACGGGGACGCGATTCCCATCGAGCAGCGTGCCGCCAGCGAAGTGACGGGCGTGGCGGGAAGCTTTGGCGCGGTGCAGTGGGCGCCGGAAAATGCACGGGTCTATAACCCGGCCTTTGACGTTACGCCTGCCTCGTTGATTAGCGGCTGGGTACTGGATACGGGCGTGGTCACGCCGGAAGCGGTGGCAAACGGGAAATTCGCCTGACTCCGGCTATCCTTTAAGGGGTTCCCCTGAGAGGACAACATCGTGACGCTCGACCCTGAGACAGATTTAAAACTGGAGCGCGTGGTGGATGCACCGCGCGACCTGCTATGGCTGTGCTGGACTACGCCCGAGCACATCAAAAACTTCTTCATTCCTGCACCTCATAAGGTGACCGAATGCGATCTCGATCTCCGCGTGGGCGGGCGGTTCAACACCGTGTTTGAGGTGGACGGTCAGCGGATGGATAACCGCGGCGTCTTTCTGGAAATCGATCCTGGCAAAAAGCTGGTCTTTACCGACGGTTATACCGAGGGCTGGAAACCGGCCGAAAAGCCGTTTATGACGGCGATCCTGTTGCTGGAAGATGTCGGGGAGGGCAAAACCCGCTACACGGCCATTGCGCGTCATCCAACGAAGGCGATCCGCGAGCAGCATGAGCAGATGGGCTTCCACGAAGGGTGGGGGATTGTGCTGGATCAACTGGTGGGGTATGTGAAGGGGCTTAACGCGTAGTGCTCTTAGACCCCCCTCTCCCTTGAGGGAGAGGGTTGGGGTGAGGGGGAGGAATTATTGATCATGTTGAAGAAAGATTTCTCTTTTTGGTATTCCTCATCTGACGAAATACTGGCGCTCCCTTTTCATCAAAGTATCTTTCCGGCCATATCACATACGGCGGAATATCCAGCTCCTGTGCGATAAGCAATTCACCTTTAGGCCATGGGCGCGTAAGCGCGTTTGCCAGTGTGGATGATGAAAGCCCAGCTCTTCGGGACAGGGCTGCCAGGCTTGTTCCATGTTTCTTTAGTGCGGCAATGATATCGGCCGGGTGCCAGTTCTGATGACGCATTTTGTCCTCCTTACGTGTGTTCGTTACGTGCTCAATTATCCTGTTTTGGGATAAAAATGCAATGGGAGGATATTCGATTTCAGGATATTTGTATGGAATCGGAACAATGGCCTCAGTTTACTCGGATGAATACCAGCGTGTTATCAATGCGTTGAAGAAAGCTCGCAAAGAAAAGGGGATTACTCAGGCACAGCTTGCAGATGCATTGGGAAAACCGCAGTCCTTTATAGCTAAAGTGGAAAACGGCGAGCGCAGATTGGACGTGGTGGAGTTCGTGCATTTGGCGAGGTTACTTGGTTTTAGCCATGAAGAAGTCCTCGATATTTTCAATGCCCTATAGATAAAAATAATGGACACTTTATTAATTAAAGTGTCCATAGATATAAACGTATGCTCTAAATTTGATCTTCATCCCCCTCATCTTTATTATAAATATCTGATGCGGTAATTTTTATGTCTAAAGCTTTATGCAACATTTTGTGTATCTTGATGTGACTTGCCCTTTTAATCTCGGCTTTATTTACAGGGCTACTATCTCTGAATGACCATTTATAGGGTGTTAAAGAGCTTACCTTGAAACCAATAGCACTTATGTTATATAAGCATAAGAAGATCTCGTTAATAACATCAGATTCCCTTGCTTCGTTGTTCAACATTTTTGATGCTATAATTGCGCAGGGATCACCGCTGTTTTGTACAGATAATTCCGCCACGACATACTCTAAATTATGCTTAGGTATAAGAGTTCGAGTGAATTTTTCTGGCACCTCTCGAAGTATTTCTATAGTTTCTTCAAATGAAGGGTATATATCACCCCATTCTTCTTTTAAGGAACGAAGCCTTTTCTCAGAATAAACACTTTCAGCTTTGTGAATAGAATCCCAAGATATTCGCTCTCTATTTAGTGCGATTTTAAAACATTCGTTGACGAATTGTAAAACGTCCCTGGGACGATATAATGTTCTCTCGATAATATACTCAATAGGTAACATTCCTTTACTTCCTCCTTTAGGGGATGGAAATAAGTCATTAATGTCAACATTTTCTCTTGTGTATTGTTTTTTAATACTTCTTGAATCCTCTTTGATACTAATTCATTTAGCTGATTGGCAGTCCATTGAAGATCAAGAATATAAGATTCATATTTCTCTTCTTGGAATCCTGAACCTCTTGTCAGATTGAAAACTGATTTTAGAAGGTCGTATCTGAGAGCCGCTATTACTTTGACATTTTTTATTCGTCTGAATACTTTAATTTCTTCAATTAATGCTCTTATAAATTTATATCTGGTATTATTTTCGGCCCAGTTTTCATCAAGTTGATCGATTACAATATAGTGTTTTTTCTGTAAATCAGAAAATGAATGTTCAGCGAGCATATCAAGAACTTCATTTAATTTTTGGATTTGCATTCCACTAACGACTTCGGACGCTCTTTTTCTTATTTCATGCTTGTCCTCTTCAGAGATTTTTTTTGCTGTTTCGGCATTTAATTCGACACCATAGAGAGTTGAACCTATTTTTGCTTTAGTATCATTTTCTAGCTTCTTAGTTATTTCTCTCAGGTGCGTGTCTGTATCAATCCAAAATTTATCTCCCCATTCTCTAAAATATTCTAATGCGCGCTTTCTAATATCATCTTTTCTTAAAAAACTCGTGAGGCTTGTAAAGAAATTTCTCGTGTCATTTTCACTATTTATATCATGACGGATTTTAAAAATTCCATTATAAGTATGTGTCGCCATAATATCTTATAGAACAAATCAAGATTTACTTCTAGCTCTTCAAAAAAAGAAATAATATCAGAATGCTCTAAGAATCTTATAGATATATCATTAGGATCAAGTTTCTTAAATCTATATGCTTTACTCATCACTTTGTGAAGTAATGCGCTTTTTCCCGCACCCGTTCTTCCAACAACGATAGATGATGTATCATTAGTATCAAGTAATTTGGAAAGGTATCCGCTGTCTATAAAACATTCGTCAAGCAATTGAGTATCGGATTCAGCATCCAGTTCGCCTATTCTTAAATTCTGCCTTATAATTATTGGGTTTCTTGCCATGATTATCTCTGTTAGAAGTTTAGAAATATTATGATATTCAATTCTTATAGAGGAAGATTGTTTTTTTTGTTATACTAAAATAAAGTATTTGTGAGTTGAATCTCAAAAAACATTTATCAAATAAGGCTTAAAAAAGTTCCTTCATTTTGAAGGAACTAATATTCATATTTTAGTTTTATGCCAGTCGCGGATACGCATCCGCAATCGCATCACCGGTAAACCGGGCCACCCAGCCTTCCGGGTTGTCAAAAATACGGATCGCGGTAAAATTCGGCTCTGAACCCATATCAAACCAGTGCGGCGTGCCCGCCGGCACGGAAATCAGGTCGTTTTTCTCGCACAGCACCTGATACACCTCATCACCAATGTGCAGGCAGAACAGCCCGGCACCTTCTACAAAGAAGCGCACTTCATCTTCGCCGTGGGTGTGCTCGTTCAGGAACTTCGCGCGCAGCGCCTCTTTCTGCGGGTTGTCGGCGCGCAGGCTGATCACATCCCAGCTCTGGTAACCCTTCTCCGCCACCAGCTTATCGATCGCATGCTGATAAGCTTCGATCACGGCTTCAGGCGTGGGGTCCTGTCCTAAATCCCGATCGGCCGCCCAGCGTTCAAAGCGCACGCCTTTGGCGTTGAGCTGTTGGGCAATTTCGTCCGCGTCGGTGCTGTGCCACTGATGCTTACTGGCGTCTTTATCAGAGTAAATCGTTAATGCGCTCATGAAGGGATCTGCTCCGGGTTAATCTCGTCAAACTGGTGAACCTGATGATGGTGGCTTGCGCCGTCATCATCACCGCGAATCAGCTGCAGGGTGCGAAAACCTGCCTGTTCAGCCGCGTCCAGCTCCTGATGAATATCTGACAGGAACAGGATCTGCGACGGGGAGATGCCCGTTTGCGCCGCAATGTTCTGATAAGACTGCACTTCACGCTTGGCGCCGATATGGGTATCAAAATAGCCGCTGAACAGATGAGTAATATCACCTTCGTCGCTGTAGCCAAATAACAGTTTTTGCGCTGCGACGGAGCCAGAGGAATAAACATAGAGATCAATCCCTTGCGCTTTCCATTTTTCCAGCGCAGGGAGCACGTCCGGGTAGAGATGGCCGGTAAAGTCGCCATTGACGTATCCGTCGTGCCAGATAATCCCCTGCAGTGCCTTCAGCGCCGTCGATTTGCGGTCTTCATCCATAAAGGTAAACAGGGTGTCGATAAGCGTGCTGACGCTGGCGTGCGGCGCGTCAATTTCATCGCGCAGGTTGTCCAGAATGGATTTGACCGGCTCGGCGTACTGCTGAGCGGTGACGAAGGCCGCCAGACGCTCACGCGCGTAGGGGAACAAAACATCATGGACAAAACGGATATCGCTGGTGGTGCCTTCAATATCCGTCACAATTGCGCGAATCATACCTTCTCCAGTTGTCGTAAACGCATTTCGCATTCAAATAAGAATTCTAACCCTTCAAGATGACGGCGGGCCTCGGCCACATCGCGTCCCCAGCAGGTTAAGCCATGACCGCGCAGAAGAAAACCATAATTAAGCGGGCGTTCCTGTGCGTAATGGGCGATTCGCGAGGCGAGGGCGTCGATATCCTGATCGTTGTCAAACACCGGAATGGCCACCGTATCCAGATGGCTGGTTTGCCCGGTGAGGGATTTTTGCATCTCGAAGCCGCTGATGTTGAGCTCAGCTTCTTTCACCAGACGCGACAGCACCGTGGCGTTAACCGTGTGAACATGCAACACGGCGTTGGCTTCCGGGAACAGACGATAGATCAGGGTGTGCAGCCCGGTCTCCGCCGAGGGCTTGCGGCCAGATGGCGCGCGGTTGGTGGCGATCTCCACCTGCAAAAAATCCTCTGTTGTGAGGCTGCCTTTGTCTTTTCCGGATTCACTGAGCCAGCACAGATGTTCGTCCTGACGCACCGACATATTGCCGCCGGTGGCAGGCGCCCAGCCTTTGGCCCCGATCCAGCGGCAGGCGTCGACCAGAGAGGTGAGTTGCGGGTTGTCTGTCATTGCCTTGTATCCTCCCGGACAGGAATATGAATAGCATATAGACGTCTAAGCGTCTTGATTGCCAAAGACTAACATCGTGTTATAGTGGCGGCAACATAAGTATTACAAGCAGGCATAACACAATGAGCACTAACGCATTGATTCCGCAGAGTAAGCTTCCTCAACTGGGGACAACCATCTTTACGCAGATGAGCGCCCTGGCGCAGCAGCACAATGCGATTAACCTTTCGCAGGGGTTCCCGGATTTTGACGGACCGTCATATTTGCAGTCGCGCCTGGCGTACCACGTCGCACAGGGGGCGAATCAGTACGCGCCGATGACCGGCGTGCAGGCGCTGCGGGAGGCCATTGCGGACAAAACGGCTGAGCTATATGGCCATAAGCCTGATGCAAATACTGACATCACGGTGACGGCAGGGGCTACCGAAGCGCTGTATGCGGCGATCACGGCGCTGGTCCGCACCGGCGATGAGGTGATCTGCTTTGACCCAAGCTACGACAGCTACGCGCCGGCGGTTGAACTCTCCGGCGGCGTGGTAAAACGGGTGGCGTTACAGCCACCGCATTTCCGTCCTGACTGGCAGGCATTCGCTGCGCTGCTGAGTGACAAAACCCGCCTGGTGATCCTGAATACGCCGCATAATCCCTCGGCGACCGTGTGGCAGAAGGCCGATTTCGCCGCGCTGTGGCAGGCTATCGCCGAACGCGAGATTTATGTTCTGAGCGATGAAGTGTACGAGCACATCTGCTTTGCAGAGGAAGGGCACGCCAGCGTGCTGGCCCATCCGCAGCTTCGCGAGCGGGCTATCGCCGTGTCGTCATTCGGTAAAACCTATCATATGACCGGCTGGAAAGTGGGCTACTGCATCGCGCCGGCCGCCATTAGCGCGGAGCTGCGCAAAGTGCACCAGTACCTGACGTTTGCCGTGAATACGCCAGCCCAGCTGGCGCTGGCCGATATGCTGCGCGCTGAACCTGGACATTATCGCGAATTACCGCATTTTTACCGCGAACGTCGGGATCTGTTTGTCTCAGCGCTCAGTAAAAGCCGTCTGGAGATTTTGCCTTCGGAAGGGACTTACTTCCTGCTGGCTGACTACAGCGCGGTTTCCGATCTGGATGACGTCAGCTTCTGCCAGTGGCTGACCAAAGAGGTGGGTGTGGCGGCGATCCCGTTATCGGTATTTTGCGCCGATCCCTTCCCGCATAAGCTGATCCGTCTCTGCTTTGCGAAACAGGAATCGACGCTGCTGGCGGCGGCAGAACGTCTAAACGCGCTCTGATTATTTTACCGTCCAGGCTTCGGAGTATCGACGGTCTGCAAAGAGTTCCAGCAGACCGTTGATTTGCCTGAGGCGCAGGACCTCGTCGTTGTCCATCCCCAGTTCCTGACTGATTTTCTCGTCATCCCAGCCAAGCTGGGCCAGCTCGCGGACGATGTCGGACATCGCGTTAATCTGGTGACGACCCCGGGCACGATTATGGCGAATGGTGGCCGCCATCCGGTCGAACTTTTTCTGCCGTTCTTTACGCAGAAAGGTGACGGGCAGGTAGCCTTTAAGCTGGCGCTTTAACACCGCCCGGTTCGAACCCATTTCGTGGCGGTGAAAGCCGTCGACGATTTCATAATGTTGAGTACCGCTTTCCGTTACCACAATGGGCTGGGTGAAACCGTCCAGCTCCAGTGATTTGCAGAGCAGCCGTTTTTCCGGCGGCGCGACGTTATTGGGGTTGTAATCGTTCGCGGTGATATCGTCCTGTTTAATCCACAGCACGCAGTCGACAGGCTGCTCACGGAAAGGGCTATTTTCATGAATGGCCTGACGAAAGGCGTTGATGGCTTCAATGCGTTGGTCTTCGGGAAGAGACTGAAGATAACGTTTAATTTCCTGAATCAATCGTTGCTGCATAATATTCCCCACTCCTTGCGTTTTGACTTTATCCGTTCGCTGTAACGCTGATAATGCTTTGGTTTATTAGGACTGAATGAAAGCGCCCGACACCAGTAGTCATTATTGAGTAATACCTTGCACACGCGTCGCCAGGACGGAATATCTTTCGCCCCGATATCGCCTTCCTGCCTGTCGGGAATATCGGCCATGCCTCTCTTCTGATACCAGTGCAAATAAATCGCGATTTTATTGCGGTAATGTTCCGCCGTCATTTGCGGCATGCTGTCGAGCAGCAGCAGGGCGTATTCACGCCAGCTGAGCGCGTCGGGTTTCAGAATTTTTCGGTGGCCATAAAAATGATTGTCCTGCCCGGCATAGACGCCACCGCAGTGAACGCCCGCCACCCGCTCGCACATCGCCACCCAGCGCTCGGGCTCCACGACGTGATAGAGCCACAACCCCTGGCGCTGCTCGGGGCCAAAGGGTTCACAGATGCGCATATAGCGCGGGGGGACGCCCGCCTGGAACATCAGGTCGTAAAGCGGGTTATAGCATCCGCCCGTTTTGGCAAACCATGTCCAGATATCAGCGGTTTTCCAGTCATAAAGCGGATAGATATACCAGGCGTGGCCGCCAGGGGCGACGGTGGTCCAGGGTTTGTCATCGGCAAAACGCTGCTTTCGCGCATTGGCGATGGTCAAAAAACGGTTGTAGGATTCATCGGCGCGAATACCGACCATCATTGCCGCCGGGCGTCGTTGGGCATACCAGTCGGAAAAGGCGCGGACAAAGGCTTCAAACGTCATGCCTGGCTGGTAGAAATCGAAGTAAGCCGGATCGGTAATCGCCTCTGCAGGCGGCTGGCGCACCCACTGTTTCCCTGGCTCCCAGCATTGCCATTCTGGCTCGAATTGTGTCAGGGCATTTTGGGTGGTGAGTGGGAGCGCAACCCACCAGTATTGTTCAATGACGTCGGCGTATTGCGCGAGCATATTATTTACATGCTGAATGGTATAGGTAAACTGCGCTTCCCAGTCGATAAAAAGCAGATGAATTTTTCTCCCCATTTTGCGGGCCTGGCGGGCCGTTAAATGCAGCATAATGGTGGAATCTTTCCCACCTGAAAATGAAACACAAACTCTGGATAGATTCTCAAGCGTCCATGTTATGCGGTCCTCCGCAGCCTCCAGGACATTTTTATTGAGCGGATACTTATACATTGACATAACCAATCTTCTCCCTGGATATAAATACCGGATGGGTGTCAATTAAGGTGTGAGGATAATAGTAGTGAAAAACAGGAGCAGGTAAATGAAAAAGAGAAAAGTTTTTATTATCTATAAATGAGGATTATCTGTTTATAAAAGAAAAAGGGCTGTGTGAACCCCAGCCCGAGGTGTTTAAATTTCCGCAACTTGTTCAATAAAGGTCGAGAAAATCGAGCTGTTAAGGGCAGAGCGGTTATAAATCATGAACACATCCAGAGGGGGAAGGGTGAAGGGGGTGTCCAGTTTTTTGAGCCGCATCACCTCTTTGTATTTTTCATATAATGCTTCGGGTATATTGCCGATGAGATGTGAGGCGCTGATCATGGCGAGGATCGTGTATACGGAATCGCAACGGAAACCAATGTTTTTCTCAGCGTGCAACTTATCAATCTGTGACTGGTAGTGCTTCATGCCGGGTTCATCGCTCAGGAATACCGTAAATTTTTCTTCCTGAAGCGCTTCCATCGTGACAACGTCTTTCAGCCGCGGGTGATCCTGACTGCAGGCCATAATGACTGGATAGCTTGCATAAGGGACGCATACCATTGAACGGTTGTTAACCGGCGCCATAGAAAAAATAAGATCCGCTTTACGGTACGCCAGCAAGTCTTCTGCGGAATCAGCAGTCAGCAGCATATCGTGAAGCTCTATCTCGTAATTATGATGTCTCATCAAGAGTTTAAGCGGAGTAATCAGGTTTTCCGTCGTCAGGATTTGTGGACTGTAGACGATAAAATTCTTTTTAAGTGCAGACGCATTCATAATGTTGATTGTCTGCTCAAGCTGATTGAGGTTTTGCTCAAGATGATGGTGAAGATTGACACCCACCGTGGTGGGCGTAATTCCTTTCCCCGAACGGATAAACAGCGGATCGTTGAGCTGGTTACGCAGTCGCTGCAGCGATTGACTGACGGCTGACGGAGTAATGTACAGCGTTTCTGCTGCCTTGCTGATGCTCAGGTGCTGGTAGATACATTCGAAAATGACCAGCAGGTTGAGATCGAATTTTTTAAGGTCGTAAAGGTTTGCCATGTTTCATCCTGAGTGAGCTGCGTTGCGTTATCACATCACTGATAACTATAGAACTAAGTTAACTATTTACCATCCGTGATAGTTAACTAACTTAATTGTTATTGAATGCGAACTTAATATATCACGAACGTAGATTAATGAAATAGAGCTTCAATTATGATGAAGATATTTTTATCTTTAAAAACGCAGATAAAATTGAATAAAAATAGTGTCGTTTATATATCGACAAGTAAATATCACTCATTTCTATTTTTCATGCCGGATAAGAGGGGCGTGCGTGAAAAGGACCGTTTGGTAAAACCTATCACAGCCATAGATACGATTACCCCTTTCGCGCATTGCTCTGGGGCAGTACGGGTGCTGTAATCAGGAGGCTGTTACGATCCTGATATAAAGGTAAGTAGAGCGCAACGCAACGCCAGTGTTACTGGCACTGAAAGTTCCTGTGGAAAGTTCAGGTATCAGGGCCGCCCACCAGGGCGGCCTTTTTACTTTCGGGCTTTTGTTTATTCAGTTCTTAACGTTGTCTTGATTGGGTTGTTAGGTTTGGCTGATTGATTTGATAAAGCATACGCATTAGCCCCGATGGATAAAGTTGGTTACCTTACATCTCAACGAAAACACGGAGGAAGTACAGATGTCTTTGATTAATACCAAAATTAAACCTTTCAAAAACCAGGCGTTCAAAAACGGTGAGTTCATTGAAGTCACTGAGAAAGATACCGAAGGCCGCTGGAGCGTGTTCTTCTTCTATCCTGCTGACTTCACCTTCGTTTGCCCGACTGAACTGGGTGACGTGGCAGATCACTACGACGAACTGCAGAAGCTGGGCGTAGACGTTTACTCTGTGTCTACCGACACCCACTTCACCCACAAAGCATGGCACAGCAGCTCTGAAACCATCGCCAAAATCAAATACGCGATGATCGGTGACCCGACTGGCGCCCTGACCCGTAACTTCGACAACATGCGTGAAGATGAAGGCCTGGCTGACCGCGCGACCTTCGTTGTTGACCCGCAGGGCATTATCCAGGCTATCGAAGTTACCGCTGAAGGTATCGGCCGTGATGCTTCTGACCTGCTGCGTAAAGTGAAAGCGGCTCAGTATGTTGCTTCTCACCCAGGCGAAGTCTGCCCGGCGAAATGGAAAGAAGGCGAAGCGACTCTGGCGCCATCTCTGGACCTGGTCGGTAAGATCTAAGTCTGTACAGCCTGGCGGCGCTGCGCTTGCACAGGCCTGCAGTATCGTAGGCCGGGTAAACGAAGTGCCACCCGGCAATCAATGGGCGCACCCGCGCCCATTTCATTCCAGCACCATGATGCAAGTTGCATTCAGGCCGCCCGCAGAAAGGCTGCTTGCATGATGACGTTTTAAGAGAGGGAAGAATAATGCTCGACACTACGATGAAAACCCAGCTCAAGGCCTACCTTGAGAAACTGACCAAACCTGTTGAGCTGATTGCCACGCTGGACGACAGCGCGAAATCGGCAGAAATCAAGGAACTGCTGGCAGAGATCGCTGAACTGTCGCCAAAAGTGACGTTCAAAGAAGACAATACCCTGGCAGTCCGTAAGCCTTCTTTCCTGATAACCAACCCAGGCTCTGATCGGGGGCCGCGCTTTGCCGGTTCTCCGCTGGGGCATGAATTTACCTCGCTGGTGCTGGCCCTGCTGTGGACCGGCGGCCATCCGTCGAAAGAAGCACAGGCGCTGCTGGAGCAGATCCGCGATATCGACGGCGATTTTGAGTTTGAGACCTATTACTCACTCTCCTGCCACAACTGCCCGGACGTGGTGCAGGCGCTGAACCTGATGTCGGTTCTGAACCCGCGCATCAAACACACGGCTATTGACGGGGGTACTTTCCAAAACGAAATCACCGATCGCAACGTGATGGGCGTTCCGGCAGTGTTCCTGAATGGGCAGGAGTTTGGCCAGGGCCGTATGACCCTGACGGAAATTGTTGCCAAAGTGGATACCGGTGCCGAAAAACGGGCTGCCGAAGAGCTGAACACGCGTGATGCGTATGATGTCCTGATTGTCGGTTCTGGCCCGGCGGGCGCGGCGGCGGCGGTGTACTCCGCACGTAAAGGGATCCGTACCGGCCTGATGGGCGAACGTTTTGGTGGTCAGGTACTGGATACCGTGGACATTGAAAACTATATCTCTGTACCGAAAACCGAAGGTCAGAAACTGGCCGGGGCACTGAAGGCGCACGTCAGTGATTACGCCGTGGATGTGATCGACAGCCAGAGCGCCAGCAAGCTGGTTCCGGCCGCGGTTGAAGGTGGCTTGCATCAGATTGAAACCGCCTCCGGCGCTGTGCTGAAAGCGCGCAGCATTATCATTGCTACCGGCGCGAAATGGCGCAACATGAACGTCCCGGGCGAAGATCAGTATCGCACTAAGGGCGTGACCTACTGCCCGCACTGCGATGGTCCGCTGTTCAAAGGGAAACGCGTGGCGGTGATCGGCGGCGGTAACTCCGGCGTGGAAGCGGCTATCGACCTGGCGGGTATTGTGGAACACGTTACCCTGCTGGAGTTTGCCCCAGAGATGAAAGCCGACCAGGTTCTGCAGGACAAAGTACGCAGCCTGAAAAACGTCGACATCATCCTGAACGCGCAGACCACGGAAGTGAAGGGCGACGGCAGCAAGGTGACCGGTCTGGAATACCGCGACCGCGTGAGTGGCGATGTCCACAGCGTAGCGCTTTCGGGGATCTTCGTGCAGATTGGCCTGCTGCCAAACACCACCTGGCTGGAAGGGGCGATTGAGCGCAACCGTATGGGCGAAATCATCATTGATGCGAAGTGTGAGACCAGCGTGAAGGGCGTATTTGCGGCCGGCGACTGCACCACCGTGCCTTACAAACAGATCATCATCGCCACTGGCGAAGGTGCGAAGGCGTCCCTGAGTTCATTCGACTACCTGATTCGCACCAAAACCGCATAAAAAAAGTAAGACGACACCTGCAATAGCAAGAGGCCACCGGAAGGTGGCCTCTTTTTTTATCTGACAACCATCACCGGAATGTGCGTGTGGCGGATCACGCTGGAGGCGTTCGACCCGAGCAGATGCGTGGTGATGGACGGGTTACGCGAACCGATGACCACCACGTCAGCTTTTAGTTCGTTTGCCAGTTCGTTTACCGCATCACGCACGCTGCCAAACCGGACGTGCGTTTTGATGCGTGAAGGGTCGATGCTGAAATGGCCAACCATGGTTTGCAGGCGAGTTTCCGCCTCGTGCTGCAAGTGCTCCTCGAAGCGACGCACATCGGCGGCGAAGCGGTGAAGGCTCAGGCTGGCGGAGCCTGGCAGCACGTGCAACAGATGGATGACACCGTCCTGCTGCGCCAGGAACTCGGCATGGCGTACGGCCTTGTCGCTCAGCTCCATCTCAAAAACATCAACCGGCATAATGATTCTCTGATACATACCCGTTTCTCCTTGTTTATAAACGCTGAACTCATTCAACCACAAAATAGACATGGTTTCTGTAAGCGCCCCGGCAGTTTTCTCATCTCGCCAGGATAAATCTCAAAAGGCCCGTATTCCCGGGCAGACCTTCAGGGGTAGCTACCCTTATACACTTACCAGGAACCTTTCGGAGGTCGCATGAAAGCACTTACGTATCACGGTCCGCACCATGTTCGCGTCGAGAATGTCCCTGACCCCATCATTGAACAGCCCGACGATATCATTCTGCGCGTTACGGCCACGGCGATCTGCGGCTCCGATTTGCATCTCTACCGCGGAAAAATCCCGAAGGTGCAGCACGGCGATATTTTTGGTCACGAATTCATGGGCGAAATTGTTGAGTGCGGCTCAGAGGTGAAGCAGCTGCAGAAGGGCGATCGCGTGGTCATCCCTTTTGTTATCGCCTGCGGGGACTGTTTCTTTTGTCGTCTGCAGCAGTACGCGGCCTGTGAGAATACCAATGCCGGACAGGGTGCGGCCCTGAACAAAAAGCAAATCCCCGCGCCGGCGGCGCTGTTTGGCTATAGCCATCTCTACGGCGGCGTGCCGGGGGGACAGGCGGAATACGTGCGCGTGCCGAAAGGTAACGTCGGGCCGTTTAAAGTCCCGCAGCTTCTTTCTGATGATAAGGCGCTGTTCCTGTCGGATATTTTGCCCACGGCCTGGCAGGCGGCAAAAAATGCGCAGATTGAAAAAGGCTCAAGCGTGGCGGTTTACGGTGCCGGGCCGGTGGGGCTACTGACCATTGCCTGCGCGCGGCTGTTAGGGGCTGAGCAAATATTTGTTATCGATCACCACCCGTATCGGTTGCAGTTTGCCGAGGCGCGTTACGGTGCCATCCCCATCAACTTTGATGAAGATAATGACGCCGCGGAAAAAATCATCGAGCAGACCGCTGGCCAGCGTGGGGTTGATGCCGTGATTGATGCGGTAGGATTCGAAGCGAAAGGCAGCACCACGGAAACGATCCTCAGCAATCTTAAAATTGAAGGCAGCAGCGGGAAAGCATTGCGTCAGTGTATTGCGGCCGTTCGCCGTGGCGGGGTGGTCAGCGTACCCGGCGTGTACGCCGGGTTTATTCATGGCTTCCTGTTTGGCGATGCCTTCGATAAGGGGCTGACGTTTAAGATGGGCCAGACGCACGTTCACGCCTGGCTGGGCGAACTGTTACCGCTGATCGAAAAAGGGCTGCTTACGCCGGAAGAGATCGTCACCCATTATCTCCCCCTTGCGGATGCGGAACGCGCCTATAAGATTTTCGAAAAACGGGAGGAGGAGTGCCGGAAGGTGATCCTGGTTCCTGGCGCCGAAACGCCCGAGGCGGCGGAACAGCAGGTTAAAGGGTTGGTAAATGCCTTTCCGGGTGGGGTGGTGTGAGGTGACTCATCTACCAGTGGCGCTCCAGATAAAGCACCGCCGTGACGATTATCGCCACAAAAATGAGAAAAATAAGCGTGATAGCTCCTATCTCACTCATGACCGTCCCCGCGGTACCAAAACAGATTAAGCGTGGATTAAGGCCATTTTGCGCGATATAGGAAATTAGGGTGAATTGGCGGAAAGAGGATGCGACAGCATCCTCTGTGCAACGCGGGGCGCGCTTGTTCAGAAGGGGTTAACGCAGATAATCGCCCGCCGCTTCTGGCTGGTAGAGTAACGCAAGGACTTCCAGATGGGTTGAGGCGCCGCCCGGTAATTCCCAGTGGATGGTATCCCCCGCGCGCAGCCCCAGCAGTGCGGCCCCTACAGGTGCAAGGACAGAAAGCTGAGTGCTGCTGTCCGTCATCTGCGCCGGGTAAACCAGCGTGCGGGTCAGCTCTTCACCGGTGGTCAGGTTGCGGAATTTTACCTGGCTGTTCATGGTGACCACGTCATGGGGCATTGACTCAGGCGTGCACATTTGCGCCCGGTCGAGCTCCTCATTCAGGGCGTCTGCCACTGGCAGTGAGGCAAATTCTGCTTTTTCCAGCAGTCTGTCGATACGTTCTGCGTCGAGCTCGTTAATGATAATGGTTGGTCTGGACATTTTTACTCCATGTCGTTAATGCTGCGTGTTACGCAGAAACTGATCCAAAAGAAAACC
Organism: Enterobacter sichuanensis; assembly: GCF_002939185.1. Lineage (GTDB taxonomy): Bacteria > Pseudomonadota > Gammaproteobacteria > Enterobacterales > Enterobacteriaceae > Enterobacter > Enterobacter sichuanensis. The sequence goes on along the minus strand of NZ_POVL01000012.1, from coordinate 34,138 downwards.
CTCGCCGTCTGGCAGCGAGGGTTTAACTCTCCCGATGATACTGGCTGAGCGCGTAAGTTTGAAGTGATGAAGGTCACATTCATGGTCCATATGAATTTTCGTTGAAATTTATTCAGTCTTCCTTTCCGCTGGATTGCGTTACGCTGAGCGTTCTGAACCGGGGTCTGGTGCGAAGCGCCATGCCCACCAACGAGAGAGCACTATGTACTTCTATCAACCGTCTCAGGGGCACGGCCTGCCGCATGACCCGCTGAATGCCATTATTGGCCCACGTCCTATCGGCTGGATCTCCTCATCTGATAAGGCCGGTCAGTTGAACCTCGCACCGTACAGCTTCTTTAACTGCTTTAACTATCGTCCACCCATCATTGGTTTTTCCAGCAACGGCTGGAAGGACAGCGTGCGTAATATTACCGAAACGGGAGAGTTTGTCTGGAACCTGGCCACGCGCGATCTGGCTGAAGCGATGAACCAAACGTCCGCGATGCTTCCGCACGATAGGGATGAGTTTACCTTTTCCGGATTGACGCCGGCGGCGAGCCAGCTTGTTAAGGCGCCGCGCGTGGCGGAGAGCCCGGTGAACTTTGAGTGCCGCCTGTCGCAGTGCATTCAGCTGACCGGCGCCGACGGTACGCCGGTTGATACCTGGCTGGTGCTGGGGGAAGTGGTCGGTATCCATATTGCCGAATCGCTGCTGGAAGAGGGGATCTACCAGACGGCGAAAGCGCAGCCCATCCTGCGTGCGGGTGGGCCGACGGCGTACTATGGCATCAGTGATGAAAACCGGTTTGATATGGTTCGCCCGGGTGCGGGTCAGTAACCGGCCTTATCTACCACGAATTGTTTACCGCAGTTACCCGGATGTGGCTGCGGGGCAAATGACGTCGCAGACAGCGGGTTATTGATGGTGTCTGCCTTGAGTGAAATCTGCATTTCGGTCAGATACGCCGGATTGCCATTGCAGGTGAGCTTGAACGCTTTGACGTTTTCCTTGCCCCAGCTTTTGGCAACGGCGCGGTCAAAGTCGCTACGGTTGACGGTTTTCCCGTAGTTATCGGCGAGGAATTGACCGACAGCACTGCTTTTTACTTCCTGATTCATCCGCACCATCGTGCCGAAATAGGCATCGGGATCAAAACCAAAGCAGACGCCATGTTTGGCATACTCGTAACGCTCCAGGCAGGAATTACCGCCCGCGCCCGGCATCACGCTGTTAAGCTTTGCGGCACCGGACAGCGACAGTCCGGTTTCGGCGGCGGCACATTTGCGGCTGGCCTTCGCTTCCGGCAGGTTCGGGATCGGGCGCGTGGCGCAGCCAAAGCGCATCCACCGACGTTCATCCACGCCGCGGGCGGCAATCGATTTCGGCAGGCCTGGCCAGAGTCCGTGAACGGTCAGAAAATCGACTTTATTGTCGGTCTCTTTTTGCAGGCGACACTCGTCTGGTTCATTACGGTTGCGCTCGACCATGCTCTGACAAAACCCGGTTTGCCAGGACAGCGCCAGCACATAGCGATCGAAATCGCCATACTGCGTTGCCTTGAGCGGTTCGGCCTGTGCGGAGAAAACACAAAGAGCAAGCGCGATTGCGCCAGACGGGATAACGATATCCTTCCTGAACATATGATTTCCTGATCGAATGAGCACAATAAATTTCTGGAAGTTATTAAAGCACAAAAAGCGCCCGCAGGCGCTTTCTGGATAGCCGTAATTTAGCTTAGGCCGCGCCGGGAACCAGCACTTCGGTGGCGATAATCACAATAATCAGCCCAACAATCACGGGCACTGAGGTGCGTTTAACCACTTCGAATGGCGAAATTTTTGCCATCCCGGCTACGGCGACGACCACGCCCGACACCGGAGAGATAGTACGGCCCAGGTTTGACGCCTGCAGCATGGGAATGGAGAGGTACGCCGGGTTAATACCGGAGGAGTGAGCCAGTTTGGGGATCATCTCCACAAAAGCGTAGAAGGGCGCGTTACCGGAGCCGGTGGTCATGGCCGCCAGCATGGTGAGCACCACCAGAACCAGCATCAGGATAATACTGGCCGAGCCGAACGAGGTGGCAATGGAGATCAGGCTCTGGATAAAGCCAATGGTGCTCAGGCCCTGGGCAAAGACGCCTGCCGCAACCAGCAGCATCACCACCCCGGCAAAGGCATCCGCCATACCGCGATACGCCACTTCCAGACCGGAGAAGACGTTTTGCGTGTTAAAACCGCGCACAAATTCCAGCATGGCGGCCAGCAGCATACAGATCACCAGAATGGTGATGATGTGCAGCTGCGGACCCCATTTGCCGTCAAAAATCAGTACCCCGATAATCGGCGTGAAGGGCAGAATGGCATAAAACGCGGGTGCGGTGGTGGTGATTTCACTCACATCCATCATTTCGTGGCTGATGTTCTCTTTCTTATCCAGATAGCGCTGCCAGAAGAAATGCGCGATACCCATTCCCACAATGGCGACAATAGAGATCGGCAACGTGGTTTTAAAAGCGAAGTCGATGAGTGACATTTCCGCTGCCTTTGCTGCCAGCACAACATCACCTGAAGTCGGGGAGAGAATTATCGCTGCCGGTGACGCGCAAATTGCCGCTGCCGCGCCACGGCTGATACCGACGTTGACCATGACCGGGAACAGTGTGGCCATCAGCAGTACGCCAAGTCCGGTAGCCGACGACACGGCCAGCGACATCAGGCAGGCGAGGAAATAGGCGGCGACCATCAGCAGATAGGGCGAGTTGATGTACTGCAGGGGTTTTGAGGCAAGTTTAACTACCATGTCGTTGGCACCGATATGGGTCATGTAGGCGGCAAAGCCGCACAGCATCATGATCATCATACCCAGGTCGCCGCCGCGGCTCATGAGTAATATCTTAATGTATTCAACAATATCAGTGGCGGTGTAACCCGTACTGGTTGCGCTGGCTGGTAATACCTGATGCCCCATTATGGCGCTGATAATCAGCAGTGTTAAACCGCCAACAAATAATACGCCCGTGGCCGAGTAGCCTTTAATGATGTAGCGTGCGACACCGACAATGACGACGACCCCAATAAGGAGTTCGATAAACGTAAGCATGATTTCCCCTGTATCTTTGCTGCACTGGAGCACAAAAAATCAATAAAATAAGAAGGATGAAAATGTGCCGAATAAATGGCCCGTTCTTGCTGATTAAAATCAATAAACAGACGACTAGAGAACGGAACAACCGCATTTTTGCCATGGCCCATACATTTATGTCATGAGAGGCTTGACCGTCAGACATCGCGCAGGATGTCTTTATAATGATAACAAAATGTTAATAATCTGTGTAGTTTAGTATGTTATTGATTAAGAAGTTAAAGAGGTAAAAAGCCTACGTAATATGGGCTTATTCGAACGTCCCGACAGGTTTAATTAAGAATATTCCCGAAAAAAGGCCGGATAATTAGGAATAACAGCGATGCCGTTAAGTTCTTGTTCAACTATTTTATGGTAAACTTTGCCTCGAATACTAAGAATGGTAATTGCATTGTGATCGTACGTAATACTTTTTTCTCTATTTTGTTGTTTATTTTTGGGCAGTTAACGTTTTCTTCTGTTGCACAGGCAGCGGACAACGCGACGGATAAAGGCTGGTTCTCAACCTTTACAGATAATGTTTCCCAGACATGGTCGGCACCAGAACATTATGATCTCTATGTTCCGGCAATAACGTGGCATGCGCGCTTTGCTTATGACAAAGAGAAAACCGATAAATACAACGAGCGTCCCTGGGGGGCGGGTTTTGGTCAGTCGCGCTGGGATGAAAAGGGCAACTGGCACGGCATCTACCTGATGGCCTTTAAGGACTCGTTTAATAAATGGGAACCGATTGGCGGTTATGGCTGGGAGAAAACCTGGCGCCCGTTAGCAGACGAGAACTTCCACGTCGGTTTGGGCTATACCGCCGGGGTCACTGCGCGTGACAACTGGAACTACATTCCGATCCCGGTGCTGCTGCCGCTGGCCTCTATTGGCTATGGGCCGGCAACGTTCCAGATGACCTACATTCCCGGTACGTACAACAACGGTAACGTTTACTTCGCCTGGATGCGTTTTCAGTTTTAACTGAAAAAACTTTACATGTTGGTGAAAAAACGCGCAGGCGTTGATTCATAAACGATAAAAATCTGCCAGTGAAAATTAACGCGACTTTAGTCACTTTTTATCAAAGATCCGCTGGACAAAAGGTCCCACAATTGATGTACTGGTAACCGACACAGCATTTGTGTCGTTTTTTAATGTAAAGGTAATTTTGATGTCTAAGATTAAAGGTAACGTTAAGTGGTTTAATGAGTCCAAAGGATTCGGTTTCATTACTCCTGAAGATGGCAGCAAAGACGTGTTCGTACACTTCTCTGCAATCCAGTCTAATGGTTTCAAAACTCTGGCTGAAGGTCAGCGTGTAGAGTTCGAAATCACTAACGGTGCCAAAGGCCCTTCTGCTGCTAACGTAATCGCTCTGTAATTCAGACGCGTCAGCAAGAATTTCAAAACCCGCTCACTGAGCGGGTTTTTTTCGTTTTGAATCAGCCAAGCAGATACATTTTCAGGAAGCTGGCCACGATCAGCACGCTCAACAACACCATTCCTGCGCTCATCAGACTCTGTTTCATTCTGTCACCCTCGTTCAGTATTGCACTCAGAGTGACAGAGAAAAATTAAGCCAACATTAACGCGCCGGCTGTTAGTGCTGACTTGCAGTGGAAAATAGCCAAAATGCGATCCCCGTCATCGCAAAGGAGCCCAGCATGTTAATGGCGATGTTCACCAGCGCCCAGCCGATACGACCTTCCTGAAAGAGAAACACCACTTCTGCAGAGAAGGTGGAGAAGGTGGTTAAGCCGCCGCAGAAACCTGTCGTAATCAATACCTTCCACATTGGGTCGATGTGCGTCATGCGGTTAAACCAGGCCAGTCCCATGCCTATGATAAAGGCGCCAATCAGGTTCGCGGCAAGCGTCCCCATAGGAATCGCCTGATGCAGCGGGTTAAACCGCATACTCAGAAACCATCGCGCAACGCTACCCGTTCCCCCACCAATAAAAACGGCTAAAAGTAGTTGTAACACGCTTAATACCTGCTATTTGATGTGTAAGAGAAGCGAGTTTAACGCCGTTTATGATGAGGGGACAAATATGTATGTTGCGGTAGGACAATTTGCGGTCACGCCTGACTGGCAGGCGAACGCGAAAAAATGCGTCGACCTGATGTTGCAGGCCCAACAGAAAGGCGCGTCGCTGCTGGTGCTTCCTGAGGCGCTGCTGGCCAGGGATGATAATGACCCGGATTTATCCGTGAAGTCCGCGCAGCCGCTGGACGGTGAATTCTTACAGCAATTGCTCGCTCAGAGCGTGGGCAATACGATGACGACGATCTTAACAATCCATGTTCCCTCTATGCCGGGTCGGGCGGTGAATACGCTGGTGGCGATTCGTGACGGGAAGATTGTCGCACATTACGCCAAGCTGCATCTCTATGATGCCTTCAGCGTTCAGGAGTCCCGGCGGGTTGACCGGGGAGACCGTATATTCCCCCGCTGCTGGAGATTGACGGAGTAAAGATTGGGTTGATGACCTGCTACGACCTGCGTTTTCCGGAGCTGGCGCTCCATCTGGCGTTACAGGGCGCTGACGTTCTGGTATTGCCTGCCGCGTGGGTCAAAGGGCCGTTAAAAGAGCATCACTGGGCGACGCTGCTTGCTGCGCGCGCGCTGGATACGACCTGCTATGTGGTTGCAGCAGGCGAATGCGGCACGAAAAATATCGGGCAAAGCAGGGTGGTGGATCCGCTGGGGGTGACGATCGCCGCCGCCGCTGAAACCCCCGAGTTGCTGGTGGCGGAGATAAACGTAGACAGAATCGCGCTTGCACGTCAGCAATTACCTGTTCTTCGCAATCGTCGGTTTGCGCCACCGCAATTATTGTGATGTTTTTTTCAACAACGCTTGATTCACCTTGTTACAGATTGCTATTGTGTGCACGCGCTAAATGACCGTTAATAGATTCAGGTTTTGGCGCTGTATGCAGCCTGTTTTAAGTAAAGAAGGTATCTATGGGTGAGATTAGTATTACCAAACTGCTGGTGGTTGCCGCACTGGTCGTCCTGCTGTTTGGTACCAAGAAGTTACGCACGCTGGGTGGTGACCTGGGGGCTGCCATCAAAGGCTTTAAGAAAGCGATGAACGACGATGACGCGGCTGCGAAGAAAAGCGCCGAGGACGACATCCAGGCAGACAAGCTTTCTCACAAAGAGTGACAGCCATGCCTGAGGGCATGCGAAAAAAAACCGGCTCATGAGGCCGGTTTTTTTGTATTACTGTAAATGAATATTACAGCATTATTTTACTTCTTCGCCTTTCGCCTGCATGTCCGCATGGTATGAAGATCGAACAAACGGGCCGCACGCCGCGTGGGTAAAGCCCATCGCCATCGCTTCGGCTTTCATCTCATCAAACTCGTCCGGGCTGACGTAGCGCTGTACCGGCAGGTGGTGACGGCTTGGCTGCAGATACTGGCCCAGGGTGAGCATGGTTACACCGTGGCGGCGAAGATCGCGCATTACCTCGATGATTTCCTCATTGGTTTCACCCAACCCTACCATCAGACCTGATTTGGTCGGAATGTGCGGATGTGCTTCTTTAAAACGCTCCAGCAGCTTCAGGGACCAGTTATAATCCGCACCCGGACGAACCTGGCGGTAAAGACGCGGCACGTTCTCCAGGTTGTGGTTAAACACGTCTGGCGGCGTGGCGGTCAGAATATCCAGCGCACGATCCATACGGCCGCGGAAGTCAGGCACCAGCGTCTCGATTTTGATGTTCGGGCTTTTCTCGCGAATGGCCGTAATACAATCAGCGAAGTGCTGTGCACCACCATCGCGCAGATCGTCACGGTCTACGGAAGTGATGACCACATAACGCAGCGCCATGTCAGCGATGGTCTGCGCCAGTTTTTGGGGTTCGTTAGCATCAGGTGCAACTGGACGGCCATGGGCTACGTCGCAGAACGGGCAGCGGCGGGTACAGATAGCACCCAGAATCATAAACGTCGCGGTACCGTGATTGAAACATTCAGCAAGGTTCGGGCAAGAGGCTTCTTCACAGACGGAGTGAAGGCCATTTTTGCGCATCGCCGCTTTGATCCCCTGGATACGCGAAGAGTCGGCCGGAAGTTTGATTTTCATCCATTCCGGTTTTCTTAACAGCGCCTCGCGCTCTGTAGCCACGTTTTTAACCGGGATAAGGGCCATTTTATCGGCATCGCGGTATTTAACACCGCGTTCCATCACAATGGGTTTACTCATAGCGTGCGTGTTCCAGTTGCGAATATCGAAGGAAAGCGTTTCAATTCAAGGGAATGTTGTATTTATCAACTATTTTTGAACGAACGACAGGCAGTATATCATTGAAAGGGGCGTTAAAGCAGCCTGCCAGGTCGCCAATTTGTAAAATAGTTGTTGTTTTGTGCCTTTTGCCCTGCCTGCAGCAGGGACTTGTGCTGTATGAAGCGGTCAGAAGGCCTGACGGATAATGCGGATAACGTTTTCCAGGACCGGATCGCGCAAACTCAGTTTATTGTAATGCAGTGAAATCTCGACAGATTCCGCATTAAGCTGGCTGAGTGGGATACTTTCCAGCGGCCAGCATTTGCGCAGCAGGTTGTACAGACGTGCCGGCATAATGCACAGCATATCGCTGCTGCCGATCAGGGATGCGGTAGTGAACATATTGTAACTGCTGAAACTGATCTGGCGTTCCGGGAAAATTTCATCAATACGCTGGCGCAGAGCATGATTCGCCTGTCCTTCGGTCATGAAAGACGAGTGGTCATAGTTGCGCAGGTTTTCAAGGGTCAGCGGTTCGCTGAGCGCGGGATGCTGCTGGCGACACACCAGAACCAGATTATCCGCATAGAGCACATTTTGCCCCAGCGCTCTGGCACTGAAACTGCCGCTTTCAATAATCAGGTCCGTCTGGAACTGGGCAAGCTGAATATCAGGCTCACTAAGAGGCACATTGCGCAGCAGAAGCTGCGGAGCATGCTCTTTCACGGCCTGATAAATTGCAGGCATTACCAGAACGCCCACGGAAGGGGAACAGCCGATGGTAATGGTGCGCTGCTTATCGTAGCTGCCGGTTAAATCCAGCGCGCCCAGAATGGATTCCAGCCCCTGGCTGATGAACTCATGGAGGTGCGTGGCGTAGGCCGTCGGCGTCACTCCCTGGCCCTTATGGATAAATAACGGGTCGGGAAATATAGCGCGCAGCTTTTGAATGGACTGGCTTATTGCTGATGGCGTGAGATTAAGAATTTTCGCAGCGTTAACGATACCCTTATGGACATATACTGCCTCAAAAATAGTCAGTAAATTGAGATCAATATTACGTAAAGTCCGAAAAATTTGCGGCTTGTCTTCGCCACCAGGGTCATTCAGGCGTTTGGCTGGTAAATTATTATACTCCACGCTTTTACTCCGTATACATTCACAATATGAATGATAGTTGAATTTATTTATTATGCTTGTAGAGATTCGTAAAGTGTTGGTTTTGTTTCACTTCTTTATCAAAAATAAAACAGTTGTGTGATTATCACTCACGTTACCTAGACCCTGTTTGTCACGTTTGAGGGAAGCTAAATAATATGTAACGGCAATATTCGGGCGCTTCGAAAATATAGAATCTGTGGTTTATTGTAAAGCGCAAAAGCGGTAAATAAACAGTGGCCCGTCAAATTAGCGAGCCATGTTGTATGATATATTAAGCAGGGATATATTCGTGCGGGGGATTGTTAAGTAGTGCTAACACGTTCTTCAAAAGCACAGGACGAATAGTGTCTGGCGTAGCGGTATCGACCCACTGGCGCATTTGCGTCATCTCCATGCCGGCGTAGCCGCAGGGGTTTATGCGCTGGAAAGGGGTGAGATCCATATTAATATTCAATGCCAGGCCGTGGAAGGAGCAGCCTTTACGAATTCGCAGCCCCAGAGAGCAGATCTTCATTTCCCCGACGTAAACGCCTGGTGCATCGGCGCGTGGATGCGCATCGATACCATATTCCGCCAGCGTATTGACGACAGTTTGTTCCAGTAGAGTAACCAGTTCACGCACGCCCAGTTTTCTGCGCTTCAGATTAAGCAGGACGTACATTACCTGCTGTCCGGGTCCGTGGTAAGTGACCTGCCCGCCGCGATCGCTCTGAATTACCGGGATGTCTCCCGTCATCAATAAATGTTCCGCTTTTCCTGCCTGACCCTGCGTAAAGACTGGCAGGTGTTCGACCAGCCAGATCTCGTCCGGGGTGCTCTCATCGCGTGAATCGGTGAAGTCATGCATAGCCTGGGAGACAGGCTCATAAGGTTGCAGCCCGAGGTGTCGGACCAGAATTTTATCCTGATACAAAACAGCGTCTCCGAAGACGAGGGACAAAAGATGCGGGGGAGTATATCACAGCGGGGAGAGGGGTTACCCGGCAAACCGGGTAACCGCAAAGGGACTACAGCACCATACGAACAATTTCGATATTGCCGAGCTCTTCGTACAGCGTCTCAACCTGCTCAATGTGTGTAGCGGTGATGGTAATAGAAACCGAGTGGTAGTTGCCCTTGCTGCTTGGTTTTACTGACGGAGAGTAGTCACCCGGCGCATGGCGCTGTACCACTTCAACCACCTGATCAACCAGCTCAGGCTTCGCCAGACCCATTACTTTGTAGGTAAATGGGGTAGGGAATTCAAGCAGTTCGTTAAGTTTGGTTTTCATGTCAGCTCCGGCGTAACGTCAAAAAGAATAACTCCCACGTCAGGTGGGAGTTATCAGGATACTTAGTATATGGGGATCAAAATCACACTTTCAAGTGTTCAATTTTTAACCAAACCAGTGATGGAACATCAATTTAATGTAATCAATGATTTTGCCGAAGAAATTACCTTCAGGAATTTCTTGCAGGACAACCAGCGGACGCTGATCGATCGTCTTGCCATCCAGCTGGAAATTGATGGTGCCTACAACCTGGTTTTTCTGCAGTGGCGCATGCAGCTCGGTGCTGTTCAGGACGTAGCTGGCTTTGAGATCCTTCATACGACCGCGTGGAATGGTCAGGTACAAATCTTTATCCACGCCAAGGGAGGCACGGTCGTTGTCGCCGAACCAGACGGGTTCGGAAGCAAACTCTTTACCTGCTTTCAGTGGGTTTACGGTTTCGAAGAAACGGAAGCCCCAGGTCAGCAGTTTCTTGCTTTCTGTTTCACGTCCTTTAAAGGTACGGCCGCCCATCACGGCTGAGATCAGGCGCATCTGACCTTCAGTGGCAGAGGCCACCAGGTTGTAACCCGCTTTGTCAGTATGGCCCGTTTTGATGCCATCAACGTTCAGGCTGTTATCCCACAGCAGGCCGTTACGGTTGGTCTGACGAATACCGTTGAAGGTGAACTCTTTCTCTTTATAGATAGCGTATTCGTTAGGTACGTCGCGGATCAGCGCCTGACCAATGAGCGCCATATCACGCGCGGAGCTGTACTGACCGTCGGCGTCCAGACCGTGTACGGTCTGGAAATGGCTGTTTTTCAGACCCAGCGCGTTCACGTAGCTGTTCATCAGGCCCACGAAGGCGTCCTGGCTACCGGCAGCAAAATCGGCCATAGCCACACAGGCATCGTTACCCGACTGCAGGTTGATCCCGCGAATGAGCTGAGAAACTGGAACCTGCATACCCGGTTTCAGGAACATCAGAGACGACCCTTTGAACACCGGGTTTCCGGTTGCCCACGCATCGTTACCGATGGTGACCAGGTCAGTTTCCTTGAATTTACCGGCTTTCATCGCCTGGCCGATAACGTAGCTGGTCATCATTTTGGTCAGGCTGGCCGGGTCGCGGCGGGCATCAGCATTCTGTTCTGCCAGCACTTTGCCAGAGTTGTAATCGATCAGGATGTAGGATTCCGCGTCGATTTGCGGAACGCCAGGGATCATGGTCTTGATATTCAGGTCATCGGCGTGAGCTGCAGAAAGTGCAGCAGCGCAAAGGGCCGTGGTCAGCGCCATGCGCTGCACAAAACGAGCAGAAAAAGTGGTCTTCATGGTCAGAACTACGACATCCGTGATGGAATTAAAAAAAGTGCCTTACTATAGCAAATGCTATTCAGGCAGGCATCCGACTTTAAGCATGAGTTTGTGAATGTGTTTTACACAAACTGACATTTCGGACACCGCCGATTAATTACTTTGCCACAGCGATAAATGACTGAAGCTGAGCTTCATTTTGCAAACGCTGCTGCAGGGACGCTGCCTGCGCTTTGCTGGCAAACGGCCCCATCTGAATACGCCAGACCGCACCGTTTTGCTCAACACGTCCCGGGACGCCAAACTGCTGGCTCAGACGCTGTTGATACTGCTCGGCCCGAGCCTGATCGCTCACTGCGCCTACCTGCACCACATAGCTGCCGCTGGCCGCTGCCGGAGCTGCCACCGCCGTACTTTGCGTGGCCGCTGGTGCCGTTACGGGCGCCGGTTGAGCTGCTGGTGCCGTTACGGGCGCCGGTTGAGCTGCTGGTGCACTCACAGGAGCAGGGGCGGGTGTCGGCTCACTGCCTTCAAGCACGCCCGAGGCTAAGGTCGTTGGTGCGCCAAGAAAGCCGCTACTCTTTACCGGTGCGCCCGTTGAATCATCACTTTGCAGCGTGTCATTGCTGATTGGACGGATTTCTCCCCCCGGCTGAGCAGGTTCGGCCGGAGAAGAGACGCTTCCCATTCCGCCGTCAAGATTTGGACGGTCGGGAAGGGCATAGGTCTGTTTCGCCACTGTCGTACAGGCGGTACCCGGTCCGGAGAGCGAACCATCCTGCGCCACGATAATCGGGTCGATACGGACTTTGGTGTTATTCGACGTGTTCAGGCGATCGGCGGACGCGCGAGACAGGGAGATCACCCGGTCATTGCCGTACGGGCCGCGGTCGTTGATGCGCACAACGATCATACGGCCGTTCGCCAGGTTGGTGATACGAGCATAGCTCGGGATCGGCAGCGTCGGGTGTGCTGCAGTCAGCTGCATTGGGTCGAAGGCTTCCCCGGACGCCGTCAGGTTACTGCCGGGTTCGGCATCATAAATGGCGGCAAAGCCAGCCTGGCTGAAGCGGGAAGGATCCTGAACAATTTTGTAGCTTTTGCCGTCGCGCTCGTAATCCTGATTCGCACTGGCATTCAGCGGTTCATAAACGGGATCGGCACCGCTGATTTCAACGATCGGGCCATTACACACCGCAGGCTGCGGCGGCGCGACGGTTGCCTGTTGCTGACCATCATCACTTGTGCAGGCCGCAAGTAAACTTGCCGCAATGCAGATCCCCAGCCACTGCTTACGCATTCCGATCCCCTTATTTTTATACGCTTTTTGACAACATTTTTCTGTGGGTATGGATCGACATCACGATACCAAACCCGGCCATCAACACAATCAGTGCCGAGCCTCCGTAACTCACCAGCGGCAGCGGTACGCCAACCACCGGCAGAATACCACTCACCATACCAATATTTACGAAGACATAAACGAATAAAATCAGCATCAACCCGCCTGCCATAACGCGACCAAAGGTGGTTTGCGCGCGTGCTGCAATCCACAATCCGCGCATGATCAGCAGGACGTATAGCGCCAGCAAAATTAAGATGCCCACCAGCCCCAGCTCTTCTGCCAGTACGGCGAAAATAAAATCGGTGTGGCGTTCCGGTAAAAACTCCAGCTGCGACTGTGTACCGTGCAGCCAGCCTTTACCGCGCAGGCCACCGGAGCCAATCGCAATTTTAGACTGAATAATATGATAGCCCGCGCCCAGCGGATCGGTTTCCGGATCGAGTAGCATCATGACGCGCTGGCGCTGGTAATCATGCATCAGGAAGAACCAGAGAATCGGAATAAACGCGGCAACCAGCACCACCGCGATGCCAATCAGACGCCAGCTCAGGCCCGACAGGAAAAGAACGAACAGGCCGGAGAGGGCGATGAGGATTGAGGTTCCCAGGTCAGGCTGCGCCGCGACCAGCAGCGTTGGCAGGAAAATCAGCACCAGCGCGATGGCGGTATTTTTCAGAGACGGCGGACAGACGTCGCGGTTGATAAAGCGTGCCACCATCAGGGGTACGGCGATTTTGGCGATTTCCGAGGGCTGGAAGCGGACAACGCCCAGATCCAGCCAGCGCTGCGCCCCTTTTGAGATGGCGCCAAACGCGTCTACCGCAACCAGCAAAATAATACAGAAGATGTAAAGATAGGGCGCCCAGCCTTCATAGACGCGCGGCGGGATCTGCGCCATCACCACCATAATGACCAGACCCATCGCGATCTGGCCAATTTTACGCTCCATCATGCCGATGTCCTGGCCGCTGGCGCTCCAGATAACCAGGGCACTGTAAACCAGCAGAGCCAGCAGGATCAGCAGCATGGCTGGGTCGATGTGGATTTTATCCCACAGCGATTTTTTATTTGGATTATCCGTCATGATTATTGGTCCTCCGCCGCAGCGGCGGCCGGGTTTTCAGCCGGCAGTTCGGTGTTGTTATCACCCAGCATAATGTGGTCAAGGATCTGGCGCATGATGGTCCCGACCGCAGGGCCGGCACCGCCGTTTTCCAGAATCATCGCCACCGCGACCTGCGGGTTATCATAAGGGGCAAACGCCGTCATCAGCTTATGGTCACGCAGACGTTCGGCAATGCGGTGGGCGTTATAGGTTTCGTTGGCTTTCAGACCAAATACCTGCGCCGTACCGGATTTCGCGGCCACTTTATAAGGCGTACCGGCGAAATACTTATGCGCGGTACCGTTAGGACGGTTTGCCACGCCGTACATCCCGTCTTTCGCGATTTCCCAGAAGCCTGAATGGATGTCACCCACAGGCGCTTCGTGCGGCTGGTTCCAGGGCACTTTTTTGCCGTCTTCAACGGTACTTTGCAGCAGGTGAGGGACTTTCACCACGCCGTCATTGATGAGGATCATCATGGCTTTGTTCATCTGAAGCGGCGTTGCCGTCCAGTAGCCCTGGCCGATACCCACCGGAATGGTGTCACCCTGATACCACGGTTTCTTAAAGCGCTTCAGCTTCCACTCACGGGTTGGCATGTTGCCAGAGCGTTCTTCGGCAAGGTCCACCCCGGTGTAATGTCCGTAGCCAAACTTACTCATCCACTCTGACAGACGGTCGATACCCATATCGTACGCCACCTGGTAGAAGAAGGTATCCGCGGACTCTTCCAGCGATTTCGTCACGTTCAGATGGCCGTGGCCCCATTTTTTCCAGTCGCGATAGCGTTTTTCCGACCCCGGAAGTTGCCACCAGCCGGGGTCAAACAGGCTGGTATTACGGTTGATGACACCAGCACTCAGCGCAGAGACCGCCACGTACGGTTTAACCGTTGACGCTGGCGGGTAAACCCCTTGCGTAGCGCGGTTCACCAGCGGCGTGTTCGGGTCATTCAGCAGGCCGGAATAGTCTTTACTGGAGATGCCGTCAACAAAGAGGTTCGGGTCATAGCTTGGCATTGACACCATCGCCAGGATGCCACCGGTACGAGGATCGGTGACCACCACGGCCGCACGGCTGCCCGCCAGTAAGGTTTCAATATACTGCTGCAGTTTAAGGTCGAGGGTCAGATAAACGTCATGTCCCGCCTGAGGCGGCACCTCTTTCAGCTGACGAATGACGCGGCCGCGGTTGTTCACCTCAACCTCTTCATAGCCGGTCTGCCCATGCAGAACATCTTCGTAGTAGCGTTCAATGCCCAGCTTGCCGATATCGTGCGTTGCTGCGTAGTTCGCCAGCTTGCCGTCTTTATCGAGGCGCTCGACGTCTTTATCGTTAATCTTGGAGACGTAGCCAATGACATGCGTCAGCGCGGAGCCGTAAGGGTAGTAACGACGCTTGTAACCTTTCACTTCCACGCCGGGGAAACGGTACTGATTCACCGCAAAGCGGGCCACCTGGACTTCCGTCAGATTGGTTTTAACCGGAATGGAGGTGAAACGGTGGGAACGGGCGCGCTCTTTTTTGAAGGCCGCGATATCGTCATCGTTAAGATCGACCACGCTTCGCAATGCTTCCAGCGTGTCCTGAACGTTATCGACCTTTTCCGGCATCATCTCGATTTGATAGATGGTGCGGTTTAACGCCAGCGGGGTGCCGTTACGATCGTAAATAATGCCGCGGCTGGGCGCGATGGGCACCAGCTTGATCCGGTTTTCGTTTGAACGCGTCTGGTAATCGGTAAAGCGGACAATTTGCAGATTATAAAGGTTGGCGATCAGCACGCCGGTAAGCAGCAAAATCCCGGTAAAGGCGACCAGCGCCCGGCGCACAAACAGCGCGGACTCAGCCGTATAGTCGCGAAAAGAATTCTGTAGTTTCATCCGCTGCTTAATCTACCCTGGTCAGTCATTACTCGCGGTGATAGGGGTGGTTGGTAGTAATGCTCCACGCGCGATACAGGCTTTCTGCCACCAGTACCCGAACGAGCGGGTGGGGAAGCGTCAGCGCGGAGAGAGACCAACTTTGTTCTGCTGCCGCTTTGCAGGCAGGGGACAACCCTTCAGGCCCGCCAATCAACAGACTGACGTCACGACCATCCTGCTTCCAGCGCTCCAGTTCGTGCGCCAGCTGCGGCGTATCCCAGGGCTTCCCTGGAATATCGAGAGTGACGATGCGGTTTTTGCCTGCGGCTGCCAGCATCAGTTCACCCTCTTTATCGAGAATACGTTTGATATCGGCGTTCTTGCCGCGTTTTCCGGCGGGAATCTCCACCAGTTCGAACGGCATGTCTTTTGGAAAACGACGCAGATATTCAGTAAAACCGGTTTGTACCCAGTCCGGCATTTTGGTGCCGACGGCGACCAGCTGCAACTTCACGCATTAACCCCAGAGTTTTTCCAGCTCATACAGGCGACGGCTCTCTTCCTGCATGACGTGGACAATCACATCGCCGAGATCGACAACCACCCAGTCAGCGGTCGCTTCACCTTCAACGCCGAGCGGCAACAGCCCTGCAGCACGCGATTCCTGCACCACGTGATCGGCAATTGAAACAACATGACGCGTAGAAGTACCGGTGCAGATGATCATGCAGTCGGTAATACTGGATTTACCCTTAACGTCGATAGCGATGATGTCCTGACCTTTCAGGTCATCAATTTTGTCAATAACAAAATCCTGGAGTGCTTTACCCTGCAAGTTTTCCCCCTGGGGTGAATGAGATTGTATAACGTTGAATTCGTAGCCAGACAGTATACCTGAACTCAGGCCTGTAACGGGACAAATGTCTCCTGCCCGGCTTTTGAAGGCGGGTATCATCCCACCCTCCGCCTGAGATTGCATCGCCATTTTTGTAAAACAATTTCTGTAAAGCAATGATCGGCGGGAAAGTCTGGCAGCGGAGGATAACAGTATGGCTTACCCTGTCAAGGCAGGAAAAACAATAAGCCACTTAATTATGCCCTTCGGCTATTCATCTGCGCTTTTCTGATACAAACCGTGCGTATGGATATACGCCAGCACCGGGGCCGGTAGCAAATCGTCACAGGCTAAACCGTGCTGTAAACGCTCGCGAATGAGGGTCGCAGAGATATCGAACCACGGCGTCTCCGCCAGATAAATCTTCCCTGCCGGCTGTGTGTGAAGATCTTCTATATTGTCGGTGAGATGATCTTCCAGCCACTGCTGATACTGTGCTTCGCGCATGGTCAGCGGATAGCCCGGACGACGGCAGACGAGCAGGTGGCTGTTCTCCAGAATGGTTTCGTACTGATGCCAGGTGGGGAGATTAAGCAGAGAGTCCTGACCGATGATAAAGGCCAGCGGCTGGTCTGGTCCGTGTTCTGCGCGCCACTCCTGCAGCGTTTGCGACGTCCAGGAGGGCGTGTCGCGGCGCAACTCGCGCTCATCAAGGCTGAAGAGCGGTTTATCCGCGATGGCCAGGGCGAGCATCGCTTTTCGCTGCTCGCTGGTTGCTTCGGGCTGCGGACGATGAGGCGGGACATTATTGGGCATAATGATAACGCGCTGAAGACCAATCAGATTCGCCAGAATTTCAACCGGCTTCAGATGCCCGTAATGTACCGGGTCGAAGGTGCCACCATACAGGGCCTGGAGAGAGTGCATACTATCCATCAATAAAAACGTCAGCCAGCGCCTTGTGGCAGAGCAGCAGAGAAAGACTTTCCAGCTCCGCCCAGACCGACTGACCGTAATCTTGTTTTAATGTGAGCTCAGCGCGCATCAGAAGCTGTACTGCCTGACGCAGCTGTTCATGGCTCAGGCGGTTGACGGCCTCGGTGGTTAACGTCCTGCGATTTTGCCACACCCGATGTTTATCAAACAGCGCGCGCAAGGGCGTATGGGCAGACTGGCGCTTGAGCGCGATCAGCAACAGCAGTTCGCGCTGGAGCGTGCGCAGCAAAATGACCGGCTCGCTGCCTTCAAGGCGCAGCTGCTGCAGAATATGCAGGGCGCGTTTGCTCTTCGCCGACAGCAGGGCATCAACCCAGTGGAACGGCGTGAAGTGCGCCGCGTCGTTAACGGCCTGCTCGACGCGCGGCAGGGTCAGCTTGCCATCCGGCCAGAGCAGGGCGAGCCGGTCCAGCGCCTGCGCGAGGGCCAGCAGGTTGCCTTCGTAGCAGTAGCAGAGCAGTTGATTTGCCGCGTCATCCAGCTGAAGGTTGTTCTGCTTTGCGCGTGCTGCCACCCATTTTGGCAGATGCGCCTGCTCAGGCGTCTGACAGGTGACCTGCACCGCATGGGTCGCGAGTTGGGTAAACCACGCCGCGTTTTCCTGCGCTTTCGTCAGCTTATTGCCACGCACGATCAACAGCAGATCGCTGTGTAACAGACTGACCAGCGTGGCCAGTTGTTCATTAATGGCGGCGTTCGGACCATTCTCTGGCAGCAGGATCTGGATCGTCTGACGCGAGGCAAACAGGCTCATCGCCTGGCAAAGCGAGAAGAGGGCATTCCAGTCGGTATTGTTATCCAGCTGGACGGTGTGGTGTTCATCGAAGCCCTGAGCGGCCGCCGCGTGTCGCACGGCATCCAGGCTTTCCTGTAGTAATAGCGGATCGTTACCGAGGAGCAGATACGCCGCGCGCAGCCCTTCATTGAGCTGCGCGCGGAGTTGTTCAGGATACAGCCTGATCATCAGTTACCCATTGAGGTAGAAACAGGAGACGCGTCGGCATCCGGTTTTTCAACAATGTCAGATCCTTGTTTTTTTGACGCTGCAATAGCTGGCAGTTTACGGATCAGCTGTTCCGCTGCCTTGTCGTACATTTCGTTGATGATAATCTGCTGTTCGGCATCTTTTGCCAGCGCCGTCTGCGGGTTATCGAAGAACGAACGGTACACTTTCGTGCTGATCGGGTAGATGTCTTTACCCGGGATCAGAACTGCCGCGTTAACCGCCATGACCATCTGATACTCTGCGGTATGGCCGTCCTGGAAGATAGAGGCCGTATCTTTGCTGAGCGTCATCCCCAGCACACGCAGAGACGGTACATCCTGGCGCAGGGTGCCTTTTTCGATCAGCTCAACGCCGTTCAGACGCAACTGATTACGAATTGCGCGGCTGAGTGGACCGTTAGGATCCGATGAGTCGAAAATCATCGTTTTCATCTCAGCAGGCACCGCCGTAGTATTGCGCAGGTGCCAGCCACAGCCAGCGGTGACAAGCACCGCCAGAGATAAGAGTATTGTTGCCAGTTGTCGCACGTTTCCTCCCGCGCTTAGCCAACGACCAGATTCAGCAATTTACCTGGTACGTAGATCACTTTACGTACGGTAACGCCCTCAAGATATTTTGCGACCAGCGGTTCCTGGCCCGCGCGCTCGCGAACCTGTTCTTCGGTTGCGTCGACCGCCACGGTAATTTTACCGCGGACTTTACCGTTTACCTGGACCACAACCAGCGTGGTGTTTTCCACCATCGCGGCTTCATCAGCCTCTGGCCACGGCGCGTTGTCGATATCGCCTTCGCCTTTCAGCTCCTGCCACAGGGTGAAGCTGACGTGAGGCGTGAACGGGTTCAGCATGCGAACGACGGCCAGCAGCGCTTCACGCATTAAGGCACGATCCTGCTCGCCCTCTTGCGGCGCCTTCGCCAGTTTGTTCATCAGTTCCATAATAGCCGCAATTGCGGTATTGAAGGTCTGACGACGACCAATATCATCGGTCACTTTCGCAATCGTTTTATGAACATCACGGCGCAGCGCCTGCTGATCTTCCGTCAGGGCGGCGGCGTTCAGGGCCGGAGCATCACCCAGTGAGGTGTGTTCGTAAACCAGTTTCCAGACGCGCTTCAGGAAGCGGTTCGCCCCTTCAACGCCTGACTCCTGCCATTCCAGGGTCATGTCTGCCGGAGAGGCAAACATCATGAACAGACGCACGGTATCCGCACCGTAACGCTCAACCATCACCTGCGGGTCGATGCCGTTGTTTTTAGACTTGGACATCTTGCTCATGCCGGTATAGACCAGCTCATGACCTTCGGCGTCTTTCGCCTTCACGATACGGCCTTTCTCGTCGCGCTCAACGATCGCATCGACCGGAGAAACCCAGTTACGCTCGCCGTTTGCACCCACGTAGTAGAACGCATCTGCCAGCACCATGCCCTGGCACAGCAGCTGTTTAGCAGGCTCGTCAGAGTTCACCATGCCCGCGTCGCGCATCAGTTTATGGAAGAAGCGGAAGTAGAGCAGGTGCATGATGGCGTGTTCAATACCGCCGATGTAAATATCAACCGGCAGCCAGTAGTTTGCCGCGTTGGAGTCCAGCATGCCGTCCTGATACTGCGGGCAGGTGTAACGCGCGTAATACCAGGATGATTCCATAAAGGTGTCGAAGGTGTCAGTTTCACGCAGCGCAGGCTGGCCGTTGACGGTGGTTTTGGCCCACTCGGGATCGGCTTTGATCGGGCTGGTGATACCGTCCATGACCACGTCTTCCGGCAGGATCACCGGGAGCTGATCGTCTGGCGTTGGCATCACGGTGCCATCTTCCAGGGTCACCATTGGAATTGGCGCACCCCAGTAACGCTGACGGGAGACGCCCCAGTCGCGCAGACGGTAGTTCACCTTACGCTCACCTACGCCCAGAGAAGCCAGTTTGTCGGCAATGGCGTTAAAGCCCTCTTCGAAGCTCAGGCCGCTGAACTCGCCGGAGTTGAACAGGGTGCCTTTTTCGGTCAGCGCTTGTTCGGACAGGTCTGGTTCAGAACCGTCAGCCGCCAGGATAACAGGCTTGATGGTCAGGCCGTATTTGGTGGCAAATTCGTAGTCGCGCTGGTCGTGACCCGGAACGGCCATTACGGCACCCGTGCCATACTCCATCAGCACGAAGTTGGCGGCCCAGACAGGAATGGCTTCGCCGGTCAGTGGGTGAATGGCTTTGAAGCCAGTATCCACGCCTTTTTTCTCCATCGTTGCCATATCGGCTTCAGCCACTTTGGTGTTGCGGCATTCGTCGATGAAGGTGGCCAGTTCCGGATTATTTTCTGCCGCTTTCTGCGCCAGCGGGTGACCTGCGGCCACGGCCAGGTAGGTCGCGCCCATGAAGGTGTCCGGACGGGTGGTATAGACGGTCAGGGTCTGGTCGTAGTTCTCAACGTTGAAGGTAATTTCCACGCCTTCAGAACGGCCGATCCAGTTGCGCTGCATGGTCTTAACGGTATCCGGCCAGTGGTCCAGATTATCCAGATCGTTCAGCAGTTCGTCAGCGTAAGCGGTGATTTTGATAAACCACTGCGGGATCTCTTTACGCTCAACTTTGGTGTCACAGCGCCAGCAGCAGCCGTCGATAACCTGTTCGTTTGCGAGAACGGTCTGGTCATTCGGACACCAGTTAACGGCAGACGTCTTCTTGTACACCAGGCCTTTTTTGTACAGCTCGGTGAAGAACTTCTGTTCCCAGCGATAGTATTCCGGGGTACAGGTTGCCAGCTCGCGGCTCCAGTCATAACCAAAGCCCAGCATTTTGAGCTGGTTTTTCATGTACGCGATATTGTCGTATGTCCACGGGGCTGGCGCCGTATTGTTTTTTACCGCTGCGCCTTCCGCAGGCAGGCCGAACGCATCCCAGCCGATTGGCTGCAGAACGTTCTTGCCCAGCATGCGCTGGTAGCGTGCAATCACATCACCGATGGTGTAGTTACGCACGTGGCCCATGTGTAATCGACCAGAAGGATAGGGAAGCATCGACAGGCAGTAATACTTCTCTTTGCTCTCGTCTTCGGTTACTTCAAAGGTGCGCTTCTCGTCCCAGTGTTGCTGGACTTTTGATTCTATCTCTTCCGGGCGGTATTGCTCTTGCATGGCAGCCAGTGGTCCTGTTTTCAATACAGCTACAAATGTAGCCAATGGATGTGGTAATTCAGATCCGCATAGCATAGCCCAAACGCCCGCGTCAAAACAGCCTTTCGCACAAATGCGCTTTGCAGGAATTTACCGGGTCTGTGCTTCACCTGACAAAGCGGCGATGAAATAAGGTCTATTATTAGAAATAGTTACTTACCCGGGAGGCAAAATGATGAACAAGGTTGCTCAATTTTACCGCGAACTGGTGGCGACACTGACGGAACGGCTGCGTAACGGCGAGCGCGATATTGACGCGCTGGTGGAGCAGGCTCGTGCCCGGGTGACGCAAACGGGTGAGTTAACGCGAACCGAAGTGGAAGAGGTGACCCGTGCCGTGCGCCGTGACCTGGAAGAGTTTGCGCGCAGCTACGAGGAGAGCCAGGATGAGATCGGCGACAGTGTCTTTATGCGGGTGATTAAAGAGAGTCTGTGGCAGGAGCTGGCCGATATTACTGATAAAACACAGCTGGAGTGGCGCGAGGTGTTTCAGGATTTGAACCACCACGGTGTGTACCAGAGTGGGGAAGTGGTTGGGCTGGGAAATCTGGTGTGCGAGAAATGCCATCACCATATTGCGGTGTATACGCCAGATGTGCTGCCGCTGTGTCCGAAATGCGGACACGACCAGTTCCAGCGTCGGCCGTTTGAGCCATAAATAAAAGCAAAACGGCAACCACGTTGCCGTTTTTAGTGTCTGCGCCCTCTCCCCGTGGGAGAGGGTTGGGGTGAGGGCATCAGGCCGCACAAGGTAAACGCAAAACGGCAACTATGTTGCCGTTTTTAGTGCCTGCGCCCCTCTCCCGTGGGAGAGGGTTGGGGTGAGGGCATCAGGGCTCACTGTAGTAAGCCAGCCTCTCCGCCAGCAAATCCACAAACGCCTGTCTGTCAATATCCACCATCACCGTTGTATTCGGTTTATTCCCCGTCAGCGAGTAGTAGTCCACTACCGTCATGCCCTGGGTATATTTCCCCTGTGTCTCAACACCTACCCATCGGTCCACCGTGGTAAATATCTCCGGCTTTAACAACCAGGCGATCGTGCAGGGGTCATGCAGCGGTGCGCCGTGGAATCCCCACTTCTCGGCTTTGTGATACTCCATAAAGAAGTCGAGCAGCTCAGCCACGGTTGTGGCGACCGGGTTACCCACGGAACGGAATCGTTCAATATCGTCGGCCATAATCTGCGCGCGGTGGGTAACGTCCAGCCCTGCCATCACAATCGGTAAACCGGACTGGAAGACGATCTCTGCCGCTTCCGGGTCGACAAAAATGTTGAACTCAGCGGACGGCGTCCAGTTACCAAGCCCCATCGCCCCGCCCATGATGACGATACGGGCAATTTTGCCGTGCAGTTCCGGATGGCTGTTCAACAGCAGCGCGACGTTAGTTTGCGGTCCCGTTGCCACCAGGGTGACGGGTTCCGCGCTCTCACGCAGCACCTTTGCCATCAGCTCTACGGCGGTACAGTTTTGCGGCGTGAAGCCCGGCTCCGGCAGCGCCGGACCGTCCAGGCCACTTTCACCGTGCACGTTATCCGCAATAATTAATTCACGCATCAGGGGCTTGAGAGCGCCGCCAGCGACAGGAATATCCGTGCGGTTAAGCAGCGTCAGCATGCGCAAAACGTTACGCAGGGTTTTATCCGGCGTCTGGTTTCCGGCAGAAGAGGTGACGGCTTTGACGTCGAGCTCAGGGGAGGCAAGTGCAAGGACGAGCGCGATCGCGTCATCATGACCCGGGTCGCAATCGAAAATAATAGGTTGTGCCATAGCGTTCTCCATTCATAGCGTTATTTTGTGACAAGGTTAACGCTGCAATGGGACACACGACGAGAAGAAGTGAGCGAAAGCGTGAGGCAGTGCGCAATCCGCAGATTGCGCACTGAGAAGATTAGTGCAGGATTTTCGCGAGGAAATCTTTCGCACGTTCTGATTTCGGGTTAGCGAAGAACTCCTCTTTCGGTGAGTCTTCTACGATCTTCCCTTCATCCATAAAGATCACGCGGTTGGCCACTTTACGGGCGAAGCCCATCTCATGGGTTACCACCATCATGGTCATCCCTTCATGCGCCAGCTCAACCATAACGTCCAGCACTTCGTTGATCATCTCCGGATCGAGGGCCGACGTAGGTTCGTCAAACAGCATCGCCACAGGATCCATGCACAGCGCGCGGGCGATCGCCACACGCTGCTGCTGACCGCCAGAAAGCTGTGCCGGGAATTTATCGGCATGGGCCGCGAGCCCAACGCGTTCCAGCAGTTTCAGGCCTTTCTCGCGCGATGCTTTTTTATCACGCTTAAGCACTTTCACCTGCGCCAGGGTCAGGTTCTCAATAATGGAGAGGTGAGGGAACAGCTCAAAATGCTGGAACACCATCCCAACGTGAGAGCGAAGCTGAGCGAGGTTGGTTTTCTTGTCGTTAACTTTGGTGCCGTTGACCACGATCTCACCCTGCTGCACCGGCTCCAGTCCGTTGACGGTTTTGATCAGCGTCGATTTACCGGAACCGGACGGTCCGCACACCACCACCACGTCGCCTTTTTTCACTTCGGTGGAGCAGTCGGTCAGCACCTGAAAGTGCCCATACCATTTAGAAACATTTTTCAGGGAAATCATTGTACCGTCCTTTTCTTCAGCCAGCTGACCAACAGCGACGCGCTTAAACTAATCACAAAATAGACCGCTCCCGCGAAGAGCACCATCTCGACCTGCGTACCATCACGTTCACCGATGGTGGACGCGGTACGGAAGAAGTCTGCCAGACTCAGCACGTAGACCAGGGAGGTATCCTGGAACAATACGATACCCTGGGTCAGCAGGAGTGGAACCATGGCGCGAAACGCCTGCGGCAGAATAATGAGCTGCATGGACTGCCAGTGCGTCATCCCCAGTGCCAGCGCGGCGCTGGACTGTCCACGGGAGATACTCTGAATGCCCGCACGGATAATCTCTGAATAGTAGGCGGCCTCAAACATCGAGAACGCCACCATCGCGGAGATCAGGCGGATATCGGTTTTCGGTGACAGCCCCAGCACGTTTTGCAGGAAGCCGGGCACAATCAGATAAAACCACAGCAGCACCATCACCAGCGGGATGGAACGGAAAACGTTGACGTAGGCGGTTGCAAACCAGGCGAGCGGCTTAAAGCTCGACAGGCGCATGACGGCCAGCAGGGTACCCCAGACGATACCGACGATGATGGCAATAAGCGTGATTTTTAAGGTAATCACCAGGCCATCAAGCAGGTATGGCATAGAGGGAACGATAGAACTCCAGTCAAACTCGTACATTATTTGCCCCCCATATTGCCCGGCAGGCGAATTTTGCGTTCAACCAGGTTCATCACCAGCATGATGAAAGCGTTAATCAGAACATACGCGAGCGTGATTGCGGTGAAGGATTCCCACGCGTGCGCGGAGTAATCCAGCAGCTTGCCCGCCTGAGCCGCCATATCGACCAGACCGATGGTTGAGGCGATGGCCGAGTTTTTCACCAGGTTCATCATCTCAGAGGTCATCGGTGGGACGATCACGCGGTAAGCGTTAGGCAGCAGCACGTAACGGTAGGTTTGCGGCAGGGTTAACCCCATCGCCAGGCCCGCATTTTTTTGTCCACGGGGTAATGACTGAATGGCGGCACGCACCTGCTCACAAACGCGCGCAGCGGTAAACAGCCCCAGACACATCATTGAGGAGACAAAGAACTGTACATTCGGATCCAGTTCCGATTTGAACCACATGCCAATATTTTCAGGCAGCAGTTCCGGGATAACCAGATACCAGGTAAAGAATTGCACGATGAGCGGAACGTTACGGAACAGTTCCACGTACATGGTGCCCAGTGTTGAAAGGAAACGGTTAGGGACGGTACGCAGAATACCGAACAGCGAACCGACAAGAAACGCGATAATCCACGCTGTTATCGATAATGCCACGGTAACCTGAAATCCGCTCCACAGCCAGCCAAGATAGGTGGTGTTGCCGAACGGGGCTTGTTGCAGGAATATGCCCCAGTTCCAGTCGATTGACATAATAAACTCCAGAAAAAAAAGGGTAGCAGCGCTACCCTCGAAGATTGGTGAGAAGCTCATTTTTCGTGCTGAGTGGGGAACGACCACTCAACGTATAGTCTGTCCGTGCTTCCCGACAATCGAGAGGGCAGGAGATCCCGCCCCTGTTGTTCTAATTAGTTAAGAGCTTTGTCATTGGGTGATTTGAACAGGGCCTTCATGTCGTCGGACAGTTCAAAGTTCATGTTCAGGTTTTTTGGTGGAATCGGGTTCTTGAACCATTTGTCGAACCATTTTTCCGCTTCACCGGAGGTTTGCACCTGGGCGATGGTGTCATCGATCAGCTTTTTGAACTGCGGATCGTCTTTACGCAGCATACAGCCGTAGGCTTCTTTCGACTGCGCGGTACCGACGATATCCCAGTTGTCCGGTTTCTTCGCTTTTGCACGCTCGCCCGCCAGCAGGGCGTCGTCCATCATAAACGCGACGGCACGACCACTTTCCAGGGTACGGAAGGAGTCGCCATGGTCTTTAGCGCTGATGATGCGCATATCCATTTTCTTCTCGTCATTCAGCTTGTGCAGCAGCACTTCTGAAGTGGTACCGGAGGTGACCACGACCGCTTTCCCTTTCAGGTCAGCGAAGTCTTTGATCTCACCGCCTTTCTTCGTCAGCAGGCGGGTGCCCACAACAAAGATGGTGTCCGAGAAGGCTGCCTGTTTCTGACGCTCGAGGTTGTTGGTGGTGGAGCCACACTCAAAATCAAAGGTGCCGTTTTGCAGCAGTGGAATACGGTTCTGTGAAGTGATTGGGATCAGCTTCACCTGCAGGTCAGGTTTGTTCAGCTTTTTCTTCACAGCTTCAACGATGGCGTTGGAGTAATCCTGTGAATAACCTACGACTTTTTGCGTGTTGTCGTAGTAAGAGAACGGGACAGAAGATTCACGGTGGCCGACCACGATCACGCCGTTTTTGGCAATCTTGTCGAGAGTGCTGCCGGCTGCCGGCGCATCTTCAGCGTGGACCACGCCAGCAGACATTCCCATCACCAGCATTGCTGTGGCCAGTTTACGTAATTGCATACCCAACTCCTTCTTATCAGCGCCAGTGACGCATTGATACCCATTGTGATGTTGTTATATCTCGCGCGATGCGAGTGCAGTGTTATGCAAGCTTGTTAACATTTAGTCTGGCTTAATGTAAAGATTTTGCTGCGTTATTGTTTATTTTTGCGAAGCGCGCCGCACCATTCAGAGGCAAATATCTCCCGTTGCACCGTTTCGGTGCTACCGGTGATCTACGCTGGTGCGACAAAGTTGCACATTAAGCCAAACTGCGTTTACCTGAATAAACAAAGCAATAGGCGTGCCAGAAATGAATTCGGAGAGGATTGTCGGGTGGCGGCTACGCCTTACCCGACCTACGGGAGCAAAAATGTAGGCCGGGTAAGCATCAGCGCCACCCGGCAACAGAAGGTAAGGTTATTTACGACGCTGACTCAGACTCATCAACACGGCGCCAAAGCCAAACAGCGCGGTCAGGATCCACAGTGGCCAGTTGCCGGTACGCGCATATGGCGTTAACCCGGTCGTTGGCGTGACTGTCGTGGTCAGCACTTCACGGGTGAACTGAGGGATCATGGCCTGAATTTCACCCTGCGGTCCAATAACGGCGGTAATGCCGTTATTGGTGCTGCGCAGCAGTGGACGCGCCAGCTCCAGGGAGCGCATGCGCGCCATCTGGAAGTGCTGCCACGGGCCAATCGACTTACCGAACCATGCATCGTTAGAGATGGTCAGCAGGAAGTCCGTGTCCGGACGGAAGTTATCCCGCACCTGTTCGCCGAGAATGATTTCGTAGCAAATGGCCGCCGTCAGAGCAAAGCCGTGCGCGTGCAGCTGGGGCTGAACGTATGGCCCGCGGCTGAAAGAGGACATCGGCAGGTCAAAGAAGGGGGCCAGCGGACGCAGAATCGACTCCAGCGGAACAAACTCACCAAACGGTACCAGGTGATTCTTGTTATACCGGTCAGTCGAGTGGTAACTGTATTCGCTGTCTTTACCGAGCGTAATGATGGTGTTGTAGGTGTCGTAGCGGTTCTGCTGGTTCAGACGCGCATCCACAATGCCGGTAATCAACGTACTGCCGCGCGCGAGCAGCAGATCGTTCATCATGTTCAGAAACGGCTGCTGGTTGAGTTCCAGATCGGGGATCGCCGACTCCGGCCAGATAATCAGCTGTGATTTTCCCATCACCTCTTCGGTGGCGTTGGCGTAAATCTTAAGCGTATTCAGCAGCTCTTTCTCGTCCCACTTCATGGACTGCGGGATATTTCCCTGCACCATGGAAACCTGCATGGCACGCCCGGGCTCGGGCGTGAACCACTGGATATAGCGCAGCGGGAAAGGCAGGGCGAACAATACGAGCGCCACCACCAGCGGTTTCCAGCAGCGCGTGACCAGCGCCAGTACCAGCAGGCCGCTGATCACCATCAGCAGGAAGTTGATGGCTTCAACGCCCATCACCGGCGCCAGGCCTTTTAGCGGGCCGTCAATTTGACTGTAGCCGAACTGCAGCCACGGGAAGCCCGTCAGTACCCAACCGCGCAGGAACTCGGTGAGTTGCCAGACCACGGGCGCGGCAATGGCGACGCGTAGCCAGCTGGTTTTTGGCCACAGGCGAGAAAGGATGCCCGCGAACAAACCGGTATACAGTGAGAGGTACGCGGCTAGCAGTACCACCAGGAAGACATTAACAGGGCCTGGCATACCGCCAAACTGGGCGATGCTGACATAGACCCAGTTGATGCCTGAGCCAAACAGCCCCAGCCCCCAGAAGTAGCCGATGGCGGCAGCCTGGACGGGACGACGATTCAGGGTTAAACCCTGTAGTCCCATCAGGGAGAGGATGGCCGCAGGCCAGATATCGTAAGGAGAAAAAGCCAGCGTACCGCTGGCTCCGAGTAACAGCGCCAGCAGCAAAAGGACGCGCTGGCGTTCAAACAGTGGGGCAAATGCCATTTACATTACTCTTCCAGTTTTGGCACCGGTGAATCGTCCGGCGTTCTGACGTGAACCTGTATAATACGTCGGCTGTCGGCCATGGCCACTTTGAACTGGTAACCGTCGATGTCAACGGTCTCACCGCGCGCCGGAAGATGACCAAAGGCCTGCATTACCAGCCCGCCAATGGTATCCACCTCTTCATCGCTGAAGTGGGTCCCGAAGGCGTCATTGAAGTCTTCGATGGAGGCCAGCGCACGCACGGTCCAGGTGTGGCGGCTGAGCTGACGGAAGTCGATATCTTCCTCTTCGTCATACTCATCTTCGATTTCGCCGACAATCAGCTCAAGAATATCTTCGATCGTGACCAGACCGGAAACGCCACCAAATTCATCAATAACAATCGCCATGTGGTAACGCTGAGAGCGGAACTCTTTCAGCATCCGATCCACACGTTTACTTTCCGGCACAACCACGGCCTGGCGTAACACTTTTTCCATGCTGAAAGCTTCGGCATCGCTGCGCATAAACGGCAGCAGATCTTTCGCCATCAAAATCCCTTCGATGTGATCTTTGTCTTCGCTGATGACCGGGAAACGCGAGTGGGCGGATTCGATGATCACATCGAGGCACTCGTCCAGCGTCTGGTTGCGTTTCAGGGTAATCATCTGTGACCGGGGGATCATGATATCGCGAACGCGCTGGTCGGCGATGTCCATAACCCCTTCGAGCATTTCGCGCGTATCTTCGTCGATAAGGTCGTTCTGCCCGGAATCACGAATCAGCTCCAGCAGTTCATCACGGTTTTTCGGTTCGCCGTGGAAAAGCTGGTTCAGAATGAGGGAGAAAAATCCCTTTTTACTGGTTGTCGTGTCGCTACTGTGTGAATTGTCGTCGCTCATGGCGTTTGTTAAGGGTTCTCTTGTTAGTTCAACGTTTACCGCCACGCAATCTCCTTTCGTGGCGGCATGTTAGTCAGTCAGATGACGGACTATTCTTTCTCGGCAATGTACGGATCCTCATAGCCCAGAGCAAGCATTATCTCTGTCTCAAGGGACTCCATCTCTTCCGCTTCGTCGTCTTCAATATGATCGTAGCCGAGCAGATGCAGGCTGCCATGGACCACCATATGCGCCCAGTGGGCTTCCAGCGGCTTTTGTTGCTCTTTGGCTTCCTGTTCAACCACCTGACGGCAGATGATCAGATCGCCCAACAGCGGCATCTCGATACCCGGCGGAGCTTCGAACGGGAAAGAGAGCACGTTGGTTGGCTTATCTTTCCCGCGGTAGGTCAGGTTAAGCTCGTGGCTTTCTGCTTCATCCACCAGACGAATCGTGACTTCTGATTCTTCCTGAAACTGGGGGATAACGGCATCCAGCCATTTCTGAAACTGTGCCTCATCTGGCATGCCGGAATTATCTTCACAGGCCAGCTGTAAATCGAGGATCACCTGACTCATTTCTGTTCTTGCTCCTGCGCTTCGCGCTTACGTTCTGCGGCCAGTTCGGCCTTACGCTTCTGATCTGCCTCTTCCCAGGCTTCATAGGCGTTAACGATACGCGCGACCACCGGGTGGCGTACCACGTCTTCACTGTGGAAGAAGTTAAAGCTAATTTCGTCGACTTCGGCCAGCACTTCGATGGCGTGGCGCAGACCCGATTTGGTGCTGCGCGGCAGGTCGATCTGCGTCACGTCACCGGTAATGACTGCCTTCGAGTTGAAGCCGATACGCGTCAGGAACATCTTCATCTGTTCGATGGTGGTGTTCTGGCTCTCATCAAGAATGATGAACGCGTCGTTGAGCGTACGGCCGCGCATGTAGGCGAGCGGGGCCACTTCTATTACGTTACGCTCAATGAGCTTCTCGACTTTCTCAAAGCCCAGCATCTCGAACAGCGCGTCGTACAGCGGGCGCAGGTAAGGATCAACCTTCTGGCTTAGATCGCCGGGCAGGAAGCCCAGTTTCTCGCCCGCTTCCACAGCCGGACGGGTCAGCAGAATACGGCGAATCTC
This sequence comes from Enterobacter sichuanensis, assembly GCF_002939185.1. GTDB lineage: Bacteria > Pseudomonadota > Gammaproteobacteria > Enterobacterales > Enterobacteriaceae > Enterobacter > Enterobacter sichuanensis. The sequence goes on along the minus strand of NZ_POVL01000012.1, from coordinate 3,711 downwards.
CTGGCGCTCCAGCGCATCAACCGCGGCGGCAACGGCCAGATAGGTTTTCCCCGTACCCGCCGGACCAACGCCGAAGGTGATGTCATGGTCAAGAATGTTGGCGATGTACTGCGCCTGGTTTGGTGTCCGCGGCTTGATGACGCCACGTTTGGTCTTAATGTTAATGGCCTTGCCGTAGTCCGGCACGCTTTCCGCGCTCTGCTCAAGCACGCGCGCCTCTTTAATGGCGAGGTGGATCTGTTCCGGTTCGATATCCTGAATTTCGCCGCGCATCGGGGCGGTATCGACATACAGGCTACGCAGAATGTCCGCGGCGGCGTTGACGCAGATAGGGCGTCCGGTAAGTTTGAAATGATTATCGCGACGATTGATTTCGATACCCAGACGTCGCTCCAGTTGTTTGATGTTGTCATCAAACGGCCCGCACAGGCTCAGCAGGCGAGCGTTGTCTGCGGGCGTCAGGCTAATTTCACGCGTATCTATGTTCAAACTGTTCCTCATTGATTGGTTAACTGATCCGTTGCGACAGGACGTAATAAAACGGTCATTACCGAAATTATTCACGCCACAGAATAAAGGCGCAAGCGTTGCGGATGATATTGGGGACGATGAGAGGAAATACAAGGCCTGCCGAAGAGGCAGGCCTGAAGGATTAAGGCTGGTAAATTCCCACGCCAGAATCATTTTCTTTGCGGGTACGGGAAATCACAGATTCTGGTGACTCTGCAATACGCAGGCCCATCTCATCTTCGGTACGTACTACTTTCGCACGCAGCGAGTTGGTCAACACTTCAACAATCTCGACATCCACAAATTTACCGATCATGTCCGGGGTACCTTCAAAGTTGACCACGCGGTTGTTCTCGGTACGTCCGGAGAGTTCCATGATGCTCTTGCGCGAGGTGCCTTCCACCAGAATACGCTGGACGGTGCCGAGCATGCGGCGGCTCCAGGCGTTGGCCTGCTGGTTAATGCGCTCCTGCAGAATGTACAGACGCTGTTTTTTCTCTTCTTCCGGTACATCGTCAACCATATCGGCCGCAGGGGTGCCAGGACGCGGTGAGAAGATGAAGCTGTAGCTGACGTCAAAATTCACTTCGCCGATGAGCTTCATGGTGCGTTCGAAGTCATCAGCGGTTTCGCCAGGGAAGCCGACAATAAAGTCAGAGCTTATCTGGATATCCGGGCGGGCTTCACGCAGCTTACGGATGATGGATTTGTACTCCAGCACCGTATGCGGACGGCCCATCAGGTTCAGCACGCGATCGGAACCGCACTGAATCGGCAGGTGCAGGAAACTCACCAGTTCCGGCGTATCGCGGTAAACGTCAATGATGTCGTCGGTAAATTCCATCGGATGGCTGGTGGTAAAGCGAATACGGTCGATGCCGTCAATCGCGGCCACCAGACGCAGCAGTTCGGCAAAGCTGCCGGTGGTTCCGTCGTAGTTCTCACCACGCCAGGCGTTAACGTTCTGACCCAGCAGGTTGACTTCGCGAACGCCCTGGGCGGCAAGCTGTGCAATTTCAAACAGGATGTCATCTGCCGGGCGGCTGACCTCTTCACCACGGGTATACGGCACCACGCAGTAAGTACAGTATTTGTTGCAGCCTTCCATGATAGAGACGAACGCGGTCGGGCCATCGGCGCGCGGCTCTGGCAGACGGTCAAATTTTTCGATCTCCGGGAAGCTGACGTCAACGACCGGGCTACGATCGCCGCGCACCTTGTTGATCATTTCAGGCAGGCGGTGCAGGGTCTGAGGGCCAAAGACAATATCCACATACGGGGCTCTCTGGCGGATCAGCTTACCTTCCTGCGACGCAACGCAGCCACCCACGCCGATGATCAGGTCCGGATTTTTTCGTTTAAGAAGTTTCCAGCGGCCTAACACGTGAAAGACTTTTTCCTGCGCTTTTTCGCGAATTGAACAGGTATTTAGCAGCAGCACATCGGCTTCTTTCGCATTTTCAGTCAGCTGGTATCCGTGGGTGGTGTCCAGCAGATCGGCCATCTTGGATGAATCGTATTCGTTCATCTGACAGCCCCAGGTTTTTATATGGAGTTTTTTAGTCATCGACTTGCTCAGCTCAGGATTGCAAGCCGCGTATTGTAATGCTTTGGTGGGGTTGTGACCAGTATGAAGGTTATGTGTCTCATGACCGAAAAAATCCGGTAAACTTAAGGGATTCTGCAATAAGGAAAATTGACCATGACACTCCTACACACCGAAGTTGCCGTTGTCGGCGGCGGTATGGTCGGCGGCGCGCTGGCGCTGGGGCTGGCGCAGCAGGGATTTGAGGTAACGGTAATTGAACAGGCAGCGCCTGGGCAATACGATCCGGCGGCCAAACCGGATGTACGCATCTCCGCGATCAGCGCAGCGTCCGTTGATCTGCTGCGCGGGCTGGGCGTCTGGGAGTCGGTGCTGGCGATGCGCGCCCATCCTTACAGCCGTCTTGAAACCTGGGAGTGGGAAAATGCCCACGTCGCGTTTGATGCCGCTGAGCTGAAGTTACCGCGCCTGGGTTATATGGTGGAAAATAACGTGCTCCAGCGGGCACTCTGGCAGGCGCTGGAGGCGCACCCGAAGGTGACGTTGCGTGTGCCTGCGTCGCTGAAGGCGCTGCATCCTCACGAGAGTGGCTATGTGCTGACGCTCGACAGCGGCGATGAACTGGCCGTGAAGCTGGTCGTCGGGGCCGATGGTGCTAACTCGCAGGTCAGGCAGATGGCGGGTATCGGGGGGCACGCCTGGCAGTACGAGCAGTCCTGTATGTTGATCACCGTTCAGTGTGAGAATGCGCCGGGAGAGAGCACCTGGCAGCACTTTACCCCGAATGGTCCGCACGCCTTCTTACCGCTGTTCGATAACTGGGCGTCGCTGGTGTGGTACGACAAACCGGCGCGCATTCGCCAGCTGCAGGGGCTTTCAATGGAGCAATTGCAGCGGGAAATTCATCTGAACTTCCCGAGCCGTCTGGGCAATGTTATGCCGGTTGCCGCAGGGGCGTTCCCGCTCACGCGGCGTCACGCATTGCAGTATGCCAGAGAAGGGCTGGCGCTGGTGGGCGATGCGGCACATACCATTCATCCGCTGGCCGGGCAGGGGGTAAATCTGGGGTATCGCGACGTCGATGCGTTACTGGATGTGCTGGGCAGCGCCCGCGGGCATGCGGAGAACTGGTCCAGTCATCAGGTCCTGAAGCGTTATCAGACGCGCCGTATGGCGGATAACTTTATCATGCAGTCGGGAATGGATCTGTTCTATGCCGGGTTCAGCAATAACATAGCGCCGGTGCGTATCTTGCGTAACATTGGTTTGATGGCGGCGGAACGCGCCGGCGGCTTGAAGCGTCAGGCGCTCAAATACGCCCTGGGACTCTAATCTTTTTTCCCTCTCCCGTGGGAGAGGGCATCAGACCGCACTATTCTGAGCAACAAAAACAAAAAAGCCCGCAGAGCGGGCTTTTTTGTGACTAAGTGGCTGGGGTGCAGGGATTCGAACCCCGGAATGCTGGTATCAGAAACCAGAGCCTTACCGCTTGGCGACACCCCAATTGCGTTAAACAGACTGCTTAACGACTTTTTAAATTGGCTGGGGTACGAGGATTCGAACCTCGGAATGCCGGAATCAGAATCCGGTGCCTTACCGCTTGGCGATACCCCAACAATTTTTTTCATTACCGAAATCAATCGATAATCTAAATT
>NZ_POVL01000119.1 GCF_002939185.1 Enterobacter sichuanensis | reverse complement strand
ATTCAGGCCCACGTTATTTATAACGTGGGCCTTTTTCATTTCTGCGTTTCTCAATCTCGCTTTTCTCTCTTTTATCCGTCTTGTTGTCGTCCGCATGCGGCGAATGGCTGCACCTCTATTCTGTTCTTTTTTATTAAAATATCCGCTTCTGTTATTTTTATGACTATATTTATTTTGATTTATTATTCTTTTAGTGTAAGTTCTTCAGGGTAAATTATTCTCTTCTGTCATTTTTCCTGGCTCTCTTAATAACTCCTGCATTGATGTTAACTATTCCTATTGCTGCGTAGAGTGCTACGTAGTCTATTCCTAACCATATAAAGAACCCAGACATGATATTTTGAAGCATCATGTCGATGGACCCTATGGACATGAATTATTCAGAAAGGCATCAAAGTAAGGCAGTGCAGGGTGTATCAGTAAAAATGCTTATACATCCTTAATTTAGCGAGTGAAATTTACCAAGGACTTTAAGTATGACGGATAATAAAGTCATTTTAGCGGTCAATAACGGAGACGGAAAAACTCGGTTGTTGACGGCAGAAGCAGGCCGGACGGTTAAGGTGAAACTTATCCCCGGCAATAAATATGTATTGAAAAATATTAACGACGACTTCGCACCAGAAAATATTACGCTGCAGCGCGTAGACAAGGCACTGCACATTATTCAGGAAGGCGATACACAGCCAAGCATAATTATTGAAGATTACTTCAATGGTGATCCAACTAATCCGGTGCTGATGGGCATGGCGGAAGATGGATTACTCTACGCCTATGTCCCGCTGTCTGGTGACAGCTACGACACCGGTTATCTGATGGCGGATGGCAGCATGTCTCCTGTGGCGTTAGGGGGCGAACCGCTGGGGGCGGGTGGCCCGCTTCTGACGGCGCCGGATGACGACAACGACATGCTGTTTGGCATGTTGGGATGGTTTGCGCTTGCTGCTGCGGGTGTAGGGGCTGCTTTCGCGCTGTCTGAGATGGATAAGGACGACGGTGATAACTCTTCCACGCCTGATAAGCCGCGCATCGGCAACGCTATGGATGATGAAGGTTCAATCAAAGGACCGTTGAAATCAGGCGATGTCACTGATGACTCAACGCCAACGCTGACCGGTAAAGGAAAGCCTGGTGATACTATTCATATCATTGATAATGGTAAAGAAATTGGTTCTGTCATTGTTGATGATGAAGGGGAGTGGAGCTATACGCCTGATAAGCCACTGGGCGAAGGTGAGCACGAGCTGAGCGTGGTAGAAAAAGATCCTGACGGCAACACGAGTCCTCCGTCAGATCCGATTGTCATCGTCGTCGATACGATCGCGCCAAAGGCGCCGACGATTGAACACATCATGGACAAAGTGGGTAAAGTCACCGGCGAGATCCTTGAAGACGCCTACACCGACGATCCAAAACCGGAAATGAGCGGTACCGGTGAAGCGGGCGCGACGATCACCATTTACGATAACGGTAAAAAGATTGGCGAAACCACCGTTAACGACGATGGTCGTTGGTATTTCAAACCTTCCGAAAACCTGGCGGATGGTAGCCATAGCATCACGGTCAGCCAGACGGATAAAGCGGGTAACGTCAGCAAGCCTTCGGACGATCGTGAATTTATGGTTCTGACCGAACCTCCAGGAAAAGCCGAAACGCCTGATGTCATTGACAATACCGGTCCGGTAACAGGCCTTCTTAAACCGGGTGATGTGACAGATGACAGTCAGCCTTCCTTCAGCGGCGAGGGAACCCCGGGTAATACCATTGTTATCAAAGATAATGATAAAGAGATTGGCTCGGTTATCGTCGACGACGAAGGTAAGTGGTCATTTACACCTAAGGATGAACTTGCCGAGGGTGAACATAATGTCGTCGTCGTTGAGGAAGATCCGCTGGGTAATGTCGGTGATCCATCTGACCCTATTCAGATTATTGTCGATACCACACCTCCGGCTAAACCGGATATGGCCGATGCCCAGGATAATACCGGGCCGATTACGGGCCAGCTGAAAGGCGGTGACGTCACGGACGAAACCCGTCCGGTATTTAGCGGTAAAGGCGAACCGGGCGATACCGTGACCATCTATGATGGTGACGAAGTGCTTGGCACAACCGTCATTGACGATAAAGGCAACTGGACGCTGAAACCAGAGAAACCTCTGGGTGAAGGCGATCACAGCATCACCGTTACGCAAACGGATAAGGCAGGCAACACCAGCGATCCCTCGGAAGCGCTGGAGTTTGAAGTTGACACTACCGCGCCTGATGCTTCAGCAGATGTTCTGAACATTACCGCCGTAGTGGACGACGTAGGCGATCGTCAGGGTAATGTGGCCAGCGGTGAAATCACCGATGACAGCAAACCGCTCATCAGCGGTATCGGTGAAGCAGGGAACACCGTCTTTGTCTACACTACCGACTCTTCCGGCAAACACCTGATTGGTACAGCGGTTGTGGGCAGCGATGGCACCTGGAGCCTGACGCCTGACACCCCACTGACGGAAGGTTTGAACAAGCTGACCCTGGAGACACAGGATCCGGCGGGTAACCGCGTAGTGGGCGATGCGCCATCTTACGACATCAACCTCATGATCCCGGTCAGTACCGCGCCATCCATCAACAGCGTGGTGGACAACGCAGAGCCACACGTTGGCCCGCTGCAGAAAGGCGAGTCGACCAACGATACCACCCCGACCCTGAGCGGTAGCGCGGCGCCGGGTGATACCGTCTCCATCCTCGATAACGGGAAAGTGATTGGCACCGTCAAGGCGGACAGCAACGGGAAGTGGGCATTCACCCCGGATAGCGCACTGGCGGATGGCAAGCACACCTTCACCGTTACCGCGACTGACGCAGCGGGCAACGCGCGCACCAGCGGCAG
>NZ_POVL01000118.1 GCF_002939185.1 Enterobacter sichuanensis | reverse complement strand
TACGAAAGTACGGGCTTTTTTCTTTTATATTCTCCGAAAGGGGGGATGAGAATCCCCGACCGGGGTTCGACAACTGGCGACAGCCAGTTGGACAGACTGGGAGCGTAGCGAACAGGCTGCCCGCAGGGCGAGCGAAGCGAGTCAATCCCCCCCGGAGCCAAATGCAGCACGGTGCGGCCTGAGCCCCTCACCCTGCCCTCTCCCCAGGGGAGAGGGAAGTGCTAGTCTTCCGCCATCTTCGCATACTCTTCGGTAAGAAAATCCACCAGCGCCCTGACAGACGGCAGCAACCCGCGTCTGGAAGGATAAACAGCATGAATCACTTCCCGTCGCGGTTCCCATGCCTCAAGTACCCGAACCAGCTCCCCGGACGCCAGCTGATCCTTCACCATCAAAATCGGCAACTGCACCACGCCAATGCCTGCCATCGCGGCTTCACGGAGCGCAAGCATGTCCGTGGTGATCAACCGGGGATGATAATGGACCTCCGCTTTCGCCCCGTCGGGTCCGGAGAGTGTCCATTTGTGGATGTGTTTACCCTCACCCATACTTAAACCAGGCCAGGCGCTGAGTTCAGACGGCATGGACGGTTTCCCCAGCCGTGCAATCAGCGCCGGGCTTGCCACCAGGCAATGTCCCCGGTCGGCCAGCACCCTTAACACCAGGTCGCTGTCATCAAACGGCCGTGGACGCACGCGGATCGCCACATCAATTCCCTCTCCTACCAGATCGACCCGCCGATTTGTCGCTTCCAGCTGGAGGTTGATCCCCGGATAGCGCGCCATAAATCTTGCCAGCATTGGGCCAACATGCACATGCAATAAGGTGACGGGACAGGTAAGCCTGACGATACCGCGCGGTTCTGCCTGCAGCGCCGCCACGGCTTCCTCCGCAGCCTCCGCCTCCACCATCATCGCTTTACAGTGCTGATAGAAGGTCTGTCCGACCTCGGTCACCGTAAACTGCCGGGTTGTGCGATGGATAAGCCGCACGCCCAGCCGCTCTTCAAGCTGCGCTATCCGGCGGCTTAGCCTGGATTTGGGCAGGTCGAGCGCCCGTCCCGCCGCCGCAAAGCCACCGTAGTCGACCACTTTCACAAACCAGACGAAGTCATTGAGATCCTGCATAAATCCTCATCGTTCCAATTTCAGAACAGTGAATGCCATTTTCACTATCTACCGGGATATTAACGCTGAATATAAGCTAATTACATCAACAGAACATCAGGAGTAAATCATGAAAAACGTAACTGGCGTTTATACCGCTCCTCGTCAGCACTGGGTTGGCGACGGTTTCCCGGTCCGTTCAATGTTCTCTTATCAGACGCACGGCGAGCCCCTCAGCCCGTTTCTGCTGCTGGATTACGCGGGCCCGTACAGCTTCCCGGCAGATGGCGCAAAGCGCGGCGTTGGCCAGCACCCACATCGGGGTTTTGAAACGGTCACCATCGTCTATTCCGGCGAAGTAGAGCACCGCGACTCCACCGGGAAAGGCGGCGTCATTGGCCCCGGCGACGTGCAGTGGATGACCGCAGGCGCAGGCATTTTGCACGAGGAGTTCCACTCCAGCGCATTCGCGCAGAAAGGCGGGGAACTGAAAATGATGCAGCTCTGGGTCAACCTGCCGGCGAAAGACAAAATGACCGCACCAGGCTATCAGAGTATCACCAAAGCCGATATTCCGGTGGTGACGCTGCCTGAAAACAGCGGCTCGCTGCGGGTTATTGCCGGTCATTACAACGACGTGGCCGGCCCGGCGCACACGTTTTCGCCGCTGAACGTCTGGGACATCACCCTGAATCAGGGCAGTCACGTCACGTTCACTCAGCCGGAAGGCTGGAGCACAGCGCTGGTTGTACTTGAAGGCAGTATCTCAGTGAACGGTACCGCTCAGGCAGGTGAAGCCCAGTTGGTCGTGTTGAGTCAGGAAGGCGACAAGCTGCACCTGGAAGCCAGCAGCGATGCCAAAGTGCTGCTGATGGCGGGTGAGCCACTGAATGAACCTATCGTGGGCTATGGCCCGTTTGTGATGAACAGTAAAACCGAAATCAACGAAGCCATTCGTGATTTCAATTCCGGCCGCTTCGGCCAGATCCGATCGTAATAAAGGAGAAGAACATGTCTACACCTGCCAATTTTAATGGCACTCGTCCGGTCATTGATGTTAACGATGCGGTGATGTTGCTTATTGACCACCAGAGTGGTCTCTTCCAGACCGTCGGGGATATGCCAATGCCGGAGCTGCGTGCCCGTGCGGCAGCGCTGGCAAAAATCGCGACCCTGGCGAAGATCCCGGTGATTACCACGGCGTCTGTCCCACAAGGGCCGAACGGACCGCTGATCCCGGAGATCCACGCCAACGCGCCGCATGCACAGTATGTTGCCCGTAAAGGCGAGATCAACGCCTGGGATAACCCGGAATTCGTGGCGGCGGTGAAAGCGACGGGACGCAAAACGTTGATTATCGCGGGCACCATTACCAGCGTCTGCATGGCGTTCCCGTCTATCAGCGCGGTTGCCGACGGGTATAAAGTGTTTGCGGTGATTGATGCCTCCGGTACCTACAGCAAAATGGCGCAAGAGATCACTCTGGCGCGTGTGGTACAGGCTGGCGTGGTGCCGATGGACACGGCGGCGGTAGCTTCTGAGATCCAGCGGACATGGAACCGTGAAGATGCCGCGGAGTGGGCGGAAGTGTACACCCACATCTTCCCGGCGTATCAGTTGCTGATCGAAAGCTACGGCAAAGCGCAGGAAGTGGTTAAAAACAGCGAAGTGCTCGATTCACAGCGTTAATCCCCTGCTCCACGGCGTAAAAACCGTGGAGCTGATTATTGCTTAACCGAACAGGCAGTAAAGCTGAAAATCTGCTTGACCGTGTTAGCGCAACTCCCTATAGTAGCGCCCCGTTGCCCCCCAAGCGGTCAGGCAGCAAAAT
>NZ_POVL01000117.1 GCF_002939185.1 Enterobacter sichuanensis | reverse complement strand
GGCTAAATGTAATTGCATAATATAACCAGGCAGGTATGCATTTTTGTATGAAGCTAACTATCCCATGGGAATGGTACCGCACCTTTTTGGCCGTGATGAAAGAAGGGTCCTTGTCAGGAGCCGCCCGCAGGCTTGCCATTACCCAGCCAACAGCCGGACGCCATGTTGCAGCGCTGGAATCAGCACTTGGTCTTGTTTTATTTACCCGTTCGCAGACTGGGCTACAGGCCACAGATGCAGCCGTCGAACTCCAGGGTCATGCGCAAGCTATGGAAAACACCGCCATGATGATTGAGCGCTCGGCGGCCAGTTTCAGTGCCGGGGCAACCGGGTTACGCGGCGTGGTGCGCGTTGCTGCCAGTGACATCATCGGCACGGAGGTTCTGCCTTCGGCGATCGCCCGAATAAAGGATGCATACCCACACATAACCGTTGAGCTGGTTCTGTCTAATCGCGTTCAGGATTTACTGAATCGGGAAGCGGATATTGCAGTACGCATGACCACGCCAGTGCAGGAGCAACTGATTGCGCGTCGAACTGGAAAGATTGAAATAGGTCTGCATGCCGCGCCTGCCTATCTGTCACGGCATGGTGCACCGGAAAGTATTGAGGAGTTACTCACCCATACACTGGTGGGTTTCGATACCATTACACCCTTTATTTTACAGTCCCTTAAGCAATTTCCTCAGCTAAACCGCGAGCTGTTTACCGTGCGAACCGACAGTGACGTTGCCCAATTAAACCTTATACGGGCAGGGGCCGGTATCGGTATGTGCCAGGTACAACTGGCCGATTTTCCAACGCCATTACAGAGGATAATGCCTGATTTTTTTGCATTGCATCTCGACACCTGGCTGGTAATGCATGAGGACTTACGCCACAGTCAGGCCTGCAAAACGGTATTTGATTTTCTGGCTGAGGATTTACAGGCTTATATCAACAGGGTGCAGCGCTGAGATCCCCTGAGCCGATGGCAACCGGGAACCTCTGGCATCCAGGCCAGAGGTTTTACAGTGCTACATTAGATGTAAAAGCGACTTGCTACTGTAATTGTTTTCGATATGTGCCTTCAGCTGATCGCTGGTTTTTTGGCGAAGCCGATCATAGATCTTTTGCAGGTCATCCAGACTTTTTATGATTTCTTCTGCCGACTCTCCGCCTGACTTCAGTACGTCCTTATAAAGCGCGGCAAAAGTCTGGAAATCAACTTTTGTGGCATCGACCACTGAGATCGTATAGTAGTAGGCGGAGACAGATTCCGTATGTGTTAACAACGATTGGGTTTTAACGTTTCGCTTCCAGGCAAGAAAATCGAAGCGGAGTAATGAAATACCATCGGTGTAGCACAAATACTTCTCCTTGTAGACCTCTTCACCCTCTGAGCTACCAAGGAATGACGCAATGAGCAGTTTGAGCATATTGCCTATGCCGGTGGCCACACTCTGATCTCCAATAAACATGCCCGCGGCTTCATCAACAACCTTATTAATGTTGTCGGCTTCCTTTTTTAAATATGAACGTGTCTGTCCATCACGATTAATAATCGCGGTAATAGGCAGGGTCTTACTCTGCTCAGCGTTTTTTAATTCATCCGTGATAGTAAGTTTATAAAGAGTGAGCTGTTTATTTGCGAGTTCCGATAAGAAACTCAAAGCCTCTTTGGTTTCTTCAGAAAGTTGCCCTGATTTATCTATTTCTTTGGCCATGGTAATATTTCCTGAGTATAATAGTACATAAGAGCAGGTGACAAAATGTCAGACATCAGCGTAATAGATATAGGCATAAACCGAATCCGTACGTTTGAAATTCGTCCAGCCACGCCGCACTATTAAGGCTTCAACTTTGTCTGAAATGGCTTTGGGTACGACGAGATAAACAGACCCTGATGCATCAGCAGGTTTGCCATCAATCTTCATGACATCAGCAGCGACGCCATCTAGAAAGCGCGGCTCATCGCCGTCCCTGAAGATCCCATAGGCCTTGACCTCCACGCATTGAGCCGGTTTTGTCATGGTCGCATCACAGACTAAATCACAGTAAGTCAGAGAGTGCGGGTATTGGACTTCACGCTCGGTGCTTTCTCCTTTGATAATATTAAGGTGATACCACAATTCTGCCTGTAACCATCCTTCAAACCCGCCTTTGCTGAGGCTTAAAGATGATGCTTTTTCATTCTGAGCGTTCATTACTTTAATAATATCATTAACGTCCATCATTGTTTCCTTTGTAATAAAAGAATATTGAGGGTAATTATCGATATATCGTTACCGTAATGAAGGGCGGGGAATACCCGACATTCGATGTAATTGTATTTGTCATCGGAAATCTTTCCATGTGCGATTATCGAAATTGCGTGGAAATAGCAATAATTTAACCTTGATTGACTTTTCAATCTAACAATATAAATTTGCCCTGGCGTTAGTTTCATAATATATCATAGATCTTTACTTTTAGTTGAAAGATGAAGTAGGTGTGAGTATCAGAGAACGAGACGGAAATTATCTAAGGCAAAAAACTGAGGTAAATGCTTTTGTATTTATAAAGAAAGAAAAGTGAACGCGAGGTAACGGAACGGAGAGTTCATCCGGAGAAGTGCTTACGCTGGCGCTTGCTGAAACCGATTCGACCGCAAATCCGGGATTTATGCGTACAACGAGTTGTCCATTCGAGAGAGTGTTATGCGGCAGCTAAGACACTGGGCGCAAGGAAACTGCATGAATGTTGAGCCAGGAGACGGTGTGGTCAAGACCTTATCGGATAGTGAGCGATAGCCATAGATGGGGTCCATACAAGCCACAAGAACATCTATATTTGAACAACTTCTCATTGGTGCGCATAATGTATATTATGTTAAATAAGCTTTCTAGGTTGATTTATCATACGGTCCCCGGAATCAGCATGTTGTGAATTTTCAGGTACCTCCCTTTTATTCCATTTGGTCTGTCGTACTGCGTTAAATGATTTCAGGAA
>NZ_POVL01000116.1 GCF_002939185.1 Enterobacter sichuanensis | reverse complement strand
AATGGTGGGCGATGACGGGCTCGAACCGCCGACCCCCTCCGTGTAAAGGAGATGCTCTACCAACTGAGCTAATCGCCCAATCTCAATGCTTATCTACACTGCGAGTCTACGTGAAGTAGATGGTGGGTGATGACGGGCTCGAACCGCCGACCCCCTCCGTGTAAAGGAGATGCTCTACCAACTGAGCTAATCACCCCCGCTGTGTGGAGTCGCATTATAGGGAGAGTTGAAAATGAGTCAACGCATTTTCTAAAGTTTTTATTCGTTCGTCGTAAAATTAGACAAAACGATCGCGAAACGGGCAGTGGCGCATGATTTCTAAACAAAAATCGCAAACTCCTTCACGATAAAGGGATCAACATTGAGGAATCCCCCCACAGTGATAGAATATTGCCCATCGTTTTTTCCCCGGGATTTGCCGATTACCGGCATCTTTATAACGTAAGGCCATTTCATGAAAATCAAAACTCGCTTCGCGCCGAGCCCGACAGGCTATCTGCACGTCGGTGGTGCTCGTACTGCTCTCTATTCCTGGCTCTTTGCACGCCACAACAAAGGTGAGTTCGTGCTGCGTATTGAAGACACCGATCTTGAGCGCTCCACGCCAGAAGCAATTGAAGCCATTATGGATGGGATGAACTGGCTGAATCTGGAGTGGGATGAAGGTCCTTACTTCCAGACTAAACGCTTTGACCGCTATAACGCTGTCATTGATGAGATGCTGGTCGCGGGCACAGCGTATAAATGCTACTGCTCCAAAGAGCGTCTGGATGCGCTGCGTGAAGAGCAGATGGCAAACGGTGAAAAGCCACGCTATGACGGCCGTTGCCGTCACGACCACAGCGAACATGCCGCTGATGAGCCTTGCGTCGTGCGTTTTGCTAACCCGCAAGAGGGCTCTGTGATCTTCGACGACCAGATCCGTGGTCCGATCGAATTCAGCAACCAGGAGCTCGACGACCTGATCATCCGCCGCACCGACGGTTCTCCAACGTATAACTTCTGCGTTGTGGTTGACGACTGGGATATGGAAATTACCCACGTTGTTCGTGGTGAAGACCATATCAACAACACGCCACGTCAGATCAACATCCTGAAAGCACTGAACGCACCTGTGCCTGTCTATGCGCACGTTTCGATGATCAACGGCGACGACGGGAAAAAACTGTCTAAACGTCACGGTGCGGTAAGCGTTATGCAGTACCGCGACGACGGCTACCTGCCGGAAGCACTGCTGAACTATCTGGTACGTCTCGGCTGGGCGCACGGTGACCAGGAGATCTTCAGCCGCGAAGAGATGATCGAACTGTTCTCTCTGAGTTCTGTGAGTAAATCGGCGAGTGCGTTCAACACCGACAAACTGCTGTGGCTGAACCACCATTACATTAATACCATGCAGCCAGAATATGTGGCGACGTACCTGCAGTGGCACATTGAGCAGGCAAATATTGATACCCGCACCGGCCCTGAACTGGCGGATCTGGTGAGACTGCTCGGCGAGCGCTGCAAGACGCTGAAAGAGATTGCTGAAAGCTGCCGCTACTTCTATGAAGAGTTTGATGAGTTTGACGCGGACGCCGCGAAGAAACATCTCCGCCCGGTTGCGCGTCAGCCGCTGGAAGTGGTGCGTGACAAGCTTGCTGCACTCACCGAGTGGACCGCTGAGAATGTGCATCATGCCATTCAGGCGACGGCAGACGAGCTGGAAGTGGGCATGGGTAAAGTGGGTATGCCACTGCGCGTTGCGGTGACCGGTGCAGGCCAGTCTCCGGCGCTGGATGTGACTGTCCATGCTATCGGCAAGTCACGCAGCGTGGCGCGCATTAACAAGGCGCTGGAATTTATCGCTGAGCGTGAAAACCAGCAGTAATGACCTCCCAGAAAAAGAAGACGGCAGGGTAACCTGCCGTTTTTTTATGCATTTTGTTCAGCAATATCCAGGCGCGTAAGAAAGCCGCGTATCCCTTCGCGTTTCAAAAAGTCTTCCAGACGCTTCTGCTCCAGCTCAGTCATATTCTCCAGCGTCTCAATAATGCCCGGGCGCAGGCTTGTAGGGGAGCTATGATATGCGGTGGTGGCCTCAGCGAGATGGTAAACCGCCTGACGGCTCCGGATCGCCGGGAGGCGCTTAATATAGTCTTTCACGCGTGCATCAACATGAATAAGCCTCGCCCGACCGCCTTTCACACCGTTGAGCCCTTCGGTTTTCCACGCCTGCTGGCGTATCCAGCGATTAACCGTTTGCCTGGCAACCCCCAAAATTAGCGCCAGTTCTTCCGTGGTCATTTTGCCAGGTAAATTTTTAATATTCATTCCGTTCGCGAATCCCTAAACGTTGCAGCAATCCGGTAATCCCTTCCCGCAGTAACAGCGATGTCATCTGTTTCTGTTCTTCCGGCGTCATTTCGTTGGCCAGCGTCAGGAGCAGGGTATGAAGCGAACTGTCGTGGCTGGCGCCTTCGGGCAGCTCGGGCGTTTCAGTTGCCCGTCGTGCACTGCGAATAAAGTCACGCACTTTTTCGTTCACATGCACCAGACGCGCTTTCCCGCCCTGGACTCCCGGTTTTGGCGATGTAATCCAACCCTCTTTGCGTACCCATTTATTGATGGTCTGGCGGCTATAGCCAGTGAGGAGGGCTAACTCTTCTGGCGTCATTCGTTCCTTGATCATGCAATTTCCTGAATATTTGTGGGGTCAATTAACGGTTCATTTTATAGCACCGTTTTAGACGAAAACGTGACAGGCTTAACTCATGACTGCGAGCAGGCTCGCAAAGTGATTCATTTGCATGATTTTTCGGCGATTGAACGGCGGGTATTGATTTTGCCGTTGACACTCCGCAGCGGAATTCATATTATGCCGCCCGTCAACATGACAGCTTTACGATGGGGCTATAGCTCAGCTGGGAGAGCGCTTGCATGGCATGCAAGAGGTCAGCGGTTCGATCCCGCTTAGCTCCACCAAAATTGTAAACCCTCGTCAAATGACGAGGGTTTTTTTTATCTGTTTGTTATG
>NZ_POVL01000115.1 GCF_002939185.1 Enterobacter sichuanensis | reverse complement strand
CTAGTACTCGGAGCGCGAAGATCGTTCACATTCAGTGATGCGGATTTTTATCTCATGAATTCCGCTACTCCAGTCTGCATCAGTGTAACTCTCGGACAGCTTGATGACGGGCTTCGGAACCTTGAGAACTATGGGCGTTATCTTCGTGGTTTCAATAGCGAAACAAAAGAAATCCATGATGAACCTCTGGCAGGAGATGAAACCGTACTCACACTGAGAATGGTCGTTGGAGCAGATCTCGAACCAGACTGGTGCTTATTTTCAGAACGAGCAACAGTGGAAGGGTTAGAGAAAAGGTTACTGTGGAAGCACCGGGAGCAGTTAAGCCCTACTCGCCTTGGTGCAACCTCGCATCATCATCTGGCATGGGGCAACCGCTCAGTGCTGAATAAATTATCTGCAGAAGATTTTGATATCAGTTCAACGTTGGCCGAACTGTCCCGACAGACACGACACAACTTTGCTGCCCGACAACTACCTCAGTTGGATAACATTCTTACCGAGGTCAGAACCATTGCAAATGAGTTAGGCGTTCAGGTTGGAGAACTTAAAGCGCTGCTGGATGTGAATGGCGTCTCCCTGTCTAACAGTGCGATCAGCCTGCATAACAGTGATAACACGCCACTGAGAATGCTTGGTACAGGATCAACCCGATTGCTGGTGAGCGGGTTACAAAAAGCTGTCGGGGGGCCGGGGATCATACTGGTTGATGAAGCAGAGTACGGACTGGAGCCTTACAGGATCAGCCGACTCTTGAATCAACTGGGTTCTCGTGATGATGAACCTACTTCGCAGGTATTCATCACCACCCATTCCCCATATGTTCTCAGGGAACTCAAGGCAACCCAGCTCTGTGTGTTGCGGAAACTAGAACAACCGCCCCCAGAGCCTTCACACAATTTCCTGACACTAAGTGGGGACGATAAGGAACAAGCTACCATAAGGGCCTGCGCTGAAGCCTTTTTCAGCAAAGCCGTAATTGTGGGCGAAGGTGGAACTGAGGTTGGTTTTATCAGAGGGCTGGACTTGTACAGACAACGCAGGGGAAGAACTGGCTTTCAGGATCAGGGGGCCTTTGCTACAGATGGCGGCGGCGGGGACAATTATTTCAAACGCGCCGAGGTTTTTGCACAACTGGGATATCGTACTGCCTTATTAAAAGATTCAGATATCACGACACCTGCACACAGGCAACAGACAGAACATTGCCGGGCAAGCGGCGTTACCATTTTTGAATGGGGTAATGGTTTTTCAACAGAGGGAGCCCTGCTGGCTTGGTGTCCTGCTGAGACTATCCGTGACATCGTTCTTCTTGCTGCGGATCTGAACAGCCACCAACAAGTGGATCAGCACATTCAAAACTGCTCCCAAGGGGCTTATAACTTTGACACATGTACAGGTGAACCTACAGAAGAAATGAGAACGCCAGTGGCTCACGCTGCTGGCAAATATGGCTGGTTTAAAACGATCGGGAAGGCTGAGGATCTAGCGGAGAATATCGTGGGTCCGGTCTTCAATCAGTTTTCACGACCATTCAAAGCAATTATAAGAGATCTGCTGGCGTGGGCAGCAGAAAACGGTGACCCACGATGAGTGTGGATGCCGTTTTAAACGCCAGTAAAGGCCTGATTGTAGCGCCAGCGGGATGTGGCAAAACCCACCTGATTACTGAAGCACTTGGTTTTGCGCAAAGTAAGCCGTATCTCGTGCTGACGCATACAACCGCAGGTGTAACGGCACTCAAAAAGCGACTGAGCCGTTTTGCAATTCCTCCGCGGAACTATGTTGTGACAACAATCGATGGATGGGCTCTGAAAATAGCTGGCTGCTTTCCGGGATTGTGTCCGCTCGGTGCGGGTCCTGAAAATCCAACCTTTTTTTACCCTTCTCTTCGCCGTGCCGTACGGGATCTGGTTGTTAACGGTAATATTAGCGAAATCATCACAGCTACTTATTCGCGTTTGCTGGTCGATGAATACCAGGACTGCAATAGCGAGCAACATGAATTGACTTGTGCGCTTTCATGTTTGCTACCAACGGTAGTCTTTGGTGACCCGATGCAGTGTATTTTCAACTTTAGCGGCCCTATGCCCAACTGGAACCAAACCGTTGAAACTTTTTTCCCTACTCTGGCAACCTTACAAACGCCCTGGCGTTGGAACAATGCACAAACGCCAGATTTGGGCCAGTGGCTCCTTGAGCAAAGACATCGATTACTTCTCCGGGAGCGTATCGACTTAAGGTCCTGTCCTGACTATGTACGTTTTCGGCCTCTTTTACGAAATCATAATGACAATATCCAGCGCCAGCAGCGCGAATATTACTCGCTGCTGCGACAGTTTCCCAACGACTCGGTTTTAGTTATAGGTGATTCACGAAGAGTGTCATCCAGGCATCAATTTGCACAACGAATCAATGGTATTGATGTTGTCGAACCGGTAGATCTGAGTGACGTGATAAAAATGGCTGCATCCCTTGACGATGCTAGTGCTGCCAACGTGATGCCAAGGCTTTTACAGGCAGCAGCTGAACTGATGACAAACGTTGGCGTTAGTACAACCTTACGAAGAATTAGTTCTATTCAGGCCGGACGAAACAGAACAGCCCCTTCTTCGCTTGAGAATGCATTGGTAGCACTTGCTCTGGCCCCAACCCGAAAAAATATTCGAACGACACTCCTTTTGCTCGAAGAGAAGGAAGAGACACGCGTATTCAGGGCCGGAGCTCTGCACGTTCTAAAAGATGCGATAAATCTGTCCATCAGTTCACCTGACAAAAGCATTAGAGAGTCAGCATCAGTTATTCGTGAACAACGTAGATACCAAGGTGAAGGACGCGTATCGCACCGTTCAATAGGCTCAACTCTTCTTCTGAAAGGTCTGGAATGCGACCACGCGGTGATACTAGATGCGGGAAATATGGGAGCAACTGATTTGTATGTTGCGCTCTCAAGGGGAGCTAAATCTGTTACGATCTTCTCAGGTCGTGATGAGTTCACACCCTAATAACCCACCATAGACTGCCCCCTAGACGATCGTACCTTAGTGTTTATAAGGTCTGCTCTTGGCACAAAGCAGACGTTAAGATTTACAGCATCGGGAAGCTTCTGGATGCCGCGTCAGCG
>NZ_POVL01000114.1 GCF_002939185.1 Enterobacter sichuanensis | reverse complement strand
CACACCTCAACACCCTCTGATGTGTCTCTTCCTTACCCCACTGCTACGGTCTTTCTACGGTCCTCTACGGTTCCTTTCTCTAAGATTATTCATAATGAAGCAGAGAATACGGGGGAAATGGGGGATTTCATAATTTACTTTATTTAACAACAAATTACCTTCCATTACCCCCGGGGGAAGACCGGGGAGACTCCTCTTCAGGCAAGGGGGAAGAACTCAGCGTTATCAACTCCCCTTGTCAGTCGGGTGTTTCCACCATCTACTCCACCTGTAATATTCCTGTTTTTCACCTTATGATTCTTCGCATCAGCAAAATCCCCCGCTTTCCACGTCATTAAAAAATGACTCAGCCCCATCGGAATTCCTTACCTGAACATAAACTTTGAACTGTAATACTTACATTAAACAATGTGTATTACCGATTTAAAATAGACTTAATCCAGCCCCTTATAAAGGGGCTAGATTTTGTTAGAAAATAATATTACTTATATCAGAAATAGCATTCAAAGATCCTCTATAGTCGCTCCCTGTTTTAGGAAGAATGTAAGAGTATCTGGAATCACCATTATATACTATCTTCCAATGTTTACCTTCCTCAGACAACTCAAACCCAAGTTCCTTAAGCTGCCTTGACGTTGCCTTATCCATACTCCTGTAGCCATTAAGTGCTCTTTTCAAATGAGTTTGACGCGAATTTGCTTCCATGGTTTGAGGGTTGTTGGAAATTAAAGAAGATAATATATGATTACTTCGACTGCCCTCTTTCGTATTCACAATAGCAACCTTCAGAGCTTCTATTATTACATCTTTGATCTCACCATTGAAAAAGTCAGTTTCTTCCCCTGCATTCATTACTATACTTCCTTGAGCTGAAGCTTGTGATTGAAGCATTCGAACACGATATTCTAAAGATAATATATTACTTTTGAGTTCTTCTATTGTTTCATCTTTTGCAACATTATCGGCCTCATACAAACCCATCAATTCACTTGTGTATTCACCTCTAATCTTAAGAGTATTAATAGAATCCTTAGTTCTTCTTTTTTGTATTTCACTCCATCCCCCCTCAGAGACGGGAGCCATTGTAGATGTAGCTTTTACGACATAATCAAATAATTCATCTTCAAACTCCTTCGCTGTTTTCTCACCCCGACGGTAAAAGGAGATATTTTGTCCTCGCGGCCAGTAAATTCCGACTGCACCTGCGTAAGCATTTTTAGAATTTGTCTCATTTTTTAGTTTTATTGAAAACATTTTCTCACGTGGTTCAATTAGAACATGAGCTATGCCACACACCTTTCTTGCTAATCGCTCAGGAATAATGTTATGAGGATGTTCATTGTAAAAATATTTCGAACTGACATAGATTATTGGCAGCCTGTTTTCAGTTTCTCCATTGATAACTTTTGCCGCCAACTTTAAATGCTCTTCAGAATTCGAAAGGTAATCAGGTTCTATTGATGTTTTGAAGGCATCATCCAAACCACCAGAAAATTTATCTATCAACCTAATTACTATCAAAGGTTTTTTAGGTTGAGGTGCTAAATATGCAGCCTCCTGACTAACCACACTTGATTCAACTTGGATCCATACCGTATTATTTATTAAGTTCTTATTTACAGATATATCAGTCACCCATTTGTGTGGTTCGGAAATTTTTGAATATCTGAAGCAACCTAACTGAACATCTTGGTTGCCATGAGTAATTACATCAATCCTTTCATTACTTGACTCTACATAAAAATCTTCACTAAGATAGTCACACGTTAATTGTGCAGGTATAAATTTCGTGTGTGGTGACTCATGAATCCAAGAAAAACACTCATTGAATATATCGTCAAACGAAACATCATTTGAAACATAGAAACCAGTGGAGAAAAACTTCATTGGCATTGTCCTTTTGATATGAGGTTACCTTAAGAAGATAATGAAAATTAAATTTAAAATCAACCCACAAGCCCTCCCTTCCCCCAAAAAAACAACTATATCAACTGAGATAGGGGGGGCAGAACAAAGACGATGTATTCCACATGATCATGAAATAAACCTACAACACCAAAATTAAAAAATGTAGCCCTATAAAAAACAACACCTACTAAATTAATGATTAATCATTAATGCAGAAGCATGCTCTCAAAATAAGCACATACTCTCCAATAAGGTATTTCTGGATAATGTCGCCCATATATGTAATTAAAATCAACCAAAGCACATATTATTTTTTTGAATACATCCCCCACCGGTATTTTTTCCATTAAGACCAGAAACAGACCGTAACACCTATTTTTGCGGCATTTCTCGCCTTCAATCATCTCAAGTAACACCAGCATCCCCTTCGCCACGCTAGAAAATCAACTTAGCCATTTACAACACCGTGCCGGGGATGGGTCAACCCTGACGTACTTAACACCAGTCACAGGAGGTAATATGTCCAGCCCGAAACGCTTCCGTTTTACTAATCAGCTCATTAAATCCCTGCCCCCTAACACATCAGATTCACACAGCACCGATGCCGAATACAGCGATACCGAGATTTCTGGCCTGAAGTGTCTGGTCAGCAAAGGGGAAGGACGTAAAAAATTTTTGCTCCGCTACCTCTATCATGGACGAAAACGCGCCATAGCTATTGGTCACTGGCCTGAGGTAGATGTCACCTTAGCCCGTAAGATTTCCATGGAGCATAAACGCTCACTTGCCACCGGAACTGACCCTAAGCAGGAACGTGAAAACAAGAGACAAGAAATGACATTCGATGAACTCTTTAACCAGCATTATCTGGTATGGGCAAAATCTGCAAAACGTAGCTGGGGAAAGGATTTCCAGCGCTACCGGGATCATATCCGTCCCGTCTTAGGTCTAATGCTACTGAGTGATATCACACCAGCCAGCATTCTCCGCCTCCAACAGACGTTAAGCATTTCACTGTCAGCAGCAACCTGTAATCGTGTCATCGTCCTGGTTAAAGCGGTATTTACCTGGGCAGGAAGGCGAGGCATTACCTCTATCCATCCGGCAAGAGTGGTACAGCTTCTCAGGGAGAACAACGCCCGACAGCGCTATTTCACCGAGGATGAAATTCGTCGTATTTTTCTCTCCGCCGATGATGATACCAGCACCGTCGCTGCATGCTATGTCAAACTGC
>NZ_POVL01000113.1 GCF_002939185.1 Enterobacter sichuanensis | reverse complement strand
TGGTCTTCTGAAGGGGAATCAACTCCATAATACCAATAGCCGACTCTTTAGAGTTTTCATCAAGCAATTCACCCTCGGGAACATTTGCGGTCAACGCTTTCAGCTCAGCCTTTAATTTCTCATTAGCCTCATTGAGTTGTTGATAGACATTCTGAAGTTTGCTGTCATAAGCACGTTGTGGTTTTTTACCTGCCTGAGTCAGCATCTCATAATTGAGTTCATCCAGAGTAATCTGCGCTTTTTTCTGCTCTTCCAGCAACGCTGTCATTTTCAGCTGTTCCTGTATGAGCAGGTGATTATCTCTGGCATCTACGCAGAGTAATGTTGCGCTACCAGGGTGAAAATAAACCTGAGGGCCATGCTCTCCGTTGACAACAGTGTTTTTACTCACGTTATCCAGACTACTTTGCTGTGTACCTTTAGTCATCTTCTAAGTCCCTGAATTAGCCACCGAGCAGTTCAATATTGACGTCCAAAATCCCCCATTAAAAATTCACCGCCTTTGACAGGACCCGTATTTGAGACTGATTTCCCCACTAATTTACTGGCTAATTCTGATTTTTTGAGGAGTTGTCACAAGCAATAAGAGTGAAAGCCAAAAGAATGAATATTTTTATATACAATCTTTTAAAAGGATGCCCTACACCTTTCCGTAAACTGATTCACATAAACGCTGTTAGCCATTAGAAAATGGGAACCACAGATAAGATTATCAATTATTTGTTAACCACACATCGGAACACATACTGTGGACCAACACCATATTTTTTATAATCATCTTCCTTCCCGATTTTAGGTACCGGTAGTGATGACTGTCTGAACATTGTCAAAGCGTACTGTCTGTCACCACCAACATTTCCCCGTAATACTTTTTCGTTTCCTTGTATTGGTCCTTGAGGATCAATAACTGGAGAATTAGAGTAATAATCTGCTGCATACCAATCATTGGTCCATTCAGAACCACTAAGACCCATATCATACAGGCCTAAGGGATTTGGAGAATATTTACCAATTGGGTAAATAGGAATGCCTAAACCATCAGTATATTCATCTAGTTCATCCTGACTAGGGACATTTTTTCCTGGAGTGAATTTACCATCATTGGTTGCGAATGGAAAATATTGTCCCCTAGACCTCGCTGCATACTCCCACTGAGCTTCTGTCGGTAAATCAATTTTTTTACCTGAAACTTTTCCTAACCATTGGCAATAATCTTTAGCCTGTTGCCAAATGACACCTACCGGGTAATCATCTTTTAGCAAAGATGGATGCCATTTTGCCATTATATCCATAGGTGGTTCTTCTTTCCCCGTAATCTTCAAATACTCTCTATAATTACTATTTGTAACCTTAAACTTCGATATCGAAAAATCACTTAAAACGACTTTATGTAATTTTTTATCATCCAGTTGAACACTAAAAGGCAGTTTCTCCCCCACTAAGGGTCCAAAGTCCCCCATCAGGAACTCTCCTCCCTGAACAGGAATCATGTTTGCAATGGAACTATTAACGAGTTCCTTGGAGGATTTATCATTGGATTTATCGTTGGCTTCAGCATTTCCTTGATCACATCCGGTCAGAAAGCAGGGAATTATAACAATCGTAATTAGTTTTTTATTCATATCAGACCTTAATAAATCATCAAACCATCATGGTATTTTCAGGATGTTGTTCATCAACCATTGCCAAGTATTCTTTCATTTCATGTTCAGGAATGGGTACGAAAGGATCGTCAGGATCAACAAAAACAGGCAATCTTCCATAAAGCAATGCAAGTTTCTCGCCATAATTAGTGTAGAAAAATAAATCACGCTCCCCTATCCCTAGAAACTTAATAACATCCTGTTCGTTGAGTATGTTATTACCCTTTCTCTTTCCTGGTGATGTAGTTAGATGCTGCATAACATTATTGTAATCAGACTGACTTTGTACCCATTTTAACGCCTTAAATACAGCTTGTTTTCGTTTTTTTAATGGTCCGATGAGCCAACTATTACCAGAGAAGAAATCATTATTCTGATTTCTTGGGTCTATCCAGTCAGCCCAGTTGATATCGATCAATATAGCGATAACAGCACCTTTCGTTTCTGGTGGTGTATATTTAAGCTGATCGGGATTGCTTAAAATACTATACATTAATTTCACACGCTTATTTTCATCCTCAAGATCTGCTTCAATGCGTTGTAATATCATCGTCATATCTTTAAGCATAGCATCAGCAGCTTGTATTCCTTGGGCGGCTATAATGAGAGGGATCGCGCATAAAGAGCGAAACGCATCCACAGCCATCATTTGCTCCAGCTTCTGATAGTCCACATTGCGGAGCATATACATAAAACTCTTCATAAATGCCGCAAATGAATTACCGTCAACTTCAAAACCCAAAGACCCTTTGGCACCCACTCCCCAGCAAAGTGCTGCCTTACAATAAATTCTGAAGCGACTGTTAATATAAGTTACGTAGAAAACGGCAGAACCCCCTGCCCCGGCCTGTGCGGTCACACCCAAGGATAAGGTAGCAATCGCAGTGAACTTCTTCTCTTTGGTGACAATTGGCTTATTCTCTTCATGTTTAACATTACTGTCATCATCAGGATGCGGATCAAACCATTCAAGAGCACCACTAACGTTGCCACCCGCCTGGATGCCAGCAAAAGCACCTATTTCTCCGCCTGCCTGGACATCTGGCTGTGGAAGGGTCAGATTAATCTGCCTCTGACCTGGAGGTGGCGGAGGCGTCAGTCGTGCCGGGCTTCCCTTAATTCCGTAGCCCTTACCCATTTCGCCACTAAAATCAGCTTCCACACCCAGCTCAATCTCCAGGCTTGCTCCGGCATTGCCGGACAAAACCGCATTGATCGTGTAACGAATAGCCCCCATATTACAGACATTCCCCACAGCATCCGCAGAGGCTCTGGCAGGAAACAGCAACGCTATACCAAGTCGATCGGGAATAAAAAATTCAGCGGACGCCTTCGCCTCTCCCAGGGCAAAACTTGCGTGCCCTTCCATCTTCGCGGAAGCTTTCTTTTCTAAAGGATTAAATTCTGCAGACAGCCCGGCTCCCTGGCTGTAGCGCATCAGTTGAGCCTGTGCGCTGATGTCGACATATTGATGATAAGTAGACTCATCTTCCGGCGTATCGTTTTCTTTGGGCCAGGTAAGCCCTTTATTCATTTTTTTCGCCCAGTCGGTAAGAACAACGTTACTGTCTTCTAACAGCTCAT
>NZ_POVL01000112.1 GCF_002939185.1 Enterobacter sichuanensis | reverse complement strand
GTGCGTATTGCCTGAAAATCCAGCCAGCTACAGGGTCGTTCGCACGAAATCTTATTTATTCAACAAAGCCCGTCTTCCCTTCAAACCAGGCAAGTTTCACGTTTGTAGAACCATCATCGCAAAAAATTTTCATACCTATCTCCATTGATACTCAGTTTGAGTATTCACCTTCACCCCATAACTACTCACATTGAGTAAATACGTTCATAAACCGCAGGTAAGCACTCAAACTGCGTACTTCACCGGGTCGTTTAATTACTCAGTTTGAGTATTATATCATTTATCTTGCAGCAATCTAGCATTTAGCTAGCATAAATCTTGCTGCAAGATTGCAACGGTAAAAAGAATGCAGCAAGATTGCTGCATTCCGGATTAGTATCCCTGTTTTTCCTTATATGCCTCAACTGCTTTTTCCAGAACTTCCACCAGTTTCAACCCCTCACGCTCTGCGATATCCCTGATCTCCTGGTCGAAAGCAGGTGTGACACGTGTTGCAAATGCCAGCGTCCTGTTTGTTTTTCTGGCAGAACGGCCATCGCGGCGGGTATATGCCTCGGTCACTGTTTGTGTACCCACAGGATCATGGTGCACTGGCGATAAGTCCGCCTGCTGTATCTGTACATCAGTGGCAGCGACTGCAGGAGCTATCTCAGGCGCGTTCAGGCTGGTAGCCACTTCGTCAGGGCCTGGGGGTACACCCAGCCCACCACGGGCTCTTTTAGTTTTAAGTTTTGATGCATCAGCCATTACTCTTCTCCAATCTTATCGATGAGCGCCTGGATAAGTTCATCAGCTCTCTCGTTTAAACCTTTATAGCGTGTTTCTGTCACTGCAAGTCCTGAGTTCATCGCTTTTCTGTAAGCTGGCTTCTCAAAAAGACATCCAGCTAAAGTTTCATAACCCGCCTCACTGATATATGCACGAGCATCTAGCTCTTCCGCTTCGGTACCTACACGGCTTAAAGCAAAGACCAGTTTTGAACGTGGCACGCCTTCTTTTACCAGCGCGTTGAAAACTTTAATTGCCGGGACAAGATCGTCAAGGGAAGCCCCCGTTGGCTGGACGATAAGGTCGGCCACCTTAGCAATTTCCGAAGTCCCTTTGCTTGCACGAGCTGGTCCATCAAGAATGAGAAGATCAAACTCGCCGGCAGATTCTATGGCCTGCTTTGCTGTTGAAAATACTTCGACTGAAGCAACCGGTGGTAAACCAGTTGACAGACGTCGGCGGTGCCACTCAGCACTCGTTGCCTGTTCCAGGTCGAGGTCAGCTAATTTTGTTTTGATGCCACAGGCGGATGCTTCACGCGCTAACGCTCTCGCCTTAGTGCTTTTGCCCACACCACCTTTCTGGGAAATAAAACCAACTATCCAGGCCATCTAGCCCCCTTTACTTGCTGCTATCTTGCAGCAAACATTAGTATAAACCTGATTGAGGTTAGGAAAGTAACTCTTCCTGAACAAGATAACAGCTTGCAGCAAGATTGCAATAATCAAAAATCTAGCAGCAAGATTAAATCTTGCTATTCAGAAGACTGGAGGAATTGACAGCCGAATACTTGTGACAAGTTAAGGATAACGAAAGCAGCAAGCTTTATGCAATCTTGCAGCAATAATCAATGAGAGCTCACTGAGGATTGTATCGATAAATCGGCAATATAGCGGCAAGAAAGCAGCAATCACGCAGACATCACAACATGAGCCGAGCGCTAGAAAATCACTGTCTGGAAACTACGTCATTATAAGCCCCGACGGCTGCATGAAGCATGCTAGCAGCAATCTATTTTATTGCTGCTAGCATGCTGAAAGATTGCTATTAGAATCAGGCAGCGCTCGCCGCAGCCATGTAACCGAGCGTAGCGAGCGAACTGGCGAGGAAGCGAAGAGGAACCGTTCCGGCAGATAGTTCTTACGCTCAGCACAAGAAGAGTTTTCCATCCTCTGTGGGGAACAGGTCAACTTCGCGGACGGCCCGGACTGTGGGAAACAGGTCAACTTCGTGGACGGCCAGGGCTTCGTGAAACACCACATGTATAGGCACACACAGATAGCGTGTTCAGGGCAACAAATGTGACAATCTGCCATCATTAATTATGTCGAACTTGCCCTCATGTCATATGACTAACTGGAAGAGGGGAAAATCTAGTGTGACAAACTACCCTCAGGATAGGGTGACAAATTGCCCTCAATTCTGGCTCCACTACCGGTTACAGCCAAAAAAACTATGAGTAAGCGCAGGATGCAAGGGAGGGAACAGCAAAACTGTGACAAATCACCCTCAACCTTCCAGATCAAATGTGACGAACCACCCTCAAATCTGTGACAGATAACCCTCAGGCTATTCTGTTGTCATCGAGGTGATATCACGGAAGGAAAATACAATATGAGTCGTCTGGCGGCCTTTCTTTTTCTCGATGTAAGAGAGGCGCATAGGTGTCCGGCTATTGATCTCATCAACACTTGCCTGCAGGAAACGGCGCCGAAAATCCGGCATACGCTGATAACTTTGAGGTAGCTGGTAGCGCTCCATGATCCAGTCGATTTTCAGGGACACGACACCAGAGCCATCAGGTTTACGGTACTGACACAGGGATTCGTATAAACGCATGGCATACGGATTGGTAATCTCTTTTGTTTCACTGAGCCGGAACTGCGTAAACCGGTTCTGTAGCCCGATGAAGAAGGGAATGAGATATGGGTTGATATGTACGCTATAAAGCCCTCTGGATGGACTGTGCGCACGTTTGATAAACCAGGGAAAGGATTCATACCCTTTTTCATTGCCGGCATCCTCTTCAGGGCGATAGAAAACCACTTCCTTACCCGCAAAACCTTTTAAAGCCTGTCGTATATCCTTACTGGCTTCAGCGGAGGTCAGTCCGAATGTTTCAGCGTATTTAGCAACGTGAATTTCGCAGATACCGTCATGTTCCTTCAGGGAGCCGTCGGATTTTCTGATCTGGTCAACGAACAGATACAGCATACGCTTTTGATCCCTGGAGAGACTATATGCCGCTTCAGTCAGCTCATTTGACTGGACAATCCGCGGGCTATTTTTACGTTTTTTATGGTTTATAACCGCTATTTCCGCCATGACAGGTCCATGTGAAGTGTGACAGGTTTTAAGATTGTCACACTTTATAATACAGAGTCAACAGGGAGGGATAACTTTGTGAAAAGCAATGCTTCCTGAGGGCAATTTGTCACAGAGTTAAGGGCAACTTGTCACAGAAAGGACGGCTATTTGAGGGTGATTTGTCACACTGAAAGGGCGGTTTGTCACAGATCCCTCTCTGGAACCCGCATGGATAAAGGTCTGTGGGC
>NZ_POVL01000111.1 GCF_002939185.1 Enterobacter sichuanensis | reverse complement strand
CGGTCTTCTGAAGGGGAATCAACTCCATAATACCGATAGCCGACTCTTTAAAGTTTTCATCAAGCAATTCACCCTCGGGAACATTTGCAGTCAACGCTTTCAGCTCAGCCTTTAATTTCTCATTAGCCTCATTGAGTTGTTGATAGGCACTCTGAAGTTTACTGTCATAAGCACGTTGTGGTTTTTTACCTTCCTGAGTCAGCATCTCATAATTGAGGTCATCCAGAGCAATCTGCGCTTTTTTCTGCTCTTCCAGCAACGCTGTCATTTTCAGCTGTTCCTGTATGAACAAGTGGTTATCTCTGGCGTCTACGCAGAGTAATGTTGCGCTACCAGGGTGAAAATAAACCTGAGGGCCATGTTCTCCGTTGACGACAGTGTTTTTACTCACGTTATCCAGACTACTTTGCTGCGTACCTTTAATCATTTTCTAAGTCCCTGAATTAGCCACCGAGCAGTTCAATACTTATTTTGCTTTTTGCCGCACCGTATATTTCAGCCGTTTTACCTTCACTATCGGTGCGTCCTTCATAAACAGAACCATCGGCAGTGGTGATCCGGTATCGCGTGTTTGCCAGTTTGTCCCCAGACTCTTTATCCTGTGCAACAAAACGCTCACTATACCCTTGCGGAAATTCAGGTTTAGGTGCGTCATAGTCCGCGCTTCCCATTTTCTGGACATTAGCACACTTCAGTAAAATATTGCCCGGTGCACCAAGTTCCATATTCCCACCTGCAAGTTTCATAAATGCACCGTCACAGTTAACGACCAGTTCTGTTGCACCCGTGATTACCACTTTGCCTTCTAAACTGGTCACCGTGACGTCTTTCTTCGCAATAACCTCCATCGCATCATCCTGCGCCTGGATTTCCACCCTGCCCTTAGCGGCAAAAAGCTTCATCCCGGCCTTTCGGGCCAGCATGCTCACAGCTTCGCCCGCCGCCACCGTAAAGCGCTTCAGGGCGCTAATATCAGTATTCTGTTGTGACATAATGCCTACACTGGCAGTACCGGAAGCTACCCGCACCGCCTGCGGACTGGTGATGCTCACACCATCCGGGGCATTCAACATGATCCCTGGTTTAGCCAGTTCTTTGAGAGCTGCGTTGAGAGTTTGCTGACTTGCAGTATCTGCTGGTAGAGCTTCAGCCCCTTCAGCAGCAGATGACAAACTTTTTGCTATCGTCAGAGCATTTTCAAGCTGGGCAATAGCCTCTTTCATAGAGAGCATCTTTTCCCCGGCCAGTGGTTGTTTATCGGCTGTGATAAACACACCATCACCGCCACGAATGGCTACATGTTTGTCGGTACGCAGCTCCGCGCCTTCACCACGCAGTTCGCGGGAAGCATCCACATTGTGCCCTAAATTAAGCTGCGTCTTCCCCCCGTACTCCGTGCTGAGCTTAATATGCTCCTCACCCCGCTTGTCCTCCATCCGCAGCTTGTTCAGGCCGGCTGTACGGATAACATTTCGCGTGCTGTTGGCTTCCGTGACGTGGTCAACGTGGCGGGAGTCGTGCAGGGCATGCGCAATATACGGTCGGTCCGGGTCGCCTTCGTGGAACGCAATGGCGACTTCAGTGCCCTGTATCAGCGGGAAGTGGAAGCCGTATTTATCGCCACCGTAGGGTTTGGCGAAGCGTACCGGCATACTCTCCATCCCCTGACGCTTGTCGTCGCGGTCGGCATCAAATTTCACCCGGTACATGCCCGATGCATCCTGCCAGGCGTAGATATCGTTGTCCCTGGCGCTGGTGACGCGGGCCATCAGGGTGCCGCTCACCACCGGGCGTTTTTTCGCTTCCGGCCGCCAGCAGCGGTTCTCGTAGTACGGCGTGGCCACCCAGTCCACCTTCAGCGCATTCTTGCGGCTGGCGGTGTAGCCTGCGCTGATAATCACGACGCCGTTTTCCGTTTCCCGGGGCAGCGTCGGGGGTATGGCTGTTTCGGTGATGGTCAGCACCTGTGCCGGGCCGAGGGTGTGGTCGGTGCTGCTGCCGGTTATGGTGGTCTGGTTCGACAGAAAACGCTCATGCTCCAGACGCGCCCAGAAGTTACCGGTTTCCGCCGCAGGGTTTATTTTGTCGCCACGCTCAAGGTGGCGCGGACGGTAATGGTACACATCGCCGTAGGTATTTCCCTCACCGTCACCGCGGGTCATGTCCGCCGGCACCGAGGTCAGGATGTTCTGCGCTACACGGTGGTTATAGTCACTGGCCGTCACCGAGCGCGCCACCACGTTATGCCGGACATTCACCCCCCACACCGAATCAGCGCCGTTGTCATTCGCCCCTGACGGGCTGTTCAGCGGCAGTTTTTTACCGAACGTCCAGGCACTCTGCTTGTCCGCAAAATGCACCACTTCTGTCAGGGTGTCGGGCTGCAGGGTAAAGAAGTAAAAAATCCCCACCTCGGCCAGCAGGCGTTCAATAAAATCAAGGTCGTTTTCCTGGTACTGGTTAATCTGCTCGCGTTTCGGATAGTCGGCCCTGAGGGTGAACTCATATTCCCAGCCCCTGAGACCATGCTCCTGAAGGACTTCAGCCACCACTTCAGGAACCGATTTGTTGACGAAAAAGCGGTGGGTGCGGAACTGGTTACCCAGCAGCGCCAGAAACGGTTCAATAATAATCTGATAGGTAGCCTGGTCACGTGAGCCACTGATGCGCTTAAAATGCGTGACCACGCCATGGACAACCTTCTGTCCTGTCAGCGCCATCAGTGGCCCCGACCCCATGGTTAGCGTGGCCGGTTTATTCAACAACTGCGTGGCATCAATGTTCAAATCACTACTGGTGAAGCGAACGTTGTAGTAATACAACTCACTCAAAAATTCTTTACCGCTGAACTCTTCCACATCCAGTGATGAGGTACATGAAGGAATATCCAGGCGATAGCGATTCAACCCCGCATCCGTAACGGCGGATAATGTTTTATTCAGCGTATCTGTCAGACTCATGATGATTGGCTCCTGAAACACCCTGTTATCCATAACTCTTTATATGCCTACAGGCAAAGAACAGTTTTAATCAGGGGGAGTACTCAGTGAGTACGGAAAGAATGATTGCAAATCAAGCCCTGATAAAATTCACGAGAGCTTTAATCTGTAATACAGTTATTTTAACATTACTCATCAAATATTTCGCATCGATACCGATGGGAATTAACCAGTTTAAAAAAATATTAAAGTGTTTTTTAAATTACAAGTGAATGGTATTCACCCTTACTATTCGGAAACCTGAATCGAACCATAAGGCCTTGCAATTTCACGATCCGTTAAGGGGAAATTATAAACTTTCCCATACCCCACCCCGACACCGACAACAAATTTCCGTGGCGCATCATCATATTTTTTTGATATTAATAAATATTCAACAACAAACTGTCCCTCATCAGGGAAGTGATAAAAAGAAGGAGGGATACATAATTTTCCATCAGCGATGGTCAGGCCAGGGGAAAAATTAAAATCTTTTTCCTTCGAGGATGTCCCACGTGGGTTTATTCCTATATCAGCGGGCTGATAGTCCTGGGCATCGGCAATGCTAAAACAGACGTTTTCCCCCTGTTT
>NZ_POVL01000110.1 GCF_002939185.1 Enterobacter sichuanensis | reverse complement strand
ACAGTATTACGGATTATGGCAAGGGATCAAGGTCATTTCCGGAAGCGAACCCAAACGCGTTGAAGTGTCAGGAGATTTAAAAGGCGCAAAGCCCAAAAGCACATGTCGGGCTTCGCGCCTGTGACGATCAGTCCATCAGCGTATTCAATGTTTCCAGTGCATCAGGCGGCAGCTGCAGTTCGCCCGCCGCGAGGTTTTGCCGCAGATGCGCCACGGACGAAGTGCCCGGGATCAGCAGGATATTCGGGGAACGTTGCAGCAGCCATGCCAGCGCAACCTGCATTGGCGTTGCGCCCAGCGAGTCGGCGACCGCCTGCAGCCCGGAAGATTGCAGTGGCGTAAAGCCGCCTAACGGGAAGAATGGCACATACGCAATCCCCTGCTGCGCCAGCAGATCCACCAGCGCATCGTCCCCCCGGTTTACAATGTTGTACATGTTCTGCACGCACACTACCGGCACCATCTTCTGCGCTTCCGCAACCTGAGTGGCCGTGACGTTGCTCAGGCCAATATGGCGCACCAGCCCCTGCTGCTGGAGCTCTGCTAGGGTGGAAAGCGGTTCAGCAATCGATCCTTCCGCCGGCCCGTGCGCGCTAAACATGATCCGCAGATTCACCACGTCCAGCACATCCAGCTGCAGATTACGCAGGTTGTCATGCACCGCCTGCGTCAGCTCCTGTGCGGAAAAGGCCGGTAGCCAGGCGCCTTTGCTGTCGCGACGGGCGCCAATTTTGGTCACAATCGTCAGATCGTCCCGGTACGGATGAAGCGCCTCGCGGATCAGCTGGTTAGTCACATGAGGGCCATAAAAATCACTGGTATCAATGTGGTTTACCCCCGCCGCCACGGCTTCACGTAACACCTCCAGCGCGGCATTTTTATCCTTCGGCGGCCCAAAGACGCCCGGCCCGGCCAGCTGCATCGCACCATAGCCCAGTCGTTTAACCGTTCGCGTTCCGAGCGCGTACGTCCCGCTTTTATCAATACTGCTCATGTTGACCTTCCTCATAAAAAATGATCCGGGTTTACAACAGGTTCCCTCACGGGCCCCTGAGTTAAGCGCGAGTTAAATTAAAGTTTAAATTCTCTACGACGATAGTATTGAAGAAACCCTGCATCTTCTCTAACGGACGACCGCTATGCTGAAAAATCTGCACGTGATTACCGGTATTATCTTTGCCCTCACCATATTCTGTCTGTTGCAAGTTGTCACGGGAGGGTTGTTCTACTCTGCCGTCAGTAACGATCGCCATAACTTCCAGAATTCCGGTGTGCTCAACGCTCAGCAGGAAAGCCTGAGCGACAGCGTGAACACGCTGGTGAAAACACGCGTCACCGTGACCCGCGTGGCGATCCGCTACCTGAAAAATCAGCGCGATCCGGCATCCCTTGCGGCGATCAATAAACTGCTCGGCACCGCAGGTGACTCGCTGGCAAAAGCCGAAGCCTATAACAAAGCGTGGCAAAAACTGCCGCAGGTTAACGGCCAGAACGCGGCATTGACCGACGAGATGCAGAAGTCCTGGAACCAGATGCACGAAGTGATGCGTTTGTCGATTGAGTATCTGCGTGCCGACAACTACCAGGCCTATGGCGATCTGGACGCGCAACAGGCGCAGGACGATATGGAAGCGGTCTATAACCGCTGGCGCGCCGAAAACAACACTCTGCTGAAAGCCGCCGCCGAAGAGAATCAGAGCAGCTTCACGCAGATGCAATGGACACTGGCGGCTATCTTGCTGGCCGTTATCGCGGTACTGGTGGTCATCTGGCAGGGTTTACAACACCTGTTGTTAAAACCACTCAACACCATTATGAACCATATTCGCGCGATTGCCGGGGGCGATCTGACGCAGGAAATCACTCTCTCTGGCCGCAATGAGATGGGCCAGCTGGCCGCCGGTCTGCATGAAATGCAGCAATCGCTGGTGACCACCGTCAGCGCCGTACGCGGCAGCACCGATTCCATCTACACCGGTGCAGGCGAAATTGCCGCAGGAAGTAACGATCTTTCCGCCCGTACCGAGCAGCAGGCAGCCTCGCTCGAAGAGACCGCCGCCAGCATGGAAGAGCTGACGGCGACGGTTAAACAGAACTCCGATAACGCCCGTCAGGCGACCCTGCTGGCGAAGAATGCTTCAGAAACGGCGGCGCGCGGCGGTCACGTGGTGGATAACGTGGTTCGCACCATGACCGAAATTGCCGACAGTTCGCAGCAAATTGCGCATATTACCGGCGTGATTGACAGTATCGCATTCCAGACCAACATTCTGGCACTTAACGCAGCGGTGGAAGCCGCCCGCGCCGGGGAGCAGGGTCGCGGTTTTGCGGTGGTCGCAGGTGAAGTCCGTACGCTGGCAAGCCGCAGCGCGCAGGCGGCGAAAGAGATCAAAGGGCTTATCGAAAACTCAGTCAGCCGGGTAAATACCGGTTCTGAGCAGGTCAGCGAGGCCGGCTCCACCATGAAAGAGATTGTCGCCGCCGTCACCCGCGTGACCGATATTATGGGTGAGATTTCCTCTGCGTCTGACGAGCAGAGCCGGGGAATTGAGCAGGTAAGTCTGGCCGTTTCGCAGATGGACAGCGTGACGCAGCAAAACGCCGCGCTGGTGCAGCAATCCGCCACGGCGGCGGCGGCGCTGGAAGATCAGTCCGAACAGCTGCGTCAGGCCGTCGCCGCGTTTCGTCTGAACGGAAAAGAGAAAGCGGTCGCCCCGCGCCCGACGAATGTGAAAACGCCACAGCTGTTGCGACCGGCAACGACAAGCGCGTCTGCCGACAGCAACTGGGAAACCTTCTGAGTCACCGGCGGGCGAGTGTCTCGCCCGCTCTCATTAGCGGCTGCGCTTGGCGTGCCGCTCCCAGTTCTCCTGTTTCGCTTCATCGGATTTGCGCAGCGAGACATAGCATGCCCCGCTGCCGCCGTGATGCGGCAGCGCCTCGCAGAAAGCCTGCACTTCCCCGAACTCGGTCAACCAGCGCGCCAGATAGCTGCGCACGACATTCGCATGTGAGCTCTGCTCGCGCCCTTTCCCATGAATGATAATCAGGTTACGTAACCCGTCGCGCCCGGCCTGGCGAATAAACGAAAACAGCATCTGACGGCAGCGTTCGGCGGGCTGGCGCAGGAGATTTAAGCTGGCCTGGCGGGGGTATTTACCCGATCGCAGCTTATCGATAACGCCCTGCTGTACCCCATCGCGCCGGAACGCCAGAGGCTCGTCAAGGGGCACCAGTTCAAGAAAACCCAGCGTCAGGAAGTTATCCAGCTGTTCACTATCTACCTTCTCGCGCACCCGCGTATTGCGGCTCGGCTGCCAGTGAATATCCGGGCCGCGCTTCAGGGGCTGGACATCCTCCATGGCGTCAAGAAAATAAGATTTGTCGTCAGGGTTCATGGACATCCTCCGGCTACAACTGAGGAGGGTACTATACCTGCGCCGGGGGGAGGCCTCAATCACCGTTAACCGCCGTCGCGCGATATAAATATTAACCCGATGAATATATATAGTATTTATAAAAAACGCTTTAATCTGACTTAACTTAAATTTCAGCGAGCGTAAAATAAGTGATTTGTGTTAAAAATTCGTAAAATCAAATACTCAACCCTCTTTCCTTTTTCTGGAAAGGTGTTATA
>NZ_POVL01000011.1 GCF_002939185.1 Enterobacter sichuanensis | reverse complement strand
CGGTTGTTCCACGCTAAAAACCGATCAGGCTATTCCACTCCTGCAGGCGGAGACCGCTAAAATGCTGGGGCTGGGCTCATCGGATGAAATAACGGTGACTAACGTTAATGGCGCCCAGCCAGACGCACTGGGAGGGCAAAAACTCTCTTATCGCGCGACGACGGAAAAAGGGCGTATTTTCGATTGTTCATCAATGATGATGCCAGGGATTTTAGGATCCGCACCGACGCTGAGCGCGCCAACCTGTACACCTGTTGTCACCCATAAATAATTAACACCACATTAAAAGGCGTACTGAAATAACGCCTTTTACGTCGTCTGACATATCTGAGTTTTCATATAAAAACGATTTTCCCGACATCACGCTAATGAGTACGGAGATAGCCCGTGAATAACTCTACATCGCATTCTTTAGCGGTTAAGACACCGCTTTCCAGACTTTACCTCGCTCTATTTTCCGCGCCGCTGTTACTGCTTTCACCTGCCGATTTCGCGCGTGCAGCGGATGCAATTTTTGATGGCGACTCGCGTATTACCGAAACGCTGGGTTACACCGGAGATGTTTACGTGGGACGTAATCAACGCGGAAACCTGCTGATCGATAATGGCAAAATCACCGCCTATAACATCAATATCGGTCGGCTGTTCGACGGCCAAATTTATGAAAGCATGGTCACGGTCCGTGGGCCAAATGCGGAGCTAAACGCGGTGAACGATCAATACGTCCTGCACGGCGACCTGAATCTTGGCCTCGGCACCCTTCGAGTCGAAGAGGGCGCGCTGGCAAGCGCTAAGGAGATCGTTGTCGGCACCACGCGTGGCTATGACAGTCACCTTATCGCCACGGGTGCTGGCTCTCGCGTGACCAGTAATTTTCTTAGCGTAGGCACCGATCTGGGCGCACGCTCCACGCTGGCGATTGAAGACGGTGCGGCGCTTAATACCGCCTACGATGCGCGCATCGGCAATGGTACGGGGCCGGATGAAACCGACACGCTGAGCCCAAAAGCCACCGTCACGGGGAGCGGCTC
Source organism: Enterobacter sichuanensis (assembly GCF_002939185.1). Classification (GTDB taxonomy): domain Bacteria; phylum Pseudomonadota; class Gammaproteobacteria; order Enterobacterales; family Enterobacteriaceae; genus Enterobacter; species Enterobacter sichuanensis. Next base: position 96,183 of record NZ_POVL01000011.1, on the reverse strand, counting down.
ACAGTGGAATGTTGGCCGTACGTTGACGCTTAATGGCGACCTGGACGTACTGAACGGCGGAGCGGTTAACGTTGGCAGCGTGCAGGTAGCGGGCGTCTCCGGGGCAGGGAAAACCGCTGAGCTGGTTATTGCGGGCAAAGACTCGCGTTTTACCAGCGAGAGCAGCGTTAGCGTGGGCGATTATGGCAACGGCGTGCTGTCGGTTATTGACGACGGTTCATTTTCCGCTGGCAGCAATGCGCTGATCGTGGGGACATCGGGTTCCGGTTCGAACCGGGGTGCGCTAATTATCGGCAGCCGCGGCAACATGGACACCGGCACGGGTATAACTGAACCAACGCTTGGTAAGGCGGGCGGTGCGGGTACCCTCGATGCGAAGACGGCAATCAGCCTGCGTGGCGGGCTGTTCGGCAGCTATGTCTACTTCAACCATACCGACGAAAATTACGTCTTCAGCAACACGATGAGCGGCGAAGGTGAGGTGATCAATACCTCCGGACAGACAACGCTGAACGGCGATCTTTCAGCCCTTCAGGCGAACGTGACCGCGCGCGGAGGCAAAGTCATTATTGCCAGCAACATCAACACCCAGGCAGAAGACGATATCTTTGACATTCAGACCCTTAGCGCCGAGAACGGCGGCACGCTGATCCTCAACGCGACGGCGGGTTCAGACGTCAGCAATGGACTGGGTTACAGCAGCGCCGCGTCAATCAAGGCCGGCGGCACCCTTGGCGGCAACGGCACGCTGGGCCAGACCGAGATCCTGTCCGGTGGGCATATCTCACCAGGGGATGGCGATATCGGCACGCTGACGCTGAAACGCTATCTGAATTTTGTGGGCGAGTCCTTCTATGACGTCGATATCGCAGGAGATGGCCGCAGCGACCAGCTGCTGGTATCGGGCAAAACGACTATCAGCGATCTGGCTAAAGTACAGGTCACCGCGCTGGACCCGCAAACCAGTTACAAAACGGGCCAAAGCTATCGCATATTAACCTCGGACGGGGGAATTGACGGTCAGTTCGCCGGAGCGATTTCCAAATCGGCCTTCCTGGACGTGGCGCTCAGGCAGGGCAACAACGCCGTCGATCTGACCATCGCCCAGAAAGAGACTAGCGGCGAGAATCCTGGAGGCGAAAACCCGGGTGGTGAGAACCCGGGAGGAGAAAACCCAGGAGGTGAGAATCCAGGAGGCGAAAACCCAGGAGGTGAGAATCCAGGAGGCGAAAACCCAGGAGGCGAAAACCCGGGCGGTGAGAATCCTGGCGGTGAAAACCCCGGCAGCGGCAAGCCGGGGATTTTCCAGACCGTGGCCAAAAGCAGCAACCAGTGGAACACTGCCGGCGCGCTCTCCACGCTGACGCAAAGCGGCCCGTCGCTGGCATTGTATAACTCGCTACTGGTGCTGAGCGCACCGGAAGCACGCGAGGCGTTCAACCAGCTATCCGGTGAAGTTTATCCGTCAATGCAGTCCAACCTGATTGCCGGCAGCACGCAGGTGTTTAATGTGTTAAACCAGCGGATGCAGCGCGCGTTTGATAACGACACCCTGCCGATACCACCGTTAGCAATGTCGCTGGTGCAGCAGCCGGAGCCGCAAAACAATGGCGTCTGGGGCCAGACCTTCAGCTCCTGGAGCCGAAACAGCGGCGACGGTAACGTGGGCAAGCTGGACGGCAACACCACCGGCTTCCTGCTGGGGGCAGATCGTAAGCTGGCGGACCATAACGTGCGTGTCGGTGGCTACTTCGGCTATAGCCGGGGGGATTACGACGTCGACAGCCGTCGTTCCTCAACGGATACCGACAACTACCACCTTGGCCTGTATGCGGCTGGCCAACAGGATGCGTTCTCCCTTCGTGGCGCGCTGGGTTACACCTGGCACAAGATTGAAGGCGAGCGCAATGTGGATTTCAGCGGCTTCTCGGATCGGTTGAAGTCGGATTACGACGCCAACTCGCTGCTGGCGTTCACCGAAGCGGGCTACCGTTTCGGCCAGTCAGAGATGAATGTCGAACCCTTTATTAATCTTTCCTGGATCCGACTGCATACCGACAGCTTCAGGGAAGACGGCGGTGCCGCCGCGCTGAGCGTACGTAATGAAACGATGAACACCTTCTATTCCACCCTCGGGGTGCGCGGCGTGACCGAGTTGCCGAAGAACGTTAACCTCTATGGTTCGCTGGGCTGGCAGCACGCCTATGGCGATAAGAATACGTCTTCGCGCATGGCGTTTGCGGGCAGCGACGCGTTCATCACTCAGGGACAAGCCGTGGATGAGGACGTGATGGTGGGTGATATCGGCGTGAGTGTACAGCTGTCGCGGGCTGCGACGCTGGATGTGGGGTATCAGGGACAATACGGTGCGGATACGCGTGTCAACTCGGTTAACGCGAATCTGCGCTGGTCGTTCTGAATGATTTCCCTTTAAAGAACCCGCCCCTGTGGCGGGTTCTTTGTTTTGGTTTCTGTCAAAGCCAGGGATCGTTCCCACCTGCGTCCAGCAGTTTGTTTTTAAAGATAAACAAACACGCCTCATTAAAGTTCTCAGCCCCCAGCCGTTCCGAGAGCGCTGTGCGTTTGCGGTAGAGGCTTTTAACCGACATCCCCAGCTCGCTTGCCACCTCCTCCATCGACATGCCTGCCCGCAGCAACCGCAACATGATCGCTTCGTGCATGCTTAGCCGCAGGTTAAGCAGCCACTTCGTGGTCAGACGCCTGCCCTTCATATTCAGCACCAGATTAAACAGCGAGGCCATATCCGCCGCGGTGTGCGACATGTTGGTAAACAATTTCATACTGAGCAGATTCTCCTCGCGATGGCGCATATCGAGCATAACACAGCAGATCGTTTTTTTCGTTCTGGCCGGATGGCGTATCAGGTAATCATATAAACGGAGCGGAGAACGACTATCAATCAATACAGAATATTCATCTGCACCGTTATCAAATATGTTTCTGTCAACCGAGTCGAGCAGGATAATATCCGGGAAAAATAGCCTCATCCCCCTGACAAGGTAGCGATCCTGAGTCACTAACACTATTGAAGTTGCCACTAACCATCCCTTTTAGATTAAAGCAAGAACGATCCTGCGGAAAGAAAACCGCCTTCGTTTTATAGCGCTGTCATATTAACGATAAATGTATTCTGGCTTTGGACATCCCTCAATTCAGACATTGATGAGTGAGACTTCCTGTAGACTCTCATTCAATGGCTGCCATTAATTATAAATAAAAAACAATCGCAGAAAAGTCACTTCTCTGAACATTAAGAATTTTTGTCATGAAACTTCCCAAACATGCACCAGAAACTACTTTAATTGACGCAGATAATCGGCATTAAAAATATAAACATTCTTGTCACAATAAAAATAAATGAATTTAATTTCAAATAGTTAGAATTAACCAACCCCTTCCAAATAATCGCTAAAACCGGCTCATCCCAGAATTATCTCAAAACAGCATAGCCGCTTTTCAGCATATTTATCCGGCAAGATATCAGGTGTACATTATCTTCCATCCCATCGACTGAGATAAGGATCCATAATTACCTTTAAGTAAGTACCCCGTAACATCACTGCATTCAGATTTAATGTTCTCATTTATGGCCTTTAACGCTGAGTTTAAAGGCAGCCGTGTTATGCAATGGATTCATGATAAACAAATGGCAAATAGATATGGAAAGTTCACTTCGCTTCAATACGTTATTCTTTTATCGCACCTCAACATTATTGTTCCTGTTATTACTCTTTCCTGTTCTGGTTCAGGCTACGGGATCCGTTTATGAGCAACAGATTCAGCAGGCGCGTAACGGTAATTACACACCGTTTCTCGATTATGTTCAGCGTTATCAGCAACAGCATGCCCTGACGCCTGAGAACGTTGCGGACTGGCTACAGGTAGCAGGATGGGCAGGGCGCGATGACGAGGTGATTCAGGTCTGGCGGCGTTATGGTATTTATATGCCGCTTCCCGCCCGGGGCGTTGCGGCCGTCGCGCAGTCCAGGCGAAATCAGAAAGCGTGGCAGCCCGCGTTATCGCTCTGGAATGAAGCGCGTAGCCTTGCTCCAGAGAATGACGATTACCGTATCGGCTACATCAAAACCCTTGCCGATGCCCGCATGGATACCCTTGCGCTTCAGGAAGCCCGGCAGCTGGTGGCTGAAAATCCCTCGCTGGCCCATCTTCAGACGCTCGCGTATGTCTGGTTAATGCAGGGAAAAAACGGCGATCGGCTTTTAGCGGACACGCGCGCGTTGAATATCGCGCCAGAGAATAACGCGCTGCAGAGAGACCTCATCGACGCGCTTACGAATAACCGGGTGAATACCCCCGCGCTTCAACGTTCACAACGGGTGGCGCTGACTCCCGCGCAGCGTCGCCGTCTTGAGCTGAATGCCGCTGCCGAAACCGTTCGCCTTGCTGATGTGCCCGCCAGGACAGAAAAAGAGCGCCTGCTTCTTGCGCAACATGCACTGAATCGTTACGACACCCTGTTTGCTCGCTGGCAAAACGATCCTCAGGCGGCGGACGACATTATCCTTGCCCGTATCGACAGGCTTGGTGCGCTGTATGCGCATGGCGATTATCCGCAGGTCATCCGCGAGTATCAGGCGCTGACGGCCGCACAGCATCCGGTCCCGGGCTGGGCAATCGGCTGGGTTATCTCCGCGTATCTGCAGGAGCAAAACGCCGCTGCCGCCTTCTCACTTCTGCAACGCTATCCACAATATGCGTCCGATCCGCAGGACGAGGAGCATGCGCTGTTCTATGCCTGGCTGGATACCGGGCAGTATCAGGCCGCCCGCCAGTATGCTGAGCGCCAGACCCGCAACGTCCCCTGGAGTCGTTACGATTTCGGTTCCCCTACCCCTCAGCCGAACGATCGATGGCTTACCGGACAGTCGCTGCGCTTTAACTATTTACTGGCGACCCACGCCGAGCCGGAAGCCGAAAAGCTGGCTCAGCGTATGGCCGCAACGGCGCCCGGCAACCAGGGATTACAGATTGACTATGCCTCCCTGCTTCAGGCCCGGGGTCTGCCGCGCGCAGCCGAGCGGAAGCTGAAAATGGCGGAGGCGCTCGAACCGTCGAATCTGGAGCTGGAACTGCAGCAGGCCTACGTCGCGATGGATCTGCAGGAGTGGCGACAGATGGACGTACTGGCCGACGACGTGCTTGCCCGCGCACACGTCGATCGCAGCGCCCGGCGTCTGGACAGGCTCAGAGCGGTGCACCACCTGTCCGAGCTGCGTCTCAACGCGGGAAAAGGCTTGCACTCCGATAACCCCGTTAGCGGTACCCACGACATGAACTGGGACGCCACGCTCTATGGTCCGCCGATGGCAGATAACTGGCGGCTGTTTGCGGGCACCCGCTACGCAGAGGGTAATTTCGATGAAGGCAAAGGCACCAGCCGTCATTTGTCGGGCGGCGTCGAATGGCGGCCTCGTGACCTCCAGCTCGAAGCCGAACTCTCCGGGAACCACTATCACGGGGCCAACAAGCCCGGGGCTCGGCTCTCAACCACCTACAACCTCACGGATAACTGGCAGGTCAGCGGCAGCCTCGAACGCCTGTCCCGCACCACGCCTCTGCGGGCGTTACGCAATGGGATCAGTGCTAACCGGGGTGAAGGCGGCGTGCGCTGGTATCAAAACGAGCGGCGTGAGTACCAGTTCAGCGCCGCCGTCAGTCACTTTTCAGACCATAACCGCCGACAGGAATACACCCTCACAGGGAAAGAGCGTCTCTGGCAGGCGCCGTCCCTGACGCTGGATCTCGAACCGGAGATCGCCGCCAGTAAAAACAGCCAGCGGAACACGCTCTATTACAACCCGGCGCGGGACCTGTCCGTGACGGCTTCCCTGTCCGTCGATCATGAGATGTATCGCCATTACGACACCCTCTGGAGCCAGCAGATCGTGGCGGGAGGCGGCAGGTACTGGCAGAAAAATCAGTCCGCCGGGGCCATCACCCTGGTGGGTTATGGACAACGCATCCAGTGGAACAACGTCATTGATACCGGCGTGATGCTGAACTGGGATAAACGCCCTTACGACGGCAAGCGCGAAAGCAATCTCTCCGTCACGTTTGATGCGACTTTACGCTTTTAAGGATGAATATGCTGAATACACGTCTTTCCGTGAGCCTGCTCCTCTTCGGCTGGCTCTGCCTGAGCGCGAGCGCCTGTGCACAGGCTTTCTCATTTATTGCCCCCAAAGCGCGACCGCAGCTGGAGGCGAGCAAACCCTGGCCGACGAACCAGTTTCTGGTCCTGGCCTACCACGACGTAGAAGATGATGCCGCCGATCAGCGCTACCTCTCCGTTCGCACCAGCGCGCTAAACGAGCAGATTAGCTGGCTTGTGCACAACGGCTATCACGCCATCAGCGTGCAGGACATTCTGGATGCCCATGACGGGAAAAAAACGCTGCCGCCGAAAGCCGTATTACTCAGTTTTGACGACGGCTACAGCAGCTTTTACACCCGCGTCTGGCCGCTGCTCCAGGCGTGGAACGTTCCTGCGCTGTGGGCGCCGGTGGGCAGCTGGGTGGATACGCCGGAAAATCAAAAAGTTAACTTCGGCGGCCTGATGACGCCCCGCGATCGCTTCGCGACGTGGGACATGGTGCGCGAGCTCAGCCACTCCCCGCTGATTGAGATCGGCTCGCATACCTGGGCCTCGCACTACGGCATTCCGGCCAACCCGCAGGGCAGCCGCGAACCGGCGATCGCCAATCGCTTTTATGATAACGCAACGGGCCGCTATGAAACGGACCTTGAGTTCAGCCAGCGGATCGGCGATGACGTGCGCAAAGTCACCGAAAAAATCACCCAGGTGACCGGCAAAGCTCCGCGTGCCTGGGTCTGGCCCTATGGCGCCGCCAACGGCACGTCGCTCGGGATTGCCAAAAAACAGGGCTATCAGCTGGCCTTTACCCTTGAGGACGGGCTGGGTGACGTGCGCAATCTCGGCAGCATTCCCCGTCTGCTGATCGCCGGGAATCCCTCGCTCAAAGCCTTTGCCAGCACGGTTAGCCAGGTTCAGGAGCCTGAACCTGTGCGCGTCATGCATGTCGATCTCGACTACGTATACGATCCCAACCCGGTTCAGCAGACCCAAAATATCAACCGGCTGATCCAGCGGGTTTACGACATGAAAATCAGCCATGTTTTCCTGCAGGCGTTTGCCGATCCGCAGGGCGATGGCAGGATCAAGGCGCTCTATTTCCCCAACCGACGGCTTCCGGTCCGGGCCGATCTGTTTAATTTTGTCTCCTGGCAGCTGCAAACCCGCGCGGGGGTAAAAGTCTTCGCATGGATGCCGGTACTCTCGTTCGATCTCTCCCCTTCCCTGCCGCGCGTCCAGCGCCGGGATCGGCAAACCGGCCGGTTAAGCGACGCCACCGAGCCTTATATCCGGCTCTCCCCGTGGGATCCGCAGGTGCGTCAGCAGGTGACGGACATCTATGAGGATCTGGCCCGCTATGCCAGCTTCAATGGGATCCTGTTTCATGACGATGCGGTACTGACGGATGTGGACGACGCCGGGCAGGCGGCCTCGCAGAACACCACGCGCCAGAAAAGCCGGCTTCTGATCGGTTTTACCCACGCCCTTGGCCTGGCGGTGAAGCACATCCGCGGTCCGCAGATACAAACCGCCCGTAATCTGTTTGCCTTACCCATCCTGCAGCCCGAAAGCGAGGCGTGGTTTGCGCAGAATCTCGATGACTTTCTGGCGGAGTATGACTGGACGGTACCGATGGCCATGCCGCTGATGGAGTCCGTCCCGGTCGACGAGAGCAATGCCTGGCTGACGCGTCTGGTTAAGGCCGTCGCCGAACGCCCCGGCGCGCGCAATAAAACCATTTTTGAGCTCCAGGCCAGGGACTGGGGGCAGAAACCGCCCCGTGCCGTTTCCGATAGCCAGCTTGTGGCATGGATGCAGGTGCTCCAGCTGAACGGCATTAAAAACTACGGCTACTACCCCGACGACTTCCTCAACAACCAACCTGATATTTCCCGTATCAGGCCTGAATTTTCATCGTACTGGTACCCTGACAATGACTGATCGCCTTATCGCCTTCTCTATTTTATGTCTGGTATTCGGGTTGCCGTTAGGCGTGGCCGCCCTCTTTACCGGCGAACTGATTTTGGATTTTGTCTTCTTCTGGCCGCTGTTTATGTCCGTGCTCTGGATAACCGGCGGACTCTATTTCTGGTTTCAGCTTGAACGACACTGGTCATGGGATCACGACACACCGGCCCCCACGCTCGCCGGCGAGCCGCTGATTTCCATTCTGATTCCCTGTTTCAATGAGGAAAGGAACGCCAGAGAGACCATCAGCGCCGCGCTGGCTCAGCGGTATGAGAATATAGAAGTTATCGCCATCAACGACGGCTCGTCTGACAACACTGCGCAGGTGCTGCAGGAGCTGGCGCTGGAACAGCCGCGCCTGCGGGTGATTAACCTCGCGGAAAATCAGGGCAAAGCGCTGGCGCTCAAAGCCGGGGCGGCGGCGGCCCGGGGCGATCTGCTGGTCTGTATTGACGGCGACGCGCTGCTCGATCGCGATACCGCGGCTTATCTGGTGGCGCCGCTGATCCAGTACCCCCATGTCGGGGCGGTGACCGGCAACCCGCGTATTCGCACGCGCTCCACGCTGATTGGCCGCATACAGGTGGGCGAGTTCTCCTCCATCATTGGGCTCATCAAGCGGACGCAGCGGATTTACGGTCGGGTCTTTACCGTCTCCGGCGTCATCGCCGCCTTTCGCCGGCAGGCGCTGGCGGATGTCGGGTACTGGAGCCCGGACATGATCACCGAGGACATCGACATCAGCTGGAAGCTTCAGCTTCGCCACTGGGATATTTTTTTCGAGCCGCGCGCGCTGTGCTGGATCCTGATGCCGGAGACGCTAAAAGGCCTGTGGAAACAGCGTCTGCGCTGGGCCCAGGGCGGTGCTGAGGTGTTTCTGGTTAACCTGCGTAAGATCGTGCGCTGGGAGCACCACCGCATGTGGCCGCTGTTTATGGAGTACGCGCTGTCAACGCTGTGGGCCTTCGCCTACGCGATGACGGTGCTGCTGTTCGTCTTCAGCCATGTCGCCCCGCTTCCCGCGAACCTGACCGTTGAGAGCCTCTTTCCCCCGGCGTTTACCGGACTGCTGCTGGGGGTCATGTGTCTGCTGCAATTCCTGGTCAGCCTGTACATCGAGCGGCGCTATGAGCGAAACGTGGCCAGCGCGCTTTTCTGGGTGATTTGGTTCCCGATGGTGTACTGGATGATTGGCCTGTTCACTACCCTCGTCGCCTTTCCAAAAGTGATGCTTAAACGCCAGCGTGCCCGTGCGCGCTGGATCAGTCCGGACCGGGGAAAAGGAAGCCTGCAATGAACGAAAATACCTTAATTTTGACTGAACATCGGCTCTTGCCGCGTCTTTTTGATGCCGCGTTAACGCTGGTCGCGTGGGGAGGTTTTTTCTTTTTCCTGTATGCCCGACTCTGGATGCAGCTCACCGATGAGAGCGACTACCGCTGGGGCGCGATTGTTGCGTCCTTTAATACGGTGCTGATCTATTTACTGTTCGCCGCGCTCAACGGCTGGCTGCTGATTTTGTGGTATCAGTACAACCGCCGCCGGGCTCAGGTGAGACGGCGTCAGCCGGGTTATTTGCCGGAGGAGGAGCTTGCCCGCAGCTTTAATGTCTCACCGCAAATCATCTCTGAGATGAGCCAGTACAACCTTTTGACGGTCTATCATGACCAGATTGGCCGCATCATTGATTTGAAAATCAGTCAGCAGGACGAGGAATAAACCTCAGGCATCCGCAGGTTCTCCCTGCGGATGCTGATTCTGCGGGTCACTCTCAGCGCTTATACTGTGGCTGCATAGCGTCACAGGCGAGCTGACGTTTGCGTTGATATTGCGCCAGTAACGCTCTCTTACTTTTACCTTTATTATCGTAAAAAAGCGCGCCACCTTCGTTAAGCACCTCGTAACACGACTGGATCGACTGAGTAATGTACTCAATCCTTTTCAGGGTCAGTGGCGTACAGCTTTGCCCATGTAAATCATCCTCGACATCCAGAACGTGTGAGCGAAACGCCTCAATGGTGAAACCGCGCTGCAGGCTTTGATTATCACGCAGTGCCTGTTGCCAGCTGGTAATAATCGCATCCAGCCAGACGAGCACCGCCGCATCCGCGCCTTGCGACGCCAGTTTTTCTCTTTTATGGCGATAATGCTTCAGGGCCAATGTTTTCAGGGCATGATACTGCGACAGTTGCACGGCTTCAGGCTGATTTTCTTCGAGCAGCCTTCCGAAGAAAAAGCGGGTTTCAAAACGCTCGCAGGCGTGAAAGAGGGGATCCTGCAGGCCATTGCTGTTGTAGCTCTGCAGAGGCTGGAAAGGATACATATACCCGAAATCGAATAACCAGAGATGTCCGTTATCCATAAGAAGATTGCCGGGACATAAATCCCACTCCATAAGACCGGCCTCTTCGCATGCCATTAGCGTTGATAAAACCTGTTCAAAAAGATCTTCATCGACCTTTTCTGGCGAGTGGCCCGGCAGCCAGGGCGAGAGAATAATCCCCTGGCGAAAGTTGCCATAAATCGTCGGTACGATGTGATCGAATCGTCCCGCCCACAACGGATCGTTTTTGAGCCGGGTGAAATCAGCCCGTCTCTGTACTTCATTGAGGAACGAGGTCTGGCCATCGGTATTTCGCACCAGCGCCTCGCGTCGTTTCTGCTTGAGGGTGTAGTGTCTGCCATCAATACACAGATGCAGGACCTGAGCGGTAAGGCCGCCATCAAAGCATTCAACGACGCAGGGATCGGAAGACGAAAGCTGCATTAATTTCTCAGGGGCCATCGGGCAATGGCGGCTGTCACCGACAACAATATTCTCTGCTGAGGCAATAAAAGAGAGCTGGGCTTGCTGGCGGGCATGGGTGAAAGTGTTCATACGCTGTCCATCAGGTTAAGGGTCATCATCAGCCTGGCCTGGCCACAGCCAGAAATCTTCCTCCATGAGGCAGGATTTGAGGGAGGAACCTGAGGGTGGAGAGAGACAAAAAAAAGCCTCCGCAAGCGATCCTTGCGAAGGCTCGGTTACTGCCCGGTTACTTATCCTTCACCACAATCAGCGGCTCAATATCACTCTCTTTTTTGACCACCAGCGAGTCATCACCGCGCAGACAGGTTCCACCGTAGTTTCCGCCCACGGTAAAGGTGCAAACCTGAATATGCTTGCCATCAACGTTTGGCAGGCACCACAGCTGCTGGTAGATATTTTTGCGGTCAACAAACTTGCCGCTGGATTTGTCCAGCAGTTCGTCCTCAGCGCTGATCAGATCGATATTGCTGCCGCAGCGCCCGGCGATGGGCTTAACGGCATAGCCGGTCTGTTTCAGCAGATCGTTAACCTCAAAATCAGTATCGAGCAGGTAGCGGTGGTTCGGGAACAGTTGCCACAGCACCGGGAGGATCGCCTTGTTGCCGGGGATCACCGTCCACAGCGGTTCGAAGACCAGCACTTCCGGGCGCAGCAGGACGTCAATCAGCCGTACTTCCCCAGCCGGGTGGCCGGTACGAATCGGTACCGCGGCATACTCGGTTTCGCTCACCTCGCGGATCTGCTCTATCGCCGTCTCCCACGCCCAGGTTTTCCACACGCAGTTGACGTGGCGGCCTTCGTCGTCAATCAACTGCCCGGCGGCATCCCAGCTCAGGGCGCCAAGCCCGTGCAGAATTTTAGTTTCAAACCCGGCCTGCAGCAGTGAGCGCTGGATAAAGAGCGCGTGATAGTCCTCTTCGACATCGTTGTCCTGCATGATATGCACGAACGGACGCGCGTGGCTGTGCTTCCACGCCCCGGTCAGCTCTTCCAGTAACCCTTCCGCCGGGTTGTGCCCGTTGCCGCGATAGCCATTTTTGACCCACTCTTCGAGGATCAACCCGCCTTCCGTGTGGCAGGAGGCGGAGTCGGCGTTGTACTCATACACCTTAATCCCGCGCTCATCCATGCAGAAATCCATACGACCGGTGATCATATGGTGGCGGCGCCACTGCCAGGAGAGGCGCAGGCGCGGCCAGAGGATTTTCGGTATGTCGAAAAGCGCCAGTAAGTTGTCATCTTTCAGCACCTTATCGGTCGCGTGCAGGTACATCAGGTGCAGCTCGTTGGTGGCTTTGATCAGCTCCTGCTCGGCGCTTTCGGTAATGGTGAAGTACTGGCAGGGATCTTTATTGATAAAGTGTCCGTTGGCGCGGATATACGCCTGTTGCAGGGGGTCATTTTCGTTGAGCCACTTCCCGTCAAACTGACGTCTGTTTTTCAGCCGCGCACCGCTGATTTTCAGCAGTTCGCCGTCGATTTCCGGCTGCGGAATGCTGTGTTCTGTGTCGTCAGTCTGGATCATCCAGCCGAGGATTTCGGTGTCAGTAAAGGTGTCGTGGATCGTGTAACTGCCGTTCTCAACACAGAGGCGCAGCTCGCGCGTCCACTGCTGCCCGAGCGGCAGCGGCGCGTGAATGACGTTCTGCTCCGCGATACGCACCTTATCGTCCAGAAGCTGGGTGATCACCGCCACGTGGCCGGTCTCGTGAAACTCGCCGCCTTTTTGCCAGATCAGCAGCGCCCCGGCGCGCGGCGCGCGCTTCGAGCCGTTGGCAAAGGCCTGAAGGGGCAGAATGTTATCGTTCACCACCTGACGCAAAAAGCGCAGAGAGAAGATCTCCCACGCCATGCCGACATCGGTAAACACAAAGCCATAGTTGAGAAACAGAAAACGGCGGGCGAACTCAACGCACTGCCACTTGTGGCCCATGTATTCGTTGCCAATATAGCTGCGGAAATCCGCATCTTCCGGGTAATTTCGCGGGTCCAGACTGCCGTAATTTGAAGAGTAAATCGCCACGCCACCGGGCGCATAGCCTAACAATGTCCCGAATGGCGCATCACTGCTTAACGTTCCTTTACGCATGTATCCAACCTAAAACAGGCAGGCGGCAATTTTTTAAGGGTTGTCGTCGTCTGCACGTTGTAATTAACCTGACAGAGGAGGATTTATCATACACCTGCGTGGCGCATTAATTACACGTTAAACAACCAGCATGCTGCAAAATGCCCTGGCGCAATCTCCCGCATTGCCGGCTCCTGCGTCTGGCAAACCGGCATGGCATGCGGGCAGCGGCTGCAGAACTTACAGCCAGGCAGCGCGGACGTGGGGCCTGGAATATCGCCGCGCAGGGTAGCGTCGTCGAGGTGACGAATGCGCGGGTCGGGACGGGGAACCGCCGCCAGCAGTGCGCGGGTGTATGGGTGCGCCGGATGCTGATACAGCGCATTCGCCGGGGCCACCTCCACCAGCTTACCGAGATACATCACCCCAATTCGGCTGGAGATATGGCGCACCATGGAGAGATCGTGGGCGATAAACAGATAGGTCAGCCCCAGCTCCTGCTGCAGGTCCTGCAGAATATTCACCACCTGCGCCTGCACCGAGACGTCCAGCGCCGAGAGCGGTTCATCGCACAGCACAAACTCAGGATTCACGGACAACGCGCGGGCAATACTGATGCGCTGGCGCTGCCCACCGCTGAACTCGTGCGGGAACCGTTCAAGGTGTTCCTGCTTCAGCCCGACTTTATAGAGCAGCGTTTCCGTACGCTCCTGCTGTGCTTCCCGGCTGTAGCCGTGGATTTGCATCGGCTCGGCCACCAGCTGTCGCACGGTCATCCCCGGGTTGAGCGAGGACCAGGGATCCTGAAAAATCGCCTGCATTCTTTTACGCAGCGGCTTCAGCTCTTTTTCACGGGCCTGGCCGATCGCCTGTCCGGCAAAGTGGATCTCGCCCGAGGTGATATCGAAAAGACGCAGAATGGCGCGCCCGAGAGTCGATTTCCCGCAGCCGGACTCCCCCACCAGGCCAAACGTCTCGCCGGGCTGGATATCAAAGCTCACGCCATCAACCGCTTTCACGGCCACGCCTTTACGCAGCAAACCGCCGTTAAGCTGATAGTGTTTGTGCAGGTCCCGTACGCGCACTAAAGGCGTCTGTTGTTCACTCATGCCTGAATCTCCTTATCGGCCCATAGCCAGCAGGCGGCGCGATGGCCCTCTCCGACGGAATAAAACGCGGGCTGCCGCTCACACTGCGGCATACGCTTCGGACAGCGTTCGGCAAACGGGCAACCCGGCGGCGGATTAAGCAGGCCTGGCGGCGAACCTTCTATCGGCGACAACCGTTGATTCTCCTCATCCGGACGCGGCAGCGAGGCCAGCAGCCCCCGGGTGTAAGGATGCGCAGGGCGATAAAAAATGTCCTCCACGCTCCCCTCCTCCATCACCAGCCCGCCGTACATCACCACCACGCGGCTGCAGACCTGCGCCACCACGCCGAGATCGTGGGTGATCAGCAAAATCGCGGTTTGGGTCTGCTGCTGCAGGCTTTTCAGCAGGCGCAGGATCTGCGCCTGAATGGTCACGTCCAGCGCGGTGGTCGGTTCATCAGCAATAAGAAGCTTCGGATTACAGGAAAGCGCAATGGCGATCATCACCCGCTGGCGCATCCCGCCGCTGAACTCGTGGGGATACTGGTCGTACCGGCGTTCCGCCTCAGCAATGCCCACCTGTTGCAGCATGGCGATCGCCGCCGCTTTAGCCGCTTTTTTGCTGAGCCCTTTATTGCGCATCAGGATCTCCGCCATCTGCTTGCCGATGGTCAGCACCGGGTTGAGGGCGGTCATCGGATCCTGGAAAATCATCGCGATCTCGTTGCCGCGAATGTCGCGCATCTGCGCCGGGGTTTTCTGCGCCAGGTCCTCGTTCTGAAAGCGGATGCTGCCGCCCGTTATCCGGCCGTTGCTCCCGAGAAGCTGGATAATCGACTTACAGGTGACGCTCTTGCCGCAGCCCGATTCGCCAACGATACCCACCAGTTCTCCCGGCTGAACCTGAAAGCTCACGCCGCGCACCGCATGCATTTCCCCCTCCCGGGTGCGGAACGTGGTATGCAGGTCATCGAGTTCTAATAAGCTACTCATCGCGACTGGCTCCCGGCTCAAAGGCGGTACGGAACACATCGCCCAGCACGTTAAAGCTGAACACCGTCAGCAGGATCAAAATACCGGGGAACATTGCCAGCCACGACGCTTCGCCAATATAAGACTGCGCGTTGTTCAGCATACTTCCCCACGACGCCGCAGGGGCCTGCACGCCCAGCCCTAAGAAGCTGAGCGTTGATTCCATCAAAATCGCCGAGGCGATATTGAGCGTGGCGGCCACGATAATGGTCGGCAGCACACCGGGAATAATGTGGCGCACGATAATGCGCAGCGGATGTTCTCCCGACGCGCGGGCATAGAGCACATACTCGCGCTCTTTCACCGACAGCGTTTCGGCACGCACCAGCCGCGACATGTTCATCCACGTCAGCAGGCTGATGATCAGGATGATGTTATCCACGCCCGGTTTGAGGTAAGCATTCACCACCAGCAGCAGGAAGAAGGCCGGAATGGCCATCAGGATATCCACGGCGCGCATCATCAGGTTATCCAGCCAGCCGCCAAAATAGCCGCTCACCGTTCCCACCACCGTGCCGATAAGCGTGGAGAAGAGCATGGCGAGAAAACCGACCATTAACGAGATCTGGCCGCCATACAGCGCACGGGTGAAGTAATCGCGTCCGTATTCATCGGTACCGAACCAGTGCGCGGCATCCGGCGGTAGCGTGCGTGCGCCGAGCGCCATCCGATCCGGATCGTACGGACTTAAGCCGGCGCAAAGCGCGGCGACAACGAAAATAAAAAGCACAAACAGAGAGAACTGCGCCGGACGGTTGCGGCGCAGCTGGTGACGAACCTGCTGCCAGCGTCTGCTCATCCGGGTTACCTCAGCGTACGAATGCGGGGATCGGCGAAGCGATAAAGCAGATCGGCGATCAGGTTGCCGACGATCAGCATCATCGACGAAAGCATGATGATCGCCATGATCAGCGGGTAGTCCAGCGAGGCGATCGACTGGATCCCGAGCAGCCCCATCCCCGGCCAGGAAAAGACGCTCTCCGTCACATAGGCCCCTACAATCAGCTCCCCGAACGACAGGCCGAACAGGGTAATTACCGGCAGCAGCACGTTTTTCAGCACATGGCGGAACAGAATACTGGCGCGCGTCGCGCCGTAGGCCAGCTGGGTCTGTACGTAGTCGGCGGAGAGTTGCGAGATGGTGTTGGAGCGGATGTAGCGCACGTAGCTGGAGAGATTGTAGAACGTCAGCGCAATGCACGGCAGCACGCCGTGACGCAAGACATCCAGCACTCTGTCTTCCATGCCGATGGTGCGCATCCCCATGCTGGGGAACCAGTTAAGCTGCACGGCAAAGACGGTGATAAGCAAAATGCCGAACCAGAAAATCGGCACCGAGATGCCGATATAGGCGAACAGGTTCAGTACGTGATCCAGCCAGCGGTGCTTAAATGCCCCCGCCAGCAGGCCGAGCGGAATAGCCAGCACGATCGCCAGCAGCAGCGACGCCCCCATCAGCCCCAGCGTGGCCGGAATGCGTTCGCCGATCATCTCCAGCACCGGGCGGTGGTAGATCAGCGAATAGCCGAGATCGCCCCGCAGGACGTTTTTCAGCCACAGAACGTACTGCGTGACCAGGGGCTTATCCAGCCCCAGGCTCTGGCGAATACGTTCGATATCTTCCGGAGCCATACGCGGCGTGATGTACGCCGCTACCGGATCGCCGGGGGCGAGTTTGACCAGCAAAAATGCCACCAGTGAAATAAAGAACAGCATCGGGAACAGTTGCAGCAGCCGACGCGTGAGAAGTGTGTTCACGACATGCCCTTACTCAGACCCCGGCCTGACGGCCGGGGCAGTGACTTATTTCTGATAGATTTTTGACAGATCCTGGAACAGGTAGACCGGCTTCGGCTCTGCTTCCTGGGTGCCGCCGAAACGCTTGTCCACCGCGACGGTCGCATTGGTATAGGCAATCGGGTAGTAGGTCATGTCGTTTGCCACGGTCTGCTGAATTTGCTTGTAGATATCAGCCCGTTTCGTGGCGTCGGTTTCCACGGCGCCTTTATCCCACAGGGCATCGAACTGCGGGTTTTTATAATGCGCGTAGTTATAGGCCTCGTTGCTCATGAACAGTGATTTGTAACCGTCCGGCTCTGAGCCCATGATGTAGCCGCCCAGGTTCAGCTCCCAGGCGGTGTTGTTCATGTCGAGACTGCGCTGAGACATGGCGTTGGAGTCCAGCGGCATCAGCTCCACGTTCACCCCAATGCCCTTCAGCGCCTGCTGAATGTAGAGCGCCATACTCTCCTGGGTTTTGTTGGTGTTCACATACGCCAGGCGCAGCCTGAGGTTGTCCGGCGCGCCGGATGTCTTCAGCAGGCCTTTGGCTTTTTGCAGATCGAATTTGTACTGTTCAACATCGTCCGTCTTGTAAAGCGTATCTGGCGTCAGGAACGAGGTCGCCGGTTTGGCGTAGTCCAGCGAGGTAAACGCGGTCTGGGTCAGCTCATCTTTGTTGATGGCGTAAGCAATGGCCTGACGCAGCGCCTTGCTCTTCATCACCGGCACGTTCTGGTTGAAGGTCATGTAGGCCAGACGCCCTTCCGGATAGACCACGAAGTCAAACTTACCGGTATTTTTCAGGCGGTTCACATCCTGCGGGTCCACCATCTTGAGGTTGATTTCACCGTTTTGCAGGGCAAGATTCGCGGCATTGCTGTCTTTGGCGAAACGGTAAGTCACGGAATCAAGCTTCGCTTTGCCGTTCCAGTAATCGTCAAAACGGGTCAGGGCGTAATACTGTCCGGCGCGGTACTCTTTGAATTTGAACGGGCCAGAACCCACCGGCGCATCGTTTTTGCTGCTCTTTTCCAGATCGTCTTCACCGGCGAACACGTGCTGCGGGATCGGGTAGATCTGCACCAGGGTGCCGGTAAAAGCCGCGCTGACCTGCGGTAAGGTGAATTTAACGGTGCGGTCGTCAACCTTGCTTACCTGCACCGGCTTATCGCCGTAGGTGAACATGCTGCGGAAGAAGCTGTGCTGTTTGGCATCCAGCAGCTTATTGAACGTAAAGACCACGTCGTCCGCCGTCAGCGGCTGCCCGTCCTGCCATTTCAGGTTGGGTTTTAACGTGAGGGTGTAGCTCAGGTTATCGGCAGAAGGCGTCAGGCTTTCCGCCAGGCCCCACTCAATTTTGCCGTTATTAAAGCTGTACAGCGGAGCATACAGCGCCTGCATGATGGTTAACGTTGTGCGGTCACTGGCATAGAGCGGATTAACGGCTAGCGGGTCGCCGGAGGTTATGCCGATAATAAGCGAACCGCCCTCTTTTGGCGCATCGTTTTTTGCCGCGGGGGACGTATTTGTCTCTTTATTTTTCGCATCATCACAGCCCGCCAGGCCTAACGCGAGCGAAACGACCACGGCCGATAACAGAAGCTTACGCATCTCACTAACTCCTTGCCTTATAAAGTGTTTATGACTGCATCTTTTATTTATGTTGAAGCATCATATGCAGCTTTATCTGTTTACGCATTAATTATGAAAATGCGATTTTCGATTAAGCTTATGCCGGATTTGTTATATATAAGCGCCGGAAGGAATAGCGGCAGATCGATTACGCTCAGTTCGTTAAACGCTTCACAAATCTCCTGCTACACTGCCTCAACACATCACAAAAAAGGCAGGCCAACATGTCAGACAACACCTATCAGCCACCCAAAGTGTGGGAATGGAAAAAGAACAACGGCGGCGCATTCGCCAATATCAACCGTCCCATTTCCGGCGCAACGCATGAGAAAGATCTGCCTGTCGGCTCTCACCCGCTGCAGCTCTACTCACTGGGGACACCTAACGGCCAGAAAGTCACCATCATGCTCGAAGAGCTGCTGGCGCTGGGCGTGACGGGCGCGGAGTACGACGCGTGGTTGATCCGCATCGGCGAGGGCGATCAGTTCTCCAGCGGCTTCGTTGAAGTGAACCCGAACTCGAAAATACCGGCGCTGCGTGACCACTCCACGAACCCGCCAACGCGCGTATTTGAATCCGGCCATATCCTGCTCTATCTGGCAGAGAAATTTGGTCACTTCCTGCCAAAAGATCCGGCTGGACGCACCGAGACGCTGAACTGGCTGTTCTGGCTTCAGGGCGCGGCGCCGTTCCTCGGCGGTGGTTTTGGCCACTTCTACAACTATGCGCCAGTGAAGATTGAGTACGCGATCGACCGCTTCACGATGGAAGCCAAACGCCTGTTCGACGTGCTGGATAAACAGCTGGCGCGCGGTCGTTACGTCGCGGGTGAGGAGTACACCATTGCGGATATGGCGATCTGGCCATGGTTCGGCTGCGTGGCGCTGGGTAGCGTCTATAACGCCGCCGAGTTCCTGGACGCAGAGAAGTACACCAACGTCCAGCGCTGGGCGAAAGACGTGGCAAACCGCCATGCCGTGAAGCGTGGACGGATTGTCAACCGCACCAGCGGCGAGCTGAACGAGCAGCTCCACGAACGTCACGCGGCGAGTGACTTTGATACGAATACCGAAGATAAGCGACAGGCATGACGACTGGCCGGGCGGTTTACCGCCCGGCAGAACAGATCCCTGTTCAGGGCATGATTAGCCTAAAGGTTGGGCCGGTATTGCTGGCACTATCCGGGCGTGTTTCTTCCGCCAGACGGCGAGAAATGACGTATCAACCGACAGCAGTCACAAAGGATCTGTTATGAAACTGATTAAAACAACGCTGGTTATCAGCGCCCTCATTTTTTCCGCCTCGGGAATGGCTATCGACAAGACCGCCGCTGGCGCGGTAGCAGGCGCGGCAATTGGCGCGGCCACGGGTAAAGATCTGAAATCAACCGTTGGCGGTGCCGTGGTGGGCGCAGGCACCGGTGCCATGTTCAAAAACGGCGACAAAGGCAAAGCCGCACGTAAAGGCGGTGCCGTTGGTGCTGTTGTGGGTGCTGGCGCAGCTGCCGTGACGGGCAATAGCGTGCTGAAAGGCGCAGCTGTCGGCGCCGGTTCCGGCGCGCTGATCGGTGAAGCGACGCACTGATAAACGCCGTAATTCTCCCTTTTCGAACCGGCATGATGAAGAAACCCAGCTATTACGCTGGGTTTTTTGTCTTCTCTCATTATTGTTTTAATACAGTATACTTTCGCCTGATTAGGGAGGACGTGATGGCTATCAGTGAGAAAGACTTGCTTGAGGCAGATTTCAGCCAAAGCGAAGTAGACAATTTACAGGCCCGACTCTCAGCAGCTGGAGGCACCCTGCAGCATCTCATCGATGCGCTCTCACGGCGCTTCCAGGTTTCGGTATGGCTCACGGTCGCGCTGGTTCTGGTTATGCTGGTCACCCTCATCGCGGGTAGCCGGACACACATTCTTTCCGGGAGCATGAGTTCCCTCATTATCCTGATCATTGCCTGGGTGACCTTTCCACCCGCTCTGGGCTGGAAAGCATTCCGCCTGCAGAGGACTCTTACCCGGAAGGCTCGATAGTCAGCAAATCAAGCGCCACGTTTGGAAAACGAAGCCCCACCCTGAACTATATACAAGCCCGTTCAAACAACCGACGCGCGGCAGGCGTTAGCCCTGACATATGAATACAGGCATGCACCATGCCCGGCAGCCGTTCACAGCGTACTGGCACCCCCGCCTCCTCAAGCCGCCGCGCATACGCTTCAGCCTCATCGCGCAGGGGATCATACTCACAACTCAGGATGGTTGCTGGCGGTACCCCCCTCAGCGAGGCCATACGCAGCGGCTCGGCATAAGGATGACGACGGTCTCCCAGATAGTTTTCCCAGCAAAACGCCATCGCATCACGCGTTAAAAAATAGCCTTCAGCAAATTCACAATAGCTTTCGGTCGACATATCGCGACTTAACGCCGGGTAGAGCAGCAACTGATGCTCTATATGAGGTCCGCCGCGATCCCGGGCCAGCAGCGTTGTCGCTGCAGCGAGGTTTCCGCCTGCACTGTCGCCGCCCACCGCCAGACGAGTGGCATCAATACCCAGAAGCGCAGCCTGTTCACTGGCCCAGCACAATGCCTGATAAACGTCTTCTAACGGCCTCGGGAAGGGGAACTCCGGCGCCAGACGGTAATCCACGGAGAGTATTTTCCGGCCAGTAGCATTCGCCAATGCCTGACAGGGTCGATCGTACAGCGACAACGACCCCAGGCACCATCCGCCGCCATGAGCAAACAGCATTGCAGGCTGCGCGATTTCTGCCTTCGAGGCGGCAGGGGTATAGACGCGAAGTTCAATCTCGTAGCCATCATCGGCAATCACAACGTGATGTTGAATGGCGCCACCCGTTTCCTCCTCGCCCTGTAGCTGCAGCAAATCCACGTCGGTGGCGACACGCAGTTCGGCTAATGACGCCGGCTGCGGCGCGCCCGATGACGCAGCCAGAAAATCAGCTATATGTTTATCAAGCGGCATAATGTGCATCCTCTGAGAGGAATGGCACGATCAGCCCAATAAACCCCTCGTGACACTCTTCGGTAATAAAATGCCCGCAATCGGCCACCGTCTCACCACGCAGATCACGGGCATTGCCCTGCAGGGTTATCAGCGGTGCATCGCGCGTGGCATGTTCGGCCCCCACCGTTAACACCGGCATGGTTAAAGGCGTTTGCGCGCGACGCTGGTTCTGCCGGATGGTCTCCGGGATAGCGCGATAATAGTCGAAACCCGCGCGCAGCCCGCCGGGCGTCGAATAGGCGGTGATATACACCTCTGCAGCGACCCGTTCACGACGATGCGACCAGCGGTCAAAAATATAGCTGAGATATTGTGATTCGCGCCCGCTGGTCAGGGTTTCGGGTAAATCCGCCAGCTGATTGAACATGAAGTGCCAGAGAAAGATATTCTCTTCCGGTGCGACAAAAATCGGCGGTGGCGGCGCCAGTCCGGGGATAACCGCTTCTGTCAGCACAAGCCGTTTTATCGCCTGTGGAAAATCGCTCGCCATGGCATAACCCACCCACATGCCGATATCATGGCCCACGATGCTGTAATGTGAATGCCCCAGTTGCGCCATCATCGTATGCAGCGTGGCACCAACGCGTCCGGTGTCATAGCCGTCGCGCGGTTTGTCTGATTCCCCCATGCCTGGTGGATCAACCGCGATAGCCTTAAAACCTGCCGCTGCCAGCGCGCGCATGACATAGCGCCAGGTATACCAGGTCTGCGGCCAGCCCGGTATCAGTAATACCGGTTGACCTTCTCCCGCCACGACGCAATGGATGCGCTGTCCGTTCACTTTCGTATAGACGTGTTCTGCCCTGAGATCCGCATGCGCGATCTCACCGTATTGTTGTTCCATGGGGACTCCCTGTAATGTCGTGGCTTAGCGAATGCCGAGTAATGCGTTGATTTGTTGAGGGTTCACCGGCGCACCGGCGAAATCATCGAAGACTTTATCGGTGATGTGAATAATATGGTCGCGGATGAACGCAGCCCCTTCTCTGGCACCGTCCTGCGGATTTTTCAGACAGCATTCCCACTCAAGGGTTGCCCAGCCGGCATAATCGTATTGGGTCAGCTTTGAGAAAATTGCCCTGAAATCCACCTGACCGTCACCCAGTGAGCGAAAACGTCCTGCACGATCAACCCATGACTGATAGCCACCATAAATCCCCTGACGGCCGGTCGGATTGAATTCAGCGTCTTTGACGTGGAACATGTTGATCAGGTCCTTATAGATATCAATGAACTCCAGGTAGTTAAGCTGCTGGAGCACCATGTGGCTGGGGTCGAAAAGTATCCGGCAGCGGGGATGTTCTTTAACCCGCTGATAAAACATTTCAAACGTTATCCCATCATGCAGATCTTCACTCGGGTGGATCTCATAGCAGAGGTTTATGCCCTGCTCGTCACAGGCATTGAGCACCGGCATCCAGCGTCTGGCCAGCTCGTCAAAGGCGGTTTCAATTAACCCTTCCGGACGCTGCGGGAACGGGAACAGATAGGGCCACGCCAGCGAGCCAGAGAAGGTACCCAGATCGCTGAGGCCAAGTCGGGCGGAGGCCTTGACCGCCAGGAGTAGCTGCTGCCTTGCCCATTCGCCGCGGGCTTGTGGGTTGCCGTGTACTTCCACCGGCGCAAAGCTGTCGCATAAGCTGTCGTAAGCGGGATGTACCGCCATCAGTTGGCCGAAGATATGGCTGGTCAGTTCACTTACCACCAGACCATTCTCCGCCAGCATACCGGTCAGATCGTCGCAGTAGGTCTGGCTTTCTGCCGCCGTCGCCACGTCGAAGAGACGGCGGTCCCATGCCGGAATTTGCAGAGCGCTAAAACCCGTTTGCGCCGCCCACCGGGCGATCGCGGGCAAATTATTAAAGGGGGCCGCATCATCGCTGAACTGAGCCAGATGGAGAGAGGGACCTTTGAGGGTTTTCATCGTATACTCCTATTGTTTGTCGATTGACAAACAATAGGAGTAAAGCCGGATAACCGCAAGCGAAAATTATAAATTCGTTGGTAATCCAGATGATTTAGGCGATCCTGTTGCACAGAATTCAGGACCAACCGGAGCAACAAAATGGCAGGCAGACCGCGCCAGTTCGATCGTGACCAGGCGCTTATCAAAGCGCGTAACCTGTTCTGGCGACAGGGTTATGAAGGCACCTCAATGTCAGACCTGGTGGCAGAACTGGGGATTGCATCGGCACGTATTTACAAGGCGTTCGGTTCAAAAGAGCAGCTCTTTCGGGAAGCTATCGCCGATTACGAAAAACAGGAAGGCGGTTTTGCGGATCGGGCCTTAGCCGCCGGGGGCAGCGTGCGGGATACCCTCCAGACGCTGTTAATGGATGCGGTTCATCTTTACTGCCATCCGGAATTGCCGCAAGGATGTATGGTGGTGGCCTCTGCAGCCAGCGTCAGTGCGGAAAATGAGACGCTCAAAACCTGGCTGGCACAGCATCGCCTGCAGCGTACACAGCAGATCATCGACCGTCTCCATCTGGCAGTGCGTAACGGTGAATTGCCGGCGTCGACCGATGCCGAGAGTCTGGGAGACTATTTTGCCGTCTTTTTACATGGTTTGTCGGTGCAGGCCCGGGACGGAGTGCCGGAATCACGTTTGCAGGCGGCGGTTAAACAGGCGCTTAGCCTGCTGCCGCATTCCTGAGTGAGAGGCTGAGAAAGGCCGCACAGGGCGGCCTTTGCGCGTTAAGCCGTCAGGCGGAACTTCTGCACCGAACGCTGAAGATCTTCGGTCTGGCGCTCAAGCGCCGCCGCCGCCGCGGAAACCTCTTCCACCAGCGAGGCGTTTTGCTGGGTAACGCCGTC
Source organism: Enterobacter sichuanensis (assembly GCF_002939185.1). Lineage (GTDB taxonomy): Bacteria > Pseudomonadota > Gammaproteobacteria > Enterobacterales > Enterobacteriaceae > Enterobacter > Enterobacter sichuanensis. Next base: position 71,825 of record NZ_POVL01000011.1, on the reverse strand, counting down.
CATCTGGGTGATGGCGATACCGACCTGAGAAATGCCTTTGCTTTGCTCCTCTGAAGCCGACGCAATCTGCTTCATGATGGTGGTGACCTCTGTCACGTCACGCAAAATCGCATCCATGGTCGTGCCCGTGTCGCTCACCAGCTGCGCCCCCTGCTCCACGCGGGAAACCGAATCGGCAATCAGCCCCTCAATCTCTTTCGCCGCGTTGGCGCTGCGGCTGGCCAGATTGCGGACTTCGCCTGCCACAACGGCAAAACCACGCCCCTGCTCGCCCGCGCGTGCCGCTTCAACCGCGGCGTTAAGCGCCAGGATATTGGTCTGGAAGGCGATGCTGTTAATGACGTTGGTGATTTCCGCAATTTTCTTCGAGCTTTCCGAGATCCCGCTCATGGTGGTGACCACCTCTTCCACCAGCGAGCCGCCGCGGCTGGCGGTGGTCGAGGCCACATCGGCCAGCTGGCTCGCCTGACGCGCGCTTTCGGCGTTCAGTTTCACCGTGGCGGTCAGTTGCTCCATGCTGGCCGCCGTCTCTTCCAGCGCCGCCGCCTGCTCTTCGGTACGGGAAGAGAGATCGTTGTTACCGCTGGAAATCTCCGTCGCCCCACGCCAGATATTCTCACTGCCGGAGCGGATGGTGCTGACCGCTTCGCGCAGGCTGTCCTGCATGGCGCTCAGCAGCGGCACCAGCTGTCCCACACAGTTGCGGCCAAACGGCTCAATAGGCTGGCTGAGATCGCCCTGGGCAATCTGGCGGAACTGCTGGCGAATGCGATCCAGCGGTTTGACCAGCATCGCCACCAGGTAACGGTCGGTGAAGAGGAGGATCAGCAGGCCGATAATCGTGGCGACGATAATCACCGTCCGGGTCATGCTGGTCAGGCCGTCGACCACCACACGGGTGCTGTCGAGCGACGTCGCGGCGGCAGTGTTGAATGCCTCAGCCGCCGCACCGAACGCGCGGCTCAGCGGTGGGGTGACATTATTCGCCTGCTGACGATAGCCGTCCAGCGCGCCCTGTTTCGCCTGCTGCATTTGCGGGGTCACCCCCTGTTCGAGCAGCGCCTGCCAGGCGCCAATCACCCGGGATGAGACCTGCTCATCCATCGGGCCTGGGGAGATGGCTTTCATCTCGGCCAGTTTCTTGCCCATGTTATCCAGCGCCTGTTGGGCAGAGGCCAGATCCGGCGTGCCGCCTGCGGCTTTGACTTCCATTGCGCGGCTCAGACGGGTCACGAAGCGGAAATACTGATCGTTACCCTGGCTGAGTACCGTCATCTGTTTAACCAGCTGGCGGTCCACGTCATTGCCATCGGAAACGCGGGAAAGGGACCAGGTGCTGTACAGCCCAACCCCCGCCCACATTACACAAAAGATCCCGAGGATCGTCAGCATGACGAAACGTATTGTGAAATTACGGAGCATATTCATAAGTCTTCCTTGCCGTGAGGGTGAATTCGCCCAGAGGCGAGTGCTTCTCTCGTTATCGGCAGGAAAGAGGGAAATTATAACGTTTTGTGATCATTTTTAATTAGCGTGGCTTCACTGGTCACACAGCCACCGTTAACCCTTATCTTCGCGAGGAGCGATGTGATAAGTTCAGAATGAAAACGACGTTTCAAAAAAATTATCGATAAGAAAAGGAGACATCATGACCTGGTACCCTGACGCTGCCCGCTATGAAACGATGCTCTACCGCCACTGTGGCAAGAGCGGCCTGCGCCTTCCTGCGCTGTCGCTGGGGCTGTGGCATAGCTTCGGCCACGTACAGCCTCTTGATGCCCAGCGCGCGCTGCTGCGCAAAGCCTTCGACCTCGGCATAACCCATTTCGATCTCGCCAACAACTACGGCCCACCGGCGGGCAGTGCGGAAGAAAATTTTGGCCGTCTGCTGCGTGAGGATTTTGCCGCGTATCGCGACGAGCTGATTATCTCCACCAAGGCGGGTTACGACATGTGGCCGGGGCCTTACGGTTCGGGCGGTTCGCGCAAGTATCTGCTCGCCAGTCTCGACCAAAGCCTGAAGCGGATGGGCGTGGAGTATGTGGACATTTTCTACTCCCACCGGGTGGATGAAAACACGCCAATGGAAGAGACTGCCGCTGCGCTGGCCCATGCCGTGCAGAGTGGTAAAGCGCTGTACGTTGGAATTTCGTCCTATTCAACCGAGCGCACCCGGAAAATGGCTGACCTGCTTCGCGAGTGGAAAATCCCGCTGCTTATTCATCAGCCCTCCTATAACCTGCTCAACCGCTGGGTCGATCATACTGGCCTGCTGGATACGCTTGAGAAAAACGGGACGGGCTGTATCGCATTTACCCCGCTGGCACAGGGGCTGCTCACCGGAAAATACCTGAACGGTATTCCTGACGGTTCACGCATGCAGCGCGAAGGAAACAAAGTGCGCGGACTGACGCAGAAGATGCTGACCGAAGCCAATCTGAACAGCCTGCGCTTGCTGAATGAGATGGCGCAGGCGCGCGGTCAGACAATGGCGCAGATGGCGCTGAGCTGGCTGCTGAAAGATGAACGCGTGACGTCCGTACTCATTGGCGCAAGCCGCCCGGAGCAGATAGAGGAGAACGTGCGGGCGCTGGATAATCTGCACTTTAGCCCGGATGAGCTGGAAAGAATTGATCGGCATGTTGCGGATGGGGAGTTGAATCTTTGGCAGGCGTCGTCGGAGAAATAGTGCGGTCTGATGCCCTCACCCCGGCCCTCTCCCACAGGGAGAGGGAGCTAACTATCCCCTCTCCCTGTGGGAGAGGGTTAGGGTGAGGGGTCATTACTTCTTACTGATCTTATCCAGATACCCCATCACAAACGCCGACAGTACAAACGTCAGATGGATAATCACATACCACATCAGTTTGTTATCCGGGACGTTCTTTGCGTCCATAAACACGCGTAACAGGTGGATAGAGGAGATCGCCACAATCGAGGCGGCCACTTTATTCTTCAACGACGAGGCATCCATTTTGCCCAGCCAGTTGAGTTTTTCTTTTCGCTCATCGATATCCAGCTGAGAGACGAAATTTTCATAGCCGGAGAACATCACCATCACCAGCAGGCCGCCCACCAGCGTCATGTCCACCAGCGACAGCAGAACCAGAATTAAATCTGCTTCGGCGATGGAAAAAATGTTCGGCAGAACATGCAGGATTTCCTGAAAGAACTTAATCGTCAGCGCGATAAGGGCCAGCGAAAGGCCAAAATAGACGGGGGCCAGTATCCAGCGAGAGGCGTACATGGCATTTTCAAAAAAGCGTTCCATAAAGTCCTGTTTGCAAAAGAAACCAGCGCCCAGTATAGCTCAACGGCGCTGACTGTTTGCAATAGCTAACCAGAACGTCACTCAGACGTTGTCGGGGTTAACCTCAGGACGGGCATATTCCGGCCAGACCAGCGCCACCAGCTCCGGGTAGGCTTCCAGACTAAACTCACGAAAACACTGGCGCAAATTTAATACATCCAGGTCGGAATAAGAGACCTTCTCACCGTTAAGGCAGCGCTTTTTGATATTGTCGTAATATTTATACACGGCTGAATTGAGGTCGCTACAGCGACGCTGGGCCTCAAACAGTCCGGGCGTGTCATTAATTTCCGACATTTTCATACGCTTAATTGTTGCGTGTAAAAAATCGATATATTCATGGTTGACCCGCCAGTACCAGACAGGCGTAACGGAGTTCATCAAAACAGAGAAATGGTCTTCACCTTCCTCTTTTGTCATGCGTTCCGGTTGCGGGGGGTCACTGGTGTCGTTCGACACTTTCGTTTTATTGAACTCCTGCATCAATAAAAGAACACCAGCGGTCAGTAATAGTAATGTGATGACCGTAAAAAAGATGCTGTTCATGGGTTGGCTCCATTTTTTTTGATTTTAAATTTGCCTCATGATATTGTCAACGAATCTCACGCCTTTACCAACCCCACCCTGTTGAAATTAAAGGAAATTAAAAATGCTGCCCGACTATCTCGTCCCGGCTAAGTACCACATTACGCCTGTGGAACAGCAACCGATGGAAGCAGAAAAAGAGGCCAGTTTCACTCAGGGGAAAAGAAAGCTCTCTGATTTCGAGCCTGATATATTAATTGGTGTTTCCGACAGCGGCAAATCCCGTAATATGTTGCTGGAAGAGCACGATCGCCATATAAAAGACCGCTTATTTCGTGCCATGAAAATTGAAGCCTTCGTCCATCTGCTGAATGATCTGCAGGCCGAAGGTGAAATAGATGCCCAAAAATTAAGCCAGATAATGGCCGAGAAAACCAAAGCAATTAATGAAGCGGGCAATGAAATTTGGCTTAATCTAATTACACGCGAAAAAAACAACCCTATTTTTTATACCCTGGGGGAAGATTAACGTGAAAGAAATTAAGAACAATGACGTTTATTTGACTTTAGATGATAAAAAAAGTGATGAATTTATCTTAAAGCAAAATCTCGATGCGCTGAGAAAATCAAAAAATGACGAGATGACGCGTATTACGCAAGACCTGGTCTCGATCCCGGCAGCACTGGTTCGACTGAAATGGCAGAACCGGCGCGATATTTATCCGTTACAGGTAAAGGAAGAGATTTACGGTGCGGTGATGAATGCCATTATCGAACAGCGACCGGAGCTCAAAGAGAAGCTTCTGGGGCGCCTTGAAGCCAACTATCAGTATCTGCTTGCCAGAGAAATCGCCACCCTGCGCCTGACGCGCAAACTGGCAGACGGCGAATACCGCACCTCAAACGTGACCTGCGTTGCGCTTGATGAGGACGCGCTGGCGTCTGGCAGCAGCGCCCCCACCGAACCACCACGCTAATTAAATCTGAATACGGCAATCGCCTCTTTTAACTGACTTGTCTGCTGCCGCTGTGCTTCAGCCACCTGCAGGGTCTGCGCAACGTGGCGCACATTCTCCTGTACGCTGGCATCAATGCTGGCAATGCTGTCGTTCATTTGTGCAATGCTCGCCCGCTGCTGCTCACTCATCTGTGAGAGCTCTTCCAGCAAAGAGCGAAGCCCTTCGATACTCTCAATGATCGACTTCATCGTTAGCCCGGCGTGCTCAACCTGCTCAACCCCGTGCTGAGTGGTCGCCTGCGCCGCGGTCAGCAGCTGGCGGATCTCTTTTGCGGCCTCTTCGCTACGTTGCGCCAGGACGCGCACTTCGGAGGCGACCACTGCGAAACCTTTGCCATGTTCGCCCGCTCTGGCAGCCTCGACCGAGGCGTTAAGCGACAAAATATTGGTCTGGAAGGCAATGCCGTCGATCAGTTCCAGAATGGCGTAAATGCGCTGCGACTCCTCGCGAATCTGCTCCATTGCCGCCATCGCCTGCCGTACGTTATTCCCGCCCTGCTCCGCCACGTGGCAGGTGCTGAATGCCACTTCTCTGACCTGGCTGGCTTTTTCACTGGTCAGGGTGGCGACAGCCCGTAGCTGTTCCATCGCGCTGGCCGCCGTTGCCAGCGAATTTGCCTGGTGATCGGTACGCTCTGACAGCGCACTGTTACGCTGGCCTAATGTGCGGGAAGCTTCCAGCAGCTGGCCAATATTGGCGCTGACCTGCTCAAGCGTGGCGCGCATGGTGCCCAGCGTCAGGCTAAAGGTACGGGCGAAGGGCGACCCGGCGGGCGCGGCATCGACGGCGAGCGTCAGATACCCCGGCTCGCGGTTAATGACCCCGGCGAGTGCGGCCACCTCGCTCGCCGAGCGGGCGTCCTGCTCCATGCGCACCGCCAGCAGGATCAGGATCGCCGTCTGGACTACCACAAACAGGGCGTGAAAAAGCACTATATGAAAACCAGTGTGCATAAACACCACCACGCCATACAGGTCGTGCTCCTGCAAATAGTTAAAGACCAGATGGTGTATGGCGATGACCGCAGCCCCCATCAACAGCGGTCGCCAGTCGCGCCAGGCAAGCAGCGCGGAGAGGAGGACGAAAACAGAGAAGTGATATTCGGTTTCCCCGTGCCCCAGATGGATCAGCAGCGCGGAAAAGGCCATCACAACAAAAGATAGCGTTAAATGACGCAGCCGAATATTGATATTTGCTTAACAATCAAGAGATTATTAATGATGGCTTTATTGATAAATAAATATGATGTGTGGGGAGAAACGGCAGAAAATAATGACGATTTGGCCTTAGAGAAAACAAAAAAGCCGGCTTTCGCCAGCTTTTATTTTATTTTTTAGCCGCTTTTTCTTCGCCGACCAGTCCAATCTTCAGGTAACCCGCCTGATGCAGCGTGTCCATTACCTTCATCATGGTTTCGTAATCAACGGTTTTATCCGCCCGGAAGAAGACCGTGGTGTCTTTCTTACCGCCGGTAAGCTGCTCCAGCGCCGGGATGACAGAGTCAGTCGTCACCGGGTCGTTACCGAGGAACATCGATTTATCCGCCTTCACGGACAGATAAACAGGCTTCTCCGGACGCGGCTGTGGCTGGCTGGAAGAGGCCGGCAGATTGACCTTCACGTCAACCGTCGCCAGCGGCGCAGCCACCATGAAGATAATCAGCAGAACCAGCATAACGTCGATAAACGGCGTCACGTTGATTTCATGCATTTCGCCGTTATCGTCCAGGTTTTCGTTTAGACGCATTGCCATCGCATTAACCTACGCGCAGTTTGGACGCCGCATGCACCGGCTTAACCGAGCTGGCATTAAGGTCGAGATCGCGGCTTTGCAGCAGCAGAACCTGCGCGGCAACATCACCAAGCGTGGCTTTGTAGCTGCCAATCATCCGCGCGAAGATGTTGTAGATAACCACCGCCGGGATGGCCGCTACCAGACCGATAGCCGTCGCCAGCAGCGCTTCCGCGATACCCGGTGCCACCACTGCCAGGTTGGTGGTTTGGGTCTGGGCGATACCGATGAAGCTGTTCATGATGCCCCAGACCGTACCGAAAAGACCGATGAACGGCGAAATTGCGCCGATCGTCGCCAGATATCCGTTACCACGTCCCATATGTCGGCCAACGGCCGCAACGCGACGCTCAAGACGGAAGCCGGTACGCTCTTTGATGCCTTCGTTATCTTCACTGCCAGCGGAGAGTTCCAGCTCGTTTTGCGCTTCGTTAACTAACAGGGTGGTCAGGCTTTTGGCGTGGAAAGATGAGGTCATGTCAGAAGCCTGATCCAGCGAGCGGGCTTCGGCTAACTGCAACTGCTCCCGCTTAAGGCGACGCTTCTGAGAAATGAGTTCGGCGCTCTTGCTAAAGAAGATAGCCCACGTGATCACGGACGCCAGAATCAGGCCGATCATCACAATCTTAACCACGATGTCAGCATGTTGATACATGCCCCAAACGGAGAGATCCGTCTGCATCAAATTATTACCCACTCTGTATCTCCAGGACGCAAATCACAAAATCTGAGCATAATAATATCAAAACGTCGTCGAATTGATAGTCGTTCTCATTACTATTTACATAGTGCCGCAATTTTTGCTCACTTTCTTTGCGCTTACGCAGTAAAAATTTCTTATGCGGTTTTTTGCTAATATTTTCTGCTTATTCGATAAGCCTCAGGGTGCAGATTTTTACAATCGTGGTAGTCTGGACGTCCAGACGTATAAAAACAGGGTTAGCGAACATGACTAAGAAGCATCTTGATACCACGCTGGTACAGGCAGGACGCAGCAAGAAATATACCCAGGGCTCGGTCAACAGCGTGATTCAACGCGCCTCCTCGCTGGTGTTTGATACCGTGGAGGAGAAAAAAAACGCCACGCGTAACCGCGCGAAAGGCGGGCTGTTTTATGGCCGTCGTGGCACGCTAACCCATTTTTCTCTGCAGGAAGCGATGTGCGAGCTGGAAGGCGGTGCCGGCTGCGCGCTGTTCCCGTGCGGCGCCGCGGCGGTCGCCAATACCATTCTGGCGTTTGTGGAACAGGGCGACCATATCCTGATGACCAACACCGCCTATGAACCCAGCCAGGACTTCTGCACCAAAATCCTCAGCAAGCTCGGCGTCACCACCGGCTGGTTCGATCCGCTGATTGGTGAAGGCATTGCCGAGCTTATTCAGCCAAACACGCGCATTGTGTTCCTGGAATCACCAGGATCGCTCACCATGGAAGTGCACGACGTGCCGGCCATCGTGAAAGCCGTGCGCAGTAAAGCGCCAGAAGCGATTATCATGATCGACAACACCTGGGCGGCTGGTGTGCTGTTTAAGGCGCTGGAATTCGACATTGATATCTCGATTCAGGCGGCAACCAAGTACCTGATTGGCCACTCTGATGGCATGATTGGCACGGCGGTCTCTAACGCCCGCTGCTGGGATCAGCTGCGTGAAAATGCCTACCTGATGGGTCAGATGGTGGATGCCGACACGGCCTATATGACCAGCCGTGGTATTCGCACGCTGGGGGTTCGTCTGCGCCAGCACCATGAAAGCAGCCTGAAAGTGGCCGAATGGCTGGCACAGCACCCGCAGGTTGAGCGCGTTAATCATCCGGCGCTACCAGGCAGTAAGGGACATGAATTCTGGCAACGTGACTTTACGGGCAGCAGCGGTTTGTTCTCGTTCGTTCTGAAAAAACGCCTGACCCATGACGAGCTGGCAAATTATCTGGATAACTTTACCCTCTTCAGCATGGCCTACTCCTGGGGCGGATTTGAGTCCCTGATCCTGCCTAACCAGCCGGAACAGATTGCGGCGCTGCGTCCCGGCGGCGAAGTGGACTTCAGCGGTACCCTGATCCGACTGCACATCGGTTTAGAAAATGTGGACGATTTAATTGCCGATTTAGCAGCAGGGTTCGAGCGTATCGTGTAAAGTGCTGGCTGAAAATGTACTCCCTGGACGCTTTTGTGGACACTGCAACCAGAAAAGTCTGCATGAGATGCGCCCGCGATCAAACCCGACGGGCGAATAAGGGAGTACAATAGCGTTATATCTGCTGTTCCACAGGAAAGTCCATGGCTGTTATTCAAGATATTATCGCGGCGCTCTGGCAACACGACTTTGCCGCGCTGGCGGATCCTCACGTCGTCGGTATCGTCTATTTCGTGATGTTCGCAACGCTGTTCCTGGAAAATGGACTACTGCCAGCCTCATTTTTACCCGGTGACAGCCTGCTTTTACTTGCCGGGGCGTTAATCGGCAAAGGCGTCATGGACTTCACGCCAACCATGGTCATCCTCACTTCCGCCGCGAGCCTGGGCTGCTGGCTGAGCTATCTGCAAGGCCGCTGGCTGGGGAATACACGCGTCGTTAAAAGCTGGCTGGCGCAGTTACCGCATAAATATCATCAGCGTGCCACCTGCATGTTCGATCGGCACGGCCTGCTGGCGTTGCTGGCCGGGCGTTTCCTGGCGTTTGTTCGCACCCTTCTGCCTACCATGGCGGGCATTTCCGGTCTGTCGAACCGCCGCTTCCAGTTCTTCAACTGGCTGAGCGCGCTTTTGTGGGTCGGCGTGGTCACTACGCTCGGTTACGCGCTGAATATGATCCCGTTTGTGAAACACCATGAAGACCAGGTAATGACCTTCCTGATGGTGCTGCCGATGTTCCTGCTGGTGGCGGGACTGGTAGGGACCATCGCGGTGGTGATCAAGAAGAAGTACTGCAGCGCCTGATCCCCTCACCCTGACCCTCTCCCCATAGGGGAGAGGGAAAAAAGCCTAAGCTCCCTGCATGGTTCTTATACGTGACGCATCTTCTCCCGGCGTGACGCCGAAGTAGCGTTTAAATTCCCGACTGAACTGTGACGCGCTCTCATAGCCTACCCGCATTGCCGCCGCGCTGGCCTTCATGCCATCGTGGATCATCAGCATCCGCGCCTTATGCAGCCGGTAGGTTTTGAGGTACTGCAACGGCGAGGTGCTGGTCACCGACTTAAAGTTGTGGTGAAACGCCGAGACGCTCATGTTCGCCTCCGCGGCGAGCTGGTCAACGCTCAGGTTTTCGGTGTACTGGCTCTCAATACGCTTGAGCACGCGGCTTATCAGGCTGAAGTGGGTCTGTCGGCTGACCAGGGCGAGCAACGCCCCACCGCCGGGTCCCAGCAGTACGTGGTAAAGAATTTCGCGGATGATCTGTTTGCCGAGAATGCGCGCATCCAGCGGCCTCTCCATCACGTCCAGCAGACGCTCAATGGCGCAGAGGATCTCTTCCGATAACGTCGCAGAGTTAATCCCGCTCGACGCCATTGACGGCTGGAAAAGTTCGTCTTCGCCAATCTCCATCAGCAACTCCTGCAGTTGAAGGATATCAACATTGACGCGGATCCCCGCCAGCGGAACCGCCTCTGTCGCGAAGGTTTCACATTCAAAGGGTAAAGGTACTGTCAGCAACAGATATTCATTGGTGTCGTAACGGAAGACGCGCTCGTTGATATAGCCAATTTTATGTCCAGAAAAGAGAAAAACGATGCCCGGCTGGTACATCACCGGCGTACGCGTCCCGGGCTGGGTGCCATAAAGCAGGCGAATATCCGGCAGCAGTTCGCTGGCGCGGTTTTCATTATCTATCAATCTCTTAATCTGCGCAGTGAGCTGCTGACAGATAGCCTCACGGTTCATTTTTCGTTACTCCGGGTACGGTTTCCGACGTTGACAGTGTGCGTCGTTTTCCGCGCTTTCTCCAGCGCTCTGTAGAAATGGGCAAGACATCGGCAGGAATGTGCATTGAGAGGATAGCCGCAGGCGACCACAATGTGCAGCATCAGGTTGCCCTCTGCGCCACCACGATTTTTCACCCACTAAAGGGAACGAGCCATGAACAACTTTAATCTTCACACCCCAACCCGCATTCTGTTTGGTAAAGACGCTATCGCCGATCTGCGCGCGCAGATCCCGGCAGACGCCCGCGTCCTCGTCACCTACGGTGGCGGCAGCGTGAAAAAAACCGGCGTGCTGGATCAGGTTTACAGCGCGCTGGACGGTCTGGACGTGCGTGAGTTTGGCGGTATTGAGCCAAACCCCTCTTACGAAACGCTGATGAACGCGGTGAAAATCGCCCGCGACGAGAAGGTCACCTTCCTGCTGGCGGTCGGCGGCGGCTCCGTACTGGACGGCACCAAATTTATCGCCGCGGCAGCCCACTACGCAGACGGCGTTGATCCGTGGCACATCCTGGAAACCCGCGGCAGCGACATTAAAAGCGCGATCCCGATGGGCTCGGTGCTGACTTTGCCGGCTACCGGCTCTGAATCCAACAAGGGCGCGGTGATCTCCCGCAAAACCACTGGCGATAAACAGGCCTTTATGAACGAACACGTTCAGCCAGTGTTCGCTATCCTGGATCCGGTTTACACCTACACCCTGCCTGCGCGTCAGGTGGCGAATGGCGTGGTCGATGCCTTTGTGCATACCGTTGAGCAGTACGTCACCTACCCTGTGAACGCCAAAATTCAGGATCGTTTCGCGGAAGGCATTCTGCTGACGCTGATTGAAGAAGGTCCGAAAGCGCTGAAAGAGCCGGAAAACTACGACGTGCGTGCCAACGTGATGTGGGCTGCAACGCAGGCGCTGAATGGCCTGATCGGGGCTGGCGTGCCGCAGGACTGGGCGACCCACATGCTGGGCCACGAGCTGACGGCGATGCACGGCCTGGACCACGCCCAAACGCTGGCCGTTGTTCTGCCTGCGCTGTGGAACGAAAAGCGGGATACCAAACGTGCCAAACTGCTGCAGTACGCCGAGCGCGTGTGGAATATCACCGAGGGCTCTGACGATGCGCGTATTGATGCGGCAATCGACGCGACCCGCAACTTCTTTGAAGGGCTGGGCGTACCAACGCGTCTGTCTGGCTACGGTCTGGATGGCAGCTCTATCCCTGCCCTGCTGGCGAAACTGGAAGAACACGGCATGACCCATCTGGGCGAACACGGCGACATTACGCTGGACGTGAGCCGTCGCATCTACGAGGCGGTACGCTAAGCGTTTTTGTCCCTCCGACTTTCGTTTTTTGACATTTCGTCCAGACTTAATGCACACCCCATCGCCGGAGTTCCTCTCCGGCGATGCGCACCTGAAGGAGGAAAAATGGCAAACCAAACCGTAATCAAGCTGCAGGACGGCAACGTGATGCCCCAGTTGGGGCTAGGTGTATGGAAAGCCGGTAACGACGAGGTCGTCTCCGCCATTCATAAGGCCCTGGAAGTCGGCTATCGGTCGATTGATACCGCCGCCGCGTATAAAAATGAGGACGGCGTGGGTAAGGCTCTGACCAGCGCCGGTGTCCCTCGCGATGAGTTATTTATCACCACAAAACTCTGGAACGACGATCAAAAGCGCCCGCGCGAAGCGCTGCAGGAGAGCCTGGAGAAACTCCAGCTTGATTTCGTCGACCTGTATTTGATGCACTGGCCGGTTCCGGCTATCGACCATTACGTTGACGCCTGGAAAGGGATGATTGAACTGCAGAAAGAGGGGCTGGTGAAAAGCATCGGCGTCTGTAACTTCCAGGTGCATCACCTGCAGCGGCTGATAGACGAAACGGGCGTCGCGCCGGTGATTAACCAGATCGAGCTGCACCCGCTGATGCAGCAGCGCCAGCTTCACGCCTGGAACGCCACGCACAAAATCCAGACCGAATCCTGGAGCCCGCTGGCTCAGGGCGGCGAGGGGGTGTTCGACCAGAAAATTATCCGCGATCTGGCGGATAAATACGGCAAAACCCCGGCGCAGGTTGTCATTCGCTGGCACCTGGACAACGGCCTGGTGGTGATCCCGAAATCGGTCACGCCATCGCGCATCGCCGAGAACTTCGACGTCTGGGATTTCCGCCTGGACAAAGATGAACTGGGTGAGATTGCGAAGCTGGATAAGGGGAAACGTTTAGGGCCGGATCCGGATCAGTTTGGCGGGTAATACCTAAAACGAGCCCGATCTTACACCGGGCTCGTTTTAATCTATAAACCGGACTGACATCTCGCTTCTCCGGGGAGGTCAGGCAAGGTGCAAATAACGTTAAACGCTTTCCCTTCAAGTTCATGTGGTCCGCCGAGACCGCCGCCTGCTTCTGCTTCATATTCCTTTCCGTTGACACTTATCTGGAGCGGGGTGCGATAAATCCAGTCCATCGGACCTATTGGCAGAAAGAAGATCCACTCATGCTGGCTCTGAAAAGCAAAACGACCGTTGTCGTCAGAAAGCGTTTGCTCCCTCTCTAATGTTATTTTAGCGCCCGGGACTGGCTTACCTGCGCTGTCGATAAGACGTCCTTCCACTTCTGGCTGTGTCTGGCGGTGCATTACACAACCGCTTAACGTCAGGCCAATCAGCATCGCTCCCGTTAACTTCATTATTTTCATGTTGGGCCTCCTGCTCTTATGCAGAAAAAAGCCGGGTGGCGTCTGCGCCTTACCCGGCCTACGCGCTGAACTGTAGGCCCGGTAAGCGCAGCGCCACCGGGCAATATGTCTAGCCGCTCTTACGTTTTACGTTTTTCTTCGTTCCCGCCCCACCGTTCGAACGCTGATGCACAATCGGCGTGTGCTTGGTCAGCGCCGGGCGCGTATTGCGGTTCTGGCGACGCGCTTCGCGCATCTCCTCAAGCGTAGGCGCCGGCACCAGGCAGTCGCGGCGCGAGCCGATCAGGTGCTTTTTGCCCATCTCTTCCAGCGCCTGACGGATCAGCGGCCAGTTTTTCGGATCGTGATAACGCAGCAGCGCTTTGTGCAGACGACGCTGTTTATCCCCTTTCGGCACCACCACCTCTTCACTCTTATAGCCAATCTTACTCAGCGGGTTTTTGCCGGTGTAATACATGGTCGTCGAGTTGGCGAGCGGTGAAGGATAGAAGTTCTGCACCTGATCCAGACGGAAGCGACGCTGCTTCAGCCACAGCGCCAGGTTCACCATATCCTCATCACGCGTGCCAGGGTGCGCCGAGATGAAATATGGGATCAGATACTGCTCTTTGCCCGCCTGCTTCGAGTAGGTGTCGAACAGCTCTTTAAAGCGGTCGTAGCTGCCCATGCCCGGCTTCATCATCTTCGACAGCGGGCCTTCTTCGGTGTGCTCCGGCGCAATCTTCAGATAGCCACCCACGTGGTGCGTCGCCAGCTCTTTGATGTAGCGCGGATCTTCCACAGCGATATCGTAACGTACCCCGGAAGCGATCAGGATCTTCTTGATGCCTTTCAGATCACGCGCGCGGCGGTAGAGGTTGATCGTCGGCTCGTGGTTGGTGTCCATGTGCTGACAGATATCCGGATAGACGCACGACAGGCGGCGGCAGGTCTGCTCCGCGCGCGGCGACTTACAGCGCAGCATATACATGTTGGCGGTTGGGCCGCCAAGGTCGGAAATCACGCCGGTAAAGCCCGGTACGGTGTCGCGAATGGCTTCGATCTCATTGATGATCGAATCTTCAGAGCGGCTCTGAATAATACGTCCTTCGTGCTCGGTAATGGAGCAGAAGGAGCAGCCCCCGAAGCAGCCGCGCATGATGTTGATTGAGAAGCGGATCATCTCATACGCCGGGATACGGGCGTTGCCGTACGCCGGGTGCGGCACGCGCTTGTAAGGCAGCGCGAAGACGCTGTCCATCTCTTCCGTGGAGAGCGGGATCGCCGGCGGGTTGATCCAGATAAAGCGCTCGCCGTGCTTCTGCATCAGGGCGCGGGCACAACCCGGGTTGGTTTCATGGTGCAGAATACGGGACGCGTGCGCGTAGAGCACCTTGTCGGCTTTCACCTTCTCGTAGGACGGCAGCAGCACATAGGTTTTTTCCCACGGTTTCGGGCGCGGCGGCTGAACGACGATCGCCTTTGCCTCCGCCTTCTTTGGCTCTACCGGCTTGTTATCGGCACACGGCAGATCTTCACCATATGGGTGGGGGATCGGGTCGATTTTGCCCGGCATATCGATGATGCGGGAATCCACCCCGCTCCAGCCTGGCAGCGCCTCTTTCACCATGATCGCGGTATTGCGCACGTCGCGGATGCTGCTCACCGGCTCGCCCTGCGACAGACGGTGCGCCACTTCCACCAGCGGACGCTCACCGTTACCGTAAATCAGCATGTCGGCTTTGGAATCCACCAGCACCGAACGGCGCACGGTATCTGACCAGTAGTCGTAGTGCGCGGTGCGGCGCAGGCTCGCCTCGATGCCGCCCAGGATCACCGGCACGTCTTTCCAGGCTTCTTTGCAGCGCTGGGTATAGACCAGCGTGGCACGGTCAGGACGTTTACCCGCTACGTTATCCGGGGTGTAGGCATCGTCATGACGCAGCTTACGGTCGGCGGTATAGCGGTTAATCATCGAGTCCATGTTGCCTGCGGTCACGCCGAAGAACAGGTTGGGTTTACCCAGACGCATAAAGTCGTCTTTGCTGTTCCAGTCAGGCTGGGAGATGATCCCCACGCGGAAGCCCTGCGCTTCAAGCATACGGCCGCAGATGGCCATGCCGAAGCTCGGGTGGTCAACGTAGGCATCGCCCGTGACCAGAATGATATCGCAGCTGTCCCAGCCCAGTTGGTCCATCTCTTCCCGGGACATCGGCAGGAACGGCGCCGGTCCAAAGCAGGCCGCCCAGTACTGGGGCCAGGAGAAGAGGTCACGATCCGGCTGGATCAGGGAAATTGCGCTCATAATGCTTCCGAAGAAAAAATAGACAAAAGGAGCCGGATTATACGCTGTTCATCCGCCAGATTTGAAGAAAAGGATGCAGCAAGCAGGCAGATATTCGCAGAAGTCGTTAAAATACGCCGCCCTGATAATTTTGAATCATAATATTCACTATATTTTCCGGTGATTTGCCCCGGAATACGTGTTTGCGCGGAGCTCACCTGTGAAGCCCAACGATTCGTTACATGTCTCCCAACTGCGGGTGGTCCTTCACCTCTGTGGTTTTCTGGTGCTGCTGTACAGCCTCTCCATGCTGCCGCCGATGGTGATCGCTCTGCTGAACAAAGAGCGAACCTACTTTGCGTTTTTGACCACCTTTTTGACCTTTTTCAGCCTCGGTGGGATGGCCTGGCGGGCCACCCGTCACGCCGGTATACAGCTGCGTACCCGCGACGGTTTTGTCATTATCGTCCTGTTCTGGCTGCTGTTCTCATTCATTAGCGCCATGCCGTTATGGATGGATGACGGCCTGCAGCTCTCCTTTGCTGACGCGCTCTTTGAAGGGGTTTCCGGGATCACCACCACGGGCGCCACGGTCATCGGGGACGTTAGCGCCCTGCCTAAGTCCTACCTTTATTACCGCGCACAGCTCAATTTCATAGGCGGGTTAGGCGTTATTGTGCTGGCCGTCGCGGTTCTGCCGCTGCTGGGCATCGGTGGCATGAAGCTGTACCAGTCAGAAATGCCGGGGCCGTTTAAAGAGGAACGCCTGACGCCCCGGCTCGCCGATACCGCACGCACGCTGTGGGTAACGTACTTAGCGCTGGGGGTGGCCTGTACCCTGGCCTACTGGCTGGCGGGAATGTCCTTTTTTGACGCAGTCTGTCACGGGCTTTCAACCGTATCGTTGGGGGGATTTTCAACCCGCAGCGAAAGCATCGGTTTTTATGACAGCCACGCGATTGAGCTGGTCGCCGGTGCGTTTTCCTTGCTCTCCGCCTTCAACTTCACGCTCTGGTATGTTGCTATTGCCAGACGCACGCTTAAGCCGATTCGTCGCAGCCCGGAGGTCAAATTCTTTCTGAGCAGCGCTGGGGTGATTATTCTTATCACCGCCTGGCAAGTCTGGCACGCCGGGATGTATGGCGCCACGGATAGCCTGGTGCACGCCTTCTTCCTTGCCAGTTCGATGATGACCGATAACGGCCTTTCAACAGCGGATTATGCCCACTGGCCTGCGCACACCATTTTCCTGCTATTGAGCGCCAGCTTTTTTGGCGGCTGCGTAGGCTCGACCTGCGGCGGGATCAAGGCCCTGCGTTTTCTGATTATGTTCAAACAGAGCATTCAGGAGATGAATCAGCTGGCGCATCCGCGGGCGCTGCTGAGCATCAAGGTTGGCAACAGCGTAGTGAATGAGCGCGTCCTGAGATCGGTATGGAGCTTCTTCTTTCTCTACGTGATGATTACGGGCTTTTTCGTCTGGGCACTCAATCTCATGGGCTACGACCTGTTTACGTCATTCGCGACGGTTGCCGCCTGTATCAACAACATGGGGTTGGGCTTTGGCGAAACAGCCTCAACCTTTGGGACGTTAACAGAAGGGGCTAAGCTGTTGATGTGCGCGGCGATGATCTTAGGACGTCTGGAAATTTATCCGGTGCTGATTCTGTTTTCGCGCTTTTTCTGGCGGGCTTAAAACATTCCCGGCGAACCGGGAATGTCAGAGGTTATGGCGCAGGATTGATCAGCATTTGCCCCACGGAGCCCCTGTCCATCATCTCCAGCGTCTGGCTGTGGAACAGGAACGGGAAGTGCGGCCACGAAGGCTGACCATAGTAGACGAGCAGTTCAACCTGACCATCCACCCAGACGGTATCTTTCCAGCCGCGGTCTTCCGGGAACGGCATCGCACCGTTCACGTTGCGGATCAGGAATGACACGCCTTCAATATGGAACGACTGCGGCATGTCCGAGCGAACAATCCAGCGCTCCCAGGTGCCCTGCTGCGCGGTAATGTCGATACGGTTGACGTCCCACAGCGCGCCGTTGATGCCCGGATCGTCGCCCAGGCTGATATCCCGGCTGCGCACCGGCGAACCGCTCATGATCTCCTGCGGCAGCAGGCGCATGGGCAGGCTGTCGGTCACCAGCGGCAGCAGGCCGGTTGGGCGCAGGGTCAGCACCAGGGTGGAAACCAGAATACTCGACGGCTCAAAGAACCCGCGAATACGGTCCACAATGCTCGCCGCTTCGCCGCAGGTGACAGAAACTTCATCCCCGTTGGTCATATCAATGAGGATTTCGCGGCGCTCACCCGGCGAGAGGGCCAGCTGTTTAACGGACACCGGTGCCGGTAAAAAGCCCTGATCGCCGGAGATGACGTGCAGCGGACGGCCATCGCTCATCTGGAGCTGATAGCGGCGCGAGTTAGAAGCGTTGAGCAGACGCAGGCGTACCCAGCCGCGCGAGACTTCTACGTAAGGGCTTTGTGCGCCGTTGACCAGCAGCGTATCGCCCACAAAGCCACCGCTGCCCGGCTCGCTGTATTCCGGCGTACCGAAGTTATCCAGACGTTTGTCCTGGATAATAATCGGGAAGTCGTCCACACCGTAGTGGTTCGGGATCGGCAGAGATTTACTGACCTCATCTTCCACCAGCCACATACCGGCCAGGCCGTTATAGACCTGCTGCGCCGTACGGTTAGGGGTGTTGGCGTGGTACCACAGGGTGGCCGCGCTCTGACGGATCGGCAGCACCGGCGCCCAGTCGGCGTTAGGCGACATCATGCGCGCCGCGCCGCCAATCAACGGACCCGGAACCTGTAAACCGCTGATGGTCATGGCGACATTTTCAGACGTACGGTTGCTGTAGATGAGCTTAACGTCATCGCCATTCCAAACGCGGATGGTCGGCCCAAGGTAACGTCCGTTAATGCCCCAGACCGGCGCGCGGGTTCCCTGGGTAAAGGACCAGTGGCTGCGCTGCAGCGTCAGGAAAAGCGGCTGACCGCGACGGGATTCAATCAACGGCGGAATGGGCAGCGGCGGCTGCTGCCCGGCGGCGCTGGCTGTCAGCGGCATCGCACCCGCACAAAGGGCGATCCCCGAAGCCTGAATAAACTGACGCCGACTGAGTGACATATAAGCTCCATCTGAAACGACTAACAACGCGGGAATTCGTTTTCCCTTCAACGCCGGGTTAAATCTTACCGGCGGCTTCTCTCTCTGCGACTTCTTTGTCGAGCAGCGCAATATGCTGAGCCATCAGCTCGCGGCAGTGTGCTGCCAGCTCGCGCACCTGATCTTTACCGTATTTGCTGGTATCAACGGGTGGCAACATCTCGACAATCACCAGCCCGTTATTCAGGCGGTTAAGATTAATCTTATTAGAAGTATTGGAAACGCACACAGGAATAATTGGAACACCTGCCGCAATTGCGGCATGAAACGCCCCGGTTTTAAACGGCAGCAGGCCACGGCCGCGGCTGCGCGTTCCTTCCGGGAACATCCAGATTGAGATTTTGCGCTTTTTAAAATGGTTCACCACTTCCGCAATGGTGCTGTGCGCTTTTGCACGGTTATTACGGTCGATCAGCAGGTTGCCGGTAAGCCAGTACAGCTGACCGAAAAACGGGATCCACAGCAGGCTTTTTTTCCCCACCGTCACGGTCGGCGGAAGGACAATATTGGAGGCCGTCACCATATCGTAGTTGTTCTGATGGTTAGCGATATAGATGGCGTTACCGAAATTCTCCGCCCCTTCAGGCAGACGTTTTTCAACCTTCAGACCGAACAGTGGCGCCAGACGACCGAACATATGACCAAAAGTGGCAACATGCTTCGGATTACGCGGGCTGAACAGGCAATAAACAGAGCCGAAAACACAGACCAGAATGCAGTAGATAACGGTAAGAATGAGACGAACAATGTATAGCATAGCGACCTCTGAAGCCCTGACAGCTGACAATTATACTTCACCTGTGGCCAGGTAAGGACTTTATTACGAGCGCGTATTGTTAATCGCAACGCACGAATTAACAACGATTTTACGGGAAATTTTATTGAAATTCCCCCTCCGGACAGAGGGGGATATCACGACATCACTCTTCGCTGTCACCCGCGGAGCTGCGTGCAGGAGAGTCAATCTCCACGCGGTCGATACGCTGCAGGCCGCGCATCAGCGAGCCGCGGCGACCGCGCTCACCCACCACTTTCTGCAGCTCTTCCGGACGAAGTTTGATTTTACGCTTGCCGACATGGATGGTCAGCGTGCTCTGCGGCGGCAGAAGGAAGAGGTGCGCCAGGCCATCTGCGCCTTTCGCGGCTTCCGCCGACGGGATGTTGATGATCTTGTTGCCCTTGCCTTTTGACAGCTCCGGCAGATCGCTGACCGGGAACATCAGCATTCGTCCGGCGGTGGTGATCGCCAGCAGCATATCGCTTTCGTTTTCGATCACCAGCGGCGGCATCACGTGAGCGTTGTCCGGCAGGCTAATCAGCGCCTTACCGGCACGGTTACGCGAGACCAGATCGTTAAAGGTACAGATAAAGCCGTAACCCGCATCAGAGGCCAGCAGCAGTTTCTGGTCATCGGCTTCCATCAGCATATGGTCAACCGTCGCCCCCGGCGGCAGCGTCAGCTTACCGGTCAGCGGTTCGCCCTGCCCGCGCGCGGATGGCAGCGTAATCGGGTCGATGGCGTAGCTGCGACCGGTGGAGTCGATAAACGCCACCGGCTGGTTGCTCTTACCTTTCACCGCCGCTTTGAAGCTGTCGCCCGCCTTGTAGCTGAGCCCCGGCGCGTCGATATCGTGCCCCTTGGCGCTGCGCACCCAGCCGCTCTGCGACAGGACAATGGTCACCGGCTCGGACGGCTGCATGTCGTGCTCGTTCATCGCCTTCGCTTCTTCGCGCTCGTGCAGCGGAGAACGGCGGTCGTCACCAAACGCGTCGGCATCGGCCTGCAGCTCTTTTTTCAGCAGGGTATTCATCTTGCGTTCGGACGCGAGGATCGCCTGCAGCTGATCGCGCTCTTTTTCCAGCTCGTTCTGCTCACCGCGGATCTTCATCTCTTCCAGTCTGGCGAGATGGCGCAGCTTCAGTTCGAGGATCGCTTCGGCCTGGGTTTCGCTGATGCCAAAACGCGACATCAGGGCAGGTTTCGGTTCGTCCTCGGTACGGATGATCTCAATCACCTCGTCGATATTGAGGAACGCCACCAGCAAACCTTCGAGGATATGCAGGCGTTTAAGCACTTTCTCCAGACGATGGTTCAGACGACGGCGAACCGTATCGCGGCGGAACGTCAGCCATTCGGTGAGGATCTCCAGCAGGTTTTTCACCGCCGGGCGTCCGTCGAGGCCAATCATGTTCAGGTTGATGCGGTAGCTTTTTTCCAGATCGGTGGTGGCAAACAGGTGGTTCATCACCTGCTCCATGTCCACACGGTTAGAGCGCGGCACAATCACCAGACGGGTCGGGTTTTCGTGGTCGGACTCGTCGCGCAGATCATCCACCATCGGCAGCTTTTTGTTGCGCATCTGGGCGGCGATCTGCTCCAGCACTTTAGCACCGGAGACCTGATGCGGCAGCGCGGTGATCACCACGGCGCCGTCCTCTTTGGTCCACACCGCGCGCATGCGCACGGAGCCGCGACCGTTCTGGTAAATTTTACGGATTTCCGCGCGTGAGGTGATGATCTCGGCTTCGGTCGGGAAGTCCGGCCCCTGCACGATATCCAGCAGCTCATCCAGCGAGGTTTTCGGTTGCTCAATCAGGGTGATGGCGGCATTCGCCACTTCACGCAGGTTGTGCGGCGGAATGTCCGTCGCCATACCAACGGCGATACCGGTGGTCCCGTTCAGCAGGATGTTCGGCAGACGCGCAGGCAGCATCTTCGGCTCCTGCAGCGTGCCGTCGAAGTTTGGCACCCAGTCAACGGTACCCTGCCCCAGCTCGCCCAGCAGCACTTCGGCATATTTAGACAGACGGGATTCGGTATAACGCATCGCCGCGAAGGATTTCGGATCGTCCGGCGCCCCCCAGTTCCCCTGACCATCCACCAGCGGATAGCGGTACGAGAACGGCTGGGCCATCAGCACCATTGCTTCATAACAGGCGCTGTCACCGTGCGGATGGTATTTACCCAGCACGTCACCGACGGTACGGGCGGATTTCTTGAACTTGGCGGTAGCATTCAGCCCCAGTTCGGACATCGCATACACGATGCGGCGCTGTACGGGCTTCAGGCCATCCCCGATAAACGGCAACGCCCTGTCCATGATGACGTACATGGAGTAGTTCAGGTAGGCGTTTTCCGTGAATTCATGTAGCGCGAGGCGCTCTGCCATATCGCTCATTACGTGTGATTCCTCAACTCAGAAACCGATGGGTTTCAGGCAATATTGCCGCAGATACTACCCTATCTGACGAGTTGAGTCACAAAGAAAAAGGGCCGCTCAGGCGGCCCTTTCCGGGTTATTTGTTCAGCTTAATGATCTGCTTCACGTCGATTTCAAAATCGTTCCACTCTTTATCGACCTTGCCCTGGATTTCAACTTTATCCTGCGGGGTGACGGTCACGCCGTTCCAGCGCTTGTGGTCAATCTCCACGTTTACCGTGCCGGTCTCATCGCGGAAGGTGTAGCGGTCGTCGGACAGACGCTGGGTAATGTTCCCGCGCAGCTTCACCCAGCTGTCATCTTTCATCTCTTTAACCTTCACCGCGGTGGTGAGGTTCGCGTCATTATCAACAAACCCGCCTGTCTGCGCGTGAGTTTGAGTTTGCGTGGCTGACGGGCCGTTAAATCCGCCCTGGGCAGCAAAAACAGGGGCAGTGGTCATCATCATGATGGCAGCAATCGCAGCGAATTTTTTCATATTAACTCTCCCTTTAATCTGGTTTCGCAAACCATTTAACAGGGTAATCCTTAACAACTTCTTAAGGGGAAAATTTATTTATTTTTACTGTACAGCAGGCGGATTCAGAGGGTTTACTGACGGCATCAAGGAGGGAATATGCGCATTTTACTGGTAGAAGACGACAAGCTCATTGGCGACGGCATCAAAACGGGCTTAAGCAAAATGGGCTTTAGCGTGGACTGGTTTACCGATGGAAAAACCGGCCAGGCCGCACTCTACTCTGCACCTTACGATGCCGTGGTGCTGGACCTGACGCTGCCGGAAATCGACGGTCTTCAGATCCTGCGCGCATGGCGAGAAAGCGGCCGCAGCGAACCGGTATTGATCCTGACCGCGCGGGATGCGCTTAACCAGCGCGTCGAAGGGTTGCGCCTGGGCGCGGATGATTATCTCTGTAAGCCGTTCGCGCTGATCGAGGTGGGTGCCCGCCTCGAAGCGCTGGTCCGCCGCAGCCACGGCCAGACGCGCAGCGAGCTGCGCCACGGTAAGGTCACTCTCGACCCGACAAGCCTCGTCGCCACGCTGGAGGGGGAAACGCTGACGCTCAAGCCCAAAGAGTTCGCCCTGCTGGAATTGCTGATGCGCAATGCAGGCCGCGTGCTGCCGCGCAAAGCGATCGAAGAGAAGCTCTACACCTGGGACGACGACGTCTCCAGCAATGCGGTGGAAGTCCATGTCCACCATCTGCGCCGCAAGCTTGGCAGCGAATTTATCCGCACCGTGCACGGCATCGGCTATACCCTGGGTGACGCATGAAACTGACGCAACGCCTGAGCCTGAAGCTGCGCCTGACGCTCCTCTTTTTAGCGCTCTCCCTGACAGCATGGTTTGCCGCCAGTCTGGTGGCCTGGCAGCAGACGACCCACAAGCTGGATAAGCTGTTTGATACCCAGCAGATGCTGTTCGCCAAACGGCTGCTGACGATGGATCTGGACGAGATCCGTGCCCCTGAGCGCATGCGCGAGATCCCGAAAAAAGTGAAACATGGTCGTCTGGATGACGACGCGCTGGCTTTCGCCATTTATGCCGTCGACGGCAAAATGATCCTCAACGACGGCGAAAACGGGCGCGATATCCCGTATCACTATCGTCGCGACGGGTTTGCTAACGGAAGGCTTAAAGACGATAACGATGAATGGCGTTTCTTATGGTTAACGTCACCCGACGGGAAATACCGCGTGGTGATCGGCCAGGAGTGGGAGTACCGTCAGGAGATGGCGCTGGACGTGGTCAGTTCACAGCTCACGCCCTGGCTGGTGGCGCTGCCGGTGATGCTGCTGTTGCTGATTGTCCTCCTGAGCCGGGAACTGAAGCCGCTGAAAAAGCTGGCGCAGACCCTGCGCGTCCGCTCCCCGGATGCCACCGATACTCTGCCGACGCAGGGTGTCCCTGCGGAAGTGCGCCCCCTGCTTGACGCGCTGAATCATCTCTTCGCACGTACCCAGGAGATGATGACCCGCGAGCGTCGTTTTACCTCCGATGCCGCTCACGAGCTGCGCAGCCCACTGGCGGCCCTGAAAGTGCAAACTGACGTGGCGCAACTCTCTCTGGATGACCCGCAGGCGCAGGAAAAAGCGCTTTCGCAGCTTCATGCGGGGATCGACCGCGCCTCCCGGCTGGTGGATCAGCTTCTTACGCTCTCGCGTCTGGATTCGCTGGACAATCTGGAAGATGTCGAACCCATCACGATGGCCGATTTACTGCAGTCAGCGGTGCTGGATATCTGGCATCCGGCTCACCAGGCGGGCACGGATATTCGCCTGAACATTCATGCCCCGGAGGTGACACGCACGGGTCAGCCACTGCTGATGAGCCTGCTGGTACGTAACCTGCTGGATAACGCGATTCGCTACAGCCCGCGCGGCAGCGTGGTGGACGTGACGCTGGACGCCCGGAGCTTCACCGTGCGCGACAACGGCCCGGGGATTTCCCCCGAGGCGCTGGCGCGTATCGGCGAGCGGTTTTATCGCCCGCCCGGCCAGGATGCGACGGGCAGCGGGCTGGGGTTATCCATTGTGAAACGTATTGCTGCGCTACATGGACTGCGTGTCTCGCTGAACAATGCGCCGGAAGGGGGCCTGGAAGTCAGGGTCAGCTGGTAAGGGATTATTGCGTTTAATGCAAAAGACTTTGCACATTTTGCTCATTTTACCGTCCCGCCCTCGCGCGTAGAATACTCGCCATACTCTCATCGACGAGGACAAATAATGAGCAACATTCTGATTATCAACGGCGCGAAAGAGTTCGCGCACTCGAAAGGCCAGCTGAATGACACCCTGACCGAGGTCGCGGACGGTTTCCTGCGCGACGCCGGGCATGATGTTAAGGTCGTGCGCGCGGACAGCGATTACGATGTGAAAGCCGAAGTGCAGAACTTCCTGTGGGCTGACGTGGTGATCTGGCAGATGCCTGGCTGGTGGATGGGTGCGCCGTGGACCGTGAAAAAATACATGGACGATGTCTTCACTGAAGGTCACGGCTCGCTGTATGCCAGCGACGGCCGCACCCGCTCAGATGCGTCTAAAAAATACGGTTCCGGCGGCCTGATTCAGGGCAAAAAATATATGCTGTCGCTCACCTGGAACGCCCCGCTGGAAGCTTTTACAGAGAAAGATCAGTTCTTCGAAGGGGTGGGCGTTGACGGCGCGTACCTGCCGTTCCACAAGGCTAACCAGTTCCTGGGCATGGATCCGCTGCCGACCTTTATCGTCAACGACGTGATTAAAATGCCTGATGTCCCGCGCTATATCGCAGAATATCGCAAGCATCTCGCGGAAATTTTTGCTTAACTGGTAACCTGGAATTAAAGGAGTAGTCACAATGCTTACCGTTATTGCAGAAATCCGTACTCGTCCAGGTCAACATCACCGCCAGGCGGTGCTGGATCAGTTCGCGAAAATTATCCCGACCGTACTGAAAGAAGAAGGCTGCCACGGCTACGCGCCGATGGTGGATGCCGCCACTCACGCCAGCTTCCAGGCGACCGCACCGGACTCGATCATCATGGTTGAGCAGTGGGAAACCGTCGCGCACCTTGAAGCGCATCTGCAGACCGCGCACATGAAAGCGTGGAGTGATGCCGTGAAAGGTGACGTGCTGGAAACCCACATCCGCATTCTGGAGCAAGGGGTTTAAATTTGTGGAATTTGCCGGGTGGCACTGCGTTTACCCGGCCTACAAAACCTGAACCGTAGGCCCGGTTAGCGCCAGCGCCACCGGGCTTTGTTGTTTTTAGCTGCTTTTCTTCCCCGGTTTTAACCCACGGTGTAGCTCGTTAATGCGCTTCATGGACCTGATGGTTCGCTGCGGCTCGGTGGCGGCGACGGATAAAATGAGCATCTCCAGACACAGCAGCACCGTGCCATGGAGCGGAATTTTACCCTTTTCACCGCCGCGCGGGACGTGGATCACTACGCTTGCCTCTTTACTGAAACGTGAATCCAGCGCGTTGGTCAGCAAAATGGTGGGGATGCCCAGACGTTTCGCTTCACGCAGCGTAGTTTGCCCTTCCCGGTGCGCGGATTTCTGCGCCATCATCACCAGCACGTCGCCGCGCTGAAGCGCTATCAGCTGTTCAGCAAGGCCTATTCCGGTGCGATTAAGCGGCGTGGCGGGCAGCCCCATCCGGCTGAACAACCTGGCGGTGTACTCGGCCAGAATGCCGGAGGCGCCAATCCCAAACAGGGCGACCTGCCTCGCCTGTGCCAGCAGTGAGACCGCCTGGGCCATCGCGTATCGGTTGTGCGGTTGCGACAACACCTCGCAGGTGTGCTGGTGCCCTTCCAGCACAAAATCGATACTCGCATTCACGTCGCTGGTGAGCGTATTGACCGTAGACGAGATTTTTTCGCTCGAGGTCACCACCGGACCAAACCACTGCTCCAGGGTCTGCTTGAGATCGCGCAGTCCGGCAAAGCCCAGCGCCTGGATCGCGCGGACCACCGTGGCGTCTGACGTTTTAAGCTGCGTGGCGATCTCCATTGCCGTCTGTTCCATCACCGCTTCGCGATTGTCATGAATATAGCGGGCGACCTGCAGCAGACGCGGTGTCAGCTGATGCGCCCGCGCGCGAAAACGTTCGCCATAAACATCCACGCGACCTTTCTCTTTGCGGATCACCGTAATGCCTCCGGCAGCGGACGCCCGGCAATCTGCGACTGCACCTGCGCGGCCATCAGCCCTAACGAGGCGAACGAATTCGAGATGGCCTCCTCGCGCGAGATCAGCACGTAGTGTCCGGTCCGGCAGGCATTCAGGAACTGGCACCAGCCCGGCATCACGGCATCCATTGCCGCCAGCTCATCCTGGGGTTTTCCGCCGGTGTCCCCGCGCCAGGTAGCAAAGACAAAATCGGCATCCAGCTCCGGCAGGCGCTCGGCGCTGACGTCAATGCGCCCTCCGTCCGGAATGCTCTCAATCAACGGCGGGAATGTGAATCCTGCGTCGCGCAGCACGCGTCCAAGCGAGTGGTAGCTGTGCATGGCGTTAATTTTCCCCTGGTTGGCCTGAATGACCGACACGGTGATATGGCGGGTGTCGAGGGTTGCCTTCAGCGCTTTGATTTGTTCCTGATAACGGCGCTCCAGGATTTTCAGCCGCGCCTGCGTACCGGTAAGCTGCGCCAGCTTGCGGTAGATTTCCGGCGCACCGCCGTCGAGGTGATCGATACTCACCGTCGGGGCAATTTTCGCAAGCTGTTCCACTGGGGTATTACGGGTCGGCTCGGTAATGATCAGGTCAGGTTTGGCGGCGGCAATGGCTTCAATGTCGATATCGGCCGTGCCGATAAATTTGATGTCGGAGTTATCGAAATCGACACCCGTTAACATGCCGCTGGAGCGCAGAAAGTGGCTACCGTCCGGGCGCGTGCGGCCATGGCTTGCGACCGGTGGCACGCCAAGCTCAATCAGCGGAATGGTGATATCCAGGTCATGCAGCGAGACGATCCGCTTTGGGTGAAGCGGCACAACAGCCTTACGTCCCAAATCGTCGGTAAATGTTTGAGTCGGCTCCGCCGCACTCACTGCAAACCCCACCAGCAACAGCATCGAAAAAAATACGCGCATTATCGTCCTCTAAAATCTGTCCCGGCGCTGCCAGAGCAGCAGCAGGAAAAAAGGTCCGCCAATTAATGAAATGACAATGCCTGCCGGCAGCTGCAGCGGGAGGAATGCCAGCCGTCCAATGTTATCCGCCAGCAGCACCAGCAGCGCTCCCAGCACGGCACTACCCGTCAGGAGCGCGGTTTGACCACCGCGCAGCAGCAGGCGTGCCATGTGCGGGGCAATCAGCCCCACGAAGCCAATACTGCCCACGCAGGAGACGCAGGCCGCCGTCAGCACCACCGGGGCGAGAACCCGCACCAGCGCCAGCCGGGTGGTGCGCACGCCAAGGCCCGCTGCGGCCTGATCGCCGAGCAGCGCCACGTCCGCGGCCCGGGCGGTAAAGAGCAGCAGCGCAAACGCGGGGGCAGCCCAGAGCGCGGCCAGCCCCACCAGCGTCCAGTTTGCCGCATGCAGGCTTCCCGCCAGCCACAGCATCGCCGTCTGCACGTCGCGCACGTCAGCGGTGGTGATAAAAACCCCCATTGCCGCGGCAAAGGCCCACGACACGCCAATACCGATCAGGATAAATCGCGGGCGCGAGATATCCCGCGCCAGGGCTATCACCAGCAGCGCGGTGAGCAGCCCACCGGCCATCCCGACCAGCGGACGCCAGGCCAGGCTTAGCGCCGGGAACTGAAAAATCAGCAGCAGTACCGCTGCGCTACAGCCCTCTTTCACGCCGATCAGTCCCGGATCGGCCAGGCCATTGCGGGTGATGGACTGCATGGCTGCCCCTGCCATACCGAGCATTGCGCCGCACAGGATCGCCATCAGCAGACGCGGCAGGCGGATGTCCATCACGATGTAGCGCGTCTCTGTCGTCAGACTTTCAGGCAAAAACAGCGCGCGTCCGATGGCGGAGCTGGGAATGGGCAGGGAACCGTGCGTCAGGCCAAAACCGGCCAGCAGGCAGGCGGCCAGCGCCAGGATGGCAAGACACGCCAGCGCCTTTGGACGAACCAGCGCTGAGAAGGTGCCAACGCGCAACGCACGCAGTCCGGCGCGGTTCATTTAAACATCCTCGACGCCATGAAGATAAAGACCGGGGCGCCCACCAGGGCGGTCATGATGCCGGTTGCCAGCTCCCAGGGCGTAAACAGCGTCCGGGCCGCAAGATCCGCCAGCAGCAGAACCAGCGCGCCGCACAGCGCAGACAGCGGCACCATCACCCGCAGATCGACCGACACCAGACGGCGAATAAGCTGCGGCACCACAAGGCCAATAAAGCCAATCGGCCCGGCAATGGAGACGGCCGCGCCGCAGAGCAGCGCGATAGCCAGCAGAGCGAGCAGACGGGTTTTCAGCAGCGATACGCCGAGCCCCTGCGCCATGTTGTCGCCAAGCGCCAGCATATTGAGCGAAGGCGACAGCGCAAGAGCGAGAACAAAACCGGCGGTGGCGGCCCACAGGGCGCTCTGCAGCGTCTGTGCGTTAACCCCGGCGACATCACCCGCCAGCCAGGTGCGCAGGGAGAGCAGCGTCTGTTCGTCCAGAATCAGCACGGCGGCGGTCACTGACGAGGCAAAGGCCGACATCGCGACGCCGCACAGGGTGACTTTCATCGGCGTGAGTCCGGTCCGCCCGGAAGAGGAGAACACCAGTACCAGCAAAAACAGCGTGGCGGCACCGGCAGCGGCAATAAGCGGCTGCCCCACTGGCAGGGTCAGGCCCAGCGCGCTCGTCAGCACCACCGCCAGCGCCGCCCCGGCATTGAGCCCCAGAATATGCGGCTCAGCCAGCGGGTTGCGGATGACCGACTGTAATAATACCCCCGCCACGCCCAGCGCCGCGCCAACGATCGTGGCCGCCATCAGGCGTAACAGGCGCAGCCTGATGATGATGTTATGGTCGAAATTGTGCGGGTCGAAAGCGAAAAAGGCCTGGGCCACTGTCCAGGGCGGAATAACGCGCGCGCCAGTTCCCAGATGGGCAATCGCGCCCGCCGTCAGCAGTAACGCAAAAAGGATAAACGCCAGAGAGGTGCGGATCATTTTTCAGCGACCTGGCGAAACGGCATAAAGAACGGTTTGCCGGTCAACGGGTTGATGGACATATGCACGTCGACATCGAACACCGCTTTAATAAGCTCTGGCGTACAGACGTCCCCCTCATGCAATACCCCCTCCACCTTTCCCTGGCGTAAAAAGACCAGCGTATCGCCATAGTTCACGGCGAAGTTAAGGTCGTGCAATACCACCAGCACGGTACGCCCGTGCTCACGCGTCAGCGTATGCAGCAGTTCGAGGATCTCCACCTGGTAGCGAAGATCGAGAAAGGTGGTGGGTTCATCCAGCAGGATATACGGCGTTTGCTGCGCCAGCGCCATCGCGATCCAGCAGCGCTGTCGCTGACCGCCGGACAGGCTTTCTACCGGCATATGGGCAAACGCTGCCGTGCCGGTCAGGTGCAGGGCCTCTTCCACCGCCAGTTCGTCCTCTTCGCTCCACTGGCGCATAACGTTTTGCCAGGGATAACGCCCGCGCGAGACCAGTTCAAAAACGGTTAACCCTTCCGGCAACAGCGGGGACTGCGGCAGAATGCCAAGCTGACGGGCGACCGCTTTGGTCGGCTGCTCATGAATGGCTTTGCCGTCCAGCAGCGCAGTCCCCCCAAGTGGCCGCAGCAGCCGCGCGATAGTGCTCAACAGCGTGGATTTCCCGCAGCCGTTCGCTCCTACCAGCACCGTCATTTTCTGCTGAGGGATCGCAAGGGAGAGCCCATCAATGATGATTTTTTTCTGATACCCCGCAGAGAGGTTCTTCAGAACCAGTCCCGGTTTGTTTGTGTTGTGAGCCACGTGAACGCCAACGTAATGAAAAGCCAATAAATAAAAATAAAACTCATTCTCTTTTGAGAGTTTGACGCTGCGCCCTGTAGTAGTCAAGCGAAGAAACACCCTGTAAAAACCAGGGGAAAACGGAAAAATAAGCGAGCTCTGAGAGCTTTATATCAACTTTATTTTCAATAAATTAACTCTGTCTCCGTTACGCTTTATCGCCTTATTTCTTGCTGTAGTCGATTTATGCTTTTTTCCATTTACTACTACATCTGCTCATGATTGAATGATTCTCAATTACATGTCCGATGCCAGTTCTGGCTAACGGGCAGACCGTAAGGGGCAATGACTCACACATTCTTCCGCGAAACGTCTTTTGCGGAATATTTTGGGATAACAGATGTAATGGCTACGTTCACACCTTCACTCTCTGGGGTAAAAGGGCGCGCGCTCTTTTCACTGCTGTTTATGGCGCCGCTGGTGCAGGCAGCAGACACCACCACGGCTAAAGACGGCGAAACGCTGACCGTCACCGCCGATCCAAATACGACGGCGGAGGCCACCAATGGCTATCAGCCGCTGAATACCTCCACCGCCACGCTAACCAACATGCCGATGCTGGATATCCCGCAGGTGGTGAATACCGTCAGCGATAAGGTGCTCCAGGATCAACACGCCACCACGCTGGATGAAGCGCTCTACAACGTCAGCAACGTGGTGCAGACCAACACGCTGGGCGGCACGCAGGATGCGTTTGTACGCCGCGGGTTTGGCGCGAACCGCGACGGCTCGGTCATGACCAACGGTCTGCGCACCGTGCTGCCACGCAGCTTCAATGCCGCAACCGAGCGCGTGGAAGTGCTGAAAGGCCCGGCCTCAACGCTTTATGGCATTCTCGATCCCGGCGGCCTGATTAACGTGGTCACCAAACGCCCGGAGAAGACCTTCGGCGGGTCGATTTCTGCCACCTCTTCCAGCTTTGGCGGCGGCACCGGACAGGTTGACGTCACCGGCCCGATTGACGGCACGCGGCTGGCGTATCGCCTCACAGGGGAATATCAGGACGAGGATTACTGGCGTAATTTTGGTAACGAACGCAGCACCTTTATCGCTCCGTCGCTCACCTGGTTTGGTGACGATGCCACCGTGACCTTGCTCTATTCCCATCGCGACTATAAGACGCCGTTCGATCGCGGGACGATCTTCGATCTCAACACCAAACAGCCGGTAAACGTGGATCGTAAAACCCGCTTTGACGAGCCGTTTAATATCACTGACGGGCAGTCGGACCTCGCCCAGCTCAACGCGGAATATCGTCTCAACAGCCAGTGGACCGCAAAGTTCGACTACAGCTACAGTCAGGATAAATACAGCGATAATCAGGCCCGCGTGATGGCCTATGATTCAAAAACCGGCAACCTGACCCGCCGCGTGGATGCCACCCAGGGCTCGACCCAGCGCATGCACAGCACCCGTGCAGACCTTCAGGGGAATGTGGATATTGCCGGTTTTTACAATGAGATCCTGACCGGCGTGTCGTATGAAAATTACGATCTGCTGCGCACGGACATGATGCGCTGTAAAAACGTGAAAGATTTCAACATCTACCACCCGACGTATGGCAACCTCGGCAAATGCACCACCGTGTCGGCGTCCGACAGCGACCAGACGCTCAAGCAGGAGAGCTACTCGGCCTACGCGCAGGATGCCCTGTACCTGACCGACAACTGGATCGCCGTAGCAGGCATGCGCTACCAGTATTACACCCAGTACGCAGGCAAAGGTCGTCCGTTCAACGTCAACACCGACAGCCGCGACGAGCAGTGGACGCCAAAGCTGGGGCTGGTTTAC
Source organism: Enterobacter sichuanensis (assembly GCF_002939185.1). GTDB lineage: Bacteria > Pseudomonadota > Gammaproteobacteria > Enterobacterales > Enterobacteriaceae > Enterobacter > Enterobacter sichuanensis. Next base: position 39,646 of record NZ_POVL01000011.1, on the reverse strand, counting down.
AAGCTCACGCCATCCGTCTCGCTGTTTGCCAACTACTCACAAACGTTTATGCCGCAGTCGTCGATTGCGAGCTATATCGGTGACCTGCCGCCGGAAACGTCGAATGCCTATGAAGTGGGTGCAAAATTCGATCTGTTCGACGGGATTACCGCCAATATCGCGCTGTTTGATATTCACAAGCGCAACGTGCTGTACACCGAGAGCATTGGCGGGGAAACCATCGCCAAAACCGCGGGACGCGTGCGCTCTCAGGGCGTGGAGGTGGATCTTGCCGGGTCGCTGACCGAGAACACCAATATCATCGCCAGCTATGGCTATACCGACGCGAAAGTGCTGGAAGATCCGGACTATGCGGGCAAACCGCTGCCGAACGTGCCGCGCCATACCGGCTCCCTGTTCCTGACCTACGATATTCACAATGCGTTTGCCGGGAATACCCTGACGCTGGGCGGCGGCGGGCATGGCGTGAGCCGTCGTTCCGCAACCAACGGAGCAGATTATTATCTGCCGGGCTATTTCGTGGCGGATGCGTTTGCGGCGTATAAGATAAAGCTGCAGTATCCGGTGACGCTGCAGGTGAACGTCAAAAATCTGTTTGATAAGACCTACTACACCTCGTCTATCGCCACCAACAATCTGGGTAACCAGATAGGCGACCCGCGCGAAGTGCAGTTTACGGTGAAGATGGAGTTTTGATGTAAAAAAGCCCGGTGGCGCTAATGCTTACCGGGCCTACGATCCATTCCCTCTCCCTGTGGGAGAGAGTTAGGGTGAGGGCATCAGGCCTCAATATCCGCCATATCGCCTTTCTCCTGCAGCCAGTTACGTCGGTCTTCCGAACGTTTTTTAGCGAGGAGCATATCCATCATGGCGTTGGTTTGCTGTTCGTCTTCGTCGCTGATCGTCAGCTGTACCAGACGGCGGGTGTTCGGATCCAGCGTCGTTTCGCGCAGCTGCATCGGGTTCATCTCGCCCAGCCCTTTAAAGCGCTGTACGTTTGGTTTGCCCTTCTTACGCTTAAGCTGTTCCAGCACGCCCGCTTTCTCTTCTTCCGTCAGCGCGTAGTACACCTCTTTGCCGAGATCGATACGGTATAGCGGCGGCAGCGCCACGTAGACATGACCGTTTTTCACCAGCGTGCGGAAGTGTTTCACAAACAACGCGCACAGCAGCGTAGCGATGTGCAGACCATCGGAGTCTGCATCCGCGAGGATACAGATCTTGCCGTAGCGCAGCTGGCTCAGATCGTCACTGTCAGGATCGATGCCGATCGCCACCGAGATATCGTGCACTTCCTGCGAGGCCAGCACTTCATCAGACGAGACCTCCCAGGTGTTCAGGATCTTACCCTTGAGCGGCATGATCGCCTGATATTCGCGATCGCGCGCCTGCTTGGCCGATCCCCCTGCCGAGTCCCCTTCCACGAGGAACAGTTCGGTACGGTTGAGATCCTGCGCGGTACAGTCCGCCAGCTTGCCCGGCAGCGCAGGGCCGCTGGTCAGCTTTTTACGCACCACTTTCTTGGCAGCACGCAGACGACGCTGGGCGCTGGAGATGGCCATTTCGGCCAGCATCTCCGCCGCCTGCACGTTCTGGTTCAGCCACAGGGTAAACGCATCTTTCACCACACCGGAGACAAAGGCCGCGCACTGACGTGAAGAGAGGCGCTCTTTGGTCTGCCCGGCAAACTGCGGATCCTGCATCTTCACGGAGAGCACATAGGCGCAGCGATCCCAGATATCTTCCGCCGAGAGCTTCACGCCGCGCGGCAGGATATTGCGGTATTCGCAGAACTCGCGCATCGCATCCAGCAGACCCTGACGCAGGCCGTTGACGTGGGTCCCGCCAAGCATGGTGGGGATCAGGTTAACGTAGCTTTCGGTCAGCAGTTCGCCACCTTCCGGCAGCCAGAGCAGCGCCCAGTCCACCGCTTCGGTGTCACCGGTGAAATTACCGACGAACGGTTTTTCCGGCAGCGTCGGCAGGCCGTTTACCGCTTCGCACAGATAGTCATTAAGGCCATCTTCGTAGTGCCAGCTCTGCTCGGTGTTGTTAACGTGGTCTTTGAAGGTGATTTCCACGCCAGGGCAAAGCACCGCTTTGGCTTTCAGCAGGTGCGTCAGGCGGGAAACAGAAAAGCGCGGGCTGTCGAAGAAGCTTTCGTCAGGCCAGAAGTGGACGCTGGTGCCGGTGTTGCGTTTACCGCACGTGCCAACAACCTGCAGATCCTGCACCTTCTCGCCGTTCTCAAACGCGATGTTATACACCTGACCGTCGCGACGAACGTTAACTTCCACGCGTTTCGACAGGGCGTTGACGACGGAAATACCCACGCCGTGCAGACCACCGGAGAACTGGTAGTTTTTGTTGGAGAACTTACCGCCCGCGTGCAGACGACAGAGGATCAGCTCGACGGCAGGCACCCCCTCTTCCGGGTGGATATCCACCGGCATGCCGCGCCCGTCGTCGATAACTTCCAGCGACTGATCGGCATGCAGGATGACGTCAACGCGTTTGGCATGACCCGCCAGCGCTTCGTCCACACTGTTATCAATAACTTCCTGGCCCAGATGGTTTGGGCGCGTCGTATCGGTGTACATCCCCGGGCGGCGGCGAACCGGCTCTAGCCCGGTGAGGACCTCAATGGCATCTGCGTTATAGGTTTGCGTCATGATTTAAACTAGCAATTCGCATTGATTGTCAGTGGCTGTGCAGTCCAAGAAAATCGACAATCTGGGTGAAATGATTCTCAAAGCCCGTGAAAGCATGATTTCCGCCCTCTTCTATAGTCTGGCGGCAGGATGCGTAATACGCCACTGCCTGGCGGTAATCCAGCACTTCATCTCCCGTCTGTTGCAGCAGCCAGATGAGATCCGGCGCTTCAAGCGGGTCGACCTGCATAACTTTGAGATCGTAAATATGGCGTGACTCTAGCACATATTGCTGGCCTGTGTAGGGGTTCTCGTTTTCACCAAGAAAGTCCCGCAGCAGCTCAAATGGCCGTACCGCCGGATTGACCACAACGGCCGGCAGCATGAAGCATTGCGACAGCCAGGTGGCGTAGTACCCGCCCAGCGATGAGCCGACCACACCGAATGACTCGCCGCCGTGTTCGAGCACAATAGATTCCAGCATCTCCGCGGCCTCCGCAGGATAGGGCGGCAGCTGCGGGATGATCATCTCAACGTCGGGGTGATGCTCGCTCAGCCAGTGGCGAAACTGTGTCGCTTTTGCGGAGCGCGGCGAGCTGTTGAATCCGTGCAGATAAAGGAGCGTAGACATCAGTAGCCTTCAGAAGCGGTATCCGGGCGGAATTTTGCGCCGGTCAGACGACAGACTTCCGTGGTCAGCGTGCCATCGGCATGCAGGTCCAGCCAGCGCCAGCCTGGTGCGATGGTATCCAGCGTAAAGTTGGCGCAGTGCGGTTTAAACTGCACGCAGGTCGACGGCGTCGCCAGCATACGGCGTCCATTCCAGTCGAGATCCTGTTCCTGATGAATATGTCCGCACAGCAGGTTTTTTACCCGCGGGAACTTCGCCAGTACGTGATCCAGCGCCGCAGAGTTGCGCAGGCTGTGTTGATCGAGCCAGCTGCACCCCGCCGGCAGAGGATGATGATGAAGCAACAGCAGCGTATGACGTTCAGGCTCAGCAGCCAGTTTGGTCTCCAGCCAGTCGAGTTGAAACTCGCTTAACTCACCGTGCGGAACGCCGAATACCTGGCTGTCCAGCAGCAGGATCTGCCACTGTTCACCCGCAAAAACACATTTCGCCGGAGAAATGCCCGCATCCTGAAGAGAACTGTACATCGCCGGCTGGAAATCATGGTTTCCAGGCAGCCAGACGCAAGGCACGCTAAAGCTCGCGATGCCTTCAGCGAAATGCTGGTAGGCCGCGGAGGATTGATCCTGCGCCAGATCGCCGGTTGCGACAATCAGATCGCATGCACGATTTTCAGCGTGAATGGCGCTAAGTACCGCCTGATAACTCTCCCAGGTATTGACCCCCAGCAGCGTCTCATGCTTTTCGGCAAAAAGGTGGGTATCGGTGATTTGTAATATCCTGACTGGCGCCCCACCAGCAACAGTCAGGTTCAACAGGCTTTCCAAATGGTGTCCTTAGGTAGGTTTATGACGCTAACAAACCGGAATCGCCATTGCTCCATGTGCTAAACAATACCTTAGCCAGTCGGCTAAAAACTGGTTAATTTGATGCTTTTCGTCGCGTTGATGCAACTTTTTATTCGGATAATCATACCGCGCCTTGAAGCGAAAGATCTGCTGACTTGAACACACTTCAGCGACCATCGCGTCGTGATAGAGGCGCACCGTCATCGACGGCAGGCTCCAGTAACTGATGCTGGGGGCCGTTTGCTCAATCTCCACCAGCGTAGTGTAGCGCGTTGATTCTGTTATCGTTAACCGATACTGCGCATTGCTCACCTGATAGCTTACCGTTTCGCCGGGTGCGTCGTTTCTCGGCAGCAGGCGGCGCAATTGTGCGAAATTGGTTTCGCACAGGCGCATCATTTCTGGGAAGTCAGGCGTATAGCGCTTCATTTTTTCCACTCGTTTCGTAATGTCTGATAATGCAGCTGTAGCCATTGCAGGGCGATGACAGACGCTGCGTTGTCGATTTTCCCCTCTTCTACCCACTGATAAGCCTGTTCCCGGCTCACCACATGAACCCGAATATCTTCGTTTTCATCTGCCAGACCGTGGATCCCTTCCGCCGTCGTGGCGTCCACTTCGCCAACCATAATGGACAAGCGCTCGCTGGTGCCCCCCGGGCTTGCCAGATAGCTCAACACCGGTTTGGTGCGGCCCACCACCAGCCCCGCCTCTTCCAGCGCCTCGCGCCGGGCGACGTCCTCGACCGACTCACCTTCTTCGATCATCCCGGCCACCATTTCCAGCAGCCACGGGCTTTCACTGACGTCATAAGCGGCGATGCGGATCTGCTCCACCAGTACAACTTCGTCACGCACTGGGTCAAAGGGTAGCAAGACTGCCGCATGGCCGCGCTCAAAAATTTCGCGTCGAATTTCGCCGCTCATTTCACCGTTAAACAGGCGATGCCGGAAACGGTAAAGTTCCATCGAAAAAAAACCGCTATAAAGCGTTTCTCGTGCAATAATTTCTACATCGTTTTTGGCGAATGTCACGGGCAACTTTTCTGGTTTTTGCATGAGTCGGGTCCTGGTAGCAATAGTGATGAAATGATGAATTTCAAGGCTGTTTGGCTGCCGTTTGTAAGGCTCTATGGTAGATTGGTGCAAATTACCGCCAGATGGCACGTAACGCCAACCTTTTGGTGTGGATGATTCTGTTAGAATCGGCAATTATTTTTTAATTAGATCAGCGCTAATACTGCTTCACAACAAGGAATGCAAATGAAGAAATTGCTCCCCATCCTTATCGGCCTGAGCCTGACGGGCTTCAGTGCAATGAGCCAGGCGGAAAACCTGTTACAGGTCTACCAGCAGGCACGTCTGGGCAACCCTGATTTACGTAAATCAGCGGCCGATCGTGATGCTGCGTTTGAAAAGATTAACGAAGCACGTAGCCCACTGCTGCCGCAGTTAGGCTTAGGTGCAGATTATACCTACAGCAACGGTTTCCGCGACGCTAACGGCGTTAACTCCAATGCTACCAGCGCCTCACTGCAATTGACACAAACGCTGTTTGATATGTCCAAATGGCGCGCCCTGAGCCTGCAGGAAAAGAGCGCGGGCATTCAGGATGTGACCTATCAGACCGACCAGCAAACGCTGATCCTGAACACGGCCACAGCTTACTTTAACGTGCTGAGCGCGATCGACGCGCTCTCCTACACCGAAGCGCAGAAACAGGCCATTTACCGCCAGTTAGATCAAACCACCCAGCGTTTCAACGTGGGTCTGGTGGCGATCACCGACGTGCAGAACGCCCGTTCACAGTACGACACCGTGCTGGCTAACGAAGTGACCGCGCGTAACAACCTCGATAACGCGCTGGAATCCCTGCGTCAGGTCACCGGGAATTACTATCCGGAACTGGCCTCCCTGAACGTGGACAACTTCAAAACGGACAAACCGCAGGCGGTTAACGCCCTGCTGAAAGAGGCGGAAAACCGCAACCTGACGTTGCTGCAGGCGCGTCTGAGCCAGGACCTTGCCCGCGAGCAGATTCGTCAGGCACAGGACGGCCACCTGCCAACCCTGAGCCTGACCGCGTCTACCGGTGTATCGGATACCAGCTATAGCGGTTCCAAAACCCACGGAGCCAGCGCTTCAGCGTATGACGATAAAAATAATGGAGAGAACCAGGTTGGCCTGAGCTTCTCCCTGCCGCTGTATCAGGGCGGTCAGGTCAACTCTCAGGTGAAACAGGCGCAGTACAACTTTGTGGGCGCGAGCGAGCAGCTGGAAAGCGCGCACCGCAACGTGGTGCAGACCGTGCGTTCTTCCTTCAACAACGTGAACGCGTCGATCAGCAGCATCAACGCCTATAAACAGGCCGTGGTGTCTGCACAGAGCTCCCTGGATGCGATGGAAGCGGGTTACTCCGTCGGTACACGTACTATCGTTGACGTGCTGGACGCGACCACCACGCTGTACAACGCCAAACAGCAGCTCTCCAGCGCTCGTTACCAGTACCTGATTAACCAGCTGAACATCAAACAGGCTCTGGGTACGCTGAACGAGCAGGATCTGCAGATGCTGAACAGCGCGCTGGGCAAACCGGTCTCAACTTCTCCGGACAGTGTTGCACCGGAGAACCCGGAGCAGGTAGCCGCAGTTGATAACTTCAACGCTGACAGCAGCGCGCCTGCTGCACAGCCAGCCGCTGCGCGTACCACGACGTCCGCCAGCAAAGGCAATAATCCGTTCCGTAACTAAGCATTGCCCGATGGCGCTTCGCTTATCGGGCCTACTGAATCGTAGGCCGGGTCAGCGCAGCGCCACCCGGCGCAAAATCACGCCCGAACGTAAGCCAACGTAAAGATCCCCCTGATTCCGCCCCTCTTCGCTTCATTTTCAACCACTCATCCTCTATCCTGAGCGTTATTACCACTGGGTCCTGGAAGACAAACATGAAACGGACAAAATCCATTAATCACGCGTCGTTCCGCAAAAGCTGGAACGCCCGTCATCTCACCCCTGTTGCGCTGGCGGTCACCGCTGTCTTTATGCTGGCAGGCTGTGAGAAAAACGACGAAACGGTTTCGCTGTATCAAAACGCAGACGACTGCTCTGCGGCAACCGGTAAAGCCGCCGAATGTAAGACGGCCTACACCAATGCCCTGAAAGAAGCGGAACGTACCGCGCCGAAATATGCCTCACGCGAAGACTGCGTGGCCGAATTCGGTGAAGGTCAGTGCCAGCAGACGCCTGCTCAGGCGGGCACGGCGCCAGAAAATCAGGCGCAGGCGCAGTCCAGCGGCAGCTTCTGGATGCCGCTGATGGCTGGCTACATGATGGGCCGCCTGATGGGTGGCGGTGCGGGTTATCAGCAGCAGCCGCTGTTTAGCTCGAAAAATCCGGCCAGCCCGGCATACGGCCAATACACCGATGCCAGCGGTAAAGGCTACGGCGCAGCCACCCCGGGCCGCACCGTGACCGTACCGAAAACGGCAATGGCACCGAAACCGGCTACCACCAGCACCATCACCCGCGGCGGGTTTGGTGAGTCTGTGGCGAAACAGACCAGCATGCAGCGTAGCGCGACAGGTACCTCTTCTCGCTCAATGGGCGGCTGATCATGGAACGAGTCAGTATTACCGAGCGCCCGGACTGGCGCGAAAAAGCCACCGAATACGGTTTTAACTTCCACACCATGTACGGTGAGCCATACTGGTGTGAAGACGCCTATTACAGGCTGTCGCTGGCCCAGGTTGAAAAACTGGAAGCGGTGACGGCCGAGCTGCACCAGATGTGCCTGAAGGTCGTGGAAAAGGTTATCGACAGCGACGCGCTGATGACAAAGTTCCGCATTCCAAAGCACACCTGGGGCTTTGTACGTCAGTCGTGGAAAACGAATCAGCCTTCGCTTTACTCTCGTCTTGATCTGGCATGGGACGGCGTGGGTGAACCTAAGCTGCTGGAAAACAACGCCGATACGCCGACCTCCCTGTACGAAGCGGCGTTCTTCCAGTGGATTTGGCTGGAAGACCAGATGAACGCCGGAAACCTGCCGGAAGGCAGCGACCAGTTCAACAGCCTGCAGGAAAAGCTGATCGAGCGTTTTGCCGAGCTGCGTGAACAGCATGGCTTCAACCTGCTGCATCTCGCATGCTGCCGCGACACGGAAGAAGACCGTGGCACGGTTCAGTATCTGCAGGACTGTGCGGCCGAAGCGGAAGTGGCGACCGAGTTCCTCTATATCGAGGATATCGGCCTGGGTGAGAAAGGCCAGTTTACCGACATGCAGGACCAGGTGATCAGTAACCTGTTCAAACTCTACCCGTGGGAATACATGCTGCGTGAGATGTTCTCCACCAAGCTGGAAGATGCGGGCGTACGCTGGCTGGAACCGGCCTGGAAGAGCATTATCTCCAACAAGGCCCTGCTGCCGATGCTGTGGGAGATGTTCCCGAACCACCCGAACCTGCTGCCGGCCTATTTTGCGGAAGATGATTACCCGCAAATGGAAAAATATGTCGTGAAGCCTATCTTCTCTCGCGAGGGGGCAAACGTCTCCATTATTGAAAACGGTAAAACGCTGGAAGCGGTTGAAGGGCCTTACGGCGAAGAAGGGATGATCGTCCAGGAATTCTATCAACTGCCGAAATTTGGCGACAGTTATACGCTGATTGGCAGCTGGCTCATCAACGATCAACCTGCCGGAATTGGCATCCGCGAAGATCGCGCGCTGATCACGCAGGATCTGTCACGGTTTTATCCGCACATCTTCGTCGAATAAGGCTCGCCCGGTGGCGCTACGCTTACCGGGCCTACGCTCGATATGTAGGCCGGGTAAGGCGAAGCCGCCACCCGGCATGTTTTTTACCCCACCTGCACCGACAGCATACTCAAACTTCCCATCTCAATACCGTCGACCGGGATCGTAATCGGCTCTTGTCCATCCCATGCGCCAAGAACGTACAGCAGCGGCAGGAAATGCTCCGGCGTCGGGTTAGAGAGCGAACCGCCCTCGTGATCCAGATAGTTCACCAGCGGATGCTCCTCCACCGGGCCCTGCCAGGACAGGTTCGCTTTTACAAAGTCGTTAAACGATGTTGCCCACGGGTACGGGGTATTTTCACCGTGCCAGCGTGCCGTGCGAAGGTTATGCACCACGTTGCCGCTCGCCACCAGCATGATGCCTTCATCACGAAGCGAAGCCAGCTTGCGCCCCATCTCCATGTGCCAGGCGGCCGGTTTGGTGCTGTCGATGCTCAGCTGCACCATCGGGATATCCGCATCAGGGTACATTTTGATCAGCACACCCCACGAGCCATGGTCAAAGCCCCAGGCTTCTTTATCCAGCGCGACCGGGACAGGTGCCAGCAAATCAACCAGCTTCTGTGCCAGCTCAGGCGAGCCGGGGGCCGGATAATGTGTGTCATACAGCGCCTGCGGGAAGCCACCGAAATCATGAATGGTTTTTGGCGTTTCCATGGCGGTCACGCCCGTCCCACGGGTAAACCAGTGTGCAGACACCACCACAATCGCTTTTGGACGCGGCAACGTTTCGCCCAGATGATGCCATGCGCGGGTATAGACGTTATCTTCCAGCACGTTCATGGGGCTACCGTGGCCTAAAAACAGGGCTGGCATACGGGAAGTAGTCATGGTGATATCCTTACAGAAGGTGTCAATTTAATGGTGCTACATTACGCGCAATCGGGCCAGGATGAACGCTGATAAGCGTGAAGATCATCATCAGGAAATTTGAATGTAAGGAATGTGTAAAACAGCGTTCCCTCTCTCGCTTTACGCGTAGTGAATCATTAGGATTAATGAGAATCATTATCATAAGGAGCAATGCATGTCAGTCCCCTTGATCCTGACCATCCTGGCGGGCGCCGCAACCTTTATCGGTGCACTCCTCGGCGTGCTTGGCCAGAAGCCGTCTAACCGCGTACTGGCCTTTTCACTGGGCTTTGCTGCCGGGATCATGCTGCTTATCTCCCTGATGGAGATGCTCCCCGCCGCGTTGGGCACAGAGGGCATGTCTCCGCTGCTGGGTTACGGTATGTTTGTCTTTGGCCTGCTGGGGTACTTTGCTCTTGACCGTATGCTACCGCACGCGCATCCGCAGGATTTAATGCAGAAAAACATTACCCCCATGCCGCGGAATATTAAGCGCACGGCGATTCTGCTGACGCTGGGCATCAGCCTGCATAACTTCCCGGAAGGGGTCGCCACCTATGTGACGGCCAGCAGTAATCTTGAGATGGGCTTCGGCATCGCGCTGGCGGTCGCCTTACACAATATTCCTGAAGGACTGGCCGTTGCCGGGCCGGTTTATGCCGCCACGGGTTCAAAGCGGACGGCCGTGTTTTGGGCAGGGATATCCGGCATGGCAGAAATTCTTGGCGGCGTGCTGGCCTGGCTGATCCTCGGCAGCCTGGTCTCGCCTGTTGTGATGGCGGCCATCATGGCAGCGGTGGCCGGGATTATGGTCGCGCTTTCGGTGGATGAACTGATGCCGCTGGCGAAAGAGATTGACCCGAACAACAACCCCAGTTACGGCGTGCTGTGCGGAATGTCGGTGATGGGGTTCAGCCTGGTATTGCTGCAGACGGCAGGAATTGGGTAAAAAAACGCCGGGATGTCCCGGCGTTTTATCATCAGCTGGCTTTGCGCTCGTGCGCCTGCCGATACTCGATCAGATCTTCAATCGTCACGACCGGCATGTTGTGCAGACGTGCGAAGGTGATGCACTCTGGCGCACGCGCCATGGTGCCGTCGTCGTTGGTCAGTTCACACAGCACGCCAGCGGGTTTGAAGCCTGCCAGCGTCACCAGATCGATGGTCGCTTCGGTGTGACCACCGCGGGTCAGCACGCCACCCGCCTGCGCACGCAGTGGGAAGACGTGGCCAGGACGGTGCAGATCGGAAGGTTTTGCGTCATCGGCAATGGCGGCACGGACGGTGGTCAGACGGTCAGCCGCCGATACACCGGTAGTCACGCCATGCGCGGCTTCGATGGTCACGGTAAAACCGGTTCCGAAGGCGCTGGTGTTGTTCTCAACCATCATTGGCAGCTCAAGCTGCTTACGACGGTCTTCAGTAATACACAGGCATACGATGCCGCTGCCATGACGGATGGTCAGCGCCATCTGTTCAACGGTCATGTTTTCGGCGGCGAAAATCATGTCGCCTTCGTTTTCACGGTTTTCATCGTCAAGCACCATCACACCGCGACCTTCGCGCAGCGCATCCAGTGCATGTTCAACACGTTGAGTTGAAGTGCCAAAAGAGGAAAGTAGCGTCTGATTCATGGTAAAAAAACCTCATTAACATTATGGTTACCAGAATCAGGGCAGTCTTAGGAGCGCCGTATTATAAGCGGCAAAAAGATAACGTGAGCGGGCCCATGCCCGACTGGATCGTTACTCTCTCCCATCCGGACTCTAACCGTCGGCCCCGGAATTACACCGGATCTGCTGACCTTTGAGAATGCACCCAAAGCGCTCGCGGGCTTTCAGCGTTACGCTGATTTACCGCCGGTGGGGAATTTCGCCCCGCCCTGAGAATAAGCGAGATAACTATAACGCTATTGATTAACCTGGGCAATGCATAAGCATCAAACAATTTTGTTTACCCCGGGCATGACGCGCTACAATGGACACTAACACCTTTCCATCAAGGGAAACGACAATGATTGACCCGAAAAAAATTGAGCAGATCGCGCGTCAGGTTCATGAATCCATGCCAAAAGGCATTCGTGAATTTGGTGATGACGTTGAGAAGAAAATCCGCCAGACGCTGCAGGCGCAGTTGGTTCGCCTTGATTTAGTCAGCCGCGAAGAGTTTGACGTGCAGACGCAGGTGCTGCTGCGCACCCGCGAGAAGCTGGCGCTGCTGGAACAGCGTCTGACCGAGCTGGAAAACCGTAATACGCCGGAAGAAGTGAAGCCGGCCCCGGCGATTCCGCCGGTGGATGACCAGGCCTAAAATCAATGCAAAACGGCAACCTCGGTTGCCGTTTTTTAGGTTTGCGCCCTCTCCCGGTGGGAGAGGGTTGGGGTGAGGGCATCAGCCCGCACGGACTACTGACTGTCTTTCTGGATCTTCTTAATGATGTTGGTGGTTGAACACCCGTCTTCAAAGTTCAGCACCATCACTTCGCCGCCGTTGGCCCAGACCTCTTCGCTGCCCGCGATTTGCTCCGGTTTGTAATCCCCACCTTTCACCAGCAGATCCGGCAGAATTCCGGCAATCAGGCGCTGCGGTGTGTCTTCCTCAAATGACACCACCCAGTCCACCGCTTCCAGCGCGCCGAGGACGATCATGCGCTGTTCCAGCGGGTTCACCGGGCGCGTTTCGCCCTTCAGACGTTTCGTCGAGGCATCGCTGTTCACCGCCACAATCAGGCGATCGCCCAGCTTACGCGCATTCGCCAGATAAGAGACATGGCCCGCGTGCAGGATGTCGAACACACCGTTGGTCATCACCACTTTCTCACCGCGCTTGCGCGCAGCGGCGACGGCCACTTTCAGCTCGTCTTCGCTCATGACGCCAAAACCGGTATCGGCACGACCGCGTACCGCGTTTTCCAGCTCGATGGGCGAAACGGTAGAAGTACCGAGTTTCCCGACGACTACGCCTGCCGCCGCGTTGGCAAAATAGCACGCCTCTTCCAGAGAGTTACCCGCGGCCAGGGTTGCCGCCAGCACGCCAATCACTGTATCACCGGCACCGGTCACGTCGTACACTTCCTGCGCCTGAGTCGGCATATGCAGCGGCGCTTTACCCGGTTGCAGCAGGGTCATCCCCTGCTCGGAGCGGGTGACCAGCAGCGCAGAGAGTTCGAAGTCAGCAATGATTTTCATGCCGCGCTCGACGATCTCGGCTTCGGTCTTGCATTTGCCCGCCACCGCTTCAAACTCAGAGAGGTTAGGCGTCAGCAACGTTGCGCCACGGTAACGCTCAAAATCGGTCCCTTTCGGGTCGATCAGCACCGGCACATTGGCTTTGCGCGCCAGCTGGATCATCGTCTGCACGCTCGCCAGCGCGCCTTTGGCGTAGTCGGACAGCACCAGTGCGCCGATATTGCCCAGCGCCTGGTTGATGCGCTCGTGCAGCGGCTCAGGATCAACCCCTTCGAACCCTTCTTCAAAGTCGAGACGGATCAGCTGCTGGTTACGCGACAATACGCGCAGCTTGGTAATGGTCGGGTGTGTCGGAACAGAAACGAAGTCGCACTTCACGTTCACGTCCGCCAGCGACTTGCTCAGCGCACGCGCCGCATCGTCAATGCCGGTCAGGCCCACCAGACGCGAATGCGCGCCCAGAGAAGCAATGTTCATCGCCACGTTTGCCGCGCCGCCGGGACGCTCTTCAATGGTGTCGACCTTAACCACCGGTACCGGTGCTTCCGGAGAGATGCGGCTGGTCGGCCCATACCAGTAGCGATCCAGCATCACATCCCCAACAACCATTACTCCAGCACGTTCAAACTCTGGCAGTGTTACTTTCATTCCTGACTCCAGAAAGATTCACAATTTGCGCGCGATAATATCACACTTGTTTTGTTACGCACGGTTCCACCAGCCACTTCTGCCAGCTGGCCGTTACCTGAGCGCGTTCAGCGGTGAAACAGTCCAGCGCCACATGCCCTGGCTGCTCCTGCAACGCCAGATGATGAAGTTCATCGCGCAGCGTGGTGTAGGCGCGGGTTAAGGCCAGCGCCTCCTGCTCGTCCATGATGTCGTTTTGCGCCAGCAGTTCCAGAATGCGCACGTTATCCGACCAGCGCGTCAGCTTCGGCTTGTCGTGCGCGTGGAGCAGCACCAGATACTGGGTAATAAACTCGATATCGGTAATACCGCCCTCGTCGGCTTTGATATCAAAGCGATCGCGGTGTTTATTGCCCAGATGCGCGCGCATTTTTTCACGCATCTCACGCACTTCGGTCTGCAGCGTACTGCCCTCACGCGGGGTGGTCATGACCTCCTTACGGATAGCATCGAACTGCGTTTTGAGCTGCGGATCGCCATACACCACGCGGGCGCGCACCAGCGCCTGATGCTCCCACGTCCAGGCTTCATTCTTCTGATAATCGGCGAAGGATTCCGTCGAGGTGACCAGCATCCCCGCCGCACCGGACGGGCGCAGGCGGGCATCCACTTCATACAAAATGCCCGACGAGGTGCGGGTACTGAACAGATGCATGATGCGCTGCGCCAGACGCAGGTAGAACTGACGCCCGTCAATCTCGCGCTCGCCGTCGGTCATCACGTCGACCGGGCAGTCGTGCAGGAAGATCAAATCCAGATCGGAGCTATAGCCCAGTTCCCAGCCGCCGAGCTTGCCGTAGCCTACCACCGCGAAGCCGCGACCTTCACGATCGGCCAGATGTTTCGGCTGGCCGTAGCGCGCCACCATCTGCACCCATGCCTGCTGCACCACCGCGTCGATGATCGCTTCCGCAAGCCAGGTTAAGTGATCGCTCACTTTCATCACCGGCAGCGTCCCGGCGATATCCGCCGCCGCCACGCGCAGCATCTGCGCCTGCTTAAACTGACGCAGCGCCTCCAGCTGTTGCTCCTCGTCCTCTTCCGGCACGCGGAGCAGATACTGACGCAGCTCGTCCCGGTATGCATCGGTTGCCGTCGGCTGATAGAGGGTATTTGGATCGAGTAGCTCATCCAGCAGCAGCGGGTAACGCGCCAGCTTGTTAGCCACCATCGGCGACGCGGCGCAGAGCGTAATCAGGTGCTTCAGCGCGCCGGGGAACTCGCTTAGCAGTTCAAGATAGGTGGTGCGCGTGATAATGCCACTCAGCAGCGGCATCATGCGTGACAGGGGCACCGGCGCATCAGCCCGCGAACAGACCTCGCTCAGCAGGTGCGGCATCAGGTGATCCAGCACCTGACGTCCGCGCGGCCCAATGGCGCGTTTGTTCAGTTCGAGACGGAAATCGGCAATCAGCGCCACCACGCGATGGCGCGCGTCGTCGGTTAAGTGCGTCAACACCGGCGTGGTGTCATCTTCCTGGAGCGCGTCCTGCCACAGCTCGCGCCAGTGTTCGGAAAGCGCATCGTCCTGCGATTCGCTTTCATCATCACCGATCAGCTCGTTAAAGATTCGGCGCACGCCTGCCATATGAGCATCGAGCCGTTCGGTCAGCGTTGACCAGTCGTCCACGCGCATTCCCCACGCCAGACGCGCCCGGTTAAGGTCATCGCCCGGCAGGGTCTGGGTCTGTTCGTCATTGATGCTTTGCAGCAGGTTTTCCAGACGACGCAGGAACAGGTAGGCCTCGCGCAGGGTGTGCGCATCGCCGTCCGGCAGAAGGTGCAGTTGCTCAATCGCTGACAGCGTCGGCAGCAGCGAGCGGGACTGTAGCGACGGCTCGCGTCCGCCGCGAATAAGCTGGAAGACCTGAACAATAAATTCAATTTCGCGGATGCCGCCAGCGCCAAGCTTGATATTGTCCTTCAGGCCGCGACGGCGCACCTCACGGGCGATCATCCCTTTCATATTACGCAGGGACTGGATGACGCTGAAATCGATATAACGACGGAAGACAAACGGGCGCAGCATGGCGCGCAGCTCATTGGCATAGGCATCGTCGCTGTCGCCCATGATCCGCGCTTTGACCATCGCGTAACGCTCCCAGTCGCGCCCTTGCTCCTGGTAATAATCTTCCAGCGCCGCAAAGCTCAGCACCAGCGGGCCGCTGTCGCCAAACGGACGCAGGCGCATGTCCACACGGTAGACAAACCCGTCCTGGGTGGGTTGATCCAGCGCCTTAATCAGACGCTGACCGAGACGGGTAAAGAACTGGGCATTGTCCAGCTCGCGACGCCCGCCGCGCGTAGAGCCGTTCTCCGGCCAGGCAAAAATCAGGTCGATATCGGAGGAGAAGTTCAGTTCGCAGCCGCCCAGCTTGCCCATCCCCAGGATCAACAGTGGCTGAGGAACCCCTTCCTCGCTGCACGGCGTGCCCCACTCTTTACAGCAGGCAGCGTAGAGCCAGTCTCGCGCGGCGACAATCAGCGTTTGCGCCAGCTCGCTTAACTGCTGCAGCGTGCTCTCTTCGCTCACGATTTCCAGCGCCTGCGCCCAGGCAATGCGCACCATCACCCGACGGCGGAACTGGCGCAGGACGCGCATCAACGCGGCCTCATCCGCAATGTCTTCGAGTGCAGTCTGCAGCCAGCCAGCATAGTGCCGCCACTCATCTGCCTGCGGCGGTGCGGTTTCAAGTTCCGCCAGCCAGTCCGGATTGGCGGTGATACTTTCCTGCACAAAGTCACTGAAAGCGAGCACGCTCTTCGCCTGTTCGCTTAACGATGACGCCGGTAATGACTCAGGCAGACGTTCGCAAACGGTCTGCCACTGCTGCTGTAACTGCGAAGAAAGCGGCATTTTAGGGGTTCCTTGCCAGAGTTAACGTTTTCCGCTGTGCAGCCAGAACGGCTCCTGCGAAATGGCCTCGTTACGGAAATGCTCTATCTCAATATGCTGACGGGTTTCAATGGCATGCTTCAGCCCCTGCCAGTTTTCCAGCCACGCCTGCGCCTTTGGACCGTCGTAAGCGCCGGAGAGGAGCAGCATGCTGTCGATGTTGCGCGAAAGACGAGGAAGCTGATCGCCATACCGATCGCCCAGCGGATAGGCAAAGGTGTTTTTCAGCTCGGCGGCATGACGGGAGAGATGGATATCCGCAAAACGCTTAAAGTTTTCCGCGATTTTGGCCTGCGCTTTCGCATCCAGGAAAGCGCGCCAGCCGCGCGTCACCAGGAACTCGGTCAGTGCGAGTTTTGCCGTTGCGGTTTGCGGGCTGTAGATCGCCGTTTGCGCCGAGACGTCGGAAAGCATCAGCGTTTCGGTTTGCGTCAGCAGATCACGTAAGTGAGCGCTCGCTTTTCGAGGAACGATGCCGCCGAAGAGCGCCAGGGTATGGCGCACCAGGGCAATAGCCGCCAGCACGTGGTATTTGGCATGTTTCACATTTCGCACCCACAGCTCTTCATGGTACTGCCACTGAGAAAGTGCCAGTTCCAGTGCGGCTTCCAGTCCCTGCTCAACGCTGGCTTTCGGCGCAACGTGCAAAATGGTTGTCTCTTTCAGCGCGCGTGGCGCATTCCCGGCGGCCAGATGGTAGCCCCGCGCGGCTTTGCTCAGGCTCCCCTGGCGCAATCCGGACTGGTTCACCAGCTTGCGCGCCAGCTTCAGCACATCGTTCGCATCCCCTTCCAGCAGCTCAAGCTCCAGTTCGCAAATCGGCTCCTGGAACTCACCCGCCTTCACGTCACCCAAATCCAGGGCGATTTCAATGCGGCTTTTGCCTTCTGCCACCAGCCATTTTTCGCGCCAGAAATCGGTGCTGAACAGCGGCTGCACCTGTTCCGCGAGGGTGGAAGTCAACGCACCTTCCGGCCAGACTTCGGCCGGGAAACGTTCCAGCTCAAGTTCTGGCTTATTGATGTCGATATTATATTCCGGACGCTGATGTAACCCGCCGACCACGCGGCCGGCAATTTTCATCGTCATCTCGTAGCGTCCGCTTGCGCCGCGGATGCGCAGCCCCATATCGTGGCGGCGCAGCCAGTTGTCTGGCGTTTCGTAATAGATATTAAGCAGTTGTACCGGTGCATGGTGTTCGCCGGAAAGCGTATGCAGATGCTGGCGGAGTGCGTCAACGCTGTCTTTTTCGACGATAAATTTTAATTCGATTTCCTGAGCCATAGCCTTGTACTTTTGCGGGCGTCACAGACGCGTCAATGAGGGCGAACTTCCTCGCCATTTATTTGTCAGTACATAGTATTTTGCGCCAAATTGCCATGCAATGAGCAATTTGACGGGCGTAAATGTGTAGAGTCGTGACACAGATGATTCTGATTGCTGACGAATGCTTTGCGTAGAGACACTGTTGCCACTACTATCGTTCCACTTTTTATGAAAATAACGACTAATGATGCTTAAATTACGCCTGATTGGACTTACTTTACTCGCTTTTAGCGCCGCAACCGCCGTGCACGCTGAAGAGAAGCGTTACGTTTCTGACGAACTGAACACCTGGGTACGCAGTGGCCCCGGAGATAATTATCGCCTCGTGGGCACGGTAAATGCCGGCGAGGAAGTGACGCTGTTACAAACCAACGCGGAGACCAATTACGGTCAGGTTCGCGACAGTTCCGGCCGTACGTCCTGGATCCCGCTGAAAGAGCTGAGCACCGTGCCAAGCCTGCGCACCCGCGTGCCGGACCTGGAAAACCAGGTAAAAACCCTGACCGACAAGCTGAACAACATCGACGGCACCTGGAACCAGCGCACCGCTGAAATGCAGCAGAAAGTGGCGCAGAGCGACGGGGTGATTAACGGTCTGAAAGAAGAGAACCAGAAACTGAAAAACGAGCTGATTGTCGCGCAGAAGAAAGTGAATGCCGCCAATCTGCAGCTCGATGACAAACAGCGCACCATCATCATGCAGTGGTTTATGTATGGCGGCGGCGTGCTGGGCGTAGGTCTGGTGCTGGGTCTGGTTCTGCCGCATCTGATCCCAAGCCGTAAGCGTAAAGACCGCTGGATGAACTAATTCGTCTTCTCTGCCAGACTTACGTATTATCCTGGAAAAGAGAAAACAGGAGTGTAAGGCGTGAAGAGTTATCTGGTCGGTGGTGCGGTACGTGATGCGTTGTTAGGTCTGCCGGTCAAAGATAAAGACTGGGTGGTGGTAGGCGCCACCCCGGAAGAGATGCTCGACGCGGGCTACCAGCAGGTAGGCCGCGATTTTCCCGTGTTTCTGCACCCGCAAAGCCGCGAAGAGTACGCCCTGGCGCGTACCGAGCGGAAATCGGGCTCGGGCTATACCGGCTTCACCTGCTATGCCGCGCCGGACGTGACGCTGGAGCAAGACCTTCTGCGTCGCGATCTCACCATCAACGCGCTGGCGCAGGACGAGAACGGCCAGATCGTTGACGCCTATGGCGGCCAGGACGATCTGCGAAACCGTCTTTTACGTCACGTCTCCCCGGCGTTTTCTGAAGATCCGCTGCGCGTGCTGCGCGTGGCGCGCTTTGCCGCACGGTACGCTCATCTCAGCTTCCGGATTGCCGATGAGACAATGGCGCTGATGACCGCCATGACCGAAGCCGGCGAGCTTGCACACCTGACGCCAGAGCGCGTCTGGAAAGAGACGGAAAATGCCCTCACCACCCGCAACCCGCAGGTCTTTTTCCAGGTTCTGCGCGATTGTGGCGCGCTGAAGGTGCTGTTCCCGGAAATAGATGCGCTGTTTGGCGTCCCCGCGCCAGCGAAATGGCACCCGGAAATTGATACCGGCGTGCATACGCTGATGACGCTCAGCATGGCGGCCATGCTGAGCCCGGACGTGGACGTGCGCTTTTCCACCCTGTGCCACGATCTGGGCAAAGGCTTAACGCCAAAAGAATTCTGGCCTCGCCATCACGGTCATGGCCCGGCGGGGGTGAAGCTGGTCGAAGGGCTGTGCCAGCGTCTGCGCGTCCCGAACGAGATCCGCGATCTGGCGAAACTGGTGGCCGAGTTTCACGACCTGATTCACACCTTCCCGATCCTGAAACCGGCCACCATCGTCAAGCTGTTCGATAACATCGACGCCTGGCGCAAACCCCAGCGCGTGGAACAGATCGCGCTCACCAGCGAGGCTGACGTGCGCGGGCGCACCGGGTTTGAAGCCTGTGACTATCCGCAAGGGCGCTTGCTGCGGGCGGCGTGGAACGTGGCAAAAGCCGTGCCGACGAAAGACGTTGTCGAGGCGGGATTCAAAGGACCGGAGATTCGGGAAGAGCTGACAAAACGGCGAATTCAGGCGGTATCAGACTGGAAGGAAAAGCATTGCCCTCAGCCAAAAGACTGAGGGCAGTCGGTCAGAAGAAGACCACGTACACCGCAGCCGCGACGATAAAGCGATAGATCGCGAACGGAATAAACGAGATACGCTTAATCAGCTGCAGGAAGGTTTTGATGGCAATCAGCGCCACGATAAACGCGGTGATGAAGCCAACGGCGAACATCGGAATGTCGCCGGTGGTCAGGAAACCAATGCTTTTATAGAGGTCAAGCGCGGTGGCGCCCATCATCATCGGCACGGCCAGCAGGAACGAAAACTCTGACGCGGCGTAACGGCTCACGCCCATCAGCATCCCGCCGGAAATGGTGGCACCAGAACGCGAGAAGCCCGGCCACAGCGCCAGACACTGGAAGCAGCCAATGATAAACGCCTGACGATACGTCATATCATCCAGACCTTCCGCGCGCGGCGTTTTTGGCTTCAGCACTTCCGCGGCGATCAGCAGGAAGCCCCCTACCACCAGCGCGTACATCACGTTAATCGGGTTGAACAGTGATTTAATGGTGTCGTGGAATACCAGCCCCAGCACTACCGCCGGGAGCATGCCGAGCAGAATATGGATAAGCGTCAGACGGCCGGTACCTTCACCTTCGCGCTGAGGGAGACGACCAAAGTGGATCCCGATCAGGCCAAACAGGCGACGCCAGAACATAACCACCACGGCCAGAATAGAACCCAGTTGAATGACCACTTCGAAGGTTTTTGCGGTATCGCCTTCAAAGCCCAGCAGATGGCCAACGATAATCATATGGCCGGTACTGGAAACCGGTAAAAACTCCGTCAATCCTTCGACCACACCCAGTATTGCCGCCACCAGCAGCGAGTGCATATCGCTCATCTATAAACCCCTAAAAAGATATAAAAAAACGGTGCCCCATACGGACAACCGATTAAAGATACAGTCCTGAGACCGGTATAACCTAAAATGGTTTAGCTATTATGACGTTAAATCTTCCCTTTCAGATTTGTGCCACGCTCGATGATGACACCCACATTGGCGGCACGCGCCACCGCGCCCGGCTTGCTCAGTTTGATACGCACCCACGGTGAGTTGAATTTGCTCAGCAGCAGTTCCGCCACCTCTTCCGCCACCCGCTCGACCAGCGCAAAACGTTGCCCTTCAACGTGGGCGATGACCGTTTCACTGATGTCGGCATAGCTCAGACAGTCATTCACGTCATCACTTTTTGCCGACTTGCGGTTATCCCAGCCCATTTCGATATCGAACACCAGCTTCTGCTCGATGGTCTGTTCCCAGTCGTAAACACCAATTGTGGTGATTACCGAAAGTTGCTCTATAAATACAATATCCATCACGACCTGCCTGCTTTTTGGCTAAACCGGATACCACTTCCGGCGAATTATGCGTATTATCCACAGATGCTGAGAATACAGATACATTTTCAAAACGGAACAGCGTTATGAGTGCAATCGCGCCTGGAATGATCCTCCTCGCCTACCTTTGCGGCTCAATCTCCAGCGCCATTCTGGTCTGCCGCATCGCCGGGTTACCTGACCCGCGTGAAAGTGGTTCCGGGAACCCGGGAGCGACCAACGTACTACGAATTGGCGGCAAGGGAGCAGCCGTAGCGGTTTTGATTTTTGATGTTCTGAAAGGGATGCTACCCGTCTGGGGCGCGTATGCGCTGGGCGTCACGCCGTTCTGGCTGGGGCTGATTGCGATTGCCGCCTGCGTTGGCCACATCTGGCCCGTATTCTTCGGCTTTAAAGGCGGTAAAGGCGTGGCGACGGCCTTTGGTGCCATTGCGCCTATCGGTTGGGACCTGACCGGCGTGATGGCAGGCACCTGGCTGTTGACCATTCTTCTCAGCGGCTATTCGTCGCTGGGTGCCATCGTCAGCGCGCTGATCGCGCCGTTCTACGTCTGGTGGTTCAAACCGCAATTTACCTTCCCGGTGTCGATGCTCTCCTGCCTTATCCTGCTGCGCCATCACGATAATATTCAGCGCCTGTGGCGTCGTCAGGAGACCAAAATCTGGACGAAGCTCAAGAGGAAGAAAAAAGACGCTCAATAAGGTTAGTTATGCCTTATAGCCAAATGTGATTTTGGTCACCTTCTGCCTGTGGTAACTGTTAGAGACACAACACAACCACATCAGAAGAAAATGGCAGACATTACAGACTCCACTCCTCTTTCAACACCACGCCACGCAGCGGATGGCGATATCCAGTGGGTGCGCAGCGCCGCTGACGTTTCGCGGCTGGTCAATCACGGTTCGCAGGGACGGGCCAATGCACGCATCGTTATCGGCATCGCATTGGGCGGTATTTTTCTCGACGCCTACGACCTTGGTGCGCTGGCGTTCGGTATCAAAGACATCACCCGCGAATTTAACCTCACGCCAGCAGGCACCGGCATGGTGGCCTCAGCCATTACCTTTGGCGCCATTGTCGGGGCGCTGCTTGGCGGTTATCTTACGGACAAAATTGGCCGCTACCGGGTCTTTATGGCCGACATGCTCTTCTTCGTGGTAGCCGCTATTGCCTGCGCGCTGGCACCTAACGAATACGTGCTGGCGGGCGCCCGGTTTGTAATGGGGCTTGGGGTCGGGATCGACCTGCCCGTGGCGATGGCCTTTTTAAGCGAGTTTGCCAGGCTGAAAGGCCCGGGAAACAAAGCCTCCAGCGTCGCGATGTGGTGCCCCACCTGGTATGCCGCCATCAGCGTCTCCTATCTGCTGGTGCTCTTCTTCTACGCCGTGCTGCCGGAAAGCCACAGCGACTGGCTATGGCGCCTGATCCTCGGTTTTGGCGCGGTGCCGGCGCTGGTGATTATTGCTATTCGTAGCCGCTATATGAGCGAATCGCCGGTCTGGGCGGCGAATCAGGGCAACCTGAAAGAGGCGGCGTCGATTTTACGCCAGTCGTATAACATCAATGCCCACGTACCGCAGGACGCGCTCAGCCAGCCAGCACCTGTCGTCAATAAAGCAAAATGGGCAAACTACCTGAACCTGTTTCGCGGCATCTATTTACGCCGTACGACGCTCGCCACGCTGCTGTCTGTGGTCTCCTCCTTCGCCTACAACGCCGTGGCGTTTGGTCTGCCGGTGATCATCTCCAGTTTCTTTGTTCAGTCGATGCTGACGACCATTCTGATTTCCCTGGTGCTTAACCTGCTGTTTGCCTTCGTCGGCGGGCTGCTGGCGGTACGCTACGTGCCGCGCTTCGGTGCCTGGCGGATGTCGCTTGCGGGCTACGCCTGCCAGCTGGTCGCGCTGCTCGGGCTGGCACTGGTGGGGCGGCCTGAAGGCGCAACGGAAGGTGTGGTCGCCGTCGGCATGCTGGCCCTGTTCCTGTTCGGCCAGGGCTTTGGTCCGGGTGCGCATACCATGACGTTTGCCTCCCTGAGCTACCCGACCTCGCTGCGCGGCGTCGGCGTGGGTCTCAACCAGACGCTGATGCGCAGCAGTTCCACGCTGTCGCTGTTCCTTTTCCCGCTGCTGGTCGCATCCCTTGATACCGCCGTGTTCTGGGTGATTGCGCTGGCGCCGTTTATCGGCCTGGCCTCGCTGCTGGCGATCCACTGGGAGCCGTCCGGGTATGACGTGGATGCGGAGGATTACCGCTAGTCTCATCGCCTTTCTTGCCGGGTGGCGCTGCGCTTACCCGGCCTGCATTAATCACATGAACCGGTTTTTATCCATAAGCGACTCATATGACAGCCTTCAATTCTGCCAGGGCATACTGAAACGACCCCGATGATGAGCAGATGGATGCAGCATGTTAGCAGCTCAGGTCACTGATAATACGTATAAAGGCTGGCAGGCGTCGCTTGCCCTGCAGTTTTGTCACACCCCTGAGAAAACCCTCCTGCACTCCGCTCATCACCTCGGGCCGCTAACCGTTCAGCGGCCGTTTTATCCTGAAGGTGAAACCTGCCACCTCTATCTGTTGCACCCACCTGGTGGCGTTGTGGGTGGTGATACGCTGGATATTTCTGTCCGGCTGGACGCCAATAGCCACGCGCTCATCACCATGCCCGGCGCCAGCAAGTTCTATCGCAGCAGCGGCCCACAGGCCCGTCTGAACCAACACTTTTATCTTGATGAAGACGCCACGCTGGAGTGGCTGCCGCAGGACACCATTATCTTTCCCGGCGCCAATGCCGCGCTGCGTTCCGTCTTCCACCTCAAGGCCTCCAGTACGCTACTGGCGTGGGAGTTGTACTGCCTGGGGCGTCCGGTGATCGGTGAGACCTTTAGCCACGGCACGCTGGAGAGCCGCCTTGAGGTGTGGGTCGACGACGAACCGCGCCTGATTGAGCGTCAGCATCTCAGCAACGGCGATCTCACGCCCGTTGCCGGGCAACCGTGGCTCGGCACGCTGCTGTTCTATCCGGCCAGAGAAGAACATCTCGACGCGGCGCGGGTGCTGCTCGCCCCGCTGGATACGTTTGCGGGCGCCACGCTCACGGACGATCTCATGTCGGTGCGTTTTCTCTCCCACGACAACCTGATTTGCCAGCGGGTGATGCGCGACATCTGGCAGTCGCTTCGCCCGCTTCTCACCACCAAAACCGCCTGTTCGCCGCGTATCTGGCAGACATAAGAGAAACGTTATGGAACTGACCCCCAGAGAAAAAGACAAGCTGTTGCTGTTCACCGCCGCGCTGGTTGCCGAACGCCGCCTTGCGCGTGGAGTAAAGCTCAATTACCCGGAATCGGTCGCGCTGATTAGCGCCTTCATCATGGAAGGCGCGCGCGATGGCGAAACCGTCGCTGCACTGATGGAGGCTGGCCGCCACGTCCTGAGACGTGATCAGGTGATGGAGGGCGTACCGGAGATGATCCCGGATATTCAGGTGGAGGCCACCTTCCCGGACGGATCCAAGCTCGTCACCGTCCATAACCCGATCGTCTAAGGAGCGCGTGATGATCCCAGGTGAATACCAGATCAAGCCCGGTAATATCGCCCTCAACGTCGGGCGAGACACCCGGCGTGTCATCGTCGAAAACCACGGCGACAGGCCGATCCAGGTCGGGTCGCACTACCACTTTTACGAGGTCAACCCGGCGCTGAAGTTTGACCGGGAGGCCGCCCGCGGCTACCGACTGAACATCCCGGCGGGTACCGCCGTGCGCTTCGAGCCCGGCCAGAAGCGTGAAGTGACGCTGGTGCAGGTGACAGGCGCGCAGCGCATAGTCGGTTTTCGCGGCGAGGTAATGGGAGAGGTGAAAAATGGCTGAAATTTCGCGCCAGGCTTACGCCGATATGTTCGGCCCTACCACCGGCGATAAAGTGCGGATGGCCGACAGCGAGTTGTGGATCGAAGTGGAAGACGATCTCACCGTCTACGGCGAAGAGGTCAAGTTCGGCGGCGGGAAGGTGATCCGCGACGGCATGGGCCAGGGGCAGATGACCGCAGACGACTGCGTGGATCTGGTGCTGACCAACGCGCTGATTGTCGATCACTGGGGGATCGTGAAAGCCGACATCGGCGTGAAGAACGGGCGGATCTTTGCCGTCGGCAAAGCCGGCAACCCGGACATTCAGCCCGGCGTAACGATCCCGATTGGCGCCGCGACGGAAGTGATCGCTGCCGAAGGGAAGATCGTCACCGCCGGCGGGATCGACACTCACATCCACTGGATCTGTCCGCAGCAGGCGGAAGAGGCGCTGGTCTCCGGCGTCACCACCATGATCGGCGGCGGCACCGGGCCCGCGGCGGGCACCAACGCCACCACCTGCACGCCCGGCCCGTGGTATATCGCCCGCATGCTGCAGGCTGCGGACACTCTGCCGGTAAACATCGGTCTGCTCGGCAAGGGCAACGGTTCAAACCCCGACGCGCTGCGCGAGCAAATCACAGCTGGCGCCATTGGGCTTAAGATCCACGAGGACTGGGGCGCGACGCCTGCGGCGATCAACTGCTCGCTTGAGGTGGCTGAAGAGATGGATATTCAGGTGGCGCTGCACAGCGATACGCTGAACGAGTCCGGCTTTGTGGAAGACACGCTGGCCGCCATTGGCGGGCGAACTATCCACACCTTCCACACCGAAGGGGCAGGTGGCGGCCATGCGCCGGATATTATCACCGCCTGCGCGCACCCGAATATTCTGCCCTCCTCCACCAACCCAACGCTGCCCTACACGGTGAATACCATCGACGAGCATCTCGACATGCTGATGGTGTGTCACCACCTCGATCCGGATATCGCCGAGGACGTCGCCTTTGCCGAGTCGCGCATTCGCCGGGAGACCATCGCCGCCGAAGACGTGCTGCACGATATCGGCGCGTTTTCTCTCACTTCGTCAGACTCTCAGGCCATGGGCCGCGTGGGAGAAGTGATTATCCGCACCTGGCAGGTGGCGCACCGCATGAAGGTCCAGCGCGGCGCCCTGCCGGAAGAAAGCGGCGATAACGACAACTTCCGCGTGAAGCGCTATGTCGCCAAATACACCATTAACCCGGCTCTGACCCACGGTATCGCCCATGAGGTGGGTTCGATTGAGGCGGGCAAGCTGGCCGATTTAGTGGTCTGGTCCCCGGCGTTCTTCGGCGTAAAACCCGCCACCATCGTCAAGGGCGGAATGATCGCCTGCGCGCCGATGGGCGATATCAACGCCTCCATACCCACCCCGCAACCGGTCCATTACCGCCCGATGTTTGGCGCGCTGGGTGCCGCGCGCCACGCCACGCGGCTGACGTTTGTCTCGCAAGCCGCTGACGCGCTGGGCATCCCGCAGCAGCTCAACCTGCAGAGCACCACCGCGGTGGTGAAAGGCTGCAGGACGGTGAAAAAGGCAGACATGATCCACAACGGCCTGCAGCCAAATATCACCGTCGATTCGCAAACCTATGAAGTGCGCGTTGACGGTGAACTGATTACCAGCGAACCGGCTGAGGTTCTGCCGATGGCGCAACGCTATTTCCTGTTTTGAGGAGTGATGATGATCTATTTAACCCAACGCCTGGACCATGCACACCCGATTACCGCCAGCGTCACGCTGCCGATTGACGTGCGGGTGAAAAGCCGCGCCCGCGTGGCGCTGAACGACGGACGCGAAGCCGGACTGATGCTGCCGCGCGGTTTACTGCTGCGCGGCGGCGACCTGCTCAGCAACGACGACGGCAGCGAGGTGATCGAAGTGATCGCCGCCCCGGAGTCCGTCTCCGTGGTGCGCTGCGCCGATCCGTTCCTGCTCGCCCGCGCCTGCTACCACCTTGGCAACCGCCACGTGCCGCTGCAGGTGATGCCCGGCGAGCTGCGCTATCACCACGATCATGTTCTCGACGACATGCTGCGCCAGTTCGGGCTGGAGGTGACGTACGCCACTCTGCCGTTTGAACCGGAAGCGGGCGCGTATGCCAGCGATGCCCACAGTCATAGCCACTCTCACGCCCATTCACACTGAGGATTACTCATGCGCACGTTACTTCCCCTGTTACTGCTGGCCTTTTCGGTTCCCGCGCTCGCCCATCCTGGCCACGGCGCCGACAGCTTTCAGGCTGGTTTCTTCCACCCGCTGACCGGGCTCGATCACTTGCTGATGCTGGCGGGCGCAGGCGTGCTCTCGGCGCTGAGCGGCCGCAAACTGCTGCTGCCGTTTGCCACCCTCGGGATGATGCTTGTCGGCGCCGTGGCGGGTAGCCTGCTCGGCGGCTTTAGCGGCATGGAGATGCTGATTATCGCCTCGCTGGCGGTCTGCGGCGTGATGATGTTTAAAACCGAAAACCGCCTGCTGCTGGCGGTACCAGCCCTGGCGATGTTTCACGGCTGGGCGCACGGCGTGGAGATGTCCGGCCATAGCTTCTGGCTCTTCACCAGCGGGTTTATGTTCGCCAGCGCTACCGTACTGTGCGCCAGTTTCGCCGCAGGCTTGCTGCTGCGCCGACACGACAGCCTGCGCAAAACCTTCGGCGGCGGGCTGATCGTTTCTGCCCTGCTGGCGCTGATGAGCTGATGGAGCATTCCCGCCAGTGGCTGCGCCTGATGCAGCTCTCCAGCAGCAGCCTGCCGGTCGGGTCATTTACCTGGTCGCAGGGGCTGGAGTGGGCCGTGGAAGCAGGCTGGATCACAGATGCCGACGCCTTTAAACGCTGGCAAACGCTACAGATGGAGCAGAGCTTTTTCTGCGTTGACCTGCCGCTGTTTGTCCGGCTGTACCGGGCCTGTGAACAAGGCGACCTTGCGGCAGCAAAACGCTGGACGGCTTACCTTCTCGCCTGCCGGGAAACCCGTGAACTGCGGGAAGAAGAGCGCAATCGCGGTGCCGCCTTTACGCGTCTCATTAAAAGCTGGGAGCCGGACTGCCCGGCCCGATGGCAGACGCTGTTTATGCAGAGCCAGCTCTGTGGCATGGCGTGGCTCGGCGTACGCTGGGGCATTGGCGTGCGCGAGCTGGCCCTGAGTCTCGGCTATAGCTGGATTGAGAGCGCGGTAATGGCGGGCGTCAAGCTGGTGCCGTTTGGGCAACAGGCCGCGCAGCAGCTGATCATCGCGCTGAGCGACCATTTTGCGGCCGGGCTTGAACAGGCTTTTTTACGTGGCGACGACGAGCTGGGCGCGGCAACGCCGCTTTCCGCCATCGCTTCTGCCCGCCACGAAACACAATATTCACGACTTTTCCGTTCCTGAGGAAGCAACATGGCTGATTACAAACATCCCCTGCGCGTGGGCGTAGGCGGCCCGGTGGGGTCGGGCAAAACCGCGCTGCTGGAAGCACTCTGCAAGGCGATGCGCGACACGTATCACCTGGCGGTGGTGACGAATGATATCTACACCAAAGAGGATCAGCGCATCCTGACCGAAGCTGGCGCCCTTGAGCCGGAGCGCATCGTCGGCGTGGAGACTGGCGGCTGTCCGCACACCGCCATCCGCGAAGATGCTTCGATGAACCTGGCAGCCGTTGAAGCGCTGAGCGAAAAATTCGGCAATCTGGATCTGATCTTCGTTGAAAGCGGCGGCGACAACCTGAGCGCGACCTTCAGCCCCGAGCTGGCTGACCTGACGATCTACGTCATCGACGTGGCCGAAGGTGAGAAGATCCCCCGCAAGGGCGGGCCGGGGATCACCAAATCCGATTTTCTGGTGATCAACAAAACCGATCTCGCGCCGTACGTGGGGGCTTCGCTGGAGGTGATGGAGCGTGACACCAACCGCATGCGCGGCGAACGTCCGTGGACCTTTACCAACCTGAAAGCGGGTGACGGTCTGGCGACGATCGTTGCGTTTCTGGAAGAGAAAGGGATGTTGCGGATCTAAAAAAGGCCTGGCATAACGCCAGGCCGTGAGGGTTATTTACAGCTGTTATTAGAAGAACCCTGTTCGCGCCATGCGCCCCACTGGCCGCCGGTTCCCGGCGTTTCCTGGCCCGGGTTGACATACCACTGGTTAAACCAGATTTTACCGTCGTACGAGACTTTGGTGCATTTGGTTGGATAGGCAATTTTGGCGTTGTAGGCCGGCGCCGCAGGTTTTACCGGTGTGTCATCTTTCGCTGGCGTATCGTCCTTCGGCGGCACCACGGGCTTACTGACCTTAATGGTCATGCTGTCGGTCGCGGTACGCCCATCCGCGCCGGTGGTGGTCAGGGTGTAGGTCGCCTCTCCCTCGCTGTTGGCAGGAATGACGGCATAGGCATGCGCGCTATCCACACTCTTGACCAGCGTGCCGTTCAGTTTTTCTTCCAGCGAGAAGGTTTCCGCCCCTTTCGTCACGCTCCAGTTAAAGGATACGGCATTCAGGCTCTTGCTGCCGTCCAGCGGATAGGTACTTACGCCAGTCGTCGGGGAGACCATCGTATAATCTGCTCCCGCGGCGGCAGTTGGCGCCGGAGCGGCAGGCGTGCCGCCGTCTTTCAACGCCATAATACGGGCAACCGCACGCTCCATCTCCGGGAAGGTGCCAATCTTTGCCGAATCCCCGTTTGCCAGCGGCGTCCCGGTTTCCTGCAGAATCTGACGCATCTGCTTCGGCGTAACAGTAATCCCGTGCGCTTTTGCAATCCCTGACAGGCTCGCCACCACCCCTGCAATGATGGGGTTAGCGGAGGACGTACCGGCAAATGAACGGGTGTAGTTATTGACGCCGTCTCTGTACAAATCGCCACTGCCGGTGGTCACCACGTCCCAGCAGCCCCACGCCGCGCTGGTCACACGTGAGCCATAGCTGCTGAAGTACGCTTTTTTGCCATCACTCGCACACATTGCGCCAACAATAATCGCGCCGGAATCCTTCACTGACAGATCAAATTTGCCGTTGTAAGCCGGATCGTCAAGGCTGAGGCCACCATTACCTGCGGCAGCGATGACATATACCCCTTTATCGGTCAGCGCCTTAGTGATATCAAAGAAGGCTGGCTGCGCCTCCCATGGGTTATAACACTCTTTCGTGCAGCCAGCAGGTTTGGCGCTTTCGGCCTGCATACCCACCTGCACCACGTCACCCGCTTTCAGCAGGGGGATCATGTTATAAAGATTGTTCGTCTGCCAGGCGGCATAACCCACCTTGCTGTTCCAGGCAAAGCCGCGAATACCGCTGCCGATATCTTTCCCTGCCATAATCCCCACGGAAGAGGAGTCATGATCGCCACAGCCGGGTTTCCAGGTGCGGTCGCCCTGGCTCAGGGCCATCGCCGGTAAGTTAACGTGGCTGGTGTTCCAGGCGCAGTTTTCGGTGGAGATAATGGTAACGCCAGTCCCATCGCTACCGGCATAACCGCTAACGCCGTCGCGGTTAACCCCACCCATATAATAACCCGGGCGTTTTTCCGCAGAGGATTTTAAATAATCCTGCAGATTACGGAAATCAGGAACGGCAGTGGCAGTCAGCGTCGCATTTCCGGCGAACTGGCGTAAAAGCGGCGCCGTGGTATTATCATGTTGATATTCATCCAGCGAAACCGGCATGGCTTCCGCATACACTAATTCAACTTTTGGATTTTGTTCCAGCTCGGCAATCGCGTGGTTAATAAAGGCTTTATCCTGACTTTTGTTTTCAGGAATATCTATCCGCATATAGCGATCAAACCCGTAGGTAGCATCCAGTTTAGTTAATTCATCCGACTGGGTGCTACGAAGTTTATTGGAGCGAAACATTTTATTCGCCACTAAAGAGGGATCGCCGAGCGTGAGCTCCTCTGGCGCCGTCGTGGTGGCGGTGTTTGTAGCTTTCAGCAGGGGCTTGCCGGGCTTAAGTTTTACGACGATAGCCGTATACGTGACGCCCTCCTGAGCGAACTCTACCTTTGTCGCTGCTTCAGCATACGCAGAGCTGATTACCGCTGCGCAAATTAACAGTGAGAGAATACTTTTTTTCATTTGAGCCATTGTTCCTTTATGACATGTATACGCTTAATTGCTTTATTCAAACTGTATTAATGCGCATCACGGAACAATGAGAACCCTCTATTTAACGCTGAGAATTTTCTTTATAAAGCGTCACAAAAAAGAGATAAAATAAGTCAACCAGTCATGCAAACAAAATTACTTAAAAACAAATAACGACAATAAAAATATCTTCCTGCATGTTTTACAGATAAAACCATCTCTCAGGTAAAATAATTTCAACCAGGACATATACGCGTATAACGCAAGAGGAACCTCCGTGACCGTCAAATTTGCCATTGCTGATGAAAACCCTATTTTTCGGCGTGGACTG
This sequence comes from Enterobacter sichuanensis, assembly GCF_002939185.1. Lineage (GTDB taxonomy): Bacteria > Pseudomonadota > Gammaproteobacteria > Enterobacterales > Enterobacteriaceae > Enterobacter > Enterobacter sichuanensis. The sequence continues at coordinate 8,022 of NZ_POVL01000011.1, read as the reverse complement.
TACGCCATTATTGTGGATCAGCTGGCAACTAATCTGAGTCTTCACTCGCTTTCCTTTACGTTGGCGGGGGAAGCGGATGCAACATCAGCCCTGGTGGAGATGCTCGCGCAAGAAACGCCTGACATTTTGCTGCTGGGCTACCACCTGCGCACATCGCAGGGGCCACATCCTGCTAGCGGAATGGACGGTCTGGCGCTGCTGAAGTGGATCACCCGTCAATATCCGCTGCTGAAGGTTATTATGGTTTCCCCCTACAGCAACCCACAGCTGATCCGCGCGGCGCTGAAAGCGGGCGCCCACGGCTACATTACCCGCAATGTCAGTGAAAAGCGGCTCATTCAGGCCCTGGTTACCGTGGCTGGCGGGGAGATGTATATTGAGCGCTCAACAATGAACGCCTTTTTCCAGTCAGGAAAGCAGAGCGCAGACGAGCTGTCGCCGCGTGAGATGGATGTGCTGCGCCTGCTGTGCAGAGGGTTACCGCTGGTGGCAATCGCGAGGCAGATGCATCTGAGCATCAAAACCGTCAGCGCACATAAACTTCGGGCGATGGAGAAATTACATGTCGCCAGCGACTGCCATCTTTATTGTCTGCTCGCCACAACCCGGATGTTTGATATCGCCATCTGACATCCGGGTTTAGCGCCTTCAGGCCTCGGGCAGTTCCGCCAGCGGCCAGCGCGGACGTACGGAGACGCTGAGATCGGCGGTCGCTCCCGCGTTCAGACGCACCATCCCGGCGTAGGCGATCATCGCCCCGTTATCGGTACAGAATTCCGGACGCGCATAGAACACTTCCCCGCGGCGTTTTTGCATCATCTCGGCCAGCTTCGCGCGCAGCGTACGGTTGGCGCTGACGCCACCGGCCATCACCAGACGCTTAAAGCCGGTCTGATCCAGCGCGCGCTTGCACTTGATCATCAGCGTATCGACCACCGCATCTTCGAACGCGCGGGCAATATCGGCCCGGGTCTGCTCGCTGTCATCATTATTGCGGATAGTGTTGGCCGCGAAGGTTTTCAGCCCGGAGAAGCTGAAATCCAGCCCTGGCCGGTCGGTCATCGGGCGCGGGAAGACAAAGCGCCCTTCCGTTCCCTGCGACGCCATTCTGGAGAGCATCGGGCCGCCCGGGTAATCGAGACCCAACAGCTTGGCGGTTTTGTCGAACGCTTCACCGGCGGCGTCGTCGATCGACTCACCCAGCAGTTCATACTTGCCAATGCCCGTCACGCTGATCAGCTGGGTATGCCCACCTGAGACCAGCAGCGCCACAAACGGAAACTCAGGCGGATTCTCTTCCAGCATCGGTGCCAGAAGATGCCCTTCCATATGGTGCACCGGAATGGCCGGCACATCCCACGCGAACGCCAGCGAACGTCCCACCGTGGCGCCAACCAGCAGCGCGCCAACCAGCCCCGGGCCTGCGGTATAGGCCACGGCATCAATATCGTTTGAACGCAACCCGGCCTCTTTCAGCGCCGCCTGAATCAGGGGAACCGTTTTACGCACGTGGTCACGAGAGGCCAGTTCAGGTACGACGCCGCCGTAGTCAGCGTGCAATTTCACCTGACTATACAGTTGGTTGGCCAGAAGCCCTTTTTCGTCGTCGTAAATGGCGATGCCGGTTTCATCGCAGGATGTTTCAATACCCAGTACACGCATGACTTGTTTTACCTCGCTTCAATACCGCGCAGTGTAGGGCGAATGCGGGTTGATGTAAAACTTTGTTCGCCCCAGGACATCCGCTCGTGTATACTCTTCCCCCTTATAAAAGTCCCTTTCAAAATCGCTTCGGTGCTTTACAAAGCAGCAGCATTTGCAGTAAAATTCCGCACCATTTTGAAATAAGCTGGCGCTGATGCCAGCGGCAAACCGAATTTATTAAAGGTGAGAGTTACATGCCGGTAATTAAAGTACGTGAAAACGAGCCGTTCGACGTAGCACTGCGTCGCTTCAAACGTTCATGCGAGAAAGCAGGTGTTCTGGCTGAAGTTCGTCGTCGTGAGTTTTATGAAAAACCAACGACCGAACGTAAGCGCGCTAAAGCTTCCGCTGTGAAACGTCACGCGAAGAAACTGGCTCGCGAAAACGCACGCCGTACTCGTCTGTACTAATTGATTGAGGGCCAACGCCCTCAATTGACAGACAGAGTAATAGTCGTAAGGCCGTGCTTCCGGAAGGAATGCGCGGCTTGTTTTCGTTTATAAGTCGCTTAAATTTTGGGGCATATGGCCGGAAGAATCCCACGCGTTTTCATCAATGACCTGCTCGCCAGAACCGACATCGTCGATCTCATCGACGCGCGGGTAAAGCTGAAAAAGCAGGGCAAGAATTACCATGCGTGCTGTCCGTTCCATAACGAAAAAACCCCCTCCTTCACCGTAAACGGTGAAAAGCAGTTTTACCATTGCTTCGGCTGTGGTGCTCACGGTAATGCCGTTGATTTTTTAATGAACTACGACAAGCTCGAGTTCGTTGAAACCGTCGAAGAGCTGGCGGCGATGCATAACCTTGAAGTGCCGTATGAAGCAGGCAGTGGCCCAAGTCAGATCGAGCGCCATCAACGGCAAACGCTGTATCAACTGATGGATGGCCTGAATTCGTTTTACCAACAGTCTCTTAAGCACTCTGCGGCTGAGCCTGCGCGTCAGTATCTGAACAAGCGCGGACTGAGCGATGAGGTCATTGCGCGTTTCGCTATTGGTTACGCCCCGCCCGGCTGGGACAACGTGTTAAAGCGTTTTGGCGGCAATAGCGAAGATCGTAAGTCTCTTATCGATGCAGGCATGCTGGTCACCAACGACCAGGGACGTAGCTACGACCGCTTCCGTGAACGGGTGATGTTCCCGATCCGCGACAAGCGTGGCCGGGTGATTGGTTTTGGTGGTCGCGTGCTGGGTGATGCCCTGCCGAAGTACCTCAACTCCCCGGAAACCGATATTTTCCATAAGGGCCGCCAACTGTATGGCCTTTATGAGGCGCAACAAAACAATGCGGAACCTCCGCGTCTTCTGGTCGTCGAAGGGTATATGGACGTTGTTGCGCTGGCGCAGTACGACATTAACTACGCGGTAGCGTCGTTAGGAACGTCCACGACGGCGGATCATATCCAGCTGCTGTTCCGCGTGACCAACAACGTAATTTGTTGTTACGACGGTGACCGCGCAGGACGTGACGCCGCCTGGCGCGCACTGGAAACCGCGCTACCCTACATGACCGACGGCCGACAGTTGCGCTTTATGTTTCTGCCTGACGGTGAAGACCCGGATACGCTGGTGCGTAAAGAGGGCAAAGCGGCGTTTGAAGCGCGGATGGAGCAGGCTCAGCCGCTCTCCACGTTTCTATTTAACAGCCTGATGCCGCAGGTCGATTTGAGTACCCCTGACGGGCGCGCGCAGCTCAGTACGCTGGCGCTGCCGTTAATCAGCCAGGTGCCCGGCGAAACGCTGCGTATCTATCTGCGTCAGGAGTTAGGCAACAAGCTCGGCATTCTGGATGACAGCCAGCTTGAACGTTTAATGCCTAAACAGGCTGAAAACGGCACGGTTCGCGCCGCGCCTCAGCTAAAACGCACAACCATGCGTATACTGATAGGGTTGCTGGTTCAAAACCCCGAGCTTGCGCCGCAAGTGCCGTCGCTGGCGGGTTTGGACCACGAAAAATTGCCCGGACTTGGCTTATTTTCAGAACTGGTCAACACTTGTTTGTCTCAGCCAGGTCTGACCACCGGACAACTTTTAGAGCATTATCGCGGTACAAAAGAGGCCGCTACCCTTGAAAAATTGTCGATGTGGGACGATATAGCTGATAAGGACATTGCAGAAAAAACGTTCACCGACTCACTCAACCATATGTTTGATTCGATGCTTGAGCTGCGCCAGGAAGAGTTGATTGCTCGCGAGCGCACACACGGTTTGAGCAGCGAAGAACGCCGGGAGCTCTGGATGATTAACCAGGAACTGGCGAAGAAATAAGTCAAAGACAAAAGTATTTAACGGCTTAAGTGCCGAATATCGATCGGGAAGCCCCCGGCAGCCGCACTGAGAGGCAGCGGCAAAAATATAAGTACGCCCTCGCTTTAAAGGTTGGCAGCCCCATCGCCGACACCAATCAAACGAATTAAGTGTGGATACCGTCTTATGGAGCAAAACCCGCAGTCACAGCTGAAACTTCTTGTCCAACGTGGTAAGGAGCAAGGCTATCTGACCTATGCCGAGGTCAATGACCATCTGCCGGAAGATATCGTCGATTCAGATCAAATCGAAGATATCATCCAAATGATCAATGACATGGGCATTCAGGTGATGGAAGAAGCACCGGATGCCGATGATCTGTTGCTGGCTGAAACCTCCAACAACACTGACGAAGATGCGGAAGAAGCTGCTGCACAGGTACTGTCCAGCGTGGAATCTGAAATCGGGCGTACTACTGACCCGGTCCGCATGTATATGCGCGAAATGGGCACCGTTGAACTGTTGACCCGCGAAGGCGAAATTGACATCGCAAAACGCATCGAAGACGGGATCAACCAGGTTCAGTGCTCTGTAGCTGAGTACCCGGAAGCGATCACCTATCTGCTGGAGCAGTACGATCGCGTTGAAGCGGAAGAAGCGCGCCTGTCTGACCTGATCACCGGTTTTGTCGACCCGAACGCTGAAGAAGATATGGCGCCAACCGCCACTCACGTCGGTTCTGAACTGTCTCAGGAAGAGATGGATGATGACGAAGACGAAGATGAGGAAGAGAGCGACGACGACACCGCGGATGATGACAACAGCATCGACCCGGAACTGGCACGTGAGAAATTTGCCGAGCTGCGTACTCAGTACGAAGTGACGCGTGACACCATCAAAGCGAAAGGCCGCAGCCATGCCGCCGCTCAGGAAGAGATCCTGAAACTGTCTGAAGTGTTCAAACAGTTCCGCCTGGTGCCAAAACAGTTCGACTACCTGGTGAACAGCATGCGCGTGATGATGGATCGCGTACGTACCCAGGAACGCATCATCATGAAACTGTGCGTTGAGCAGTGCAAAATGCCGAAGAAGAACTTCATCACCCTCTTCACCGGCAACGAAACCAGCGAAACCTGGTTCAACGCAGCTATCGCGATGAACAAGCCGTGGTCTGAAAAACTGCACGACGTGAAAGAAGACGTGTATCGCGGCCTGCAGAAACTGCAGCAGATTGAAGAAGAGACTGGCCTGACCATCGAGCAGGTTAAAGACATCAACCGTCGTATGTCCATTGGTGAAGCGAAAGCCCGCCGTGCGAAGAAAGAGATGGTTGAAGCAAACTTACGTCTGGTTATCTCTATCGCCAAGAAATACACCAACCGTGGTCTGCAGTTCCTGGATCTGATTCAGGAAGGCAACATCGGTCTGATGAAGGCGGTAGATAAGTTCGAATACCGTCGTGGTTACAAGTTCTCCACCTACGCAACCTGGTGGATCCGTCAGGCTATCACCCGCTCTATCGCGGATCAGGCGCGCACCATTCGTATTCCGGTGCATATGATTGAGACCATCAACAAGCTCAACCGTATTTCCCGCCAGATGCTGCAGGAGATGGGTCGTGAGCCGACGCCGGAAGAGCTGGCCGAGCGCATGCTGATGCCGGAGGACAAGATCCGTAAAGTGCTGAAGATCGCCAAAGAGCCAATCTCCATGGAAACACCTATCGGTGATGATGAAGATTCGCATCTGGGAGATTTCATCGAGGATACCACCCTCGAGCTGCCGCTGGACTCTGCCACCACCGAGAGCCTGCGTGCCGCCACGCACGACGTGCTGGCCGGCCTGACCGCCCGTGAAGCCAAAGTGCTGCGTATGCGTTTCGGTATCGATATGAACACCGACCACACGCTGGAAGAAGTGGGTAAACAGTTCGACGTAACCCGCGAACGTATCCGTCAGATCGAAGCGAAGGCGCTGCGTAAGCTGCGTCACCCAAGCCGCTCTGAAGTGCTGCGTAGCTTCCTGGACGACTAACCCAGGTAAACAGCAAAAAGCTCCCAATCGGGAGCTTTTTTTTTGTTTATTTCCTCTCCCAGGGTGAGGGCATCAGGCCGCAGAGAATTAAAGCCCCCGCACCATCAGCGCCTCATCCAGTTCCCGATAGGCCTCTACCAGCTTGTCCAGCGTCGCCCTGTTCAGCCCGCTCGGATTCGGCAGCACCCACACCTGCGTCACACCGATGGTGATAGCCTGCTTGCCCCACTGCGCCCCACGCTGGCTGAATGCCTGCTCGTAGGCCTGTTTACCGAGGATCGCCAGCGCGGCGGGCTGATAATCTTCAATCTTCTTGATCAGCTCCCGGCCGCCACTGCGCAACTCATGCAGGTTGACTTCGCTCGCCTGTACCGTCGGGCGCTCAACCAGCATTGTAATGCCGCAGCGCGTATCCAGCAGGTGCTGTTCCTCTTCAGGCCTGAGTAACCTGTCGGTAAACCCGGCCTGATAGATCACCTTCCAGAAGCGATTTCCCGGATGGGCAAAGTGAAAACCGGTGTGCGCCGAGGACTTGCCCGGGTTAATGCCGCAGAACACCACCCGCAGTCCTGGGGCCAGAATATCGTTGATCATCGTTACTCCCGCTCAATACATCGTCAGGGAAGTATAAAGGATTGATTATGCGTTGTTTATAAAAACAGCAGGCAGGTGTGAATGGCTGGATTGCTGAGGGGAGTTACTTTATAATTCACCGCCACGGCCCCTTAGCTCAGTGGTTAGAGCAGGCGACTCATAATCGCTTGGTCGCTGGTTCAAGTCCAGCAGGGGCCACCAGACATATCAAGGACTTAGATGAGAAATCATCTAAGTCCTTTTTCTTTGCGTCGGATTTGGATCTGGGAATGGGTAAGTCCAGCTATAGGGCAGGATCGTCTACCGGGGGGTTAGTCCATAAATGGCTCTGAGCAGTCTGTTAAACCCGTGCCGATTCAATATAAAGCGTTAAAGTGGAATTAAGGCATTTTACTCTTTAAACAAGAATGCTTTTTCACAGTGCTAAGCTTTGTTATTTTGATGGCTTCTTTCTCAAGAAGACAAAGGCTTACTGAGCAAATTTTAAAGTAATCATTACCAGTGAATGGCTCTGAATGAGAATAACTGCGTTCATTATTTACCGAAGAACAGCCAGCGGAATGCAGACAAGTTGAATTTGTAAGGTCCAGTTCACTGCTTACCTCACTTCTTTTAAGCAAATTTAAAACATAGCCTTCAGGATTTGCTTTTAGCCAGTATTTATATTGTATTTCGCTGTTGTGAATTTCTTCACTGTGGAATCGCACAACAGATGCATTCTGCTCAGTAATATATTTCATTGCTGCCAACAAATAGGAGGCTTTGAAAGTCACATCCTGATAGTCTTTTGCTAACAAACTTTCACTTTCTTCAAACCGCTCAACAAACGCTGCAACTTCTTTAGGATCGATACGGCTGATATTATCTTTTCCATTTCGGACAAACAGCTTTGTTTCTTCAGCATAGAGAGTAAAAGGTACATTTCTTGAGCCAGTGAATAGCTCAACTGGTTGGGAAAATGACTCCAACAGTAAATGATAGAAATCTTTATAGAGCATGATTACTTCTCCCTCGCCATTCTAACTTTCTAGAAGTGAATGGCTTATTCATAAGCCGTTGCAGGATCATCACCCGGAAAGCAGCGGAACGAATCCCGCCATTCACCTTTTACTAATCCCCCCGATTCAAGGTCAAAGGGCACGCACCACAGAGATAAATCTTCATCGAAACGGAACACCGGTAGCGGTTCAGCAAAGTACTGATGCCGCGGATAAATCAACATCATATTTCCTTGCCCATGGAGATACTTCTGCCCATAGGCAAACATCTGATAGAGGTCAGCCTGGCTGATTTCATACTTCCTTAGGCTGTCACCGGCTCTGCTATCTAATAGTTTCCATTTAGCATCGAGGACCAACGTCTGCCCACCGATGATAAGAAAGTCCGGTTTAAGCATAAACCATCGTTGAGATGACTTTTCGCTAACAGGAACATGCTCTAG
>NZ_POVL01000109.1 GCF_002939185.1 Enterobacter sichuanensis | reverse complement strand
GTACGGCACCAACCCAAGGGAGCCATCTCCCGATGTATGCCCCTATACTGGTTGTGTATGCCCACTCGCCACGTAAGAGTTTTGCCCAGGTGATGGTTCTACGGCCCTGCTTAAAACGCTGTCGGATAAGCGTACGAAGCCCAAGAGAAAGCGGGCTTGTTCCCCTGGTTGCAGCACCTGCCCCCAGTTTCCCGCTAACAGGGATTACCGGCAAGCTGACCAACATGGAAGCAATTGCCAGCAAGTCAATCACATCGCTAAACTGCTTTTTAAATTCATCCAGAAGAAGCCAGTAAAGCAGCTCCTCTTTATCGACGCTCATTCCATCAAAGAAGTATTTTCCGTTTAACTGTTCGGTCGTATCCATAACCTTTCCCTGTTTAAGCTGACGAACTAAATCCTAATACTGGCCTTTGGTACCGTCCAGAACATGCGCCTTAACGTTATCCTAATTTTGGGTTCAGACGATGCCACGACAAAAAATGTTGGGAAAGAGGTTCCCGGCATGAACAACTTTGCGCGCCTTCCGGCTTCAATGGATACCAGAAATTGCCAGACGGCCTTATCATTCAATAGGGGGCGTTGACACAACTATCGATGGCTTCGTCGGCAGTGCTTTTGCTGCATGGGAAACAGGACGTTTGTGGAAGTGATTATGCAACAGGTTAATTCAATATCTCTGGTTAAGGTTCGCGAAGCTACCGATGTATCCCAGGCTCAATCTGACGTTGTGCTCAATGGTAAAAGCACCGGCATTCTTGTACCGGGGAAGGTGCTTGAAGCAGCAGTCCAGGTTAATGAGCAGCGCTACATCCTGTTTCTGACAGATGACATTATTTTCGAGGAATCCCTGACGATTGCCCTTATTGACGTTCATGACGGGCTTAAAGAAATTGTTCATTTAGGAAATGAGTACTCGACAGGAACTTTTGCGGATCTCCAGGTTACTGAGGATAGCGTGGATTTCAGGTTTATTGGGGATTATATCTGGATACTGAAAGTGTCCGATTCACCTCGTCTGCGGCTTCCTTTTGTTTCCGCTCCCAAAGGTGTTAAACGGACGTCTGGTCTGAAAAAGTACATAACGATAACTACCGCACCGGCGTCGGAAAACGTAAGCTGAAGTCATTATTTAACAGAATGAAAAGGCTTTTCGCAGAGCAGGATAAATGCTCCTGAGAAGTATGCAGGCTCAGCGAATGATGAAGACCTGAAAGCCCAGAAATTTCCCGGCGACACTGAAGTATCACCCCATTAAACATTCTTCCTCTCATGCTCAATAAGCCATTCTTTACGTGAAATTCCCCCTCCGTAACCCGTCATCGCGCCATCTTTTCCAATTATCCTGTGACAGGGGATCACAATCGCAATCCGGTTTGCCCCATTAGCAGCAGCGACGGCGCGCACAGCATTTGGCTTATTAAGCCTCAGTGAAATGGCCTGATAGTTTGAGGTCTGTCCATAGGGAACTGCACGCAGTTCTTGCCAGACGGATTGTTGAAAATCACTGCCCGGAGCATCTAAAGAAAGATCAAACTGTCGGCGCGTTCCGGCAAAATACTCGCCAATCTCTTTTACTGTCTGCCGGGTATGGCTATTTTCTCCGGTGACAATTCTGGCGTTAAATAACCGCTGAATATCGCGAAACTCTGTTTCTAACATCCGGCGATCGGTAAACTCCAGCAGGCACACTCCCCGCTCTGTCGCACAGACAAACATCGGCCCAAGCGTGGTGGTAAACCGGTGAATCACAATCACCTGGGTTGTCTGAGTCGGCGCTGCGCCAGTAAGCCGCTTGTAGGTATAACCAAACCCGCTAAGGGATTCATAGCCATTGTCCAGCGCAACGTCCGTCGCAGTGCGTCCGCTTTTCAGTTCCTGCAGGGCAACGTTGACCCGCTGCATTCGCTGGAAAGCCTGAAAAGTGATGCCGTGAAGTTGCAGGAACCAGCGCCTTACCCGCTCCGGACTGATTCCATGCTGGCGTAGCTCCGCGTCAGTTACGCGGGATTTAATATCGCGCCTGACAAGCGCAACTGCCTGTTCAACGAATAATGGCGCGCTGTGCGCATTTTCAGCGGGGCGGCAGACCTTACAGGGACGAAAGCCGGCCGCAAGGGCAGATTTGGCATCTTTATAAAACTCGACATTTTCACGTTTGGGTTTTCGTGCCCGGCATACCGAAATGCAGAATACGCCCGTGGTTTTGACGCCAACAAAAAACACGCCAGTATATTCTGAAGCACGTTCAAGTAATGCCTGATACCAGATATCGCATAAATTCTTATCGGTTATTTTCATCATTAAAAAGTCCTTCAAACGTCTGACGAGATCGGATCGTATGCATGACGTCCGTCAGCGTTGACTGCATGGCCGAATGAACAAAATTGCCCATTGAAATGCGGCTTACCCCGGCCCGTTTCAGCCTGTCGAATGACGGAAGATCGGGCATGCACATCACATTCAGAGGCAGCCCCGTTGCCTCTGCAATGAGGCTGATGTCTTTCTCTGACGTCAGACAGGGAACAAAAAGGCCGTCAGCACCTGCAGCTTTATAGCGCTGACCCCGTAATATTGTCTCCTGCAACGCATCTTTATGCCCGAGTAGGTAAGTATCAGTCCGGATGTTCAGAAACAGGCGACAATTTTCGCTTCTCAGCGCATCACATACTGTGCTTAGAATACGGAAAAAATCAGAGGCATCGTCAAGCTGACGCACCCCGTTTATGACTCTGCTGTCTTCAAGGTTAACGCCTGCTACGCCTGTCTGTGCAAGGCGCCTGAGGTTGGCTGCTATCTCTTCGGCTGAATCCCCATACCCTGCTTCCATATCAACGCTCAGGGGCAGTTTGCTGACAGCCAGGATACGGGTGACCATATAAAATAACTCATCAAACGGCATTCCCTGCCCGTCTTCATATCCCAGTGTGGACGCGATTGCTGCGCTGGACGTTCCCAGTGCCTGATAACCGGCTTCTTGCGCCGCGACAGCACTGGCAGCATCCCAGACGTTAGCGATAAGAAGGGGATCATGCGGGTTGTGGAGGTCTGCAAAGTTCATATTCATATCCTCTCGATAGATTGAAAATGAATCTAAGCATTCCGTCAGAGCGTCACAACCGAAATTCAGACGACCATTTTTTCGCAAACGTCGTCTGAACGCGGGGGCGAACCAGACTGATACCTTTCAGGGTCACGTGCTGGCTTTCAGCATGGCAAGCACCGCCCAACAGGCAGATAAGCAGACGAGGCTCTCCGACATGTTCCCCGGTGAAAGCATGGAGCAGATGGCCCAGTGTTCCGGCGAGTGCAAAGCGCTGCGCCATGATGTCATCATAGTAGAGAGGGTCTACCACAACGATAAAATCGAGATCGGAGTATTTATCGAACCCGCCATGAACAAGCGAGCCGCCAGCGAGAAGGGAGTGGATCCGCGAATCAGCCTGAAATTTAAGCCTGAGTTGCTCTGCAAAACTTCTGTGTAACTCGGGTAATGTACTAAGCATACTTTTTCCTGTTCACAAAAAAGACAAAGCATTACAGAATATCGAGTAATTTATATTCAGGCCAGATATTTTTGAAGGAACAGTCATTTTTCATTAAATGAACAGAGGGCTAATTCGCTCTTATTAAACGCCAGGCTTTATATGTTAATTTGAGGGGGAGTCATCCAACAGAAGATCCCAAAAATAAAGAGTACAGCAACACCTGATGAAATGCTATTTTCGCGGGAAGCGATATACCGTTATCTTTGCAAAAAAAAACCGACCAATTGACCAGTACTTTATATTGCTCCCCACATCCCTTTGACCAA
>NZ_POVL01000108.1 GCF_002939185.1 Enterobacter sichuanensis | reverse complement strand
AACGTGCAGCTTTCCCTTCAGGCGGGGTTCATACAGCGGCCAGCCATCCGTCATCCATACCACGACCTCAAAGGCCGACAGCAGGCTCAGAAGACGCTCCAGTGTGGCCAGAGTGCGTTCACCGAAGACGTGCGCCACAACCGTCCTCCGTATCCTGTCATACGCGTAAAACAGCCAGCGCTGACGTGATTTAGCACCGACGTAGCCCCACTGTTCGTCCATTTCAGCGCAGACAATCACATCACTGCCCGGTTGTATGCGCGAGGTTACCGACTGCGGCCTGAGTTTTTTAAGTGACGTAAAACCGTGTTGAGGCCAACGCCCATAATGCGTGCACTGGCGCGACATCCGACGCCATTCATGGCCATATCAATGATTTTCTGGTGCGTACCGGGCTGAGAGGCGGTGTAAGTGAACTGTAGTTGCCATGTTTTACGGCAATGAGAGCAGAGATAGCGCTGATGTCCGGCAGTGCTTTTGCCGTTACGCACCACGCCTTCAGTAGTGGAGCAGGAAGGACATCTGATGGAAATGGAAGCCACGCAAGCACCTTAAAATCACCATCATACACTAAATCAGTAAGTTGGCAGCATTACCGTGAGAAAGTTATGATTATCGATAAAGAATATACACTTGTAGATGCAACAGCAAGACTTAACACTGACCTGAGGAATTATGAACATGAAATAAACAACGCCGCCATCATAACATCTGGCAAGGCTGGGACGGAAGTCACTGTCGTTCTCAAAATCGGTGGAGCTGCATGACAAGGTCATCGGGCATTATCTGAACATAAAACACTATCAATAAGTTGGAGTCATTACCAGGTTTAGTCTATGAATAAACATTAAATAATGTCTACTTCCACCAGAACCCCAAAGTGATCCGATACAACCGGATAAAAATCGTTATTAAAAATCACCTGATGCTGCTTTACCACCATCGGTTGATTACTAAGAACCAAATCAATGCGTAGCGCTTGGCTATTTTGTTCCCAACCGTCAATATTTTTAATTACAGTAGTTCCGGAGTCTTTTATTTCTGCTATTTCATAACAATCTATCAAACCGCACTGTAATACATGATCATAACCTTCATTGCGTATATGGCTTGGGTTGTTGAAATCGCCTAATAGAAAGCTCAACTCTGTTGATAATGTTGCCTTTATTCTGTTGAACTGGTCCTCAAATGAGCTCTCTGAGTCACTCCACCAGCCGCAATGACAATTATAAAGATTGAAATCACCTCGTTGAGAAGTGACCTTAATACGCACTGCTCGCCTATGTTTCCAAAAGTTCACATCATAGTTATCACTTAGGTCAATGACCTCATGCTCGACAATCGGCAGTCGCGTCAAGAATGCCAGTCCCTCTTGATATACGTCATAACTTTGATGAACGAAATCCCATGTAAGTTGGTAGTGATAGCCGTATTCCATGAGTTTTTTCTGTAATAAATATCCATAGTTATCAGCGAGCACGGTGTGATTAGTTAATATATTGGCATCAACAGCCGGGCTATTTTGATGTTGATTCACTTCCTGTAATGCAACGACATCGCACCCTTGCTCGATAATGGCTTGCGCTACCACATCCAACTTTTCTAGTTGTTTCTCTTCTTGCCAACTATGGGTATTTAGCGTCATTAACTTCATTTATTATTCACTTATTCATTGTAGCGAGTTAAACGCAGCTCAAGGCTGCGTTTCTCGAGGTTATTTTATCTAGGGTAGAGAATGAATTACTCAGGTTGTGCTGAAAACTTCTCAACTAATCTAGATTTAATGACATCCACTCCTGGACCATAAATAACTTGTACTCCCTGTTCTTTAATTACAGCACCAAGTGCTCCTGTCGGCTTCCATAATGCATATTCAGCAACCAACTGCGGGTCATTAACTGTAATGCGCAAGCGAGTCATACAAGCATCAATCTCAGCAATATTGGCACGGCCACCTAAATTCTGAATAATAATGTCCATCTTCTCATCTTCTGACATGGATTCTGAACTTTCATCGAGGTAGTTACCCATACGGCCCGGTGTTGGCAATTTAAATTTGACAATGAGCACACGGAATAATCCATAGTTAACACCAAAGAAAACAATAGAAACCAATGCGAAGCGAACCAAATCACCACCGATTCCCGCTGAAACCATCATAGGTATACGAGTGAGTAACTCAATCAAACCAAAGGCATGTATACGTAGGTCCATCACATCGACCAACGCAAATGCAATCCCTGTTAATACCGCATGCGCAACATACAAAACAGGAGCAATAAACATAAACATGAATTCAATAGGCTCTGTCACACCGGTTAATAACACAGCAAGACACGCAGATAAAAACATTGGCTTGTATTGTGCGCGCTTATCACTATCAACACAGTGATACATCGCAAGTCCAATACCAATCAATGAAGACGCTGCGATAATAACTTGGCCCGCTTTAAAACGTGCTGGATGCACCGTATCTAATAGATGTTGGTAAGTTGTCGGATCGCTTAATTTAAGATTATTTAAATCGCTAACCCAAGCAAGCCATAGTGGATCTTGACCATAAACACTTGCCCCCGCATTCACCCCTGTTAAAAGCTCATAAGTACCACCCAACTCGGTGTAATTCATTGGAATAGTTAAAGTGTGGTGTAAACCAAATGGCAGTAATAAGCGCTCTAACGTACCATACAAGAAAGGAGCAGTGATCGGCGCAGTGTCTTTAGAGGTTGCAATCCATTGACCAAAATCATTAAGCGCACCTTGAATTAAAGGCCATACGATTGATAAAGCAAACGCAATAATCATCGAATAGAAAATAACAACAAAAGGTACAAAACGCTTACCGTTGAAAAATGCTAATACCTGAGGTAAGCGAGCGAAGTCATGATAACGGTTAAATAAGTTGGCACCTAAATAGCCAGACATAATACCGATAAACACACCCATATTTAGAGCAGGAGCACCCAAAATATTAGTGAAGAATTGAGAGACAGGTAGCTCAGAACCAAATAGGCTCATCACAACCGCCTCGGGATCACTGAGCATAGCGTTATCCACGCCTAATATAACCCCAGTGATACGGTTAATTAAGATGAAGGCGATCAGCGCGGCAAATGCTCCTCCTGCACGTTCTTTAGCCCATGATCCACCAATAGCGACAGCAAATAATAGGTGAAGATTAACTATGATCCCCCAGCCTATGTTTTCCATAATAGCGCCTAGTGTTTCAATGGCACCAATACCACCGGCATACATTGCGACAACTTTACCGAGTGATATCATGATACCAGCGGCTGGCATCACCGCGATAACAACGATAAGGGATTTCCCAAATCGTTGCCAAAAATCAAAAGATAGTAACTGACTCATAAATGATTCCTTGGTTTAAATGCAGGGTAGCCTTATCAAGGCCCTGCGATAAATATAATTTAGTGCTTTCTTGCAAATATATACGCAGCATAAGGTGGGGCAATTTGCGTCGCTATAAAATCTGAGCGAACGTGTTCATTGTTGATATTCTGATTATCAAGCATTAACTCGCCTAATTGCATGCGGTCGATATCAACGATGCTCTCTTGTGGACTTAAATTGGTAATAATGGTCCATGTCATATCTTGTGCAACACGTTGATAAGCATAGATATTAGGGTCGTTAGGTAGCAGCAATTGATAGCGGCCAACCACTAAACTTACATTTGACTTACGCAGAGCAATCAGCTGCTTATAGAAACTCAAAATCGAATTTGGATCATTCTGTTGTTGCTCAACATTGATATCTGCGTACTGTTGATTGACGGAGAACCAAGGTTGTACCTCAGAAAAACC
>NZ_POVL01000107.1 GCF_002939185.1 Enterobacter sichuanensis | reverse complement strand
CTCCTTATTATTCAGCCACAGAGACGACCCGCGACAGGGCAATATTTTCTCTGCCGCCGGACACGCTTTTTCCGCAAATGGGCTCATACCTCAAGTTTGTCCAGCATTTCTTTGGTAACCAGAACGATGCCTTCTTCCGAACGATAAAAGCGTCGCGCATCCTCAACGGCATTTTCGCCAATCACCGTCCCCTCCGGAATAACGCATCCCCGGTCGATCACGCAGCGTCTTATCCTGCAGGAGCGACCGACCCAGACGCCCGGTAATAAAACCGACGAATCAATATTACAGAACGAGTTAATCCGAACTCTGGAAAATAGAACCGACTGCACCACCACCGAGCCAGAAATAATACAGCCGCCGGAGACCAGAGAATTCATGGTCATGCCATGACTGCCGGAACGGTCCTGAACAAATTTGGCGCTGGGCAGCGATTCGACATAGGTACGGATAGGCCAGTTACGGTCATAAACGTCCAGCTCTGGCACTACTGAGGCTAAATCCAGATTCGCTTTCCAGTACGCCTCCAGGGTTCCGACATCGCGCCAGTATGGCTCGGCATTATTATCCGACTGAACGCAGGAGCGCGGGAACGGATGCGCATACGCTTCACCTGCCGCCGTTATCCTGGGAATAATATCTTTGCCAAAATCATGGGTGGAGTGTTCATCCCGATCGTCGTCTTCCAGCAGCTGGTAGAGATATTCCGCATCAAACACATAAATGCCCATACTGGCAAGCGAGCGGGTTTCATCGCCAGGAATGGTGGGCGGATTAGCCGGTTTTTCAACAAATTCAATGATTTTGTCATTCTCATCCACGGCCATGACGCCAAAAGCGCTTGCCTCTTCAACCGGGACCGGCAGGCAGGCCACGGTACAGCGCGCCCCTTTTTCAACGTGATCGAGCAGCATCCGCGAATAATCTTGTTTATAGATATGGTCCCCGGCCAGAATAACGACATATTCCGCATCATAGCGGCGGATAATATCCAGATTCTGGGTCACGGCATCCGCCGTCCCCCGATACCAGTTCTCACCATGCACCCGCTGCTGCGCCGGTAATAAATCCACGAACTCATTCATTTCTTCGTTAAAGAATGCCCAGCCGCGTTGAATATGCTGCACCAGTGAATGGGACTGATATTGTGTAATGACCCCGATACGTCTTATTCCGGAGTTAATACAATTCGATAAAGCAAAATCAATAATTCTGAATTTACCGCCGAAATGCACCGCAGGTTTTGCGCGAATAGTGGTCAGGTCTTTTAATCGTGTGCCACGTCCGCCGGCGAGGATCAGGGCCACGGATTTAAGCGGTAACTGGCGCGACAGCATTAAGTTGTCAGTATATTCAAGTTTACTCATAATAATGTCCTGCCATTAAATAAAAGCCATAAAAGAAAATAATGAAGAAAAAGCCTCACTCTTCTGCAAAATAATTCAGAAGTGATCACCTCCGGTAATAAGTCAGCTGCAATAAATCAGCTGCGCGTTTTATTGCCCTGCAGATTCCCGTACCAGCCAGATTGTCGCCAGCGGCGGCAGAGTCACCGACAGCGAATGCTCCCGACCGTGGCTGGCGATCGCCTCGCTTGCCACGCAGCCGCCGTTGCCGGTGTTGCTCCCGTGGTAGTGCATCGAGTCGGTGTTCAGCTCTTCACGCCAGCGCCCCGGCTGGTTAATCCCGAAGCGATAGCCGTGACGCGGTACTGGCGTGAAGTTGCTCGCCACGATTATCTCGTTCCCGGCTTTATCGCGACGGACAAAGATAAACACCGACCGTTCGTGGTCATCCACAACAAGCCATTCAAAGCCGTAGGGGTCAAAATCCAGTTCGTGCAGTGCCTTATGGTGGCGATAGGTATGGTTCAGATCGCGCACCAGACGCTGCACCCCGTGATGCCAGTTGTCGCCCCCTTCCAGCAGATGCCAGTCGAGGCTGGCGTCGTGGTTCCACTCCCGCCCCTGGGCAAACTCGTTGCCCATAAACAGCAGCTTTTTACCGGGGAAGGCAAACAGCCAGCCGTAGTAGGCGCGCAGGTTGGCGAACTTCTGCCAGGCATCGCCAGGCATCCGGTCAAGAATCGATTTTTTGCCGTGAACCACTTCATCGTGTGACAGCGGCAACACGAAGTTTTCGGTGTAGTTGTAGAGCATCCCGAAGGTCATCTTGTCGTGATGATAACGACGATAGATGGGATCGAGCTGCATATAGTCGAGGGTGTCATGCATCCAGCCGAGGTTCCATTTGAACCAGAAGCCAAGACCGCCCGTAGAAGACGGTCGTGTAACCCCGGCGAAGTCGGTGGACTCCTCCGCCATCGTGACCGCTCCCGGCGTCTGCTCACCGAGCACACGGTTGGTATTGCGCAGAAATTCAATCGCTTCGAGGTTTTCCCGGCCGCCGTACTCATTGGGCACCCACTCCCCCTCTTTGCGGCTGTAGTCGCGGTAGATCATTGACGCAACCGCATCCACGCGCAGGGCGTCGATCCCGAAGCGTTCAATCCAGTACAGCGCGTTCCCGACCAGAAAGTTGCTGACTTCACGGCGACCGTAGTTGTAGATCAGCGTATTCCAGTCCTGGTGATAACCTTCTCGCGGGTCGCTGTGTTCATACAACGCGGTGCCGTCGAACGATGCCAGCGCAAAGTCATCCGACGGGAAGTGGCCCGGCACCCAGTCGAGGATCACGTTCAGACCCGCGGCATGGGCAGCATTCAGGAAGTAGCGGAAGTCTTCACGGGTACCAAAACGGCGGGTCGGCGCGTACAGCCCGGTGGGCTGATAGCCCCAGCTGCCGTCGAACGGATGTTCGTTTACCGGCAGCAGCTCCAGATGGGTGAAGCCCATCCACTTCGCGTAAGGCACCAGCTGGTCCGCCAGCTCGCGGTAGCTGAGCCAGAAATGGTTATCGGCGTGGCGGCGCCACGAGCCAAGGTGCACTTCATAAATCGAAATCGGTGCATCAAACTGGTTGGCCTGCTGACGGGACTGTGGCTGTTCGACCTTTTCCGGCATGCCGCAGATAAGCGACGCGCTTTCCGGGCGCATCTGTGCCTCAAAGGCATACGGGTCGGATTTCACCCGCAGGTGGCCGTGGGCGTCAATCAGCTCGAACTTATACAGCTGGCCGTTATGCGCGCCGGGGACAAACAGCTCCCAGATGCCGGACTCTTTGCGCAGACGCATCGGGTGGCGGCGGCCGTCCCAGTAGTTGAACTGTCCGACCACCGACACACGACGGGCGTTCGGCGCCCAGACGGAAAAACGCGTCCCGGTGACGCCGTCCATGGTGTCGGCATGGGCTCCCAGCGTCTCGTAGGGCCGCAGATGAGTCCCTTCAGCGAGCAGCCAGGCATCAAGCTCCTGCAGCAGCGGGCCAAAGCGATAGGGGTCGTCAATCAGGTTTTGCTGACCGTGCCAGGTGACGGCCAGCTGGTAACGAAAAGGATTTTTCCGGCGCGGCAGAACGCCGCTAAAGAACCCGCGTGTGTCGAGGCATTCGAGTTTACCGACTTTGCGCCCGGTTTTCGGTTCAATCACCCATACATCGGTGGCATCGGGTAATAATGCGCGCACTTCCAGACCCGCATCGGTTGAGTGCATGCCAAGCACGGAAAATGGATCGGAACAATGACCTGCGAGAAGTGCGGAGATCGCACTTTTTTCATTATAATCAGACATGGCAGTCACCCTACTATCATCCTGCGGAAAGAATTAAAACGCCTCTTCCTGCTTTATTGATCCGGTAATATTCCGCTGCATGCTACGCATCGAAATATCAACACGTTATTCCAGAGCCTTAAGACATGTCGGTTGTCCACAAATAGAGAGTGATTAACCTCCTGAGAAGTGAGTTAAATGCGCTGTACGACTTCTGTATTATCTGTCTTCAGAATAATTACTCCTGATTTTCTTTCTGTGAGTAAACACTCATTTCTATATTAATGGGGAAACTAATTTTTATTTCGTCACGAATGATGAGTTTCCTTCTGCTGAATTCGTCAGATCGTATATAAAAAAAGGCTTTGTTGAATAAATCGAACTTTTGCTGAGTTGAAG
>NZ_POVL01000106.1 GCF_002939185.1 Enterobacter sichuanensis | reverse complement strand
TATTGCCTTACCCTCATCTTCCCGGCCTGTCGCCGGGTTTTTTATTCAGGCCGCAGACAATCAATTCCGGATGCCACGTAGCTATCGTGTCTGACGGCCTTTCCCACTACACGAACAGCACCCGCAAACAACGCGAGGTGAGAGCATGTATCGCATGGAAAAAATAACCACTGGTGCTGCCTATGGCGCTTCAGCCGGGAGCATCCTCAACGGCATGCTTAATGCCTACAGTCCCGAACAGTGGAACGCTATCGGCGTGCTGGTGGGTATCATCATTGCCGTACTGACGTATCTGACGAATCTCTATTTCAAGATCCGCGAAGACAACCGCCGCAGCAGGAGCCGAGATGAACCCGACACTCAGGAATAAGCTGGTGGGTGCCATTGTTGGCGGATCCGGAGCAATCACCATTGCTGCAGTAATGCTTGGCAATGCGGATGGGCTGGAAGGGCGGCGCTATTACGCCTATCAGGATGTGGTCGGCGTCTGGACTGTTTGCGATGGGCACACCGGATCCGACATTCGCCGCGGTCACCGCTACACCGACAAAGAGTGTGACAACCTGCTAAAGGCCGATCTGCGAAAGGTGGCAAACGCCATCGACCCGCTGATCAAGGTTCGCATCCCTGAACCTACCCGCGCCGCACTTTACTCCTTCACCTATAACGTGGGCTCTGGTGCCTTCGCCAGTTCCACGCTGCTGAAGAAGTTGAACGTTGGTGATGTGCCGGGGGCATGCAAAGAACTGCAGCGCTGGACGTATGCCGGTGGTAAGCAGTGGAAGGGGCTGATCACCCGACGCGAGATTGAGCGTGAAGTTTGCGAGTGGGGTCAGAAATGAGCCGATTAACCGCAATCATCTGCGCTGTCGTTATCTGCCTGCTGGTTTCCATGGCCTGGGCCATTAACCACTACCGCGGCAACGCCATCACCTACAAAGACCAGCGCGATAAGGCGATGGTTAGAGCAGATACATCAGAGGCGATCACCAACAACGTGATCACCACGATGAACATCATCCGTGACATCTCACAGGCTACCCAGAATGCAAAGAACGAACTGGCCAAAAAAGGCGAGACGCGCATTGTCTACATCAGTCAGGCGCTTGAAGGCGATCCGTGCGCTAACCAGCTTGTTCCTTCTGCCGCTGCTGACAGCATGCGGGAATACGCAGACAGTTTACGTTCCGGCCCCAGTGGTGCCGATAAGCGCTGATCTCATGGCAGATACACCGATCCCCGGAATGTCGGTCCCGTTCACGTGGCAGGCAAGTCTGGAGTTAAACGCTCAGCTCTATACGGCGCTTGGGCAGTGCAATCTGGATAAGGCCAGTATTCGTAAGATTGAAGAAAATAAAGCCTCCAGTATGGAGGCTTTTTAAGTTATCAGAATGGTGGATATTCTGATGTGACCCAATTCTTGGCGGTCAGCATTTCTTCAATTAAGCTGACTTTCCAGACTATACCTATCTCAGGCATAGATTTACCAATGGTTACTCTCCCTGAGTAAATACCTACAAGCTTGAACTTTTTAACCTGAATTGTATTTTTCATTGATTCAGTTGGTAATGCACTGATGAAATCTAATGCAGATATTTCACCTCTTTCACGCCGTTGGTGTAATTCATGCACCTCAGGAGAAACTATCATTTGAGTCGTATATTCATGAGTAAAAACAGGTGAGCCTGACATGCCCTCTTTAGTTGTTGCATCAATGTAAAAACAATCAAGTCCCGAAACTTTAACATTAGGTTCACTGGCAACAATACCCTTTTTCCAGATTGGAAGGTGTGTATTAACAGCCAAGCCGAATGGGTAACCTACGATTGAGAGGTCAGAGGCTACATGCAGAGGAATGGCATCGTTATTTTGAATAGTTACTTGATTTGTATAACCTATGTTGTCATTAATAATTATCGGAATTCCGACAAGATCTACCCCTTTATCTCTCAATGGGTGTTCAAGCCAGCTAGTGTTAGCATCAATATTAATGTGAAACGTATGCAATGAACTTCCGTCTGGGGCCCAAACGTGGCAAGTTATTTTATTTGGTGATGAACCAATTTGCCCCATTAATGATTCTGGTTCCTTAGGGTAGCGACAAGTTAATACATGATAGTTCGTTATCAATATGGGGTTTTCGTAATCTTCATGGCTGTAAAGGAAACCTGTTCCAACCATAATTTCCCTATCATTATGAAAACAGGTTAACTTAACTGCAAAAAAGCTGATGGGGTTCAAAAAAACACCTCTCATGAAAAAATGAAACTGGATAATAGATGAATTGAAATTGTACTTCGATACGCTTTCTCCCGCTACGTATAGTTACATTGTCATCAGAATGGGCTAACCCATCGTAATGGCAATGCACCCTGCAGCGGATAATCACCCAAGTATCCCCACAAGCGGATAAAGAGGCTCTCAATGTCCGACATCTACCAAATCACCCTAACCACCCAAACAGGCGAAACCTTCACGGGCAAGATGTCACGACGTCAGCCTGAGCTGGTTAACGGATTTGTGCCGCTGGCAACGGAGACTGGCGAGTGGCTTTACTTCGCTCCGGCCGACGTTAAGCGCGTGGAGTTCACGCCAGTACCAGTAGAGCAGACCGATCAGCCAGAAGAACAAACAACGTAGTAACGAATGAGCAAACCAGGCTGGGAGGCCATCTTGCGAGTTGGGGAATTCTTAAAATGTGATGCACCCACAGGACTGAATAAACTAAACGGGAAGCGACTATCCTTCCCGTATCCAGAGACGATAACTTCCTCAAAGCATGGCAGTTAGCTACAATAAATGCCCAAGGTTTTTTTCTAAAGCGGCCTCAGCATTAGCAGTGTTCAAAGCTTGACGCAGAGTTATCAACTCATGGAGTTTGTTTTTAAGATCATCAACTTTATATGTTGTATCGCTAGTGCCAATTTTGATAGATGTATAAGAACCAGATACTAAAGACGATGCATCAATTGCAACAAAACCATGTGAAAGATGATTTCGTAAATCTCGATAAGTTGATAGCTCATTCAGAAGATCATGATAAGCCTTGTGTTTTGGGCCAGAAAGGTCTAATGCGTTTTGTAGGTGGTTGATTTTGTTGAAAAATGAATCACTCATCCATTTGGAAGATAATTTCTTCCCCGTAAAAATAGGATAAGTGGCAGTGATTTCAAATTCAATCTCGCCACAGACAAGAATGAATTTTCCGATAGTCAGTGCTATTTCCTCGAAAGAGGAGTTTGCATAATTGTTCATAAATATTCCCTTCATAAAGTCCGTTATAAATTATCGGCAAAGATTTCTGAAATTTTAGTAGGGTTTTGTTATTTACTTAAGGATGCAAAATGGCGACCACCAAAAAAACTGGCCGCCCTTCTGATTATCTACCAGAGGTGGCTGCTGACATCTGTTCACTGCTTGCCGATGGAGAAAGCCTGCGCAAAGTTTGTGAGCGACCCGGCATGCCTAACAAGGCTACAGTGTTCCGCTGGCTGGCGCAGCATGCAGAGTTTCGCGACCAATTTTGTTAATTTCTTGATTCTGTTGCATTGAGTACTACCTTCGGAGCCAGCAAGGGCAATATTTGTCTGCCGCGTATGGTACGGATTCCGGCGACGAATACCAGCACGTTTTACAGCTGCGTTAAATCTGGTGCCGATAACTGATAAAGGTCGCTAGCAATCACAGCCCAAAGATGACCGGCATTGGTGATGTTCGCCGGGGTGTTAATCCTGCCTTTCATCACCCCACAGCAATGCTTTCCCCGGTACATCCAGATACACAGCTCGCTGTGTCGTCGTGATACGGATGACCCGTTGAGCCACAACGCCTGTCAACCTTTAAAAGATAGTCTTTATCCCAGGTATCTTCCTTTCGGGATGATATTTAATCGGTGAATTTGTTGATCAAACCGAAAATAACTGCCGGGTTAGAAGGATATATGAAAATGGTACAAAATATATTTTATGATATGGCTTGTTGTTTGTCATTTATACAGATAAGTGCCATGTGCCTTATTATTTGCATGTAATACAACGGCTTGTTAGATGCGCCTTTATATAACTGGAGAGAATGTGACATTAAAATCGCTAAGTAGAATAAATGTTCTCAAAGGAACTTGCGGAAAAAGCCTTAATGGTTGATAGTTGTTTTGTATTAA
>NZ_POVL01000105.1 GCF_002939185.1 Enterobacter sichuanensis | reverse complement strand
AAATCCAAGAGAGGAAATAAGCAATAAACACAGAAGCAAAAGCTTCAGAGAAGTCTAGAGAGTAAAGAACGCCGTTAGGCAACGCAACAACAACCAACACATGTATGGCAATGAAGGATAGAATAAAATAACAACAAAATCGAAATTTATTTAAATTATTGATTTTTTCACGAATCATATTTCACCTTTGAGTTTTTTATAATAAAAAGACCTGCGACTAATATTGAGAAGAACCCAAGGCTCTTGAGTTCGCTCTGAATTTAAAGATGGCTTTCTTTTTGAACGAGCACCTCTTATAGATTGAATTTCTGAAGAATGAGTTCGAGATACATAATCATCAAACGTCTCCTTACTAAATTTTGCATTAGTCCATTTGGCAATGCTTTTAGCGATCCCTCTTACCTCATTTTCATCCAGAGGTGCTGCAAATTGCAGATTATAGGCGCTGGCACGTTCGTAACAGGCTTGCAGCCACTGGTCGAACTCAGACCAGCCCTGACGGATGGCACGATATGCCCACTTGCGGGTTTTGTCGAACAGGGTGCAGTTACGGCCTAAGCCGTAGTCAGCAACGATTTCCTTGTCGTTAGCGGCGTTCAGGTCGAGAAAGTCGGCTAACCAGTCCAGTGTGTAAAGCTCCGGCTGCCATACGGCAATTTTCCAGTGACTGTGGTTCGGATTCTTGCAAATTAGCCCCGAATACCCCGCGTCAGCATCCAATTTTTTACGTAGCGCATTCTCTACGGTAGCGGCGTAACGTAATGGCTTCATTTTTCCGTCTGGCGCGGTGCGTATCGAGGTTTCCAGCGCGTAAAGCAGGTGTGCATGTCCGTTTTCAGGGTTGGTGATGGTCAGCGTAGGCGCGGGAGCGTTGCGGTCGCTCCAGTCAATGGCAGCTCCGGCGCGGTCAACGTCAAATCCCAGCCAGAACATGGCGTGAGGCTGATTAAACTGGATGTATTTCGCCAGAATGGCGCGTTCTTTCCCTGCGATGCGTACACCAAAGTGCAAATCATCCGAGAAGTACGGTTTGTGCGGTAAGCGGTCGTTGAAAAGTTCGAGTGCTGCGTTATTCAATTCGCCCTGCGCTTATGGCGGGCTGTTGTCTGGCACGGTTCATGTGCTAATATCCTTTCAAGGTTTCGTACCTGGCCCTGGTTATCATGTGCATCCGCCAAGATTGAGCATGATTTCCGGGGCTTTGTTTTTTCTGTTGCCGTTAAATTTACACGCGAACGGCTTCGCCTGTCGAATTTCTTCTGTCACATCAGCTTAATGCGCCGCCAGTTCATGAAAGAACTTCGGGTTAGCCTGAATCGTGGCCAGCACTTTTGCTGCCAGTCCGGTCGGATTACGACGTCCGGTTTCCCAGCTTTTGATGGTATCGAGGCTGGTTCCCAGCACTTTCGCCATTTCGCTCTGCGTAATATTCAGATTTTCCCTGATAGCCTTGATATCGGCCATTTCATAGCGCGTCACGCGGGCGGGGGATTTGGTTCCGTTTTTGATTTCAACAGCCTCTTCAAGAGAGGCTTTCAGCTCGTCAAAAAAACTCATGTTACACCTCGTCTTTCAGTCGTTGGGTTAGCTTCTTCAGTTCGGCTTTTTCTGCGTCGGTGAGGCTGTCCTTGGTGCTTTTAGGGTAGGCCATCACCAGATAAATCACCTCGGCGGTGGCGAGGAAGTAAATCACCCGCGCACTGCCACTTTTTCCCTGATTTCCCGTCGCCATCCTGATTTTTCGCAGGCCGCCAGTTTTCTGGATAAGGTCACCTTTGTCCGGTGACTCGATAAGCTCTTTCTGGAGTTCTTTGAGTTCATCATCCGTGGCGATTTGCTTTATCTGACGGGTAAACATCGTTGTCTCGATAAACTCAATCGCGTGACTCACGGCTGTCTCCTGTCCCCTCTGATGTACAATGTACACTTTTAATCGTGTTATGAAAAGCCGCTTTCTGTGCCATCAGAGATTACCGGCTAAGACCGTGGTAACGGGTTGCTTGCCTTTCCTTCTGTAACTCTCGCTCATGCTGCTTTACGAGCGTGTTAATCGGCTCAGATCGCTGCTCAAGCGTTCGACCTGCTCGTGCAAGGCCTTCACCTGATTGCTCAAGTTCAGACATACCCTGTCGTTGCGCTCCAGCGCCTGCGAGGTAGTCTCGAACATGCGTTGCAAGCTGCTGTAACTGTCCTGCCACGCCTGTTGCTGTTGCGCGTAGCTTGTCTGTAAGCTTTCTAATGCGTTCAGAAGCTGCTTTTCCATCTCGGTCATGGTTTTGCCTGTCCTCAGTGATAAAAACGCGCTGTGGCGTTTCTGTGGCGTCTGACGGGGTTACTTCGCGGTGTACTTCATCACGGTGTTTCCGCCTTTCGATGTGTATGTCTCGGTGCCATGTGCTTTCTTCGGCAGTACCACCAGATAGGTGTTCTTCTGATTGTCGTCCTTGTAAATCACTACTCCTGCACCGCTCTGGGCTTTCAGGCTCTCCAGTTGCTGACTGTAGCTGTCCATTTCGTTCAGGCGCGAAGTGATGACCGTTCCCTGAAACCAGATTATCCCGCCCAGTATCATGATCAGCAGCGCGGCGAACAGGAATATCCAGCCCAGTGCACTCAGGAGTGAGTATCTGACTATGCGCGTCAGTTTGTCGTTCTGTTCGCGGATAGCGTTGCTGATGTTCTGCGAGCTTGATTTCAAGTCCTCGCTGATAGACGTTTCCAGCCTCTCGAACTCGCGCTTCACGCTCTGCTCGGTATCCTGCGCCTGCTGCCTCGATTTCTCCTCGAAGCCCTTCGCCAAATTTAAAATCTCGCTCATATATCATTCCTTTCAGCCGGATATTTCGACCGCCGTCCGGGTCGGCAATACTGATGCTGCTTTTCGTTTCCCGCGCCACTGTCAGGCCGTAACTCTCCAGCTGCTTCACCACATCCTCACGACTGCGGATCACCCCCTGCTGCATCAGGTTCATGAGTCCCGCGGTGATTTTCTCTGCGGCTTGCTGTTTATCGCGGGGCAGGTCACTGGCCTGAGTTAGCGGGCGGCGGTTAAGGGGGTCATTCGGGTCGCGTAATCCGAGTCGGTCATTGGTCAGGGTCTGCCACGCATTCACTCTGGGACGGTCAGCTCGATCAAAGTAGGGTTGCAGCCTTTTTCCGCTCTGCAATTCGATGTTCGGGATGACAAAATTCAGTTCAAGCCGTCCCTTGTCGCGGTGCTCTACCCAGAGACAGCTGTACTGGTCACGGTCTAATCCCGTCATGAGGGTCTGTTCCCACTCGTCCATCAGGCGGGATTTCTCAGAGTCTGAAATATCCGGCTCCTGAAAAGACAGCACACCAGAGGTGTACGAACGGGAAAAGTCGCAGCTGTCGATCAGCTCGCATACACGATCAGGATCACCCCGTAATACGGTGGCCTGCTCTCGCTGACGGCCTTTTCCCAGCAGGTAATCAACCGGACCACTGCCAGAACCAGCACCACGGGAATGGATTTTAACGATCACGGTGCTGCTCCAGTAACTCCCCTAGCTGACGGTCGAGGCTGTTCAGGATGGAAAGCAGTGAAACACGCTCAGAAGGCGTAAGGGAATCTGACTGATTCAGTCTACGAGCGATCTGGTTCAGGTTATTGCCCATACCACTGACCTGACGAAGCAGTTCAGGCGCAACCTCAGGAACAGGTCGTTTACGTGACGTATGTTCGCCCAGACCAAGCTGACGCAACCACTCTGCAAGGTGAAAACGGTCGCACCGTTCAAGCAGACGCTGATGCTCAGTTTCGGTCATGCGGATTTTGATCTCTTTCGTTCGCTTTTCCATAGGCTCCGCTGAGAAAAAGTTCGCACCACTGTGAGAATTTTTCGCAGTGGATGCAGGGGGTTTCGGGGGGCGGCGAGCCCCCTGAACCAGTCACGGTGGAACCTCGTTAGAGGGGACTCTGTGTGTACTGGCTTATGTGTAGTAAAGTATGGCATACATAAGCACTGGCAACAAAAAAACAGCCCTCTCTAGAGAGGGCTGTTATCTGATATAGGTTATCTGGTGCAAAGTTAGTTTTTAGGGTGTCGAGGCCTTGTGACCCAGCTGAGGAAAAGGCAGAGTAATATTAACGGCGTTGCCGTATAGTGTATATAAACCCCAAGATAAGATATGTTATATATTAGAAATAAATATACAAGCAAAAGTATTACAAATGAAGCCGTAAAGAAATTATGGATTTTATTTATCACGCTTAAATCCTGCGATTAAAAAATAAATAGAAAACATACCCCATGAAACTGCAATAAGCTTTAAATATCCGGATTGGTCATAATCATAATAAAAAAAGGCTTTATACAGAATAGTACATAAAGCCGCAACAACATAAAGGACAATAGGGTCGTAATATTTAAGCCCCTTCCTTTTAA
>NZ_POVL01000104.1 GCF_002939185.1 Enterobacter sichuanensis | reverse complement strand
GAACCGATATGCGGAGGCTGTCATGCGTATTGCATATGCAGTTGTTTCGATAATGCTAATAACACCCTTAAGCTGGGCCGGGAACATGACATTCCAGTTCCGGAACCCTAACTTTGGGGGTAACCCTAACAACGGCGCGTTCATGTTGAATGAAGCTCAGGCGCAAAACTCTTATAAAGATCCCAGCTTTAAGGATCTTGGCGTGGATACCCCGTCCGCACTGGACAACTTCACGCAGGCTATCCAGTCGCAGATTTTGGGCGGGTTGCTGACCAACATTAATACCGGCAAACCCGGCCGAATGGTGACCAACGACTTTATTGTCGACATCGCGAACAGGGACGGACAGCTCCAGTTGAACGTGACCGATCGTAAAACCGGTAAAACCTCAACCATTCAGGTTTCCGGTCTACAAACTAATTCAACTGACTTCTAAACAACAGCTAAATAAGGACAACGATCATGCAGCGCTTCCTGATATTTGTTGCAGTGTGCTTATTGAGCGGTTGTTTAACTGCTCCCCCTAAAGAAGCTGCAAAACCCACTTTAATGCCTCGGGCCCAGAGTTATCGTGATTTAACGCATTTACCGTCCCCGACGGGGAAAATATTTGTCTCTGTATATAATATTCAGGATGAAACCGGGCAATTTAAGCCTTACCCGGCAAGTAACTTCTCCACGGCTGTGCCGCAAAGCGCCACCGCGATGCTGGTAACCGCGCTCAAGGATTCACACTGGTTTATTCCTCTGGAACGCCAGGGGCTACAGAACCTGTTAAATGAACGCAAAATTATCCGTGCCGCACAGGAAAATGGCACCGTCGCGGACAATAACCGTATGCCTCTGCAATCGCTGGCGGCGGCGAACGTGATGATTGAAGGATCGATTATTGGTTACGAAAGTAACGTTAAATCGGGTGGTGCGGGTGCGCGTTACTTCGGTATCGGCGCGGATACCCAGTATCAGCTCGACCAAATCGCCGTTAACCTGCGTGTGGTCAACGTCAGTACGGGTGAAGTGCTCTCTTCGGTGAACACCAGCAAAACTATCCTGTCCTATGAAGTGCAGGCAGGGGTGTTCCGCTTCATCGATTACCAGCGTTTGCTGGAGGGTGAAATTGGCTACACCTCTAACGAACCGGTCATGATGTGCCTGATGTCAGCCATTGAAACCGGCGTGATCTTCTTAATCAACGACGGTATCGATCGCGGATTGTGGGATCTGCAAAATAAAGCGGACGTCCAGAATCCGATACTTGTGAAATACCGCGATATGTCAGTGCCTCCGGAATCCTGACAGGAAGCGTATAAAAAAGGCGAGATGATTATCTCGCCTTTTTTTATTCACTCACCGCCGTGACGTTTTGCGCTTTTTCCCGCCTCGATGCCAGCCAAAGTCCGCTGTTTTTCATGGCATAGCCAAACAGCAACCCCAGCAGCAGCGAAGGGACCACCAGCTTCCAGTCGCCCTGCCCTGCAAACGTCGCGCACGCTCCCATAAAGGTGCCCGGCACGAACGAAAGCAGCAGATGCTTGGCCTGGATGCACATCAGGAAGGCGACAACACCCGTCATGATATACCCCAGCAGCTCCAGATGCGGCGCCAGCGCGCTGCCTTTCATGATCACCAACGCCCAGATAACACCGCTCATCAGCGTGCAACCTGAGATAAAGAGCCCTTTTATGCCCCCCTGCGGGCAGGCGAAATAGGCCGTACAGCCGAGGAACCCGGCCCAGCTGAGCAATCCGAGAGACACGGCCACCCACCCCCACAGCCCGGAGAGAATGCCTGTCGTTAATGCGATACAAAGTAATATGTTCATGGCGCGCATCTTAGCAGAAGCGCACCATGGAAATGCGATCATCCGCACATTACGTGCAAATTGAAATGTAGAGTTGCAGCATTTATGTGACGAACATCACTCTTCGTTCTCTTCTTCCAGCTCATCCCACATTGCCGCGATGGCGTCGCGGGTCAGCGGTGCCAGCGCTCTCCAGAATGGCGAGGTTGCATGCGCTTCGACTTTACCCAGGAAAGTCCCGACCCACGGCAACAGGTACGTTTCGAACAAGGTTTCGATGGCTTCGTTCTCATCATCCCCCGCGTTGTCCTCGATCCAGGACGCGGCCAGCAGCAGCGTACCAATATGGTCCGCAGGCGTGTCGGTCAGAGGCATCCCACGCGTGGAGAGAAAAGCACGGACTTCCGCTTCCGTTGCCCCTTCCTGCCAGGCAGAACGGTATGGCGAAACGCGGCACTCATCCCCCACGAACAGGGCATTGTAATCCGTCGCAATCTGCTGCATGTCGCAGCTTTTTTGCAGACGCTCCAGTAAATCATCCTGTTCCAGCGGCCAGTTCTGCGCCAGTTTCCCTTCACGAATCAATGTAAAGAGCGGAACCAGCAGCGGGTCTTGTGGCTGACGGTAATACAGCGTACCCAGCACGCGGCAGAGGATGGAAAACTCATTCATTTTTTTATTCCATTACACAATTAAAGATCGGCAAATTCGGCAATCGGCTCCATTCCGCGCGACTCGAGGAAATCGAGCATGCGGCGTGGGGTGACGTTCAGGATTTGCGCTTCCGGGAAGTCAACGTCATTCAGCACTTTCAGGCACTCGCTAAAGTCACCGAGCGTGAACGCGGTATGGGAATCTGAACCCAGTGCCACCATGCCACCCGCATCACGGACGGCGGCCGCCACTTCGCGACAATTAGCTTCACTGCCCTTACGCGAGTGAACAAAGGAGGAGTTGTTAATTTCCAGCGCCACGCGGTGTTTTGCAGCCGCCTGCGCGACAGCCTGAATATCAATCGGGTACTTCGGGTTGCCCGGGTGGCTGATAATATGCACATTGCCGCTGGCAATGGTGGCGATCATCGCCGCGGTGTTGGTCTCTTTATCCTGAGGCGCAAAGACCGGTTCATGGAAACCAGCAAGGATAAGATCAAGCGAGGTCAGCATCGGGCCGGTGCAGTCGATTTCACCGTCGATGTTTTTGATGTTTGCCTCAATGCCGCGCAGTATTCCGATGCCGTCCACCAGACGTGGCCAGATCCGCATATTCACAAAATGCCAGTAGTGCGGCGCATCCGCCATATCCGGGCCATGATCGGTGATCGCAAAAAGCGTGATGCCTTTGAGCTTCGCCTGGGCGATATAATCATGGAGGTTGCTATACGCGTGGGTACTGGCGACGGTGTGCATATGCAGGTCAACGGGATACATCTCTCTCTCCTCTGCGGTTTTTCCAAAGGATAGCAGTTATCAGCAGCGAATATTAGCAAAAACCCGGCAAACGCCGGGTTTCTCTCAGTATCCACGCTGTCTGTCGACCTGGCCGGTGACCGCGTTGCCTTTTTCCAGTTCGCTGATGGTATGGGATATATAGGCCACCGCTTCAGCCGGGCGCGTCACGGCCGCCACGTGCGGGGTCATCGCCACACGCGGATGTGCCCACAGCGGGCTCTCCTTCGGCAGCGGCTCACGGCTATAGACATCCAGCATGGCACCTTTTAACTTGCCGCTGTCCAGCGCCTTCAGCAGATCCGGCTCGACCAGATGCACTCCGCGCGCCAGGTTCATCAGGTAGCTCTCATCGGCTAACTGGTTGAGCAAGGCTTCATTGATGATCCCTGCCGTTTCCGCCGTGTTTGGCAGCAAATTGATTAGGACCCGTGTGCCTTTCAGGAAAGCCGGGAGCTCATCGGTTCCGGCAAAGCTCGCTACGCCGGGATAATCCTTGCGGCTGCGGCTCCAGCAGCGCAGCGGGAACCCCCACGGGGCGAGGGCTTCAGCCACTCTGGATCCCAGCACACCGGCACCGAGAATGCCGATGGTAAAATCCTCTCGCTGATACTCCGGCAGCGGCTCCCAGCGGGCTTGCTGTTTAAACGCCTGATAATCATCAAAGCGGCGGAACCAGTGCAGCACCTGGCTGACGGCGTATTCCTGCATTTGCTGGCCCATTCCGGTATCTTCCAGGCGGAACAGAGGTGTGGCTTCCGGCAGCATTTCAGGGTGCGCCTTCAGTTTGCTCAGGATGGAATCCACCCCGGCACCCAGGGCAAAAACGGCCTTCAGGTTACGTCCCTGAAGCATTTCTACCGGCGGATGCCAGACCAGCGCATAGTCTGCATGTTCGTTATCACCCCGCTTCCACTCGCGAACGCGTGCGCCGGGGATCGCCGCCGTGAGCGCCTTGATCCAGTAAGCCGTATCAAAAGTAGGGTGATAAAAGAGTATATCCATTGTGATTCCTGCCTTTTATTGCGCTGATTTATTTTGCTTTTTAACTGGAGTGTCAGCATAACAAATTTATTGCACGAGGGTGTTGCTGATAAAAAAGACGCTTTCAGCACATTTAAGAATCATGTTGCCTGAAGTTTGTCTAAACGCGCTAAATTACTGAAAAAGTGAGTTGACGGCAGTTCAGCTTTTCCTTACATTAGCGCCCGTCCCGACAACAACGGGATGAC
>NZ_POVL01000103.1 GCF_002939185.1 Enterobacter sichuanensis | reverse complement strand
TACGTGCAGCTTTCCCTTCAGGCGGGATTCATACAGCGGCCAGCCATCCGTCATCCATATCACCAAGTCAAAGGGTGACAGCAGGCTCATAAGACGCCCCAGCGTCGCCATAGTGCGTTCACCGAATACGTGCGCAACAACCGTCTTCCGGAGCCTGTCATACGCGTAAAACAGCCAGCGCTGGCGCGATTTAGCCCCGACATAGCCCCACTGTTCGTCCATTTCCGCGCAGACGATGACGTCACTGCCCGGCTGTATGCGCGAGGTTACCGACTGCGGCCTGAGTTTTTTAAGTGACGTAAAATCGTGTTGAGGCCAACGCCTATAATGCGGGCAGTTGCCCGGCATCCAACGCCATTCATGGCCATATCAATGATTTTCTGGTGCGTACCGGGTTGAGAAGCGGTGTAAGTGAACTGCAGTTGCCATGTTTTACGGCAGTGAGAGCAGAGATAGCGCTGATGTCCGGCGGTGCTTTTGCCGTTACGCACCACCCCGTCAGTAGCTGAACAGGAGGGACAGCTGATAGAAACAGAAGCCACTGGAGCACCTCAAAAACACCATCATACACTAAATCAGTAAGTTGGCAGCATCACCGGGTTATTACAGCAAACTGAATTTCCAAACTAAATTTTTTTATTTTAAAAAGCATTAACAAAGAAACTGCAACAGCAACTAAAAATGAAGATATGTAAGCAAGGTCGTTATCAATGAAAAATACATTTAGCATTCGACCGATAATTAATATCGACCACCATAAGTTATGTGCCCACTCAGCAACTGGGATTAGTTCAATGTGATGAATAGGAATGGAGAAGTAGTTCTGAATAAACCCGGAAAAATAAACGGCAAATCCGAAAATAAGTGGGATTGATAATATTGCTATTTTTCTATCTTAATATGTAAGAATGAGTACGGAGATTATTAATGGTAGGTAGAACGATGCGATAAACCATGGGTCAGACAATGATGAAAGCAGACATAAAAATGAAGATGCCAGCATCAAGGTTATAGATCTATTATGTACGGAAAATAATGCAAAAATAAATGCCATAACCCCGAAAGCGTTTGTGGAGTTATGGGAAAAGGCATGTGCGGCAAAGCCATAAGTAAATGTGTAGGCAGGTAGCAGAGTAATTGCCAGCGATGAAATCGCAGCAACCATAATATTAGTATATTTTCTTGCTATTAAGAATGCGACGACAGAAATAGCAAAAGAAAAAATAGCTGTTCCTATTGTTATCGGAACAAGGCCATCACTTCCAGCAATTTTAAAAATAACCCAATGAACAGGATATATTGTAAAGTACCAACTGTCGACAGTGGGTGTCCAATCCTTCAAAACTGAAATCCCATGCAAAGCAAACTCCCTTAGTACTAAAGGACTGTTTGCAACGTCTGCTTCTACAAATAGATATCTATCAGTAAGAAAATAAATTATAGCTGCCATTATCACGAAGAAAACAAAAGTGGCTGAAAATTCACGTTTATTGTTAATCATTTTCATTTCCTTTTTAAAGCAAATAACAATATGGTAAGTGTTGTGCATATTGATACTATGAAAGAGATTAATACGATCTGTTTGAACCTATAAGTTGTGTCAATACGTATAATGTAATTACCTTTATTCAATTCCGCTTTGAAATAACCCTCTCTCGAATATCTTTTTGCCCCATCTAACTCTAATGATTTATAAGACATAAAAGGTATGCTGCAAGTAGTTTTTGTTGGAATACTAAATTTGAAAACAGGTAGCCCATTTGAACCTAAGGTTCGTGAGAAAGCGTATGACATCCCATTATCGCATTTTAATCCTTTAATCCAGTCACCAAGCTCTGGTGCATTTGATAGAACATAATCTTTATAATTTGCACTGGTGGCAATATCAATTGTGAGTTTGTTGCTGCTTTTTTTAGGTACAGTAATCGCACTAGTCATCAAACATGTTGATGTGAAAATTAACATCGTATATTTTAATTTAATTCTTCCCGATGAATGGAGAATAATTAAAATACTAAATAGTAGAAATGGAATAAAGCGCCAAGTAAATTGAATTTTTGATAAATGTGTAAATACGCCACCTAGAAAACCAAAATTAATGCCACCACAAATGATTAGTAATATAATTGAAACAAGCAGGTAATCATGTTTCTTTTTATTGTGATCTGTCGCAAAGTTCCATATAAATGCAATGGTAATTGGCAGCCCAACCCCTAATGCCATTCCCTTTAGGGGGCCCGATTTTATCATTTCTCCAGAAATAAGATCATAAAGTGATATATATTTTTGCGACATTGTTGGGAACCAGTCACGATCTAACATAGTAAATGACTCACCATGTGTTGAATATATCAATGGGAATACATACCAACTACATAATAGTATTGATATACAAACGCTAACAACATACTGAACTAATCTTCGTCTATTTAGGGAGTAATATATGATAAATACAACCCCAGAACATAAAGTTGCAGGGATATTGGATAAAATAAAAATAATATTCGCAGAAACTAAAAAGAATATTGATTCTCGGCTTGATGCATATCCTAGGCCATATAAAAATAACGGAATGGCGCATATTGCCATTGCTTCTGGGTAAGATGACCTTATGAAAATATTATCAACCATATAGATTGAGCATGAAAAGCACAATGAATAAAGTGCTGATAATAATTTATTTCCATTTATTCTAATTAAAACGAAGTAGGATGTAAGAAATGACGATATCGCAATGAATATCGCTAATAACTTAACGGTAACATTGAAATCGTGGCTTATATAAAAAAATATAGAACCTAATAAATTTGCTAATGGTGGATAAAATAAATTGCTCCCATACCCAGGGTGATTTTTATAATCAACGTCATAATATGGGATTAATTGACCATTCTTTAATCCATTGACTGAGGATAACACTCTATTAATATGAAATAAATAATCGTGGCCTGACCAGCTGTCATGGTGAAAGACTGGCATCCACGATATATAAAAACAAATAAAAACAGCAACTAAACCAATAGCACTTGTAATATATTTGTTTAATTGTTTGTTATTCATTTGTGGCTTTTCCATTTTTTCAGTATGTATTTAGGTCTGGATTTTGTTTCAACATATATTCTTCCTATGTACTCGCCAAGGACACCAATGCCAATCAGTTGAATTCCGCCTAGAAATAATATAGATACCAAAAGTGATGGGTATCCACGAACTGGGTTACCGAAGGCGAATGTATCAAAAATCATCCATGTGCCATATAAAAATGCTATTCCTGCCACGAACAAACCAATGTATGTCCACATACGCAGCGGAAATGTTGAAAAGCTCGTTATCCCTTCTAAAGCAAGGTTCCAAAGTTTCCATCCATTAAACTTGGAATCACCTGCTACACGTTCTGCACGAGCGTACTCTACAACATCAGTCGTGCCGCCAACCCAACTCAGTACCCCTTTCATAAAAAGATTCCTCTCAGGCATGAGTTTAATATTGTCTACAACTTCACGGGACATTAGCCTAAAATCACCCACATTCTCTTCAATTTTTGGATAGCTAATTTTGTTATGCAGTTTATAGAACCATTCAGCTGACTTGCGCTTGAGATGGCTATCTGTTGAACGATCTGAGCGTTTTGCCAGAACCATGTCGGCACCTGATTTCCACTTCTCAATCAGATGAGGAATAACTTCAATCGGATCCTGAAGGTCAACATCAATCGGTATTACAGCATCGCCAGTGGCATGCTCAAGGCCTGCAAACAGTGCCGGTTCTTTACCGAAGTTGCGGGTGAATGACAGAGCCTGGACTAGTGGGTCCCACGAAGCTATGGAATTAATAATGGACTCAGTTCCGTCTTTGCTGCCATCATTAATAAAAACGATCTCAACCTCGTATTTCTTTAACTCTTCGAAATCCCGCACCATTTTATAGAAAATTGGTATCGTGACCTCTTCGTTGAAGACCGGAACGACTAAAGAAATCTTCATTTCGCTTCCCTAAAAACAATGAATTTTGAGTAGAAAAAACCGCAAACAAGACTGATTGCTGAGAACGCAACAAGCGTGATAATGGGAGGCAACCCGCATTTGTCAGCAGCCCAACCCACGGCAGCGCTCAGAGTTCCCATGAAGCCAACATAGAGTATGTACCGTAGCGTCGAAGTGGATGCTTTGAATGTGAAACGTGCGTTAGCGTAAAAACTAAAACTGACGGCTACCACGAAACCTGCAAAGTTCGCCAATGCCTGGCTTGTGGATAGTCCATACACGCAAACACCAAACACAACCCAGTGAATGAGCGTGTTTAAAACGCCAATCGATGTGTACTTAGCAAAAAGTTTTAACATTAGAAAAATCAGTCAATTCTGAGAAGGCAGAAGTTTAGCACCAACAGACAACTTGATCGACTATCAGAATAAGAGGCACTGTATATGCATACAGCATGCGTTTTGAGGTGACTCCATGCCGCGTCGCTCAGATATGGAGCTGGCCTTCCGGTCAGCAATAGTGCATGAAAGGTCAGGCCGCAGGGTTGTGAAAACTGCTGATTTTGTTCAGGAACTACTAAAGGTTAACTGGAATCTCAGCATGGGTAATGACTCCAACTTAT
>NZ_POVL01000102.1 GCF_002939185.1 Enterobacter sichuanensis | reverse complement strand
ATCCTGTAATCATTTAACGCAGTACGACAGACCTAATGGAATAAAAGGGGGGACCTGAAAATTCACAACATGCTGATTCCTGGGACCGTATGATAATCGACCTAGAAAGCCTATTTAACTATTCTGGGTTTGAGGAATATACATAATTTACGACAGCACCAGAAACAGTATAACAATCTGTTTTAAATGGATATTAATCAAATGGCGATTCAAACTCACAGTTATGAACTCAGTTTTGGTTCATAACTGTGTTAAACGCTGTCCATAAATCACTCGATGTCACGTCTGTTGGTTCATGAACTGTTCGCTCTAATTTTGTGATGTGCGTCAGGTTTTTGTGTTCAGTAATGTTACCTTTTACTCGATGATCGATTGTTTAGCACCTCTCCCACAACCGGAGCAGCGGTAAATGCGTTTGGCCAGCCAGCATAGAAGGCGGCCTGGGTAACGATCTCACCCGCTTCCTCAGCTGAAAGTCCATTATCCATCGCCCTGTTAAGGTGATAGCCAATCTGCGCGCTCTGTCCGGATGCGATTAACGCGCTGACCGTAATCAGGCTTCTGTCGCGGGGTTTCAGCGCAGGTCTTTGCCAGAGATCCAGGAACAGTGGATCTGCAGTGAATTTAACCAGGCCCGGAGATATTGGGCCAACATTTTTCTCCACTGTCTCTGAACGCTGCTTTTCTGCTTCCTGATTGAGAGGAAGCAGGTCCGGAGAAGCTTCAGGAAGTGCATCTGCCGTGACGCCACGAGTTTCAAATACTGCTTTGGTCACGCTGACGGCTGACATGGCATTTGGCCAACCTGAGTAGAACGCCAGATGGGTAATGATTTCTGACAATTCCGCTGGCGTAACGCCATTATCAAGGGCAATGTCTATATAGTGCTTAAGGTCGCCAGGCTGGTTTCTGGCAATTAGCATGGAGACGGTCACCATACTACGATCCCTGGGCGAGAGGGCATCGCGTGTCCACAGATCTTCAGCAATAGCTTCTCGACCAAAGCGCGCAAGAGCCGGTGAGACAGAACGAATATCAGCTTCAGAAATCGCTGAAGGTTCAATTTTCATCATAGCTTTACCTCTTGTTTCCTCAGCATTAGCAAAATCAGAAATAACAAGCGACATGGCCGCCGCTGCAATTACGCTTTTCATGTCAATCCTCACTGGTCAACGGTGCGGATCCTGTTTGATTCCGCCTTTGTTACGAAGAAATACCGGTTTTACCGGGATAGCGTCCTTACTGACGCTCATATGCGCCGTTTGCCTGAGATAGTCACGGAAGTGTGGCGTTTGTCGGTGCAGTTGATACGCTTCCTCACTGGCGTAAATCTCATAGAAATACCAGCGGTTCGGAGTCTGTGAGTCTGTAGCGGCATACATGGCTAACACGCCTTTCTCTACTTTGAGCGACTCAGCCATTTCAGGCATGACGATGTTTTTAAATTCGGTCTGTAATTCAGGCTTTACCTCGACGATCACCAGATTATTAATGGTTCGCTCATTCGGTATGATGTGTTTGTCCCCCAGAAATTGGGGCTCCAGAGTGATTTTATTTTTCCGAACGATAATGTCAGGTGCCCGGGCAGCGAATGCCTTGTATGGTTCGGCATTCAGATGTTTGCGGTAAGCACTCTCGTTTTCATAGAGTTCGACCATGAATGCCTTACGTGGATTGTCGCTGCGGAGCAGGGCGTACATCGCCAGCGTACCTGCTTCATGATCAACCGAAGCGGAAATCGTCTGTCTGGCTACGTCTGCAAAATCTTTGTCCCGATCGTGCCTGACGCCAAGCTCAAAGATATTCATCACTACCTTATCCGGCGCGTCCAGTTTTGTTGCAAAGACAGGGCTGCTTATTAGCATCCAAATTAAAAGCATAAGAGTCTTTTTCACGATGATCCTTTTACTGAAATGGCTGTTTAAGACGTTCTATAAGTTGGTGTTGGTAAGAAGGTAATCGATCGCTGCTGGCGCTCTCAAAGACAAGGGGAGGAAGCCACGTCATACCTGCGTGCAGGGCGCTTGCCTTCATCGGTAAAAACACATCCGCGAGCGATACCCCGATCCTGCCGTCCGGCCCGTAAGTAGA
Organism: Enterobacter sichuanensis; assembly: GCF_002939185.1. Classification (GTDB taxonomy): domain Bacteria; phylum Pseudomonadota; class Gammaproteobacteria; order Enterobacterales; family Enterobacteriaceae; genus Enterobacter; species Enterobacter sichuanensis. The sequence goes on along the minus strand of NZ_POVL01000102.1, from coordinate 2,704 downwards.
GCGTCCCCCCGCAGCCGTACTGACAATAAACATCTCCTTTCCCTGCCAAAGACCGGGTCCGACACTTCCCCAGGTTTCATTCAGCCAGGCCTTCATCATTGGTGTAATGTTGAACCAGTGTGTCGGGAAGATAAAAACAACACGCCTGTGCTCACGCATCATTTTTCGCTCCGCGTCACCATTAATCCGACGTGTGTCATAGCCATACAGCGTCTCAAGGTTGCGAACCGTCACGCCTTCCAGACTCTCAGCGGCTTCCTGCAGCCCTTTTGTCAGAACTGAGCGTTCCGGATAAGGGTGAGAGACGATAACGAGCGTTTTAATGTCGGTCTTTTCACGGCTATGAGCATGACTAATGGGCATGAGGAAGATAAAGGCAAACAAAAACAATGCTGCTGCTCTGTGATGCAGTAACCAGATCATAAAACCTCCTTTGTCTTGATAAGGCAGAAAAGCGCTATGGCTTAACAGGAGCCAGTTCCGGTAAGGGCTACCGCGTCCAGACCTGCTTAACGTCCTTCGTTTGCGGCGTGTTTTGCGCCATGATCCCCGTCAGAACGTGCGGCTGGTAGGTTTCTTCCAGAAACTGGATTTCTTCCGGGCTCAGTTGAAGATTGACTGCGTTTACCGCGCCATCGACGTGATCTTTTTTTGTGGCCCCTACGACAGGTGACGTGACTTTTGTCAGTAGCCAGGCGAGAGATATTTCCGTCATGGAGACCTGATGCCGTTCGGCAAGTTCGGCTACGCGCTCAATAATGCTCCGATCCTGTTCAGCCGTGCTGTCATATTTTCCTCGCGCATAGTCATCCTCCGTGGCTCGCCGAGTGTGGCCTTCTTTACGCGAGAGACGACCGCTGGCCAGCGCGCTATAGGGGGTCATGGCGATATTATCTTCAGCGCACAGACCGAAGAGCTCTCGTTCATCTTCACGCATAATCAGGTTGTAATGGCTCTGCACGGAAACAAAGGACGTCAGCCCTTCGCGTTCGGCAAGAGCGTTCGCCTTCGCCAGCTGCCAGGCATAGCAATTTGAAATACCAATAGCGCGCACTTTGCCCGCAGTAACGGCGGCATGCAGCGCTTCAAGCACGTCAATAACAGGCGTGTTGTAATCCCAGATGTGGTAGATATAGAGGTCTATGTAGTCCATCCCCAGATTCTGCAGGCTCTGGTCGAGCGAGCGGGCTATCGCCTGCTTTCCGCTGATACCTTCGGAAATTTGTGCGGTGTTCGCGGCAGAAACTTGGTGGCCAGCACCACGTCCTCGCGTTTTGCCATCTCCCGCAGCGCCCGGCCAACGTATCGCTCGCTGGAGCCGTTCTGATAGGCGATGGCGGTATCGTAAAAATTGATACCCTTTTCGAGACCGTAGCGGATGATGTCCCGGCTTGCTGTTTCGTCCAGCGTCCAGCGATGCTGGCCCGTTAACGGGTCGCCAAATCCCATACATCCCATACAGATGCGGGAGACCAGTAAGTCACTTTTACCGAGCCGGGTATACTGCATCGTTATTCTCCCTCTGGATTATTCACGACGGAATTGAGCAGATCGACAAGCCTTGAAGCGTGTTCCCGGGCAAGCGTTTTTTGCTGCGCGATTTTGTCGGCATCCCGGTCGGCATAGCTGATACCGCAGGTATAAACCGGCGCCAGCAGCTCAAGATTGCACAGCCTTGCCGTGGTCTCGAATGGAATAAGATACTCTTCTATGGCATGGCCAAAGAAACCGTCAGCGGTATAGAGCACCTGCGGCGCCCCTGTAGTGAAGGAGAGGATCAGCTTTTTACCGCCCAGTTTCACCGTTGAGCCATGCGCGAAGCCGTGGACAAAGACCTCGTCCAGCCATTGTTTCATTAACCCGGGCAGCCCATACCAGGAAAAAGGAAACTGCCAGACAATCACATCGGCCCTGAGCAGGCTTTCCTGCTCCGCAGCGATATTGAATTTGCCGTCCGGATAGAGCCAGTCCAGACGACGAATTTCAGCATCGGGAAGGGCGGTCGCCACTTCATCAAGGATCGTGGCATTGGCGACGGAATGGGTAAGCTCAGGATGGCCTGAAACAATAAGGATATTTTTCATTTCAATGGGTTAAATATATTTGGTGAATGTTTAACCCAGTATAGAGTGACACCATTATTTTTTTTAGAGCAGTAAAGACTCATTCACTTTTAGACAAAAACTAATAATGGTCGACTGTTCTCATTGTACCGGTCATCATGAACCCGTGAACTACGCTGTGATGCCCAGTAAACGTTCTGCATTGCGAAACGCGATGGCCTCTTTTTCAGCCTTATTGACCGGCAGACAGTCGATAAATGTTTTTACACCGTCCAGGGTCTGATAGGGATAATCAGCGGAGAACAGGATCCTTTCTGCCCCCATTAACTCGTAGATAAACTGGAAGTGCGGTAGCGTCAGCATACCTGACGGGGTAACGTAAACGTGCTCCTGGAAGGTTCTCGTTAGCGTGCGTGACTGACCCGTTGCAGCCAGTGGAAGGCTGTCATCAAGACGCTGCAGCCAGAAGGGCAGCATCTCCCCCCAGTGGCCACTGATTACCTGCAGGTGGGGATATTTATCAAATGCGCCCGATAACATAAGCCGTAACAAATGGATCCCGGCTTCGTGATGCCAGCCCCAGCCAAACATAGAGAGCCGGGCGTTGACTTCTGCGCTGAAGCCCGTGAAGTAGGCCTGTT
>NZ_POVL01000101.1 GCF_002939185.1 Enterobacter sichuanensis | reverse complement strand
TTCGGAAAATTAGCCGGGTGGCGGAAAGCCCCTAACACTCAGGGCAGCCTGGCAATCACCTTAATCTCAAACTGGAATCCGTAAAGCCACGTCACGCCGATCCCGGTCAACGTAGGGTAAGGCGCTTCCCCCCAATATTCTGGCAGGATACTCCAGATAGTGTCGAGGTTTGTCTCGGGATCGACGACAAAGAGGGTCACGTCGACCACATCACTGAACGTGCAGCCCGCAGCCGCGAGAACAGCATTAAGATTCCTGAATGCCAGCCTGACCTGCGCTTTCAGATCGGGCTCAGGCGAACCATCCTCGCGGCTACCAACCTGCCCCGAAACAAACAGGAAGCCGTTGGATTTGATGGCCGGTGAATAGCGATTACGCTCATAGAGCGCCTGTCGACCGGAGGGGAAAACTACTTCGCGTGCTGTCATGTTTGTACCTTTGCAATAGGGCGAAATCAGCCCGTTGAACATGAAGACACTTTACAGGTGCAGGATCGGGCGGATAAACAAGCGACTTTGTCCATCATTGTTTGTAATATCCAAACAATCGGCAAAAAGAGAGGATAAGGAATGGATCGTTTCGACGCGATGCGCGCCTTTGCCCGCGTGGTGGAGGCCGGTAGCTTCACAAAGGCTGCCCAAACGCTTCATATGAGCAAAACTACGGTGACGCAGCTCATTCAGCAGCTGGAAGCGCGCCTGCGCGTCAGATTGCTACATCGCACCACCCGCAAGCTCGGTGTGACCCCCGATGGCGCGGTCTACTACGAACGCGTCATCCGACTGCTGGCGGACATGGAAGATGCTGAAAACAGCCTGTCCAGCGCGGCGATTACGCCCACGGGACGGCTACGGGTAGATGTGCCCAGTCCGCTGGCCCGCCTCATCCTGGTGCCGGCGCTACCGGCTTTCCATGCACGCTACCCTGATATCCAGTTCGACATGGGCGTGAGCGACCGGGTGGTGGATCTGATCGGCGACAGCGTGGATTGCGTCCTGCGCGGTGGCGAAATCAACGACCAGTCCCTCATCGCTCGCCACGTCGGAGATTTGCACATCGGCGTCTACGCCGCCCCCAGTTATGTTGAACGCCTTGGCACCCCGGCGCACCCGCAAGAGCTGGAAAACACCGACCATCGCATTGTCGGGTTCTTGTCCTCACGCACCGGTAAGATTGATCCTCTTGTACTGCGCAGTGAGAGTGAACATATTGAAATCACGGGCAGCTATGTACTTGCCGTGGATGATGGCAATGCTTACCTCGAAGCCGGGTTAGCCGGGTTAGGCGTGATTGCGCTGCCGGTCTATATGGCGGCAGCGCATCAGGCGGCTGGCTCTTTGATTCCGTTGTTTACACAATGGCGTATCAGTCCAATGCCCCTGCATCTGGCTTTCCCGCCGAACCGCCATGTCAACGCCAGACTGCGCGTTTTTATTGACTGGATCGTTGAATTGATGCAGCAGCATGTCCCCAACACCAACCGAAAGGGAAAGGAAATTTAGCATATTTATTCGCCCGTTATTAACTATGGCGATCCCGGTCAGCCACCCGAAGGATCTCATCGTAAAAAAGTTCAGAACTCCGTGAGCTGACGCCAGGCCGCAACTTCCTCATCCAACCATTCGACGAAGAGAGCCACTTCCGATTTCACCTCCGTTAACTGCGATGTTACCAGCCAGTAAGGCCAGGGATACGGCGCAGTGAATGGGGTAAGCTGGACCAGTTCACCCCGGGTGATGGCATCCTGAACCAGAGAACGGCGCTCCAGCGCGATACCTTTACCGAGCCTGACAGCCTCAAGGACTAAGTTTGAATCGTTAATGCATAAGCCGCCGGGCACAATTTCTTTTTCCAGCCCCGCATTAAAACACCAGGTTTTCCACGACTCCATGGAGAATATGATCTGGCTCTTCGCCACCTCAGCCGGCGTCGCCGGGAGGACACCGCCGTTATAACCGGGCGCCGCCACAACAATCAGCTCATCAGAGAAAAGATAATGGCAGTCGCTTCCTTCCCAGTTCCCTTTCCCCATGCGTATCGCAATATCGATCCCTTCCTGCTGCATGCTGGTGATCGTCAGGCTGGCCTGGAGTCGCAGCGTGATGTGCGGATACTTTTCCCGAAACCGTCCCAGACGCGGCAACAGCCAGTGACAACCAAAAGACGGCACCATCGCCAGCGTCAGTTCCAGTATTCTCGGTTTCACCTGCACGAGCCGGGTGGCATCTGCGATATGGTTCAGCGCCTCGCGCACCTGTAACGCGTAGAGCCGACCCTCTTCGTTGATCTGCACCCCTCGGCCATGACGGATAAACAGCTTCACCCCCACCATTTCCTCCAGCACTTTAATCTGCTGGCTGATGGCGGAATGAGTCACATGAAGCTCTTTCGCTGCGAGCGTTACGCTGCCAAGGCGAGCCACCGCTTCAAAACTACGCAAACTTGCGATAGGTGGAAAATCAGACATGAAAACACTCCCTGAACCGAACACAATCTTAAAACGGTGGCCTGGCGATATGTCAGTAATACTAACCCTGGCGGTAAGATATTGAAGATATTCATCATGACAAATGTATCGTAATGTCTGTTCAGTAGCTTTAATAGCGTGTCATTTCACAGCGACAGGAAAACGGCAATTATGATTAAGCTTATTGGCATGATGGATTCGCCTTACGTACGGCGCGTAGCGGTCTCCCTGGAACTTTATGGCGTTGCATTTGAAAGCCAGCCGCTGTCGGTATTCAGCACATTTGAGGAATTTTCCCGGATCAACCCTGCGGTAAAAGCGCCCACGCTGATTCTGGAGAATGGAACGCGTCTGATGGATTCGTCGCTGATACTGAATTATTTTGAGGCCCATGCTGCCCCTGAACGGAGACTGCTGCCCGTGGCACCGGATGCGCTGGCAAACGATCTTCAGACGCTGGGCTTTATCCTCGCCGCCGCGGAGAAAGCGGTCCAAAATGTGTATGAACACAACCTGCGCCCGGCGGAGAAGCAGCATAGTTCATGGGTCGAGCGCATTACCGTCCAGTTGCTGGCAGCCTGCAAAGAATGGAACACGCTGCTGGAGGCGCGTCCGGCCAGCCCCCTGCCCGACCAGGTCGCCATTACCAGTACGGTGGTCTGGACGTTTATTCAGTCGATGATCCCTCACGTCGTTAACACAGCGGATTTCAGAAAGATTCAGGCGGTTACTGATGCCTTCGAGGCGCAAGCGGTCTTCAAAAAATATCCTTTCAACTAAATAACAGGCCCGGTCAGCACGACCGGGCAAGCCAGCGCTTAAATCTGATAATCAATCGCCACTTCTTCCGGCTCCATTACCTGGCGTTTAATCTCATCAACGGACAGCCCGGCATTGCAGAGCTCGATAAAGCGCCACACATAGTTGCGCTGAAGCTGTCCGCGCTTGAGGCCCAGCCATACGGTATTGGCGTCAAACAGATGACGTGTATCCAGACGCACCAGGTTTCCGGCTTCGCGCTCGCCCCCGGACTGTTCCGCCACCAGACCAATACCCAGCCCCAGCTCGACGTAAGTTTTAATCACATCGGAATCCTGCGCGCTGAGCACCACATCCGGCGTTAACCCTTTTCGGTTGAAGGCTTCATCAATGCGTGAACGTCCGGTAATGCCCTGGCGGTAGGTAATCAGTGGCCATTTTGCGATCTCCTCCAGCGTCAGCGGAGAGACCTGATTCAGGGGATGATCGACCGGAAGTAACAGACTGTGATACCAGCGGAACCACGGGAAGGCCACCAGCAGCGGGTCGTTGCTCAGGCGTTCACTGGCGATGCCGATATCCGCCCCACCGTTTTGCAACAGCACTTCAATCTCCTGCGGCGTGCCCTGGATAAGCTCCAGACGCACCTCCGGGAAGAGTTCGCGGAAGGCTTTAATCACCGGCGGCAGGCTGTAGCGCGCCTGGGTATGGGTGGTGGCGATGGTGAGCACACCGGAGGCATCATTGGTAAAGAGATCGGCCAGACGACGCACGTTGCTGGCCTCGTTGAGGATCCGCTCCGCGATAGTGAGCAATGCCTTGCCAGGCTCTGTCATGCCGAGCAGGCGCTTACCGCGGCGGATAAAGATCTCTATCCCCAGCTCCTCTTCCAGCTCGCGGATATGGCGGCTGACGCCGGACTGAGAGGTATAAAGCATATTGGCGACCTCGGTCAGGTTGTAATCCCGCCTGGCCGCCTCACGGATAATTTTAAGTTGCTGGAAATTCACGATTCACTCCGGCGCATCTGACATAGCTCTATTGTTAGAGTCAGCTGAGCTGCAGAACAAATAATAAAAACCAGCATCTTATGCTTTTATGGAATATCAGCTCACGAGCTGAAGTTCGCGGTTCTCAAGCGATGGCTTGCTGACCAGCGACATCAAAATCTCTTTCACCGCCTGCGCCTGCGGCGACAGCGAGCCGCGTGCGGACATATTCAGCGACAGCGGCAGGCTCATTGAAGGCGTGGTGATGCGCGCCATCCAGGCGTTTGCCGCGCTGCACAGCGAACGCGCGGCAGATTCCGGCAGCACCGTGACCCCCATTCCGCTGGCAATGGCTGCGGTCAGCGTGGAGATCGAGTCGATCTCGCCGATGATTTTTGCCGTCAGGCGGCGCAGGGAGAAGGCTTCGTCCACGCGCACGCGCACGGCGCTGTAATCGCGCGGCAGATAGAGGTTCATCTCTGCCACCGCGGTAAGGTCAACGCTCTGGCCCGGACAGTCGCGGGTGCCCACAAGATAAAGATCTTCTTTCAGCAGCGGCTGGCTGGTGATCCCGGCGACCGGGGAGCGATCGTAAAGCACCGCCATATCCAGCTGGCCGCTGAGCAGTTTGTCATTCAGTACGGACCCACTGTTTTCGTGCAGGTACACCAGCACTTCTGGCAGCTCAGCGCGAACCGCCTGCAGCAATGGCATGGTAATAGATGATGCGGCCGTTCCCGGCGCCAGACCGATAGAAACATGCCCGCTCAACGTCTGGCCAACGTTATGAACCGCCAGTTGCGCCTGTTCACACTGGCGAAGGATGGTGCGCGCGTGGGTATAAAGGATTTTACCGGCTTCCGTTGGCGTAACGCCGCGTTTGGTGCGGATCAACAACTGCTGATCCATCTCGCCTTCCAGAGTAGCCACCTGCTGGCTCAGCGCAGGCTGCGCGATATGCAGCACTTCCGCCGCTTGAGTCAGGCTGCCGATATCGACGATTTTTACGAAGTATTTCAGTCGTCTTAAGTTCATTTTGCCCCCTGTTCGAAATGCTGTGCCGGAACCGGCTGTCGTTGTTGAACAGGTTTTGCAATATGAATGCCAGTTTTACCAGGCGGTCTGAATTGTTCGCTAACCACCTGAAAATAAGGAATCCTAATCATGGAGGGGGCTTTTATTACTGAAACAGCAGTTTATGATCTGCCCCATTAGAGGTATATCCGCACCAAAGCAGTGCATTCCGCTGTCAAAAACGCCACTTTGCCGATTTTGTCAGCAAACGATCAAAAGGCGTTGATCCACCCTTTGACAAGGGAGACGCAGGTC
>NZ_POVL01000100.1 GCF_002939185.1 Enterobacter sichuanensis | reverse complement strand
ATATACATACAGTCAATAAGCGAGTGAGGGTGCGTTCATGCCTCGTCAACCGGATATTCGTGCTGCTTTTATTGCGGCCATACAGCAAAACCCGAAGGGCTATCTCTGCCTGCATACAGACAGATTCATCGCTGAACTGCAGGAGAGGAACTGGCATTTCAGCCAGACAGACGCGAACGCATGGATTGAGAGATACCAGCCAGATTTTGCTGACAAGACGACCGATGGAAGCGACAACCGTTATTGGATCCTACGTAACATGGGGAGGGTTTTCTAATGGGCTTTCCATCCCCGGCGTCAGATTACGTTGAGCAACAGCTCTCACCTGTTGTGCTGTGTAACATTGGAGCGGATAGCAGAGTGCTTGAGACAGATATTGGCTTTGCGGTTATCGAGCCGTGCGTGAGAACCTGCGAAGGGGATGTACTTCTGATTCTGAGCGATGGGCGCACGCAGTTTGCCAGGCTGATTGGCAAGGCGCTTATCACTGATGATGGCGAGGCAATAGAAGGGGCTGCGCTTGCAGATGTGGAGGTGCTTGGAGTGGCGACGTTCTTCATCAACCGAGTAAGGGAAGATTACTCCCCGGTGATGTGATGGGACGGATATGGGACAGCTACCATTTTTTATGGGTTTCTGTCTCTTTCCATCTTTTAGCATCATGGGACGTGTGAGCGCAGGGATGATGCGGTAAGTTACTGTGTTAAAATGAGGTTCTTATAATTCGTAATGCGAAGGTCGTAGGTTCGACTCCTATTATCGGCACCATTTCAAACTCTTCCCAGGTCTACCGAAATCAACTTAAAGCCCGTATACTGCGGTTTCTAGCCCGTATTTTATCTCCTGCTATCAACTGGACTCAACCGGAATCAAGTTACAGTTGGGGGCATAAGTGGGGGCATTCTGTGTTCGGTCCAGGGAGATGCCCCCAATGAAGCTAAATGCGCGACAGGTAGATGCAGCTAAACCCAGAGAGAAAGCCTATAAGCTGGCAGATGGTGCTGGCTTGTATCTTGAAGTCGTTCCCTCTGGTTCCCGATACTGGCGGATGAAATATCGCTTCAATGGAAAAGAGAAGCGTATGGCTTTCGGTGTCTATCCGACAGTGTCCCTTGCACAAGCGAGGGCATTACGTGATGAAGCCAAGAAAAAGCTGGCCGAGGGCATCGATCCGTCTTTCGCCAAGAAAGAGGAAAAGCTGGTTCGCGATGTGCAGCTCAACAACACGTTTCAGGCTGTGGCTCTTGAATGGCACGGAACGAAGGTGAGCCGATGGTCAGAAGGTTATGCCTCCGACATTATGGAAGCTTTCAATAAAGATATTTTCCCCTATATCGGCCAGCAGCCTGTGAATGAAATCAAACCGCTAGTTCTACTGAATGTGCTGCGTCGAATGGAAAGCCGTGGTGCGACAGAGAAGGCTAAGAAGGTTCGCCAGCGCTGCAGCGAAGTCTTTCGCTACGCCATCGTTACCGGTCGTGCGGAATATAACCCTGCAGCGGATCTAACCAGTGCGATGTCTGGGCATGAATCGAAGCATTATCCCTTCCTTACCGTTGAGGAGTTACCAGACTTCTTTAAAGCTCTCTCTGGTTACACAGGCAGCCCGTTAGTTGTTCTTGCCGCACGTTTGCTGATCCTTACGGGAGTTCGTACCGGCGAGCTTCGAGGTGCTCTCTGGAGTGAGTTTGATCTTGAGAAAGCAGTGTGGGAAATTCCTGCAGCGCGAATGAAGATGAAACGGCCTCACCTTGTCCCCCTCTCTACCCAAGCACTAGAGATCTTACAGCAGCTCAAAGTGATGTCTGGGCAATATCCTCTGGTGTTTCCAGGGAGGAATGATCCCCGCAAAACAATGAGCGAAGCGAGTATTAATCAGGTGTTTAAGCGGATTGGATACACGGGGAAGGTAACGGGGCATGGTTTCCGCCACACGATGAGTACGATTTTGCACGAGGAAGGGTTCAATACGGCATGGATTGAAACCCAACTTGCGCATGTCGATAAGAACGCGATACGTGGAACGTATAACCATGCGTTGTATCTGGAAGGAAGAAAGGAGATGATGCAGTGGTATGCAGATTATATTAAATGTCTTTTTGTAACTAACGTAAGACATGTTTCATGAAAAACGCATTCAGCCATGTAGATGGCTGAATGTCCAATAAACACAAATAACTAAATGAAAAATTTTGAAAAAAAACTTGAAATGCTCCTGCATTAGGAGCTTTACTCAATCTGTATATTTAGTAACACTTAAAATTCTGTATTTAGCATAATTGTAGACCAAAAAATTTTCGAGGGTGACATGGATAGAAAAACTGCAGTTGCAAGATGTCATGAAATCCAACTGGCTATTCGAGATAAAGAAGTTATCAAGTTTGAAAAAATACCCGAAATCGGAATGGCTGTTCAATTAGCACTACACATAAGGGGCCTGCCCATTATTGAATACCAGCTTCTAAAAATGGTCGCTACCTCTCTAATTGGAATACCTCGGTTAGCTGTTGATAGGATCGTATTTCTTTTGGCTGAAATTGGATTTGTTAAAATTCACTCTGAAGGGAAAAGTATTAAAGCCGTACTACCAAGTGTTCCTTATTTTGAAGACCTTTATGATGGAATCGGTGAATATTATGAAAATCAGTCTAACCCTGATGAGTTCGAAAAGTTGTCCCTTATAATCGTAGATTCATTGGCAGGCTCACCTTTTAATATCGATTCTTTAGCCGATAAATTAGGTGCTGATAGAAAAGACTTTGATCAAAGCATTGAGATCGGAGAAAGAGGAAATTATATTTACTCTAGAAGATGCCGATCTAAAAAAATACTTCTAAATCCTACGTATTTTTCCGAAAATGCAGATATTTTTGCCGATCATGTAGCAAAAGCTGGGGCCAAAACAGTTCAAAAAACGCTCCATCTTTTAGAGAAAGCCCAAGGTTGGCCTTTATCACTAATCTTAAAAAGGAAAGAAATTGCTGGCCACTCTCTTTCTGATGATGAGACTAGTTTGATAAAAAGACTTGCACAAGACGGTATGGTAAAACCTCCTTCTATTATCACTTCTTATTCTGGAGATAATTCTTTCATATTTACTCCAACACCAAATTTTGTAAATATAAGTCCATTCAAAAGAGAGCAATATGAACGAGCTTTAGCGATAGTTTCTGCTATACGGCAAGGGGAATTGTTGCCAAATAAATACAGAATTAGAAGCCCTGGGGCTGTGTTGTATAAATTGAAAACTGAGCTTAAGCTTTCACCCACAAGTGATTATGCTGAGCAATATCAAAATCTTCAACACTTGCGCATAGCAAAACTAGTCAAACTTCATAATGGCTATAATCAACTCGAGATTATTGATACGCCAGAAAATAGAGAGTCCTTAAAAATTGCATATCAGTTAGTCCAAGGTGATAAGATACCCGAATTAGTAGTTGATAATGATGTAATGAAAGCGATGGCAGGTACTCGTGACTATGTAGAATCTTTGGTAAGTTCCAAATTAATGCGTGAAAAGGAAAATATATCGCTTTCGGAAGAAACAGAGAATGAACTAACTCAGTTGCTTTTGGAGAAAATTTAATGTTAAAAGATAGAGCCCAAAAAGCATTAGCTTTGAAATTTTGTATATCTAAACGCTGGTTGCCACAACTCGAAGTAAATATAGAGTCGAGCAAGCGGCTTGAAAAGCAAAATTTACTGCTTACTGATTTAGATGTCCTTGCTGTTGCCTTATCTCCTGTCGGCGAACAGGTTAAATTTATTTTCGATTGTAAAAGTGGAAACAGAGAATCACCGATAGGGCGTGTTTTTTGGTTAAAAGGAGTAATGGAAAAAACACACTCATCGCACGGTTTTATCCTGATGAATTCGAAAATGAATATTGGAAAAGATCACAGGTTAACAGCAGCAGATCTAAATATTTCATTACTTAAAGAAAATGAATTCGAAAGTTTATCTATCGGGACTGGTGGAAGCACATCGATAAATACAGAATATTCAGTAGCGGCAGATATTACAGCATGGGAAAAATTGTCTGAACTTAACAAAAAATATCCTAACATGTCAGAATATCTTTCATTTTCAAATTCATCTTTTTGGATGATCAATGAACCTGGAGAGCAGTGTAGGAAGGTTGTTGCTAAACTGAGAAGAATAAGATCAGAGTTAGATCCATCTAAGAATGAGCATTTATGTATATTTGGTGATGCACTTTCATTATTTTTGATGACAATTTCAAACATAGCGAATAAATTACTACTCGTATTAATTTCGCCAACTGAGAAAGATGATTTTTCTTCTCTTGTATTAGCATATCTATATGGTGGTTATGAGAACCTTAACGCGGCGATTAAGATCCGCAGCTTAGCAACAGGTCAAAATGAAGGTGATGCATTAAGCATTTTTCCAGAAACAAATAAATTTGAACATTTGATTAGAGAAATAATGCAAGCCCCACAGCAAGCTATGGCTGCTGCTTTATTAGCTCGAGAGTTATCTCTATGTATGCTAACTAATTCTGAGCAGACCAAATTACAATTAGATATTGCAAATGAAAATCCATATGCAACGAAATTCATTTTACTTGCTTCTGAATATCTGCAGCAAGCTATAAAATTGCCGCCTGAATTTTTTGATATTTATTCTAAAATATCCTTTGGAATAACAACTGAAAATTCCAAAAGAAAAAAATAGAATACTACAAAGCGAAGATCTATGTCTTCGCTTTGCAATTTAAAATACGATTGAATTTATCAATCCCGGGAAACCAACTCAGAATGCCTTTATTGAACGTTTTAACCGGACGTAACGGACAGAAATACTGGATTTTTATTTATTCAGAACGCTGAATAAAGCACGAGAAATTACAGAGTGCAGGCGGCAGGAATATAACCAGCAACGACCCCATTCATCGTTAAATGATCAGACGCCAGAGGAATTTATCCGAAGCCTGCAAAAAGGCCGGAATCACTGATTTAGCCAGGCATCGATATTGGGAAGAGATCAAACAACCGGAACTCTCAAAAAGTGCGTGGAACTAAAACAGGTGCGCTTACACGTTGTTTCCTGCTGATAACATAGACCAATTTTAGCGATATACCCAAGCTGGTAATATCAATTGCGAGCTACCACTTCTTGTTGACAGCAAATTGGACTTTTCGCTCTGTACTAGAAGCAAAAGTTGGAGTATCAGTGACTCTCTAAACGTGAATGGTTCATTTTGCAGGGAGACTTACAGGACGACCACTGTAACCTGATGATGCGTGGTCTGAGCTAATACAATTTATTCAACAAAGCCGGTCTTGGCTCAACGAGCTGGCGAAAGCCGCGCAGCTCTCCACTAACTCCCAATGGACCCGCGATATTTCGCTGAGCGCTGGCGGCTTCGAGATATACAACTACCGTAAGGACTATTATGAAATTACTTAAAATCCCGTGAAAGCATTTGCGAAGCAGCTGAAGCTGTATAAATACCAGCATGTTTTATTTCAGCTGCTATTTTGTAACCATCATCTCTAAATTGCGCAAGCATTGAGCTTAAAGAACCAAGTTT
>NZ_POVL01000010.1 GCF_002939185.1 Enterobacter sichuanensis | reverse complement strand
GGCCGCCGAGGAATGACAAGCGGAAAAATGCATTTTTATTTCAACCGCTCATCTTTTCACCAAAAAGACTAGTTTTGGTGCTTTTTAATTTCTTTTGGCAGGTCCGCCAGACTATTAATCACCCAATCCGCCGCTTTCTCCGCTTCTGGCGTGACTGGCTTACCGGTGCGAACCAATATTTTGGTGCCCACGCCCGCAGCCGCTGCTGCCTGCATATCTTCCAGTTTATCGCCCACCATATAAGAAGCAGCCATATCAATGTGCAGGAACTCTTGCGCAGAGATGAACATACCCGGATGCGGCTTACGGCAGTCACAGGTCTGACGATACTCTTCTACACTCCCCTGTGGGTGGTGCGGACAATAATAGATACCATCAAGATCCACCCCACGGTCAGCCAGGGACCAGTCCATCCATTCGGTCAGCGTCTCGAACTGCGCTTCGGTGAATTTACCCCGCGCAATACCGGACTGGTTCGTTACCACCACCAGCGCATAACCCATCTCTTTCAGCTGGCGCATTGCCTCTATTACGCCCTCGATAAACTCGAACTCATCAATCTCATGAACATAACCGTGATCCACATTAATAGTGCCGTCACGGTCGAGAAAAATTGCGGGTACTGATTTTGCCACCGGTTTGCTCCTGAAAAAGGCATGTTCAGCTAGTATCTCATGAATCGCAGCGCAATAAAGTGCCCATCGCACAGAGTTGGATTGATTTAGACGTCTGGATGCCTTAACATCCGTTTTGTTTACGGTCATCACCCGTATCTGGCAGAAGAAAATGCCACGGCTAACTTACATACGATAAAAATAATCTAATGATTAAACTTTCCAATATCACCAAAGTGTTCCAGCAGGGGAACCGAACCATTCAGGCGCTGAACAACGTCAGCCTGCATGTTCCTGCTGGTCAGATTTATGGCGTCATTGGCGCATCGGGTGCAGGTAAAAGCACGCTGATCCGTTGTGTTAACCTGCTTGAGCGCCCAACCCAGGGTAGTGTAGAAGTTGGCGGGCAAGAGCTTACCGCGCTTTCAGAGAAAGAACTCACTAAAGCGCGTCGTCAGATTGGCATGATTTTCCAGCACTTTAATCTGCTGGCATCCCGCACCGTTTTCGGCAACGTCGCCCTGCCGCTTGAGCTGGATAACACGCCGAAAGAAGAAGTGAAGCGTCGCGTCACCGAACTGCTCGACCTTGTCGGTCTGGGCGACAAACATGATAGTTACCCGGCAAATCTGTCTGGTGGGCAAAAGCAACGTGTGGCCATTGCCCGCGCGCTGGCCAGCAATCCTAAAGTATTGCTGTGCGATGAAGCCACCAGCGCATTAGACCCGGCCACCACGCGTTCTATTCTGGAACTGCTGAAGGACATTAACCGTCGCCTGGGCCTGACGATCCTTCTGATTACCCATGAAATGGACGTCGTGAAACGCATCTGTGATTGCGTCGCGGTGATCAGCAACGGCGAACTGATTGAGCAGGACACGGTAAGCGAAGTGTTCTCCCATCCGAAAACCCCGCTCGCGCAGCAGTTCATCCAGTCCACGCTGCACCTGGATATTCCGGAAGATTATCTGGAACGGTTGAAAACAGAACCGACAGCTGACAGCGTCCCGATGCTGCGCATGGAGTTTACCGGTCAGTCCGTTGATGCTCCCCTGCTTTCCGAAACCGCGCGTCGCTTTAACGTGAACAACAACATCATCAGCGCGCAGATGGATTACGCCGGTGGCGTGAAGTTCGGCATCATGTTGACAGAAATGCACGGCACACAAGAAGAAACCCAGGCAGCCATTGCCTGGCTGCAAGAACATCACGTAAAAGTAGAGGTACTGGGTTATGTCTGAGCCGATGATGTGGCTACTGGTTCGCGGCGTTTGGGAAACGCTGGCAATGACCTTTGTCTCTGGCTTTTTTGGTTTTGTCATTGGCCTGCCGGTCGGGGTGCTGCTGTACGTAACGCGTCCGGGTCAAATCATTGAGAACGCGAAGCTGTACCGCACGCTCTCTGCGCTGGTAAACATCTTCCGTTCTATCCCGTTCATTATTTTGCTGGTGTGGATGATTCCATTTACCCGCGTGATCGTCGGGACCTCTATCGGACTGCAGGCGGCCATCGTTCCGCTGACCGTCGGTGCCGCGCCGTTTATCGCTCGTATGGTGGAAAACGCCCTGCTGGAGATTCCAACCGGTTTGATCGAAGCGTCCCGCGCGATGGGTGCCACGCCAATGCAGATCGTTCGCAAAGTCCTGCTCCCTGAAGCACTGCCGGGCCTGGTGAATGCCGCTACCATTACGCTTATCACCCTGGTGGGGTATTCCGCGATGGGTGGTGCCGTCGGTGCCGGTGGTTTAGGTCAGATTGGTTACCAGTACGGCTATATTGGATATAACGCTACCGTGATGAATACCGTTCTGGTATTGCTGGTTGTTCTGGTTTATTTAATCCAGTTCTCTGGCGATCGCATCGTCCGGGCCGTTACGCACAAATAACGTTACACACAACACAAACTCGACGAGTTAAGGATAAAACATGGCGTTTAAATTAAAGACCTTTGCAGCAGTAGGCGCGCTAATCGGCTCTCTGGCACTGGTGGGTTGCGGTCAGGACGAAAAAGATCCAAACCACATTAAAGTGGGCGTTATCGTGGGTGCAGAACAGCAGGTCGCGGAAGTCGCGCAGAAGGTGGCAAAAGAGAAGTATGGCCTGGACGTTGAGCTGGTGACCTTTAACGATTATGTTCTGCCGAACGAAGCGCTGAGCAAAGGCGATATCGATGCGAACGCCTTCCAGCATAAGCCTTACCTGGATCAGCAGATCAAAGATCGTGGCTATAAACTGGTATCAGTAGGCAACACCTTCGTTTACCCAATCGCCGGTTACTCCAAAAAAATTAAATCGCTGGACGAGCTGCAGCCAGGCTCTCAGGTTGCCGTGCCAAACGACCCAACCAACCTCGGCCGTTCCCTGCTGCTCCTGCAGAAAGTGGGCCTGATCAAGCTGAAAGACGG
Source organism: Enterobacter sichuanensis (assembly GCF_002939185.1). Classification (GTDB taxonomy): domain Bacteria; phylum Pseudomonadota; class Gammaproteobacteria; order Enterobacterales; family Enterobacteriaceae; genus Enterobacter; species Enterobacter sichuanensis. The sequence goes on along the minus strand of NZ_POVL01000010.1, from coordinate 100,650 downwards.
TGTGGGCCTGCTGCCGACCGTTCTGGATGTGACCGAGAACCCGAAAAATCTGAAAATTGTGGAACTGGAAGCGCCTCAGCTGCCACGTTCCCTGGATGATGCGCAGATTGCGCTGGCCGTTATCAACACTACCTATGCCAGCCAGATTGGCCTGACGCCAGCGAAAGACGGTATCTTCGTTGAGGATAAGGACTCCCCATACGTAAACCTGATCGTGACTCGCGAAGACAACAAAGACGCGGAAAACGTGAAAAAGTTCGTTCAGGCCTATCAGTCTGAAGAAGTTTACCAGGAAGCCAACAAAGTGTTTAACGGCGGCGCGGTTAAAGGCTGGTAATCTCACCTCAGTGTAATATCATCAGGACGGGCTTATGCCCGTCTTGTCATTTGTGCAGGCAACTGATTCAATATCTGACGTTTTGATTATCCATTGAGGAAATATTATGCGTGCTTTACCGATCTGTCTTTTAGCACTCATGCTGAGCGGCTGTTCTATGCTAAGCAGATCTCCCGTTGAACCTGTTCAAAGCACGGCAACCCCGCCAAAAACCGAGCCTGCGAAACCGAAAGTGGTTCGCGCTGCGCCAGTTCGCATCATCACGAAGGCGGACGAACTCGTTGGTAAACCGTTCCGTGAGCTGGGTGAAGTGAGCGGTGAATCTTGTCAGGCGACCAATCAGGACTCACCACCGAATATTCCGACCGCGCGTAAACGTATGCAGATTAACGCGGCAAAAATGAAAGCCAATGCGGTCCTGCTGCACAGCTGCGAAGTGACCAGCGGCACTCCAAGCTGCTACCGTCAGGCGGTCTGCATCGGATCTGCGCTGAACATTACGGCGAAATGAGTGCATTTCAGTTCGAGCAGATAGGCATCATCCACTCTCCTTATAAAGAGAAGTTCGCCGTGCCCCGCCAGCCCGGTCTTGTTACCAGCGGCAACGGCGAGCTTCACCTGATAGCCCCTTACAATCAGGCTGATGCGGTGCGCGGGCTCGATGCCTTTAGCCATCTCTGGGTGGTGTTCGTGTTTCACCAGACGATGGAAGGCGGCTGGCGTCCTACCGTGCGTCCTCCTCGTCTTGGCGGAAATGCGAGAATGGGCGTGTTTGCGACTCGCTCGACTTTCCGTCCAAACCCGGTTGGCATGTCGCTGGTTGAGCTGAAAGGCATACGTTGCCAGAAAGATCAGGTGGTACTCGAGCTGGGTAGCCTGGATCTGGTCGACGGCACGCCGGTTATCGACATCAAACCCTATTTGCCTTTTGCCGAAGCCCTCCCGAATGCGCGCGCAAGTTATGCTCAGGATGCTCCCCAGGCGGATATGCCGGTCTGGTTTACCCCTGAGATAGACTCGCAGCTCAGTCAGCTGGAGAAACGCTACCCTCGTTTGCGGAATTTCATCACCGAAGTGCTGGCGCAGGACCCCCGTCCGGCCTACCGTAAAGAAGAGGAAGCAGGAAAAACGTACGCCGTCTGGCTGCTCGATTTTAACGTTCGCTGGCGCGTCACCGGGGCAGGTTTTGAAGTGTTTGCTCTTGAACCCAGGTAATTTTGTTCTCCTCTCTTTTGGCATCTTTGCCACACTGGTAAACTAAACCACTTTTTTTGTGTCAGGCTGGTGTTTCAGCCTGTTCCAATCGTCGAAATGGAACCGTAACAACATGCGTACTAGCCAATATCTGCTCTCCACTCTGAAGGAGACGCCTGCCGACGCCGAAGTGATCAGCCATCAGCTGATGCTGCGCGCCGGGATGATCCGCAAGCTGGCCTCCGGGTTATACACCTGGCTGCCGACCGGCGTGCGCGTCCTGAAAAAAGTCGAAAACATCGTGCGTGAAGAGATGAACAACGCCGGTGCTATCGAGGTGTCCATGCCTGTGGTTCAGCCCGCTGACCTGTGGCAGGAGAGCGGTCGTTGGGAACAGTATGGTCCTGAACTGCTGCGCTTTGTCGATCGTGGCGAGCGTCCGTTCGTTCTCGGCCCAACGCATGAAGAAGTCATCACCGACCTGATTCGTAATGAGCTGAGCTCTTACAAACAGCTGCCGCTGAACTTCTTCCAGATCCAGACCAAATTCCGTGACGAAGTTCGCCCACGCTTCGGCGTAATGCGCTCTCGCGAATTCCTGATGAAAGACGCCTACTCTTTCCATACCTCTCAGGAATCCCTGCAAGAGACCTACGACAAAATGTACGAGGCATACAGCAAAATCTTCTCCCGCATGGGGCTGGATTTCCGTGCTGTGCAGGCCGATACCGGCTCCATCGGCGGTAGCGCATCCCATGAATTCCAGGTGCTGGCACAGAGCGGTGAAGACGATGTGATCTTCTCTGACTCTTCTGATTACGCGGCGAATATCGAGTTTGCAGAAGCACTGGCACCAAAAGAACCTCGTGCTGCCGCAACGCAGGAAATGACGCTGGTAGATACGCCAAACGCGAAAACCATTGCCGAGCTGGTTGAGCAGTTCAACCTGCCTGTCGAAAAAACCGTGAAAACGCTGCTGGTGAAATCCACCGAAGGAAGCGCTTACCCGCTGGTAGCCCTGCTGGTGCGTGGCGATCACGAGCTTAACGAAGTGAAAGCAGAGAAGCTGCCGCAGGTCGCCAGCCCGCTGACCTTCGCAACGGAAGCGGAAATCCGTGCCGTGGTAAATGCAGGTCCAGGCTCGCTGGGTCCGGTGAATATGCCAGTACCTGTGGTTATTGACCGCACGGTAGCCGCGATGAGCGATTTCTCCGCGGGCGCTAACATCGACGGCAAACACTACTTCGGCATCAACTGGGATCGCGACGTCGCAACCCCTGAAGTAGCAGACATCCGTAACGTGGTCGCTGGCGATCCAAGCCCGGATGGCCAGGGTACTCTGATGATCAAGCGCGGTATCGAAGTCGGTCACATCTTCCAGTTGGGTGATAAATACTCTCGTGCACTGAACGCCGCGGTTCAGGGTGAAGATGGCCGTAACCAGATCCTGACCATGGGTTGCTACGGTATCGGGGTGACGCGTGTGGTGGCTGCGGCGATTGAGCAGAACTACGACGAGCGTGGCATCGTCTGGCCGGACAACATCGCGCCGTTCCAGGTGGCTATTCTGCCAATGAACATGCACAAATCTTACCGTGTGCAGGAGCTGGCCGAGAAACTGTACGCCGAGCTGCGCGCTCAGGGTATCGAAGTGCTGATGGACGACCGTAAAGAGCGTCCAGGCGTGATGTTTGCCGATATGGAACTGATCGGCATACCGCACACTGTCGTCATCGGCGACCGTAACCTCGACAGCGACGAGATTGAATACAAATACCGTCGCAGCGGCGAAAAACAGATGATCAAGACCGGCGACATTCTTGATTACCTGGTCAAAGCCATCAAGGGCTAAACAAAAAACCCCGCTCAGGCGGGGTTTTTTAATGGCTCAACGTCAGCTTATTTGCTGTTACAGTCTTTGCCCGCGACAAACTTCGCGTCTTTATCTGCCACCAGCGTTTTCACCATCTCACCGCTATCCGGGTTGGGCTCCAGCGTAAAGTGACCGTCAACCGTCAGTAATACCGGCTTGCTGTCATTGCCGCGCGCCACGGCATAATCGCGTTCAAGCTGCGCATTGTTTGCCACGCTGACTTTCCTGCCGGTTGCGCAGTCGGTGAATATCGCCGCATCCGCCATGTAGAAATACATTCCCCGCATTGCCATTGGCGTCGCAGGCAGGGCCGCTTTTACCGGCGCCAGCGTATAGTTGAACTGGGATTCGATTGGATTGCCTTCGCGATCCAACATCTCCATCCCCTCGCCTTTGGCGCGGAAATACGTTTTCTCGCCGGCGGTATCCGTCAGAACCAGCTTCTCCGCCGTTCGCGCCCATGTCCCGTAAGAGGCAAATGACGAAGGTTCTTTCGCGCCCTGATAGTGCTGATTCATCACCCAGGTTCCGTCTTTTTGCAGGAAAAGAGAGGTTTCAATGCCCTCACAGTCTGCGCAAGGCAATACACCGCGCCAGCTCTGCTGCATCGGCTTTAACTCTTCATTCTGTGCAGGCTGCAAAACCTGCGTTTCAGAACGGTTGTTACACCCAAAAAGCGCAAACAGCGTACTCACCGCCAGCGCTGACAATAATGCTTTTTTCACAATGAATTCCTTATGAAAATTGTGTTCCCTTTCGTCACTCTGTCGGGCGACGAACTTTACCGCGTAGTGCTTTCACTGTGGATTTCTGAGCCTTCGAGGACAGCCGGCGCTCTTTCGATGCGCGGGTTGGCCGCGTGGCCCGACGGCTTTTTTGTACCGTCGTTAATTCTTTGATGACCGCCACCAGCCTGGCTATTGCCGCTTCCCGGTTTAACTCCTGGCTGCGGTATTCCTGAGCTTTAATCACCATCACACCATCGCTGGTAATGAGGTGATGGCTGGCGGCGAGCAGGCTTTCTTTGTAATACTCTGGCAGGCTTGAGGCCCGAATGTCAAAACGCAAATGGATAGCCGTCGACGCCTTGTTGACGTGCTGCCCGCCAGCCCCCTGCGCACGGATGGCGGTGATCTCCAGCTCGCTGTCAGGGATGCTGACGCTTCGGGACAAGACGATCATGACGCGGGCTGCCACGCCGTTAAATGAATTTCCAGATTATTCTGAGAATCAGAGAGCCAGATGGCGCCATCCTGAATCGTCGCCTGCAAAACCATGGTCCGGCCAGCGAATTCGCTCAGCTGCGCCAGCTGCTCATCATCCAGATACCAGACCGTGAGATTTTTAAACTGTGCGCACTTGCTCTTGTTTTGCTGCCACCAAATCTCCGCAGCGCGCTGATTATATGCGAATAAGGCCACTTCTGCGGATTGCGTGCAGGCCTTCTTCATTCTGCGTTCATCCGGCAGACCGAGTTCGATCCACAAATCGATACCCAGATGATCGTTGCGCAGCCAGGCTTCAGGCTCATCTTCAGCGCTTAGCCCACGGGTAAATTGCAGCCGCTCGTCGGCGTACTTAATCCACGCCAGCAGGCGCAGCATCATGCGCTCCTGGGTTTCGGAAGGGTGGCGAGCCAGGGTCAGCGACGCATCCAGAAACTGGTTGCGATCAAGATCGGCCACATTGACCACTGCTTTATAAATTGTCGCTTTCAGCGCCATGAGAGAACTCCATTCGATTCAGGCGCACATTGTAGCGAAAACAGCGGCAAAAGGCTGTTACGGGGTGATAAATACACCACTATCAAGGCTCTGATATTGCTTAAATGAGTATGGTATAGTCACCTTGCTAAACCGAGTTTATCTTCGTAGGCTTAATGAGATCTCACAGTAAGTCAGTGCGCTGGCGGGAGGGGATGTGAACAATTATTGTGAGTTAATTCGCAAACGGTATGCGGAAATCGCCAGCGGAGATCTGGGGTATGTCCCGGACGCGTTGGGCTGTGTATTGAAAGTGCTTAATGAAGTGGCCTCTGATGAGAGCCTTTCAGAGTCGGTCAGGGAAAAAGCAGCGTATGCTGCGGCGAATTTACTGGTGAGCGATTATGTCGATGAATGATACCTATCAACCCATCAATTGTGATGACTATGACAACCTCGAACTCGCCTGCCAGCATCATTTAATACTGACGCTGGAGCTAAAAGATGGCGAAGTGTTGAAGGCGAAAGCCAGCGATCTGGTTTCACGTAAGAATGTGGAATATCTGGTAGTGGAAGATGGCGGGGCGACGCGTGAGCTGCGTCTGGATAAAATTGCCAGCTTCAGCCACCCGCAAATCGGCACCGTCGTGGTGAGCGAATCCTGATGAGACTAACGGGCAGCCTGGCTGCCCGTTACGCTTTCTGCCACTCAAAACTGACGCCCTCTTCCGACCACCCCGCTTCCGTGATGAAAACACCCGCAGCAGCAATCAGCGTTTCACCGTAAAACAGCAGCGGCGTGGTGTCGCGCAGCCATGGCGGCACGTTGCACTCCTGCCAGATCTTCTTAAGCTTGCGTCCCCCATTACGCCCGACGATATGCAGCATACCGCCAGCCTTAAAGCGAACGGTTACCGGCTCTCCTGACGCAGGCAGTCGCACATGCCCAGACGGCACCAGAGTTACACGCCCGATCTCACAGGGCAATATCAGCGGTGCGTCAGGGGAAGACCAGTCGAGCACCACATCAGTGAGTGAAGGCGTAGATTTTACCCACCAGAGCTCACCTTTAAAGCGTCTTACGTCAAAGCCGTTCAGGTGTACGCAAGGGGCAGCATCTTCCCGGGCCATTGCGACCTCGTCCCAGATGCGGCTCAGCATCGCCCGCGACGGCATCGCTGCGTGATGAGAGGCCAGCCAGCGTCGTAACAATGCGGCGCGACGTACCGGGCTCCTCCCTTGCAGCGGTGCAATTGCCAGCGCCCCATTTTCAGAGATCAGTTCAGCCAGCTCTTCGCTTAACAACTCATCGAGCAATGCTTCCTGTTCGGCGCACAGTATGGCGCTTCTTGCTGTCGCATCGGCAAAATGCGGCCAGCGCTCGCGCAACAGCGGGAGAACGCGCAAACGCAGAAAGTTACGGTCATAGCCGTCATCCTGGTTGCTCTCATCATCAATCCAGTTCAGCTGATGTTCTCGTGCCCAGGCTTCCAGCGACGCACGCGTTTCGCCAAGCAGTGGGCGCAGTAATTGCGTCCCGGCAAACTCAGCCCGCTCCGGCATGGCTGAAAGCCCCGCCGGCCCGCTGCCCCGCTTAAGCGCCAGCAAAAAGGTTTCGCACTGGTCATCCAGATGCTGGGCCGTGACCAACACTTCGCCGGGCTGTAGCGCGCCGGCAAACGCAGCATAGCGGGCTTTACGCGCCTGCGCCTCAACGCCCAGCCCCTCATCCTTAAGCGTGACGCGCTCCACAAGCAGTGGGATTGCCCAGGCTGCACACAAGGCTTCACAGTGCGCCACCCACGCCTCTGCGTGAGGGCTTAATCCATGATGAATATGCATTGCCCGAAGCTCGACATCGGGTTCCTGGTCGCGCCAGCATTTAAGACGATGGAGCAGAACGGTGGAATCCAGACCACCGCTAAACCCCACCAGCAGCTGGCGGTAAGGTGAAACGGCTTGTGCGATTGCGGGTAAGGTCATAGGAAATTACACATAAAAAATGCCCGAACGGAGCGGGCATTATCACACAGGACAAACATTACTGCTGGTAAAGCTCCAGCGGCAAACCGTCCGGATCGTTGAAAAAGGTAAAACGCTTGTCGGTGAACGGATCGACACGGATCGCCTCGCACGCGACGCCGTGCGCTTCCAGATGTTTGACTGCGTTATCCAGGTCATCAACGCTGAAGGCAAGATGACGTAGCCCACAGGCCTCCGGGCGGGACGGACGCGCAGGCGGAAAAGGAAAAGAGAACAGCTCAATCACATATTGCCCGTTCAACGCCAGATCGCCCTTCCAGGAGTCACGCTCCTCACGGTACGCCTCGCTCATCAGCGTAAAACCGAGGATATCGCAGTAGAAGGCCTTACTTTTCGCGTAATCGGTCGCAATGATCGCAATATGGTGAACCTGTTTTAAACCCAGCATAGCTTCTCCTTTTTATGATGCCTGAACGTTACAACCGAAAACCCACACCTGGCAAGCGGTCACCTTTATTTTAGGACTCGCACCCAGTAAACACCGTTTTCATCGCGCTTCGCCCCGTGAATATCCGTCTCAAAACCCGGGTAGTGACGTCCTACTGAACAGAGCATCAGCAGGAAATCGAGCACGGCCCGGCTCGCTTCGGTAATCATCTCTCCTGGCATCAGGAGCGGTACGCCCGGCGGGTAAGGCAGGATCATGTTAGCCGATACGCGTCCGACCAGGTTTTCCAGCTCGACGGTTTCAACCTCCCCTTTCACCTGGCGCTGCCAGGCGTTGTGCGGCGTGAGTTTCATCTCGGGCAAGACATCAAAAGCCTGAAGCATGAGGCGCGGCAGATCGTGCTGACGGATCAGCCTGTGGATCCCCTGGGCCAGATCCTGAATGCGCATATTGCGGTAGAAATCAGGATCCTCCGCGTAGAGATCCGGCAGCATATTCTTCACCCGCAGGTTGAGATCGTAGGCGCGCTTAAACTCCATCAGGCCGCGCAACAGCCCCATCGCCCGGGTCTTATCAATCCCAATGCTGAAGAGGAACAGGAGGTTATAGGGGCCCGTTTTTTCCACTACCACGCCCCGTTCATCAAGGAACTTCGCCACCAGCGCGGCCGGGATCCCCTCATCGCTCATCCTGCCCTGTTCATCCATACCCGGCGTCAGGATCGTCACTTTTACCGGATCGAGGAACATGTGATCGCCATCGGCATCCCGGAAGCCATGCCAGCCTTCACCGGGTGAAACCGGCCAGCACGCCGCCTCATCAATCTCTTCCGGCTGCCAGATATCAAAGAACCAGCCGTCGGCTTCCTCTTTTAACCGCTGAACTTCTTTGCGGAAATGCAGCGCCCTCTCCACTGAACGATTAATAAGACGTTTGCCCGGATTACCGCGTAGCATCGCCGCCGCCGTTTCAATGGAAGCCACCAGCGGATAGCTCGGTGAGGTAGTGGTGTGCATCATAAAGGCTTCGTTAAAGGTCTCTTCATCGTACTCGCCTTTGATGTGAATAAGCGAAGCCTGAGAAAACGCCGCCAGCATTTTGTGCGTCGACTGCGTTTCGAAGAACACTTTGCCCGGTACGCGTTCACCGCTCATGCCGCTTTTCCCTGCGTAAATCGGGTGGAAATTGGTGTACGGTACCCATGCGGAATCGAAGTGGATCGACGGCACGTCCAGCGTCTTTTTGATCCAGTCCGTGTTGTACAGCAGACCGTCATAGGTTGAATTGGTGATCACCGCATGGACAGGCCAGCTTGCGCCGGGAATGGCCGCAACCTTGCTTTCAATGGCGTCATGCGTAAACTCGCGCCGCGGAATACCGCCAAGAATACCAAGCGCGTTTCGCGTGGGCGACAGCCAGAGCGGTACGACGTCGCTCATCATGAGCAAGTGTGCCAGCGATTTATGGCAGTTACGGTCAATCAGCAGAGTGCTGCCAGCAGGTGCAGCGTACATCCCGACGATTTTGTTCGAGGTCGAAGTACCGTTGGTGACCATATAGCTCTGCTCGGCACCAAAGGTGCGGGCGATGTACTCTTCGGCTTCAAGATGCGGGCCGGTGTGATCGAGCAGAGAGCCCAGTTCAGTGACTGAAATGGATACGTCCGCTTTCAGCGTGTTGCCACCGAAGAAGTCGTAGAACAGGCAGCCCACCGGGCTCTTTTGATAGGCTGTCCCCGCCATATGGCCTGGCGTACAGAAGGTATATTTGCCCTCCTTCACGTAGGTGAAGAGCGCGCGGGTAAACGGCGGGGTAATATTTTCGAGATATTCACCGGTATATTGCTGAATACGGGTCGCAATATCTTCCGCAACGCCGAGCGAATATTCAAAGAACCACAGCGCCATACGCATATCATTGGCGCTGACGTCCATGGTCGAGTGGGTATTAATAAATGCGTATAGCGGGAGGTATTCGTTCAGCTTGTTGATATCGCTGCACAGTTCGAGATCATATTCATCCCAGTCGAAGATCACCCCACAGATACGTGGGTTGTGCTCGATGAACTTCAGCAGGTCAGCGCTGTTGTGCGGCCAGATCAGCTGATACCCGCGCGCCTGCAGGGCCTGCTCCAGCTCCTTGATGGGCTCGTCTTTATAGAAGACGCCGTGCGGCCCCATAATGGCAATGATGTTCACGGTTTACCTCCTTGAAAAACATTAGCTAAGCATAGTTAAGGTAAACGGCAGGTATAAAAAAAGCCGCAACATTGTGCGGCTTTTCAGATAATTGTGAAGCTTACGCGTAACCGTAGGTCATCAGACGCTGGTAACGACGATTGAGGAGATCCTCTGTGCTCAGCACATCAAGATCCGCCAGGTCAGCCAGCAGCTGCGCTTTCAGGGAAGCCGCCATCGCTTCCGGCTTACGATGCGCACCACCCAGCGGTTCCGGAATGATGGAATCAATAAGCTTCAGCTCTTTCAGGCGTGGCGCAATGATGCCCATCGCTTCTGCAGCCAGAGGCGCTTTGTCGGCACTTTTCCACAGAATGGACGCACAGCCTTCCGGGGAGATAACGGAATAGGTGCTGTACTGCAGCATATTCACTTTATCGCCCACGCCAATCGCCAGCGCGCCGCCGGAACCGCCTTCACCAATAACGGTACAAATGACCGGTACCTTCAGACGGGACATCTCACGCAGGTTACGTGCGATAGCTTCAGACTGACCGCGTTCTTCCGCGCCCACGCCAGGGTATGCCCCCGGGGTGTCAATAAAGGTGATGATTGGCATATTAAAACGCTCAGCCATCTCCATCAGACGCAGGGCTTTACGGTAACCTTCCGGTGCTGGCATACCAAAGTTACGACGGATTTTCTCTTTGGTTTCACGACCTTTCTGATGACCAATGATCATCACCGGGCGTCCGTCCAGACGCGCGATACCGCCAACGATAGCTTTGTCGTCAGCGTATGCGCGATCGCCTGCCAGTTCGTCAAATTCGTCAAACGCCAGGCGGACATAATCCAGGGTGTACGGACGCTGCGGGTGGCGTGCCAGCTGGGCTACCTGCCATGCGCCGAGATCGGCAAAGATTTTGCGCGTCAACTCTACGCTTTTTTCGCGCAGACGATGCACTTCTTCGTCGATGTTAATATCCAGTTTTTCATCCTGACGGCTTACCGCTGTCAGAGAATCGATTTTCGCTTCCAGCTCAGCAATCGGCTGTTCGAAATCAAGGAAATTCAGACTCATAGTATTCCTGTATTAGTCAAACTCCAGTTCCACCTGCTCCGAACCAATGAGGCCACGGAGATCGTTCAGTAAACGATCGCTCGGAGAGACACGCCACGTTGCACCAAAGCGCAACCGCGCACGTGCATCCGCCCTCTGATAGTAGAGATGTACTGGAATTGTCCCCGAGCGGTGGGGTTCCAGAGACTGACGGAGTCGGTTTAAAAGCTGGTCATCAATTTGCCTGTCCGTCAGCGAGATAGCAAGCCCGCGAGCATATTTTTCCCGGGCTTCGTCAATGTCCATCACTTCGCGGGCGGTCATTTTAAGCCCCCCACTGAAGTCATCAAAGCTGACCTGTCCGCTGACGATAAGTATGCGGTCTTTTTCCAGCAATTGCTGGTATTTATCCAGCGCGTCGGTGAACAACATCACCTCCAGACGCCCGGAACGGTCATCCAACGTACAGATGCCGATACGATTGCCGCGCTTGGTGACCATAACCCTTGCAGCAATCACGAGCCCCGCAGCCGTGGTGATTTTACCACGTTCTGTCGGATGCATGTCTTTCAGCCGATAGCCTCCGACATAGCGCTCAATTTCTTTAATGTACTGGTTGATCGGGTGACCCGTCAGGTACAAGCCCAGCGTTTCACGTTCACCGTCCAGCACCACCTGTTCTGGCCACGGCAGACAGTTGGCATAAGACTGTTCGATCTGCTCCGGCTCTTCCGCCAGCACGCCGAACATATCCGCCTGGCCAATGGCTTCCGCTTTGGCGTGCTGATCCGCCGCTTTCAGGGCGTCCCCGAGGGAGTTCATCAGCGCCGCGCGGTGTGGCCCCAGCCTGTCGAATGCGCCGGACATGATCAGTTTTTCAAGCACGCGACGGTTCAGTTTTTTGGTATCGGTACGGGCGCACAGATCGAACAGCTCGCGGAAATAACCGCCGTTGTTACGCGCTTCGATGATCGCCTCGATCGGCCCCTCGCCCACGCCTTTGATCGCACCGATCCCGTAGACAATTTCCCCGTGCTCGTTAACGTGGAAATGATAAAGGCCTGAGTTGATATCCGGCGGCAGGATCTTCAGCCCCATACGCCAGCACTCGTCCACCAGCCCCACGACTTTCTCGGTGTTGTCCATATCGGCGGTCATTACCGCCGCCATAAACTCAGCGGGATAGTGCGCTTTCAACCACAGCGTCTGATACGAAACCAAAGCATAGGCGGCGGAGTGGGATTTGTTAAATCCGTACCCGGCGAATTTCTCCACCAGGTCGAAGATTTTCATCGCCAGTTCGCCGTCAATGCCGTTTTTCTTCGCGCCGTCTTCGAAGATGGAGCGCTGCTTGGCCATCTCTTCCGGCTTTTTCTTACCCATCGCACGACGCAGCATGTCCGCGCCGCCGAGCGTATAGCCTGAGAGCACCTGGGCAATCTGCATAACCTGTTCCTGATACAGGATGATGCCGTATGTTGGCTCCAGTACCGGCTTCAGGCTTTCATGCTGCCACTGCACGTCCGGGTAGGAAATCTCTTCGCGCCCGTGCTTACGGTCGATAAAGTTATCCACCATCCCCGACTGCAGCGGGCCCGGACGGAACAGCGCCACCAGTGCGATCATATCTTCGAAGCAGTCAGGCTGCAGACGCTTAATCAGATCTTTCATGCCGCGGGATTCAAGCTGGAAGACCGCGGTGGTCTCCGAGCGCTGCAGCATGTCGAAACTTTTCTTGTCATCCAGCGGGATAGCGGCGATATCCAGCGGCGGTTCGCCGTTCTTTTCGCGGCGGGCGTTGATCATCTCCAGCGCCCAGTTGATGATGGTGAGCGTACGCAGACCGAGGAAGTCGAACTTCACCAGCCCGGCGTATTCTACGTCGTTCTTATCAAACTGGGTTACCGGATGCTGGCCCGCTTCATCGCAGTAGAGCGGCGCAAAATCGGTGATTTTGGTAGGGGCGATAACCACCCCACCCGCATGCTTACCGGCGTTACGCGTCACGCCTTCCAGCTTACGCGCCATGTCGATCAGCGCTTTGACCTCTTCGTCCGCTTCGTAGATTTCCGGCAGCTGCGGCTCGGCTTCGAAGGCTTTCGCCAGCGTCATGCCCGGATCGGGCGGCACCAGTTTAGAGATGCGATCGACGAAACCATACGGATGCCCCAGCACGCGGCCCACGTCGCGGATAACCGCTTTTGCCGCCATCGTACCGAAGGTAATAATCTGCGATACCGCGTCACGGCCATACATGTCAGCCACGTGCTCAATAACCTGGTCACGTTTTTCCATGCAGAAGTCGACGTCGAAGTCGGGCATCGAAACACGTTCCGGGTTAAGAAAACGTTCGAACAGCAGGTCAAATTCCAGCGGATCGAGGTCGGTGATTTTAAGCGCATAGGCCACCAGCGAGCCTGCACCGGAGCCACGGCCCGGTCCGACCGGTACGCCGTTATCCTTCGACCACTGGATAAACTCCATCACGATCAGGAAGTAGCCCGGGAACCCCATCTGGTTAATCACCTGGAGTTCAATATCCAGGCGTTCGTCATACTCCGGGCGACGTTTTTTACGTTCTTCTTCATCCGGGAAGAGGAATGCCAGACGCTCTTCCAGACCTTCTTTTGATTTCATGACCAGGAAGTCTTCCGTGGTCATATCTCCCGTCGGGAACTGCGGCAGGAAGTATTCGCCGAGGCGAACGGTAACGTTACAACGCTTGGCTATCTCAACGCTGTTTTCCAGCGCTTCCGGGATATCGGAGAAGAGTTCGCACATCTCCTCCTCGCTGCGCATATACTGCTGCGACGAGTAATTGCGCGGACGTTTGGGATCGTCAAGGGTGAAGCCATCATGGATCGCTACGCGAATTTCGTGGGCGTCAAAATCACCGGCCTCAAGGAAGCGCACATCGTTGGTGGCAACCACAGGCAACCCACGCTCTTCAGCCAGCGCCACGGCGGCATGGAGATAGCGCTCTTCATCCGGACGGCCGGTACGGATCAATTCCAGATAATAACGATCCGGGAAGTGCTCTTCATAGAACGACACACACTGATCCACCAGCGCCATATTGCCACGCAACAGGGATTTGCCGACGTCACCCATACGGCCGCCTGAGATTAGCAGCAGCCCTTCGTTCAGCTCCGCCAGCCAGTCGCGATCGATCCACGGCCCTAACGCGCCATAACCGCGCTGATAGGCTTTTGAGATAAGCAGCGTGAGGTTTTGATATCCCGTGTTGTTCATCGCCAGCACGGAGATTTGCGTCATTTCATCGCCGATGAGATCGCTCTGCACGTGAAAATCAGCGCCGACGATCGGCTTCATCCCCGCGCCATGCGCCGTTCCGTAGAACTTCACCAGGCCACACAGGTTGGTAAAATCGGTGATCGCCAGCGCAGGCATGCCAAGAGAGGCCGCCTTTTTTACCAGCGGCCCGGTCTTCGCCAGCCCATCGATCATGGAGTAGTCGCTATGCACCCGCAGGTGTACGAAACGTGGTTCAGCCATCTTCAGATTCCGCGTTACTTAATTGCTTGCGTATTGATTCAGGACACCCGTCCCAGCGCGCGTTTCACCGGGCCAAAACTGCGCCGGTGATGTTCGGTTGCGCCATGTTCAGCCAGTCTTTCCAGATGGAAAGCCGTAGGATAGCCCTTATGCTGGGCGAAGCCATACTGAGGGTAAGTAAGATCCAGCGCGGCCATTTCGGCGTCGCGTGTCACTTTGGCAATAATAGAAGCTGCGCTGATTTCCGCGACCCGGCTATCGCCTTTGACAACCGCCATGGAAGGCATGGGCAATGCCGGACAGCGGTTGCCGTCAATCAGGACATATTCAGGCGCAATTTTCAGACCCGCGACCGCACGCTGCATCGCCAGCATCGTGGCATGCAGAATATTCAGCTCGTCTATTTCATGCGGCTCAGCACGTCCCAGGCTCCAGGCCAGCGCCTTCTCCTGAATCTCACTAAACAGCGCCAGTCGCCGCTTTTCGGACAATTTTTTAGAGTCGTTCAGCCCGATAATCGGACGGGCCGGATCGAGGATCACCGCAGCGGTCACTACAGCCCCCACTAACGGACCACGGCCGACTTCGTCCACACCCGCCACAAGGTGGGTGTGAGGATAAACAAATTCCATCATTTTGCTAACTCCAGCACCGCATCAGCCGCTTGCTCATCGGCATTACAGCGGATCTGCTGATGCAGTTCGCGGAACGTATCATGCATCTGGTGGCTGGTCTTACCGTTGGCGAGCAGCGGTAACAACGCATCGGCCAACGCCTGAGGCTGACACTCATCCTGCAGCAGTTCTTTCACCAGCTCGCGCCCGGCAAGCAGGTTTGGCAGGGAGACATACTCCGTTTTCACCAGACGTTTTGCCAGCCAGAACGTGAACGGCTTCATGCGATAGCCTACCACCATCGGGCATTTTGCCAGCATGCACTCCAGGGCTGCCGTACCGGAGGCCAGCAGCGCGGCATCGCTCGCAACCATCGCCTCACGGCCTTTTCCATCCAACAGATGGATGTGGAGATCCGGTGCAACCTCGGCTTTAATACGCTCAAACTGCTCCCGGCGTTTAGCATTCACCAGCGGCACAACCACTTCGAGATCGGGATACGTATTGCGCAGAATTTGCGCGGTTTTCAGGAAGTCCGCGCTAAGCATCTCCACTTCTGCGCCACGACTGCCCGGCAGCAGTGCCAGACAGTGCGCATCATGCGGGATACCCAGCACGTCACGCGCCGCGTTTTTATCCGGATCCAGCGGCATCGCATCCGCCATGGTATGTCCGATAAAACGGCACGGAACATTGAATTTATCGTAAAACGCTTTTTCGAAAGGCAGGAAAGCCAGCACCAGGTTGGTGGACCGCCCAATTTTGAAAACACGTTTCTGTCGCCACGCCCAGACGGACGGACTGACGTAGTGAATGGTTTTAATGCCCTGCTTTTTCAGATTCCCTTCGAGGGTAATGTTGAAATCAGGCGCATCAATACCGACAAAGACATCGGGTTTGAGCTCGGTAAAGCGGCGGGTGAGATCGGCACGAATATGCAGTAAACGGCGTAACCGCCCCAGCACCTCAACGATGCCCATCACGGCCAGCTCTTCCATTTCGTACCAGGCTTCACAGCCTTCGGCCTGCATCAGCGGGCCAGCAACGCCCACAAAGCGTGCGTCAGGGACACGCGCCTTCAGCGCGCGGATGAGACCTGCACCAAGAATATCGCCGGAGGTTTCTCCGGCGACCAGGGCTATCGTAAGCGGACGACTGTCGACCATTAACGAATCAGACCCCTCGTGGAACGGTCAAAGAATTCCATGAACGCGTTCACTTCCGGGTGCTTTTTCGCCAGTTCGGCAATTTCCGGCTTCGCCTCTTCCAGCGTTTTACCGCTACGGTACAGCAGTTTGTACGCGTTGCGGATGGCAGTAATCGCTTCGCGGCTAAAACCACGACGCTTGAGGCCTTCGATGTTCACGCCAAACGGCGTGGCATGGTTGCCCTGCGCAATCACATAAGGTGGGACGTCCTGCGCCACACCGGAGCATCCGCCGACCATCACGTGCGCACCAATGATGCAGAACTGATGGACTGCGGTCATGCCGCCAATAATTGCGAAGTCATCAACCGATACGTGTCCTGCCAGCGTGGCATTGTTGGCAAGAATACAGCGGTCACCCACGGTACAGTCGTGCGCGATATGCGCATTAACCATAAACAGGTTATCGCTGCCCACCTTCGTCAACCCACCACCCTGTACTGTTCCACGATGAATGGTGACGCTTTCGCGAATACGGTTACGATCGCCGATTTCCACACGGGTCGACTCACCAGCATATTTAAGATCCTGGTTAACTTCGCCGATGGAGGCGAACTGATAGATCTCGTTATTGCAGCCGATGGTCGTGTGACCATTCACCACAACGTGAGATTTCAGTACTGTACCCTCACCAATTTCGACATGGGGTCCAACAATACAAAACGGACCAATATGGGCGTTAGCACCAATGATGGCACCCACTTCCACAATGGCGGTAGGATGAATAAAGGCGGATTTATCAATCACGTATCAGGACTCCCGGCTACGAGCACACATCATTGTCGCTTCGCAAACAACTTTGCCGTCAACCAGCGCTACGCCTTTGAAGCGAGTCAGGCCACGACGCGTTTTTTCAAAAGTGACTTCCATGATCATCTGATCACCAGGCACGACAGGACGCTTAAAGCGTGCTTCATCGATACCCGCGAAGTAATACAGTTCACCTGGCTCCAGTTTGCCAACGCTTTTAAACGCCAGAATACCGGTAGCCTGTGCCATGGCTTCGAGGATCAACACGCCCGGGAAGATGGGTTTCCCCGGGAAGTGTCCCTGGAAGAACGGCTCATTCACGGAAACATTTTTCACTGCGCGCAGAAAACGACCTTCTTCAAAGTCCAGCACACGGTCTACCAGCAGAAACGGGTAGCGGTGCGGCAGAAGTTCTAAAATCTCTTCAATATGCAGAGTATGAGTGTCAGTAGTCAAAATACTCTTCCTGTCAAAATGTACTGATAACAATAATAACACGGCCTGCCGGTTTATTAGAAAGCCGACAGGCCGGGAAAAATAGCGTTAAACGGATGACGCTTAGTCTTGTTGATCGATCTTGCGCTCAAGGGACTTGAGGCGCTTGCTCATATCATCAATGTTCATCACCAGAGCTGCTGTTTTACGCCATACCTTGTTGGGTTGCAGCGGAATGCCTGAGGAATAGACGCCAGGTTCAGTGATGGGACGCATTACCATGCCCATACCCGTCACCGTCACCTTGTCGCATATTTCCATGTGGCCATTAATCACGCTTGCGCCGCCAATCATACAATAACGGCCAATTTTCAGGCTGCCGGCCATGATGACGCCCCCCGCAACCGCGGTATTGTCGCCAATCACAACGTTATGCGCAATCTGACACTGGTTATCGATGATAACACCATTGCCGATGATGGTATCGTCCAGCGCGCCACGGTCAATGGTGGTACAGGCGCCGATCTCCACGCGATCGCCAATGATAACGCGACCCAGTTGTGGGATCTTAACCCAATTACCCCGATCGTTAGCGTAACCAAAGCCATCAGAACCAATCACGGTGCTGGACTGGACGAGGCAATTTTCGCCAATTTCAACTTCATGATAAACGGACACATTAGCCCATAAACGGGTCCCCGCGCCGATTTTCGTATTTTTCCCAACGAAGCAACCCGGGCCAATGACGACGTTATCGCCCAGCACGACGCCGGACTCAATAACCGCATTGGCGCCCACGGCGACGTTGTTACCCAGCTGCGCCGTCGGATCAATCGCTGCACTGGCAGCAATGTTCTGGGCCGGCTGCGGCGTGGTATCAAGAATTTGAGCCATGCGTGCATACGTCAGGTAGGGATTTTTCACTACCAGTGCCGCGCTAGTGGCAAACGGAAGATCGTCCTGCGTCAGAACAACAGCTGACGCCTGGCATTGAGCCAGTTGCTCACGGTACTTAGGGCTTACCATGAAGGTAATCGTGCCAGCTTTAGCAGATTGCATGGACGCAACAGCGGTGATGACGATATCGCCATCACCGTGTAATTCTGCATCCAACTGCTGAGCTAAATCAGCCAGTCGAATTGAAGGCATTACTTATTTAACCTGTTTCAGAACATCAGCGGTGATGTCTTTAACATCGCTGCTGTTGAAAGCAACGGCGTTCGCATCAACAACCAGATCGATGCTCTGATCGGCAGCCACTGCTTTAACAGCGGTCTGAATGCGAGTCACCAGCTTGCCACGTTCTTCGTTAGAACGACGCTGACGATCCTGCTCGAAAGCCTGCGCTTTCTGGGAGAACGCCTGGCGCTGAGCCATTACGTCTTTTTCCAGTTTGCTGCGGTCGCTTGCTTTCATGGTAGAACCATCACGCTGCAGACGCTGCATTTTGGACTGAAGATCGTTTTCCATACCCTGCAGTTCGCTTGCACGGCCTTTGAATTCGTTTTCCAGAGTCGCAGAAACACCAGTTTTCTGTGCAACCTGCTGGAACAAATTACCCATGTTGACGATTGCAATTTTGTCTGCTGCCTGAGCAGAAGTTGCCATCGCTAAACCGAGACCTGCAGCTAATAACCACTTTTTCACAATTAACTCCTTACCATCCCATTGGCACCAGAAGGTACCGTTCTTTGCGTGGCAAGGCGACCGTTTACCGATCGCCAGTTGTCAGCGCTACACTGCCAACGCATTCCTTTGCCGCGGATTATTACCAGGTTTTACCAATGTTAAACTGGAATTGCTCCGACTTATCTCCATCATATTTCTTAAACGGCTGGGCGTAAGAGAAGACCAACGGCCCCAGCGGTGACATCCATTGTAATGCGATACCGGCAGACATGCGAATATTGCTCGGATCGCTGTAGTCTGGAACACCTGCCGCACGCATCTGGGCCGTATTCTCCCAGTTGGTATCCCACACCGTACCGGCATCCCAGAAGAAGGACGTACGGACGGAGTTCGCGTATTTATCACTGATAAACGGCGTTGGGGTGATGAACTCCAGGCTGGCAACGGCCATCGCGTTACCGCCCACCGCATCATCAGAACTACAGACTTCAGATGAGGAGGACTTATCGCAGTTATCTTTGTCGTTCCCGCCGTAGTAAACCGCTTTCGGACCAATGTTGTTGGACTGGAAGCCACGAACGGTGCTGGAACCACCCGCATAGAAGTTTTCATAGAATGGCAGTTCTTTGCCACCTAAGCCATCACCATAGCCCCAACGGGTACGGCCCAGAACCACCCACTTATGATCGTCATCGATCGGGAAGTAGGACGCGGTATCCAGAGTGACCTTATAGAACTCGTTATCGGAACCCGGCACGGTAACTTTACCGTTCAGGTTGACGCGAGAACCTTCCGTTGGGAAGTAACCACGGTCGAGACGGTTATAGGTCCAGCCATAGTTGAAGGTGAAGTCATCCGCCGCAAAACCGTTGTTATCGCTGTTTTTGCTCGCTGACTGGCCAATAGAATCCAGGTAACGCCACATGGCCACCTGCGGTTGCATATTGGACAGGTCGTTATGCACGTAGCCTAAGCCCGCACGCAGGGTGTTGTATTCGTTAACCGGGAAGCCAAGCGTACCGTCCACACCGTAACTCTTGTTGGTGTACGAAGACAGATCCGCATCGTCCGCTTTAAAGTCGTTATAGAAGATACGACCGCCCAGGCTCACACCGTCAACGGTGAAGTATGGGTTAGTGACAGAGAACTCCGAATAGGTCTGGTAGTCGTTTTTGGTACCGTTAATACCCACAGAGTAACCCGTACCCAGCCAGTTATCCTGCTGTACACCGACCTGGAAGCTCACGCCGCTTTCAGTACCGTAGCCCACACCGAAGTTGAAGCTACCGGTATTACGCTCTTTCACTTTATAAACGACATCAACCTGGTCCGGGCTGCCCGGTACGCGCTGGGTATCGGTATCAACCGTTTCAAAATAGCCCAGACGGTTCAGACGCTCTTTACCCTGATCAACGAGATCGCTACCTAACCATGCGCCTTCCATCTGACGCATTTCGCGACGCAGAACGGAGTCTTTGGAGGTGTCGTTACCGACGAAGCGGATCTTACGCACGTAGAAACGGTTGCCCGCATCAACATTAACGTGCAGCTTAACGGTTTTATCCGCATCGTTGATTTCCGGCTGCGTTTGTACGCGCGGATAGGCATAACCATAACGGCCGAGCAGCTTCTTAATGCTGTCTTCCATTTTGGTGACTTTGGAGCCGCTGTAGAGATCGCCTGGCTGAATTTTGGTCAGCGATTCGATTTCAGCAGAATGCCCCGCCAGGTTACCACTCACTTCAACACCCGAAAGCTTGTACTGATCGCCTTCAGTGATGTTAATCGTAATGTAGATACCTTTCTTGTCCGGCGTCAGGCTGACCTGAGTCGAGTCAATGTTGAAACGCGCATAGCCACGATCCAGATAGTAGCTGCGCAGAGTTTCAAGATCGCCCGCCAGTTTCTGTTTCTGGTATTTGCGATCGCCCACCACGTTCCACCACGGCACTTCGTCACGCAGCTGGAAAGTGGAGATCAGTTCGTCGGTGCTGAACGCGTGGTTACCGACAATGTTGATCTGCTGGATCTTCGCTGAAACACCTTCCTGGAAGACCAGTTTCAGGTCAACGCGGTTACGTGGCAGTGGCGTCACCACCGCTTTCACGCTGGCGCTGTATTTACCGACGCTGTAGTAGAAGTCTTCCAGACCTTTTTCAATGTCTGAAAGGGTTGTGCGGTCCAGAGATTCCCCCACACGAACACCGGATGCTTCAAGGTTCTGCTTGAGCATGTCATCTTTCACCGACTTGTTACCGGAGAAAGTGATACTGGCGATCGTTGGACGTTCTTTTACCTGTACCAGCAGGGTATCACCATCGCGCAGGACGCGGACATCCTCGAAGTTGCCGGTGGCAAACAGAGCACGGATGGTGTTACTGATGTCATCATCATTAACCGTATCGCCGGGGCGCACAGGCATACTGAGGAGGGCCGCACCAACGGCGACACGCTGAAGGCCTTCGAAATGAATGTCTTTCACTACGAACCCGTCAGCACCGTATACGGTGGCGCTGCTAAACAGCAGCGACGCTATGAGCAACTTTTTCATCGCCATCGTTATTATGCGTTCTTCCTAACTAACTCTCTTACAACCGAGAGAAATCATTGAAAAGTGCAAGCCCCATTAACAGCACCAGCAAAATCGAGCCAATGCGATAACTAAAGTCTTGAACTCGCTCGGATACCGGTCCGCCTTTTAGCTTTTCAATCGCTAAAAACAGCAGATGCCCCCCGTCTAAAACGGGAAGCGGGAACAGGTTGATTATCCCAAGGTTCACGCTAATGAGCGCGAGGAACATGAGATAGTAAATCACCCCGAATTCCGCTGACATCCCAGCCCCCTGGGCAATCGAAATTGGCCCACTGAGGTTGTTCAGTTTCACGTCACCGGTTATCAATTTCCCCAACATGTTGACCGTCAGTTTCATCAATTGCCATGTTTTATCCGTGGCTTCAAGGATGGCACTGAACGGCCCATACTGGCGTATTGTCTTGTACTCATCTGGCAGCGGGATCACTTTTGGCACTACGCCTGCAAACCCTTCTGCCTTTTTGCCGACCGACTTCGTATCCGGGATCAGCGTCAGCGAAAGCGGACTGCCTTGCCTTTCAACTTCCAGCGCGAGAGACGTTCCCGGATTATCGCGCACCAGAGTAACAAAGGTCATCCACTCTGTTAATGGTTGACCATCGACTTTAACGATCCTGTCGCCTGCTTGCAAACCTGCTTTGCTCGCGGCCGAATTTGCCTGTACTTCGGCTAACACCGGCTCGATCTGTGCACCACGTGGACGAATACCCAGCGCAGCGACGGGATCCTCTTTGTCTGGCTCGAAACGCCAGTGACGTAAATCGAGCACTTTGTCCTGGCGCGTGTCAGAACCAAACGGCGATACGCTGATGGTGGTCTGCTGATCGCCAATTTTGGCTACCAGCTGCAGTCGCACGGCATCCCAATCAGGGGTTTCGATGCCATCAATCGCTTTAAGTTCCATCCCGGATGTAATTTGCGCACTCGCCGCGATGGAGTTGGGCGCTATTTCACCCACTACCGGACGCACGCCGGGGACGCCGATGATAAACACCAGCCAGTAAGCGAAAACAGCAAAGATGAAGTTAGCTACCGGTCCGGCAGCAATGATGGCGGCGCGTTGTCCAACTGTTTTATTGTTGAAGGCGCTGTGTCGCAGCTCAGGGGCGACAGGCTCAACGCGTTCGTCGAGCATTTTGACGTAACCGCCCAGCGGGATGAGGGCGATGACAAATTCCGTACCGTGACGGTCGGTGCGCGTCCAGAGCGATTTGCCAAAACCGATGGAAAACCGCTCTACCCGCACACCACAACGGCGAGCAACCCAGAAATGGCCAAATTCATGCACGGTAATCAGCACACCCAGTGCAACAATGAACGCCGCCAGATTCCAGAGAATGCTCAGCATAAAACCTTCCGTTAAATCGTCCCGAATACCAGTAAAAGCAAGCAAGCAAACACTGGAACAGCCGCTGTCAGGCTATCAATGCGATCCAGTATACCGCCATGCCCTGGAATCAGGTGTCCGCTGTCCTTAATCCCTGCTTCACGCTTGAACATACTTTCGGTTAAATCACCGAGCACCGAGGCAAGCGCAGCAAAAATCGAGCACACCAGCAGTATTGACGGTGCCACTTCCAGATTCGCCCAGACGCCGTAGCCCCAGGAGATAATTGCTGCCGTAAACAAGCCGCCGATGAAGCCTTGCCAGGTTTTGCCCGGAGAAACCTTCGGCGC
Source organism: Enterobacter sichuanensis (assembly GCF_002939185.1). Lineage (GTDB taxonomy): Bacteria > Pseudomonadota > Gammaproteobacteria > Enterobacterales > Enterobacteriaceae > Enterobacter > Enterobacter sichuanensis. The sequence continues at coordinate 77,454 of NZ_POVL01000010.1, read as the reverse complement.
CAGTTTATGTTTGCCAAACAGTTTACCAAACATATAGGCCCCGGAGTCAGCCCCCCAGACGAGAATCATCACATAAAGCAGCCAGATCGCACCGCTGTAGTGATTTTCGTCGTAGTGCCAGGCGCGCAGCGCGACCATCCCCCAGAAGAAGGGAATAATGGTGAGCAAGCCGAAAATCAGTCGCAGCACTTTTGAATTACGCCATAGCGCCGCAGAGCCAGGATAAAACAGCACCAGCAGTAGCGCTGCAACCCACCAGGCCAGGGATATCCACAAGGAGCCAGCAACCAGCGGTTGATGGATATCATGGTGATATTCAGGCAACGTAAACAGCATTATGGCCAGAATGAAGCCACAGAGTACCGCAAGCCATACTCGCTGACTGCGCGAAGTAAAGCCGCTAAACTGTCCCCATTCCCACGCGGCGAGCATGCACACCACCAGCGTAACAATAGCGAATCCCACTGGGGGCAGTAAAAACAGCGCCGCAATGACAATGGGTATTAATACAAAAGCGGAAATCAGGCGATACTTCAGCAAAAGCTACCCCCATCAGGCTTTGTCGCCACCAGGCTCGGTGCCGCCGAAACGACGCTCTCGATTGGCAAAGGCATGCAGCGCACCTTCAAAGTCTTGTTCATCAAAATCGGGCCAAAGAACATCTGTAAAGTAAAGTTCGGCATAGGCAATTTGCCATATCAAAAAGTTACTTATGCGATGTTCTCCCCCTGTCCTAATTACCAAATCCACAGGCGCCTGTTCATTCATGCAGATTTGCTTGCTCAGCGCCTCTTCATCAATTTGGTCGGGTCTCAACAGCCCTTCCTGAACCTGCTCGGCCAGTTGCCGAACGCCCTGGATAATATCCCAGCGTCCGCCGTAATTCGCCGCAATATTCAGCGTCAGACCGGTATTATTTTCAGTCAGCGCTTCAGCCTTACGAATTCGTTCCTGCAAACGTGAGTTAAAACGACTGGTATCGCCAATGATACGCAGGCGGACATTGTGGCGGTGCAGGCTTTTTACTTCGCTGTCTAGCGCCCACACAAACAATTCCATCAACGCGGTCACTTCCTGCTGCGGTCGATTCCAGTTTTCACTGCTAAAAGCATAGAGCGTTAACGCATCAATGCCGTTATTGGCGGCAAAAGAAACGGCGCGGCGAACCGATTTCGCCCCAGCTTTATGCCCAAAGGCTCGTATCTTCCCTTGTCTTTTCGCCCAGCGGCCATTGCCATCCATAATGATTGCTACATGACGGCAGCCATGAGCTGGCAAGTTTTCGCTTATTGGTTGATTCGCAGACAACATAACGCGTTTTTTGTCCCTGAAAAGGATTTAACGGTACTCAGGAATACTGAAGCCTATACATAAAAAAGCCGTGTCAAACCACGGCTTACCTGACCACTTAAAGTCAAATACCTGCGATCAGGTGGCGCAGACTATATCACTGAAGCCCAACGCTAACAAATAGCACGACGACTAGTGCTTGCTTTATCACCAGCTTGCGAGACGTGTCACCTGGTGGCGCGCAATATCACGTGCAGCTGTATCCACCGCCAGCACCTCTTCCACGCTTTGTGGTTCGCGCAAATCCATCTTCTCCAGTACCGATAAATTTAACGACGCGATATCGGTAAAACGGATCTGCTGATTCAGAAATGCTTCAACAGTAATTTCATTGGCTGCGTTCAGTGCCGTCGTCGCCGCCTGCCCCTGGTCAAAGGCATTCATCGCAAGCTTCAGACAAGGATAGCGGTCATAGTCTGGTTCACTGAATGTCAGGGAACTTAGCTTGCAGAAATCAAGCGGCTTCACGCCGGATTTCACCCGATTCGGCCACGCCATGGAATGTGCGATAGGCGTACGCATATCCGGCTCGCCCAACTGGGCCAGCACGCTGCCATCCTGATAACGTACCATCGAGTGAATCACCGATTGCGGGTGAATCAGTACTTCCATCTGTTTCGCTGACGCATTAAACAGCCAGCGCGCTTCAATGTATTCCAGACCTTTGTTCATCATGGTGGCAGAGTCAACGGAGATTTTACGCCCCATCGACCAGTTCGGATGGCGGCACGCCTGATCCGGCGTCATTGCACGCAGTTCAGACAGTGGCGTTTCACGGAACGGGCCACCAGACCCGGTAAGCAGAATAGATACCACGCCATTCTGCTCAAGGTCAGCGTACCCCAGGTTCTGTTGAAAAGGTTGCGGTAAACTCTGAAAAATCGCGTTGTGCTCGCTGTCTACGGGCAAAAGACGCGCGCCGCGCTGCTTCACCGCGTCCATAAACAGGCGTCCGCAGGTGACCAGCGACTCTTTATTGGCCAGCAAAACGTCTTTACCGGAATCAATCGCGGCAAGCGTCGGCAGCAGTCCGGCCGCACCGACAATGGCCGCCATGACCTGATCAACATCACCCAGCGCAGCCATCTCGCAGGCGGCCTGTTGGCCGCTCAGGACCTCGGTACGACCGCCCTTCTCCTGCAGCAGTGCCTTTACCTGGCGGGCACTCTCTTCATCATCCATCACCGCATAACGGGGCGTAAACTCCAGACACTGCTCGACCATTCGCTGCACATTCTTACCGGCCACCAGTGCTGTCACGGTGTAAAGTTCAGGATTATGGCGAACAACGTCGAGAGTGCTGCAACCAATAGATCCGGTTGAGCCGAGGAGAGTTAAATGCTTCATGAGATGCCCGAAAAAAGTTAGACCAGATAAAAGCAAAACGCCGCCAGCAAGACCCGAAGTCCCTCTGAACGGCGTTTATCAGTGTACGACAGAAATCAGAACTGCATCAGTTCCGCTTCTTTATCTGCCAGCGCCGCATCAATTTTCTTGATGGCAGCGTCAGTCATTTTCTGAATGTCGTCCTGGGAACGACGATCGTCATCTTCACTGATCTCTTTTTCTTTCAGCAGCGCTTTAACTTTATCGTTAGCGTCGCGACGCACGTTACGGACGGAAACACGACCCTGCTCAGCTTCACCACGCACCACTTTGATCAGGTCTTTACGACGCTCTTCGGTCAGCGGAGGCAGCGGAACGCGGATGTCAGCGCCTGCAGAGCTTGGGTTCAGACCGAGGTCAGACGCCATAATCGCTTTCTCAACCGCCGGGCCCATAGAACGATCGAATACGTTGATTTTCAGCGTACGGGTATCTTCTACGGTAACGCTCGCCAGCTGGCGCAGCGGGGTTGGCGTACCGTAGTACTCTACGATGATGCCATCCAGCAGGCTTGGGGAAGCACGGCCAGTACGGATTTTGCTGATTTGGGTTTTGAACGCTTCTACGCATTTTTCCATGCGTACTTCAGCATCTTTTCTGATGTCGTTAATCACGTTACGAATCCTTGAAAACTTGTCTCAGGCAGACTATCCGCCAGCACAGCGCTACAGGTGTGCTAAGTATAGTCGCGTTTAATTCATGACAACGCCAAAGGCGCGTCCGGGTAAGATACCACTACAAAATAAAGCGGAATCTTACCTGTATTTATCGTCAACGGAAATTATTCCGTGATCAAAGTGCCTTCTTTTTCACCCATGACCACGCGACGCAGTGCGCCAGGTTTGTTCATGTTGAAGACACGGATCGGCAGTTTGTGGTCGCGAGCCAGCGTGAAGGCGGCAAGATCCATCACTTTCAGCTCTTTTTCCAGTACTTCGCTGTAGCTCAGCTGATCGTACATGGTGGCAGAAGGATCTTTTGCCGGGTCGGCAGTAAACACGCCATCGACTTTGGTCGCTTTCAGTACCACATCGGCTTCAATCTCGATACCGCGCAGGCAGGCAGCGGAATCGGTCGTAAAGAACGGGTTACCCGTACCGGCGGAGAGGATCACCACGCGGTTGTTGCGCAGCAGGCTGATGGCTTCTGCCCAGCTGTAATTATCGCACACGCCATTCAGTGGAATCGCGGACATCAGGCGGGCATTCACATAGGCACGATGCAGCGCATCACGCATTGCCAGACCATTCATGACGGTTGCCAGCATACCCATGTGGTCGCCTACAACGCGGTTCATCCCCGCTTTCGCCAGACCAGCACCACGGAAGAGGTTGCCACCGCCAATGACCACGCCAACCTGGATACCCAGTTCGACCAGTTCTTTGATTTCCTGTGCCATGCGATCAAGGATGCTTGCATCAATACCGAAGCCTTCCGATCCCTGCAGTGCTTCGCCACTCAGCTTAAGCAGAATGCGTTTGTACACGGGTTTTGCATTGGTAGCCATGTTTCTTTCCTGAGACTGTCAACGATTAAGATGGGGGTTAATTCTGGCGACATAGTATGTCGCATATCAGCACAGCGATACGGGATCCTGTCTGATTTTCGTCTGACGGGTGACAAAAAGAAGCCGCCCTCAGGCGGCTCCTTTTCAATCATTAAGACTGCTTGGACATTGCAGCAACTTCTGCTGCGAAGTCAGTCTCAACTTTCTCGATGCCTTCGCCCACTTCGAAGCGGATGAAGCCAGTCACGTCAGCGTTGTGCTCTTTCAGCAGCTGAGCAACAGACTTGCTTGGATCCATAACGAATGGCTGGCCAGTCAGAGAAACTTCGCCGGTGAATTTCTTCATGCGGCCTTCAACCATTTTCTCTGCGATTTCTTTTGGTTTACCAGACTGCATCGCGATGTCCAGCTGAACCTGGTACTCTTTTTCTACCACTTCAGCAGACACGTCTTCTGGCTTAACGAATTCTGGTTTGCTTGCAGCGATGTGCATAGCCAGCTGTTTAACCAGCTCTTCGTCAGCGCCTTTAGCCGCAACCAGAACACCGATACGTGCACCGTGCTGGTAAGAGCCCAGAACGTCGCCTTCCAGAGAAGCAACGCGACGGATGTTGATGTTCTCACCGATTTTAGCAACCAGCGCAACACGCTCTTCTTCGAACTGTGCTTTCAGAACTTCAACGTCAGTGATTTTGCCTGCAACAGCAGCGTCCAGAACTTTGTTAGCAAATGCCTGGAAACCACCATCTTTAGCCACGAAGTCAGTCTGGCAGTTAACTTCCAGAATGATACCGTAGTTGCCGTCGATCTTAGTGATGATCACGCCGTCAGCAGCAACGTTGCCTGCTTTTTTAGCTGCTTTGATCGCACCGGATTTACGCATGTTTTCGATTGCCAGCTCGATGTCGCCGTTCGCTTCAGTCAGCGCTTTTTTGCAATCCATCATGCCTGCGCCAGTACGCTCGCGCAGCTCTTTTACCAGGGATGCGGTAATTTCAGCCATTCTTAAATCCTCGGGAGATGTGAACTGCCCGGCCGGAGGCCAAACAGTGTAAATTGAAAAAAGGGGCCGGTAATGGGCCCCTATTCATACACGGTACTAATAAGGGGTAAAACCTTATTATTCAGCTTCTACGAAGCTTTCTTCCGCCTGAGAAGCCAGATCCTGGGAACGGCCTTCACGAACGGTAGCAGCAACAGCGCTCAGGTACAGGCTAACAGCACGGATTGCGTCGTCGTTACCCGGGATAACGAAGTCAACACCGTCCGGATCGGAGTTGGTATCAACGATAGCAAATACCGGGATACCCAGGTTGTTAGCTTCTTTGATTGCGATGTGCTCGTGGTCTGCATCTATTACGAACAGCGCGTCTGGCAGGCCGCCCATATCTTTGATACCGCCCAGGCTGTTTTCCAGCTTGTCCAGTTCACGAGTGCGCATCAGCGCTTCTTTCTTAGTCAGCTTGTCGAAAGTACCGTCCTGAGACTGGGTTTCCAGATCTTTCAGGCGTTTGATGGACTGACGAACAGTTTTCCAGTTAGTCAGCATGCCGCCCAACCAGCGATGGTTCACGAAGAACTGGTCGCAGCTGTTAGCAGCATCTTTCACAGCTTCGCTTGCAGCGCGCTTAGTACCAACGAACAGAATCTTACCTTTACGGGAAGCGATCTTGTTCAGCTCAGCCAGGGCTTCGTTGAACATTGGTACAGTTTTCTCAAGGTTGATGATGTGAACTTTGTTACGAGCGCCGAAGATGAAAGGCTTCATTTTCGGGTTCCAGTAACGGGTCTGGTGACCAAAGTGAACACCAGCCTTGAGCATGTCGCGCATGGAAACAGTTGCCATGTTTAAAACCTCTATATTAAAAGTTGGGGTTATGCCTCCACGTATCCCATATTACCGACCCCAAAGGGCACCCCGGAATATGTGCCGATACGTGTGTGTTGTTACACAAAGTGAGATTTGTCGCTTCCGTCCAGCCTGTGTATCTGAAATGGATCGGAAGTCCGGCGCGCTTTATACCACAAAACGCCGCCATAAACCAACAGTTGTTGGCGGAGTGTGCTGTTAATGATTCTCAATTTGGCACGGGGTGTGCCTGACTGATACCATTGACAACACTTAGACTAGTATTGTCGAAAAAATCGACACCGATGGACAGATTACATGGCTATCTCTATTAAGACCCCTGAAGAAATTGAAAAGATGCGCGTCGCCGGTCGTCTGGCCGCGGAAGTGCTGGAAATGATCGAGCCGTTCGTGAAGCCGGGCGTCAGCACCGGTGAATTGGACCGCATCTGTAATGACTATATCGTGAACGAGCAGCACGCGGTTTCCGCCTGCCTCGGCTACCACGGTTTCCCGAAATCCGTCTGCATCTCCATTAATGAAGTGGTGTGCCACGGTATCCCGGACGACGAAAAACTGCTGAAAGATGGCGACATCGTCAACATCGACGTCACCGTTATCAAAGATGACTACCACGGTGACACTTCAAAAATGTTCATCGTGGGCAAGCCAACGATTCTTGGCGAGCGTCTGTGCAAAGTGACGCAAGAGAGCCTCTACCTGGCGCTGAAAATGGTGAAACCGGGCATTCGCCTGCGTACCATCGGTGCGGCAATTCAGAAATTTGTCGAGGCAGAAGGTTTCTCCGTGGTGCGTGAATACTGCGGGCACGGCATTGGTCGCGTCTTCCATGAAGAGCCGCAGGTTCTGCATTATGATGCGGATGACGGCGGCGTAGTGCTGCAAAAAGGGATGACCTTTACCATCGAACCGATGGTCAACGCCGGTGATTACCGCATCCGTACCATGAAAGACGGCTGGACGGTGAAAACCAAAGACAGAAGCTTGTCTGCACAGTACGAGCATACTATTGTGGTAACAGACAACGGCTGCGAAATTATGACGTTGCGCAAGGATGACACCATCCCGGCGATACTGACGCACGATGAATGATAAAAAAGCCGGCAAATGCCGGCTTTTTTAATGGCTATAGTTTTTTCTTATGGGTGGCGCACGATGAGTAATCTTTTACCCGAACAGTATGCTAACACAGCACTTCCCACCCTCCCCGATCAGCCCGACAACCCGGGCGTCTGGCCGCAGCACGAGTTGAACTGCGCCGGCATTAAAGCCCATATGGATGTCTTCCAGCGCTGGCTGGGCAGCGCGTTTGATGCCGGTATCTCCGCCGAGCAGCTGATCGAAGCGCGTACCGAATTTATCGACCAGCTGCTGCAGCGTCTGTGGATCGATTACGGATTTGGCCAAATAAGTGATGTGGCGCTGGTTGCCGTCGGGGGCTATGGCCGCGGAGAGCTGCACCCGCTTTCCGATATCGATCTCCTGATCTTAAGCCGTAAAAAGCTGCCGGACGAACAGGCGCAAAAGATTGGCGAACTGCTGACCCTGCTCTGGGACGTCAAACTGGAAGTCGGCCACAGCGTGCGCACCCTGGAAGAGTGTCTGCTGGAAGGGTTATCGGACCTGACCGTGGCCACTAACCTGATTGAAACCCGTCTGCTGATTGGCGACGTCGCGCTGTTCCTGGAGCTGCAAAAACACATCTTCAGCGACGGCTTCTGGCCGTCAGAAAAGTTCTTCGCGGCAAAGGTCGAGGAGCAAAACCAGCGCCACCAGCGCTACCACGGCACCAGCTATAACCTTGAGCCAGATATTAAAAGCAGCCCTGGCGGCCTGCGCGACATCCACACCTTACAGTGGGTCGCCCGGCGCCACTTTGGCGCCACCTCGCTGGATGAAATGGTGGGCTTTGGCTTCTTAACCGAGGCCGAACGTAACGAGCTCAACGAGTGTCTGCACCTGCTGTGGCGCATTCGCTTTGCCCTGCATCTGGAAGTCACCCGCTACGATAACCGTCTGCTGTTTGACCGCCAGCTCAGCGTTGCCCAGCGCCTCAACTACAGCGGTGAAGGAAACGAGCCGGTTGAGCACATGATGAAGGATTTCTTCCGCGTCACCCGCCGCGTCACCGAGCTCAACCAGATGCTGCTGCAGCTGTTCGACGAGGCCATCCTGGCGCTGACGGCGGACGAAAAACCGCGCCCGATTGATGACGAATTCCAGCTGCGCGGCACGCTTATCGATCTGCGCGACGAAACGCTGTTTATTCGCGAGCCGGAAGCGATCCTGCGGATGTTCTACACCATGGTTCGCAACAGCACCATCACCGGGATCTACTCCACCACCCTGCGTCATCTGCGCCATGCGCGCCGTCATTTGACGGAGCCGCTGTGCTATATCCCGGAAGCCCGATCGCTGTTCCTGAGCATGCTTCGCCACCCGGGCGCCGTCAGCCGCGGTCTGCTGCCGATGCACCGCCACAGCGTGCTGTGGGCCTATATGCCGCAGTGGTCGCACATTGTCGGGCAGATGCAATTCGATCTGTTCCACGCCTACACGGTGGATGAACATACCATTCGCGTTATGCTCAAGCTGGAAAGCTTTGCGAAAGAAGAGACGCGCTCCCGTCACCCGCTGTGCGTGGAATTATGGCCGCGCCTTACTCATCCTGAACTGATCCTGATTGCCGCCCTCTTCCACGACATCGCCAAAGGTCGTGGCGGTGACCATTCGGTCCTGGGCGCGCAGGATGTGCTGAAATTTGCCGAGCTGCACGGCCTGAACTCACGCGAAACACAGCTGGTTGCCTGGCTGGTGCGCCATCACCTGCTGATGTCTGTCACTGCCCAGCGTCGTGATATTCAGGATCCAGAGGTCATCAAGCAGTTTGCGGAGGAGGTTCAGACGGAAAACCGTCTGCGCTATCTGGTCTGCCTGACGGTGGCCGATATCTGCGCCACCAACGAAACGCTGTGGAACAGCTGGAAGCAGAGCCTGCTGCGTGAGCTCTACTTTGCGACGGAAAAACAGCTGCGTCGCGGGATGCAAAATACACCGGACATGCGCGAGCGTGTACGCCACCATCAGCTGCAGGCCCTGGCGCTGCTGCGTATGGACAACATTGATGAAGAGGCGTTACACCAGATTTGGGCCCGCTGTCGCGCTAACTACTTTGTCCGCCATAGCCCAAACCAGCTTGCGTGGCATGCGCGGCACCTGCTCCGGCATGACTTGTCACAGCCGATGATCCTGCTCAGCCCACAGGCCACGCGCGGTGGGACGGAGATTTTCATCTGGAGCCCGGACCGGCCCTATCTGTTTGCTGCGGTGTGCGCCGAGCTGGACAGGCGTAATCTGAGCGTTCACGACGCGCAGATTTTCACGACCCGCGACGGCATGGCGATGGATACCTTTATTGTACTGGAACCGGACGGCAGCCCGCTGTCGTCTGACAGACATGAAGGAATACGCTTTGGTCTGGAACAGGCGATTACCCAGCGCAGCTGGCAGCCGCCGCAGCCGCGTCGCCAGCCGGCGAAGCTGCGCCACTTTACCGTCGATACCGAGGTCAATTTCCTGCCGACCCACACCGACCGTAAATCGTTCCTGGAGCTGATTGCGCTCGACCAGCCTGGGCTCCTCGCCCGCGTCGGCCAGGTTTTTGCCGATCTGGGAATTTCGCTTCATGGGGCAAGAATTACAACCATTGGCGAGCGAGTAGAAGATTTATTTATAATCGCCACAGCGGACCGGCGTGCCCTTAATAATGACCTGCAACTTGAAGTGCAACAACGGTTGACAGCAGCCCTCAATCCAAACGATAAAGGGTGACGTGTTTTTTAGTGAAATGGAAAGAGTAAACCATGCAGCAGTTACAGAACGTTATTGAGTCCGCCTTTGAGCGTCGCGCCGAGATTACCCCGGCAAATGTGGATACCGTGACCCGTGAAGCGGTAAACCAGGTGATTTCCCTGCTGGATTCCGGCGCCCTGCGCGTGGCAGAAAAAATCGACGGTCAGTGGGTCACTCATCAATGGCTGAAAAAAGCCGTGCTGCTCTCTTTCCGTATCAACGATAACCAGGTTATCGACGGAGCTGAAAGCCGCTACTTCGATAAAGTGCCGATGAAATTCGCTGACTACGACGAAGCACGTTTCCAGAAAGAAGGCTTCCGCGTGGTACCGCCAGCGGCGGTACGTCAGGGGGCATTCATCGCACGCAATACCGTGCTGATGCCATCCTACGTGAACATCGGTGCCTACGTTGACGAAGGTACGATGGTAGACACCTGGGCGACGGTCGGTTCCTGCGCGCAGATCGGTAAAAACGTTCACCTGTCCGGCGGCGTGGGCATTGGTGGTGTTCTGGAGCCACTGCAGGCTAACCCGACCATCATCGAAGACAACTGCTTCATCGGCGCGCGTTCTGAAGTAGTAGAAGGCGTGATCGTTGAAGAAGGCTCCGTGATCTCCATGGGTGTTTACATCGGTCAGAGCACCCGTATTTACGACCGCGAAACCGGCGAAGTGCATTACGGCCGCGTTCCGGCAGGCTCTGTGGTGGTCTCCGGCAACCTGCCGTCTAAAGATGGTAAATACAGCCTGTACTGTGCGGTTATCGTGAAGAAAGTGGATGCGAAAACCCGCGGTAAAGTCGGCATCAATGAGTTGCTGCGTACCATCGATTAATCGGGTATAACAAAAAGCGGGGGCAACCCCGCTTTTTTTGTATCTGAGGGTGGCGAAATTAGATTTTTTCGTTAATTATTCAAAGGTTATGTTGAGATCAAGGGTACCGCTATGTACGATAATCTGAAAAGTCTGGGCATTACCAATCCTGATGAAATTGATCGTTACAGCCTCCGTCAGGAAGCCAATAACGATATTTTGAAAATCTATTTTCACAAGGATAAAGGCGAGTTTTTCGCCAAAAGCGTGAAGTTTAAATATCCACGCCAGCGTAAGACCGTCGTTGCTGACGGCGTAGGACAGGGTTACAAAGAAGTACAGGAAATCAGCCCTAACCTGCGCTATGTGATCGATGAACTCGATCAGATCTGCCAGCGCGACCGTACTGAAGTTGATCTCAAGCGTAAGATCCTTGACGATCTGCGTCATCTGGAAAGCGTTGTCACTAACAAGATCAGCGAGATTGAAGCGGATCTTGAGAAATTAACTCGCAACAAATAAGTTGGGTGCGGCCTGATGCCCTCATCCCGGCCCTCTCCCACAGGGAGAGGGAGAAAACCATCATGTAGGCCGGGTAAGGCGAAGCCGCCACCCGGCAAAAAGCATCATCGCTGTTCATCCAACTGCAACGCCACATACAGCAGCAACCTGTCGTCGAAATTCCCCAGATCTAACCCCGTCAGTTCCGAAATCCGGTTGAGCCGATACTCCAGGGTATTGCGGTGAATAAACAGCGCCTTCGACGTTGCCAGCGGCTGCACGTTATGACGGAACCACGCCTGTAGCGTCCGGCGCAGCAGACCGTTATTGTCCATCGCTTTCAGGCGTGCCAACGGGCGCGCCAGCTCATTGGCCTGCCAGCCACCGCGCAGGCTGTCGAGCAACACCGGCAACATCAGATCCTGATAAAAGTAACTACGGCTTTCCGGCATCCGCTGTTTGCCCACCATCATGGTGGTACGTGCAGTCCGCCACGAGCGGGCGATACTGCCCGGCCCGGTAAAGTAATTTCCCAGTGCAACGCGAAAACGCAGGTGACCATTCTCCTGCATACGCGCAATCAGCTGCTCCACACGACGGCGATGATCTTCCGCATCCCAGCGACCAAACTGATTAAGCGCCGGTTTGAGCACCACCATTTCCGTCAGAGAAACAATCGCCACCAGATTATTGCGTTCCGGCGTCGCCAGCGCATTTTGCAGCTGCTGCAGCTCCGCCATCGCGCTATCCACGCCAAGCTGGCCGCTATCCACCTCAATCACCGCCACCACGCGTGGCTGGTTCAGATCGATCCCCAGACGCTGCGCCCACTCACTGAGTGCAGGAGTATGCTCTTCCGCCTGAATTAGATTCATCACCAGCTCTTCGCGCAGGCGGCTGTCCTGCGCCAGCAAGTGCATCAGGCGCGACTGCTCCAGCATCATTTCAGCCGTCATACAGACCAGCTCGCCATATTTTCGCAGAGACTCCGGTTCCCCGGTCAGGCCAATAACGCCAACAATTTCCCCTTCCAGGCGCAGCGGTAAATTAATACCCTGACGAACACCGTGAAGATGTTTCGCTACCGCATCGTCGATATCCACGACCCGCCCCTGGGAAAGCACCAGCAGCGCACCTTCGTGCAATTCCCCAATCCGTTCACGATCGCCGCTACCTATAATGCGCCCACGGGCATCCATTACGTTGATATTGGTATCGATGATGCGCATGGTGCGCGCCACAATATCCTGCGCCATTTTGGTATCAAGATGCCAGCCAGCCATGTAACCCTCCTGTGAGCAGAGCTCAAGCATAGGGGAGTTTCATTACGGTCGCATTGTGCAGATGCACAAAGCCGGGGGGAGAAGTATGGACTTGTGGAAAGGGTCACAGAAAAGAGAAAGCCCCTGCGTACAGGGGCTTAAGAGGATTACTGCATCAGCAGGTAAATAGAGGTGTCACCACGCTGGATATTGAGCGCCAGCACGGAAGGCTTGCTGTCGAGAATTTTGCGCAGTTCCGCGATGTTTTTCACCGGCTGCTGGTTAGCGCCCATGATCACATCGCCTTTCTTGAGGCCGATACGGGCTGCTGGTGAATTCGCCTTCACGTTGTTCACCACCACGCCTTTGTCTGCCCCTTTGTTGCTCATCTCGGCACCTTCAATCCCGCTGAAGATGGTACTGGAATCAACCTGATTCTGGCTGCTCTGCTGCAGTTCCAGGCTGACGTTAACCGCCTTGCCGTCGCGCAACAGGCCGAGGGTGACTTTACTGCCAATTGGCATGGAACCCACTTCCGCACGCAGGGCGGCAAAGCTGCTGATCGGTTTACCGTTCAGGGAGGTGATCACATCCCCCGCTTTAATGCCCGCTTTTGCGGCAGAGGAGTTCGGCATCACCTGGCTGACGAATGCCCCGCGCTGGGCGTCAACCTTCATCGCCTTCGCCAGTTCGGAGTTCAACTCCGTACCGAGGATACCCAGCTCACCGCGTTTCACCTGGCCATACTGCACCATCTGCGCGGTCAGGTTTTTCACCATGTTACTTGGGATCGCAAAGCCGATACCGATGTTGCCGCCGTCCGGTGCCAGGATCGCGGTATTGATACCGATCAGTTCACCGTTCAGGTTCACCAGCGCGCCGCCGGAGTTACCGCGGTTGATCGCCGCATCCGTCTGGATGAAGTTTTCATAGTTTTCGGCATTAAGGCCACTGCGCCCCAGGGCAGAGACGATACCGGAGGTCACCGTTTCACCCAGACCGAACGGGTTACCGATCGCGACGGTATAGTCGCCCACGCGCAGCGCGTCGGAGTCGGCAATCTTAATCGCCGTCAGGTTTTTCGGATCCTGAATCTGGATCAGCGCGATGTCAGAGCGCGGATCTTTACCGACCACTTTAGCGTCGAATTTACGACCATCGCTGAGCTGAACTTTAATGCTGTTAGCGTTATCAACAACGTGGTTGTTGGTCACGACGTAGCCTTTCGCTGCATCAATAATGACCCCCGAGCCAAGCGCCATGAATTTCTGTTGCTGGCCGCCGCCCTGGCTGTCATCCCCCGCGCCACCGCCCTGACAGAACGGAGAGCTCTGGAAAGGTGAACCGTCCTGGCAGAACGGCGAGTTGTCGCCAAAGAACTGCTGGAAGTTACGCGGCATGCGCGGCGTATTGACGGTCGTGCTACCCTCAACGTTAATACTCACCACCGATGGCATCACTTTTTCGAGCATCGGTGCCAGGCTTGGCATCTGCTGCGCGGTTGCTGCCGACGACGCGGTCTCGGCTGCAGTAGCAGTCAGAGGAGACAGCGCTAAACCTAAACTCAGAGCCAGTGCACTCATTGCTAATGTGGTTTTTTTCATGTTTCTCAATCTCGATTTACAGGTAACGCAAAATTGCTGTGTAACTCAGATTCATTTTATACCGCTTAGTTCCGGCGATAAGTTTATGGAAAAGGTAAAAATTTATTGGCCGTCTTTACAAAACTCCGGGGTTATTCCACCGCCATGAGCTTGCGGTATTCATCCCAGGCATACAGGTCGGTCATGCCGCTGATATAGTCCTGGATAAGACGGCAGCGATAATAATATTCCATCACCGGCCATTGAGGAGAATGGCGATCCAGCTTGCTCATCGCTTCGACATACGCCAGACGATGACGGGTAGAGAGTTTCTGATAAAGTCGCGATTCAATAGGTATTCGGCGCACGCGCTCGTGTTCCACCAACTCATTGAACTCGTCGACCGACAGCTGAAGCAACGGGGAATAAATTTCCAGTAACCCACTGATTACCCGGTAACCCTGCAGCTCTAACTGTTCAACATCCGGATGGCTGAACACATGCCGCATCGCCACATGTTTATAAAGTTCGAGCAGTTGACTGAAACTACTGTCATCCTCCAGCAGCGCATGATTGAATTCCCCGTCGAAAATCAGCGGTAAATTATCAATAAAGCGCGACGCCGCATACGGCACCAGTTTATTTAATGTATTGACCCGCAAATACATAAAGAATTGATCTTCCGTACTACGGCTTAATGTATTTGAGCGTGATTTTTCCCAGGCATTTTCGACAACCTGCGCAAACAGCGACCCTTTTTCATGGGTCCCCCACGCCGCATAAAGATGCTGATAAAGTTCCTCGACGCTGAAGATTCTTTTCTCAACGGCGTCTTCCAGATCGGCCACGCAATAGGAAATATCATCCGCAGCTTCCATAATCCAGGTCAATGGAAAGCGGCCGTTTGGCGTCAATGAGAGTTCTTTACGCAGCCGTTCAATATAGGCCTCTTCAGAAAGGTAATAACCCGGTTTTTTCATTAAATAGCTGTGGGATGCAGGCGTCTCCCCCATCCACCATGCGGGGCGGGTATATTTCAGGATGCAGCCGACCTGGGCCCAGGTCAGGTTCATACGCATCAGTGAATGGACCAGTCGGATGCCCTGTGCGTTACCCTCGAAGTGACAGAGATCCTGGCGCACTTTACGCCGCAGATCGTTCAACCCCTCTTCCCCTTCACGCAGGCGGAGATCGCCTACGATACAGCGATCATCACTGAGGGGCTGACTGACCGCATCCGAGGGGTACAGCCGTTGTTTAAACCAGTCATTAATTGCCGCCTCACCAAAGTGACCGAAAGGCGGGTTGCCGATGTCATGCATCAGACAGGCCATCTCAACAATGCTCTCGAAAGGTCCCGTCAGTTCGTCCAGACCATAGGTTTCCAGCAAACGCTGTTCTTTCAGGCGGCTCAACACCTCTTTGGCAATATAGCGCCCCACCTGCTGCACTTCCATGGAGTGGGTCAGGCGCGTGCGCACCGCAGCGTTACGCTCAAGCGGAAACACCTGGGTCTTTTGCTGCAGACGACGGATGGCGGGCGAGTTGATGATCCGTCCGCGGTCGCTTTCGAAGATACGCAGGATCTCATGTTCGCTCTTGTCGCCCTGCGGCGAACGGAAACGTCGGTGCCAGTTAATTTTGGTGCGAAAATCGATTGGTGACATGTGCTCCCCCGCCTGAGAATGCGTTTCCCCTTAACCGCATGATAGACTATGCATCTTAACAAGGCACATCGCGAGTAAATCTATGAAAATCGGCATTATTGGTGCAATGGAAGAAGAAGTTACGCTGCTGCGTGACAAAATTGAGAACCGTCAGACACTCTCTCTGGGGGGTTGTGAGATCTACACCGGCCAGCTGAACGGTGTTGACGTGGCTCTGCTGAAATCAGGCATCGGTAAAGTGGCTGCTGCGCTGGGTGCAACCCTGCTGCTTGAGCGCTGCAAGCCGGACGTGATCGTTAATACCGGCTCTGCAGGCGGCCTGGCGCCGACGCTGAAAGTGGGTGATATCGTGGTCTCCGACGAAGCGCGTTACCACGATGCAGACGTGACCGCCTTCGGCTACGAGTACGGCCAGCTCCCGGGCTGTCCGGCAGGATTCAAGGCTGACGACAAACTAATTGCCGCGGCAGAAACCTGCATTGCGGAGCTCAATCTCAACGCGGTACGCGGCCTGATTGTCAGCGGCGATGCGTTTATCAATGGCTCCGTGGGTCTGGCGAAAATTCGCCATAACTTCCCGCAGGCGGTGGCCGTTGAGATGGAAGCGACCGCGATCGCTCACGTTTGCCATAACTTCAGCGTGCCGTTCGTGGTGGTTCGCGCCATCTCAGACGTGGCTGACCAGCAGTCCCACATCAGCTTCGACGAGTTCCTTACCGTTGCGGCAAAACAGTCCACCGTGATGGTGGAACGTCTGGTGCAGACTCTGGCACGTGGCTAAACATAGCATCAGGGCGCTGGCCGCCCTGCTTCTTTTCGCACCGCTGTGGCTCTATGCGGTACCGCGTGTGATTACGCTCTCCCCCGCGAACACTGAACTGGCGTTTGCCGCCGGCATTACCCCCGTTGGTGTGAGCAGCTTTTCCGATTATCCCCCGCAGGCTGCGGGCATTGAACAGGTGGCGACCTGGCAAGGGATGAACCTTGAGCGCATCGTGGCGCTTAAACCGGATCTCGTGCTGGCCTGGCGCGGCGGCAACGCCGAGCGGCAGGTCAACCAGCTGACCTCGCTTGGCATCAGGGTGATGTGGGTTGACGCGGTGAGCATTGAACAAGTCGCGCAGGCGCTACGCGCCCTGGCTCCCTATAGCCCTACCCCCAAAAAGGCGGAAGACGCCGCCAGACAGATGCTCAGCGCCTATGCCGCGCTGAAAGCCCGCTACGACACGCCCGTGAAAAAGCGCATCTTCCTGCAGTTTGGCAGCCAGCCGCTGTTCACCACCGGAAAGGGATCGATTCAGAACCAGGTACTGGAAGTCTGTGGTGGTGAGAATATTTTTGCGGCCAGCCGCGTACCGTGGCCCCAGGTAAGCCGTGAACAGGTTCTGGCGCGCCAGCCACAGGCTATCGTCGTGGTCGGAAATGCGAGCGAGATTCCTAAAATTGAACAATTCTGGCAAAGGCAGCTAAAAATTCCGGTGATCCCGCTCAACAGCGACTGGTTTGAACGCGCCAGCCCGCGTATTATCCTCGCCGCAAAACAGCTCTGTGCCGCGCTGGCAGAGAGTCACTAACATTCGTTCGAGGATTTAACGATGCTCGTTTATTGGCTGGATATTCTTGGCACAGCCGTTTTTGCTATCTCCGGCGTCCTGCTCGCCGGAAAACTACGCATGGATCCGTTTGGCGTGCTGGTGCTGGGCGTGGTCACCGCCGTGGGAGGTGGGACTATCCGTGATATGGCGCTGGCAAATGGCCCGGTATTTTGGGTAAAAGATCCGACCGATCTGGTGGTGGCGATGGTCACCTGCCTGTTAACCATTGTGCTGGTTCGCCAGCCTCGCCGATTACCGAAATGGATACTGCCGGTACTGGATGCGGTGGGCCTGGCCGTGTTTGTCGGGATCGGCGTAAACAAGGCGTTTAATGCGGGCACCGGCCCGATGGTGGCGATCTGCATGGGCGTTTTAACCGGCGTGGGCGGCGGGATCATCCGCGACATTCTGGCGCGTGAAGTGCCAATGATCCTGCGTACTGAAATATACGCAACGGCCTGTATTGCGGGCGGCATTGTTCACGCGACCGCGTATTACACCTTTGCGATCCCACTGGAAAATGCAGCGATGCTGGGAATGGTCGTGACGCTGGTGATACGTTTAGCGGCGATACGCTGGCATCTGAAGCTGCCGACGTTTGCGCTGGATGACAGGTAAACGCAAAACGGTAACCGCAAGGTTACCGTTTTTAGTCTTTTCTCCCTCTCCCTGTGGGAGAGGGCCGGGGTGAGGGCATCAGCCCGCACCCTCTTAAATACTGAACGAAGAACCACACCCGCAGGTGCTTGTCGCATTCGGGTTGGTCACCACAAAGCGCGAACCTTCCAGACCTTCGGTATAATCCACCGAACCGCCCACCAGATATTGCAGGCTCATCGGGTCAACCACCAGCGCGACGCCCTGTTTCTCAATGGTCATATCGCCATCGTTGACCTGATCGTCAAAGGTAAAACCATACTGGAAGCCGCTGCAGCCGCCACCGGTAATATAGACACGCAGTTTCAGATCCGGATTGTCTTCGTCGGCAATCAGGGTTTTCACTTTGTTGGCTGCTGCTTCGGTAAATTCCAGCGGCACAGCTACATCATCACTCATCTTATGCTCCCATGAATACTGCTACTGCTATTGGGTAAAATTCACCCAATTCTTTGTGTCATTATCTAATACCCTGGTAATTCATTCAAGTATTCTGCGTTGCGGCCCGTTCAGCCTCTTGCTTTGCCAGAGTACGCGCAAGGAGGGTGGAGTATAGCGGTTTTCCACCCAGGAATTGGGCTAATAGTGTCGCGCCGAGACAGGTAATGATCATTGGCAAAATGAGCTGGTAATTGTCCGTCATCTCCAGCACCAGCACGATCCCGGTCAACGGCGCACGCAGGGACGCCGCCAGCAGCGCCCCCATTCCGGCAATCGCAAAGGTGCCGGCTTCCAGATGGTATGCCGGAAAACCGGCCTCGGCCGCCATGCCAAAGGCAGTGCCGAGCAGCGTTCCCAGCGCCAGCATCGGGGCGAATATCCCGCCGGGCGCACCGGAGGAAAAACAGAGCACCGTGGTGATGACACGGGAGATAAACATAAACAGCAGCAGGCCCACGCTAAAGTTCCCCGCAGCCGCAATCGGGATCAACCCGAACCCGCCGCCGGCGGCGTTCGGTTCAATAAAGCCGAGCACCCCGCACATCCCGCCCAGCAGGCCGCCCATGAGAACCCATTTGGTTGTATTCCCACCATGAATACGCTGGAACATATCCTGAGCGCGTAAAATAAAGATATTAAACAGCGGGCCCACCACGCCAAAAATCATGCCGAGGATCAGGTAAAGCCACAGCGTATTCACCGGCGCATTGGTCAGTTTCCCCACTTCTATCACCGGGCTTTCGCCATTAAAAATGCGAAAAACAATGCTCGACATAATGACGCCGGTAAAGACCGCTTTTATGGAGATCAGGTTGTAGCGGAACTGGGCGCGCATCTCTTCAATGATGAACAAAATCCCCGCCAGCGGCGCGTTGAACGCGGCTGAAAGCCCCGCTGCCGCACCGGTGGCCAGCAGCGTATGGCGCGCTTCCGCGCTGCGCATCCGAAACAGGTCCCCCACCATACGCCCGACATTCCCGCCCAGCTGTACGGTCGGTCCCTCACGTCCCAGCACCATCCCCGCACCGAGGGTTCCCATACCACCGATAAATTTCACCGGGATCACCCGCCACCAGCGCACCGGGCGTAACTCCTCCAGCGCACCTTCAATTTCCGGGATGCCAGAGCCCCCCGCCTCCTGCGCAAATTTGCGCACCAAAAAATAGCCCACCATGGCAAACAGCGCAGAGAGCCAGAATGCCCCAGCCCAGACCAGCCAGGGGTTGTCGGCGAAACCGGCTACGGTGCCCACTCGCCAGTTGAGAACGGCATTCACCGCTTTTTCAAACGCCACACCAACCAGACCCGCGAGGATACCCACCACGGCAGCGGCGAGCAGGATTGCCAGCGGCGTTTTATCGCGATTAATCAGCCGCCGGATGCTGATACGGTGTTGGGCACGTCTGAACTGCTGTTCTTCGAAAGTGGGGATATCTGCTTTCATTACCGTTTCTTTTTCGTCATACAAATAGCCGCAGGGATTTTACCAGAGTGCGTCGCGTCTTCCCGTGAAAAATACTTAACAATTGTTTAGCCGTGAAAACGGGCAAAAATTTCATTACCTTCCGCGGATCACTTAGAATAGTGTGCTTAATCATTTTATACGAACCAGGAACGACGCCATGAGCAAGTCTGAAAACCTCTACAGTGCAGCCCGCGAGCTTATTCCGGGTGGCGTGAACTCACCTGTGCGCGCCTTTACCGGCGTGGGCGGTACGCCGCTGTTTATCGAACGTGCTGACGGCGCGTATCTGTATGATGTCGATGGCAAAGCCTATATCGATTATGTCGGCTCCTGGGGCCCGATGGTGCTGGGCCACAACCACCCGGCTATCCGTAACGCGGTGATCGAAGCCGCACAGCGCGGCCTGAGCTTCGGTGCGCCAACCGAGATGGAAGTGAAAATGGCGGAGCTGGTCACCGAGCTGGTGCCCACCATGGACATGGTGCGTATGGTGAACTCCGGTACCGAAGCGACCATGAGCGCCATCCGCCTGGCGCGTGGCTTCACTGGCCGCGATAAGATCGTCAAATTTGAAGGCTGTTACCATGGTCATGCGGACTGCCTGCTGGTGAAAGCGGGCTCCGGCGCGCTGACCCTCGGCCAGCCAAACTCTCCTGGCGTACCGGCAGATTTCGCCAAACATACTCTGACCTGTACCTACAACGATCTGGCTTCCGTTCGCGCGGCATTCGAGCAGTATCCGCAGGAGATCGCCTGCATTATCGTTGAGCCTGTTGCGGGTAACATGAACTGCATCCCACCGCAGCCTGATTTCCTGCCTGGCCTGCGTGCCCTGTGCGATGAATTTGGCGCCCTGCTGATCATCGACGAAGTGATGACCGGCTTCCGCGTGGCGCTGGCGGGTGCCCAGTCTTATTATGGCGTTGAGCCAGACCTGACCTGTCTTGGCAAAATCATCGGCGGCGGCATGCCGGTCGGGGCATTTGGTGGGCGTAAGGACGTCATGGAAGCCCTGGCACCAACCGGCCCGGTCTACCAGGCAGGCACGCTCTCCGGTAACCCGATTGCGATGGCGGCAGGTTTTGCCTGCCTGAGCGAAGTGGCTCAACCAGGCATCCACGAAACCCTGACTGAGCTGACCACGCAGCTGGCAAACGGACTGCTTGATGCGGCAGAGGAAGCCGGTATTCCGCTGGTTGTGAACCACGTGGGCGGCATGTTCGGGATTTTCTTCACCGATGCGAAAACCGTGACCTGCTATCAGGACGTGGTGAAATGCGATGTCGAACGCTTCAAGCGCTTCTTCCACCTGATGCTGGAAGAAGGCGTCTACCTGGCGCCGTCAGCGTTCGAAGCGGGCTTTATGTCCGTGGCGCATAGCGAAGAAGATATCAATAACACCATCGACGCGGCGCGTAAGGTGTTTGCTAAGCTCTAAGATGTGCGGCTTGATGCCCTCACCCCAACCCTCTTCCACGGGGAGAGGGAGCAAACACTAAAACGGCAATCTAAGGATTGCCGTTTACTTTTATTACCGACTCTGCTTTCTCAACAGATAAATAAAATACGGCGCACCAATGAAGGTCGACAGCAGACCCGCCGGGATCTGATACGGGAACAGCACCATTCTTCCGCACCAGTCCGCAAACACCAGCATGACCCCGCCCGTGAGGGCTGACATCACAATATGCGGCATCGTCCGGCGGAATCCCATCATTCTCGCAATGTGCGGCGCCATTAATCCCACAAAACTCAGCGGTCCGATCGTCATGGTGGCCGTCGCCGTCAGGCACGCCGCCAGCAGCAGCAGAGCAACACGCGCTGGCGTCAGCGCCATGCCCACCGCACGCGCGGTTTCACCGCCGAGCGGCAGAATGGTCATCCAGCGACGGCACAGCGGCACCATCGCCAGCAGCACGATCATCACGATCCCGGACCAGACAACCTGGCTGCCGGTAGCACCGTACGTTGAGCCGGAAATCCAGGTCAGGATCTTCGCCATACGCGGGTCACCGCTCGCCTGCAGCATCATCAGCAGCATCGTAAACGCGGTGCTGAGCGCCATCCCGGCCAGCAGCATTCGGTGCGGAGAAAATCCGCCGCGACCGGCAGCAATGAGGATAATCATCAGCGTGGCCGCCGCACCGAGACTACCGGCAGGCATCAGCCAGGCAAACGCATTGCCCGGCACAAAGAACAGCATCAGCACCACGCCAAAGGCGGCGCCAGAGCTGATCCCGAGCACTTCCGGGCTCGCCATCGGATTGCCGGTCAGACGCTGAATGATGCACCCCGCTACCGCCAGCATCACCCCGGCGATCAGCGCAGCGAAGATACGCGGCCAGCGCCACTGCAGCAATTCGTTAAGCAACTCGCCCGTTGCCCAGTGCCAGCCCGCCGCATCGCGTCCGAAAGCGAGCGCAGTAAACGAGGCGATAACCAGCACCGCCAGACCGGCAAGGCTAAACCACAGCACCGACTGACGCTCAGCAGAGACTTTATCGCCCGCATCCATCGCCGGCGCGCTCATGCTGCGCAGACGCGGCAGCAGCCAAAGCAGAAGCGGCGCACCGATAAGCGCCGTGACCGACCCGGTAGAGACTTCCCGCCACACCCGCGCCAGCCAGAGAATCAGCTGATCGGAAAGCCAGAGGATCAGCGCCCCAATCAGCGAGGCCAGCAGCAGACGCGCCAGCAAACGACGCGCCCCGAGCATTTTCGCCAGCAGCGGGGCAAACAGGCCGATAAACCCGATGATGCCAACCGCGTTCACCAGCAGGGCACTCAATACAATCGCCAGCGTCAATGCAGCCAGGCGCGCCAGCGACAGCGCCAGCCCCAGATTACGCGCCACGCCATCATCCAGTCCCATCAGCGTCAGAGGACGCAGGAGCAACAGCGTCAGTACGGTGCCGCCGGCCAGCTGTGGCCACAGACGCTGCACGACGCTCCAGTCGGTCTGGGTGAGCGTGCCGGTACTCCACAGGAACATGCTTTGCAGCCGATCGTGGTGGAACAGCACCAGCAGCTGGTTAATCGCCCCGCAATAGAGGCTCACCACCAGCCCGGCCAGAATCAGCGTCACGGGGGAAAGGCGTTTGCCCCAGGCCACGCCAAAGACCAGCGCCCCCACCACGCACGCCCCCGCGAGTGCGGCAAACTGCGAAGCCAGCGCCCCTGGCAGGGACCACAGCGTGATGACCGTGATCCCAAGCTGTGCGCCGGTCGCGACGCCGAGCGTCGTGGGCTCCGCCAGTGGATTACGTAAAACCTGCTGGAACAGAACGCCCACCAGCCCCAAACCGGCACCCACCAGGAGCGAGATCGCCAGACGCGGCAGCAGACTGTAGTGGAACAGCATCTGCTGAATGTTATCGATATCCGGTGCGGCCAGCGCGCCGCCCCACTGTCCACGCGGCAGCGCTGCCGAGAGGTTGAACCAGGTTAATCCCAGCGCGGCGAGGAAAAGTACGGCCAAAAGCAACACAGGGAAGCGGGCGATACGCTTGCTCATGCCTTACCTCCCAGCGCGTTATCCAGCACCCGGGCAAAGTGCATGGCTGACAGCGTCGCGCCGTAGAACCAGACCGCCGGAGCGCGCTGGAAGCGCTGCTCACGCACAAACGGCATCGCCTGCCACAGCGGTGTCGCCATCAGCGTCTGCATGTCACGTTCGTTCCCGTGGTCAAAACAGAGCACATCCACATCACGAAACGCCGCCAGGCGGTCGATACCCACGGCAGTGCTGCCCCAGAACGTCATCTCCCCTTCCCAGGCATTACGGATGCCAAAACTGTCGAGCACTTCCTGGAACAGGCAGTTTTTACCAAAGACCAGCATATGGCGGGCATCCAGCAGCGTCACCATCAGCAGCGGGCGATCGCCCCGGTGCGCAAAACGCGGTTTTAACGTAGCTATCAGGTCATCAAATTCCTGAAGATGCTGTTTGGCCTCGGCCTCGCGGTTGAGGAAATGCGCCATCTCGTTAATCGAGTTTTTCGCCACGCTCAACGGTTTTTTACCGTCGCTGAATGCGAATCCGCGTCCTGGCGCAATGCGTGCCATTACCTCTTCTGATGGACCGTAGCCCGCCGACCAGAACAGGAATGACGGTTTCATTTGGGTGAGCAGCTCAAGGTTTGGTTCGGTACGCAGGCCGACGTCGATCACTGAGTCCGGCAGTTTCGGCTCATTCACCCACAGGGTGTAATTGGGAATATCCGCCACGCCGTAGGGCGTAACGCCGAGCGCCATCATCAGCTCGACCGGCAGCCACTCCAGGGCCACAATACGGTGCGGATCGACGGCGGCAGCGCGCGCCGGCGTCATTTTTAACAGCAGCGGTGAGAGCGCCATCGCCGTCAGCAGGCGGCGGCGGCTGATAAGTATGTTATTCAGCATCAGTATACAAAGCTCACCGGCGCAGCCCCGGCCGGGTGAGGCAGAATCCCCATCGGAATACCGTAAATACGTTCCAGCGTTTCACTGCGCATCAGCTCGGACGGCGAGCCCTGTGCAATCATCTCGCCACCACGTAGCGCGACAAGGTAGTCACAATAACGCGCGGCCATATTGATATCATGCAGGACCGCAATCACCGTCAGACCCCGCTGCTGACTTAAGCGATGCACCAGCGCCAGCACGTCGACCTGGTGGGCAATATCCAGCGCGGAGGTCGGCTCGTCGAGCAGCAGGCAGCGGCTGTCCTGCGCCACCAGCATCGCAATCCACGCGCGCTGACGCTCTCCGCCGGAGAGGCTATCCACCAGCCGGTGCGCCAGTGGTTTTAGTCCCACCAGCGCAATCGCCTCTTCCACTTTCTCCCTGTCGGCGACGCCGAAGCGCCCCAGCGCGCCATGCCAGGGATAACGCCCAATGGCCACCAGCTCGCGTACCGTCATCCCTTCCGCCTGCGGCAGCTGCTGCGGCAGATAGGCCACTTTACGCGCGAAGGCTTTACTGCTCCAGCTCTCCAGCGGTTGGTTGTCCAGCAGAATGTCGCCTTCTGAAGGCGGCTGATGACGGCCCAGCATTTTGAGCAGTGTGGATTTACCGGAGCCGTTGTGACCAATCAGGCCCGTGACTTTACCAGCCGGAAACGTCAGAGAGAGCGGATGCAGCAGCGTGCGTCCGGGTACGCGAAAGGAGAGATGGTTGAGCGTAAAGGTGGTGTCGGGTTGCGTTTGATTATCCTGCATATCAGCCAACTTAAATAAAAAGGGCACGGCGAACCGTGCCCAAAGAGCGGTTAGAAGCGGAAGGTCGCGGTGGCAACAACCTGACGTTCAGCACCCCAGAAGCAACCGTAGGTGTTGAAGCAGCTGGCAACGTACTCACGATCGAACAGGTTATTCACGTGCAGCGCCACGTTCGAACCAGCCATACCAACGCGAGCCAGATCGTATCGGACCAGCGCATCGACGACGGTATAACTGCCCACTTTGAAGGAGTTCGCCGCATCGCCATAGCTTGAACCGGTATAACGCACGCCGGTACCCAACGTCAGGCCGGAAAGCGCGCCATCAAAGAGGGTGTAATCCCCCCACAACGATGCCATATGTTTCGGTACCTGTGCAGGCGTGTTGCCTTTGTAATTGGTATCGGTGGTGTATTCCGCATCGGTGTAGGTATAGGAGCCAACAACGTTAACGCTCGCAGACAGCGCAGCTTTCGCTTCCAGCTCTACGCCACGGGCACGGATTTCACCGCCCTCAACCGAGAAGATGGAGCCCGCCGGGTCCGCCATCAGGTTGTTGGTTTTGGTTAACTGGTACAACGCACCGGTGACGACAATCGGACGATCGTCCGGAACGTATTTCACCCCCGCTTCGTACTGCTTGCCTTTAGACGGAGAGAAGAGTTTACCCTGAGCATCAGTCTGCGAAGCCGGTTCAAACGATTCGCTGTAGCTAAAGTACGGGGTTACGCCGTTATCAAACAGGTAGTTAACACCGCCACGCCAGGTAAACTGGGTGTCATCACGTTTGGACGTGGTATTGAACACACGGTTATAGGACTCCTGATCGGCCCAGTCATAACGGCCGCCCAACGTGACCAGCACTTTATCCCACTGCGCCTGATCCTGAACATAAAGACCGGTCTGTTTCTGGCGGTTCAGGACCTGGTAAGGACCTGAGTTAGCCGGATCTTTTGCACCGAAATCAAAATCGCTGTTCACAGGATGATAAAGATCCAGCAGCGGAACCGAGTCGTCATAACCGAACCAGGAGTTGATGTCATTCCGCATGCGCATAAAGTCAACGCCGGTCAGCAGAATGTGATCCACCTCGCCAGTAGCGAATTTGCTTTGCAGCTGAGTATCAACGGTGAAGTTCTGCAGTTTTTCATTATCGACAACGTATTTACGCGCCAGATAATGCCCTTTATCAGCAGGGGACAGCGCCGCACACTGTTTGTTGCCTGCATTCGCCGGATCGGTGCAGACGCCATAACCGTAAACACTGTTTTGCGAGGTTTTATTCTCGGCAAAGCGCAGGTTCTGGCGCACGGTAAAGGTATCGTTGAATTCGTGGTCGAAGCTATATCCCACCATTTTCTGGTTACGGGAATAGGTATTGTTCTTCGCGCCTTCGTTGAAGTCAGTCGGCAGACGATCGCCGTTTGGCAACGGATCGACCGTCCCCTCTTTCGGTAACCAGCCGTAGTAACCTGTTTCAGGCTCGTTCTGGAAATAAGAGAGGAACGTAAAGGTCGTCTTCTCATCAGGACGCCAGGAGAAAGATGGCGCGATGGCATAACGCTGCTCTTCTGCACGCTCCTGCTGAGCGTTATTAGAGCGCGCTACACCCGTTAAGCGATAAGAGTAAACGCCGTCGTCGTCGATGGCATCACTAAAATCAAACCCGGTCTGGAACAGGCTATCCGTACCTACTTTGAACTGGATCTCTTTCAGCGGCTCGGTGGTTGGGCGCTTACTTACCATATTCAGCAAGCCACCAGGGCTGCTTTTGCCATACAGAACGGAAACCGGACCGCGCATGATCTCGGCCCGCTCCAGCATATAAGGGTCAATCACCGCGTCGTTATAGAAATTCCCCTGCATTTTCATGCCATCGAGGTAGTTATTTTGTGTCTGACCATCGGCCGCAAAGCCACGGATAATCAAATAGTCATAGGTGTTGGATGCACCACGGGTGCCTACCGCAACGCCTGGCGTGTAACTCAGAGCTTCTTTAACCGAGCGCGGCTGATGCAGCGCCATCTCTTCAGCTGTTACTACAGAAATTGACTGCGGTACCTTTTGGATGGGGGTATCCGTTTTGGTCCCGGTCGCGGATTGTCTCGCTGCGATGGTTGCAGCAGGACCCCAGGCACTCTCCTGTGCCGCTGGTGCTGCGGTTACCGTAATGGTTTCTTCTTTTTTCGGGGTTTCGGCAGCATGAGTATAAGCCGACATGCCGGCAACCGCTGTGGCGACGACGACCGCGATTTTACGCAGCGACGTATTTATTGGCTGAGCAGTATTGGAAAGCGCCATGGTGTATCTCTGATGGAAAAGTGAATGATAACGTAAACGAGAATTATTATTATGACCGCAGCATAATAGGCGAAACGTTGGCTGCAAAGCAAGCAGTACGCGGCCCTACGAGAATTAAGGGTTTAAGAAATAACCAGGAGAAAATGAAGGGTTAATCAGTATTAAAAAGAGGGTTAAAAAAATGGGGGGAATGGGTAAAAAAAATCCCCCCTTGCGGGGGGACCTGAGGCGGTTAGTTACCGCCGAACATATCTTTAATCCAGCCTGCGACACCGTCGCTGTCTTTCTTCTCATTCTGCTGCTGCGGCTGTTGCTGCTGCGGCTGCTGTGGCTGAGAAGACTGCTCAAACGGGTTACCCGTTGGCTGTTCTGGCTGGCTTTGCTGGCACAGCGAGTCCGGGTTTGTGGTCCAGACGGGTAGCGTGCGCATCCCGCCGCCACAGACGAAGTTACCGGAACTGTCCACGCCCATATCGACGATGTCTTCCGGCGCAACCAGGTTCAGCGGAACCGGAGACTGATTAGCCAGATAGCGCTGGTAAATCGACATCGCCCCGCTCGCACCGTACAGTTTAGTCGGCTGGTTATTATCGCGGCCTACCCAGGTGATCACCACTTCACGCCCATCAATACCGGCGAACCAGGTATCAACGTTGTTGTTGGTGGTCCCGGTTTTACCCGCCAGATGCAGACCCGGATACTTCGCTCCCAGCTGACGCCCGGTGCCGCGCTGCACAACCTGCTGCATCGTCCACAGCGTCATATAGGCAGCCTGAGCAGGAACGGCACGCTCCGCCTGCGGGAAGCTCTGATACAGCACAGAGCCATCCTCGGCAATCACCGAACGCAGCGCTGACAGCGGTGCACGGTTACCGCCGCTGGCAATGGTCTGGAACGCCTGCGCCACTTCGATCGGCGTCAGGTTAAGCGCACCAAGGATCATCGCAGGCACCGGATGCAGCTGATCTTTCGACACGCCGAGTTTCTGCCAGGTGTCGACAATGGCCGGCAGGCCCAGCGACATCCCCAGATTGACCGTTGGCACGTTCATGGAGCGCGTTAACGCATCCACCAGCATCACCTGGCCGCTGAACTGTTTATCATCGTTCTGCGGTGACCAGACCTGGCCGTTAGGCTGACGCAGGGAGATCGGCGCATCCGCAATCCAGGTATTCAGGCGATACTGATTTGGCTGACTCAGGGCAGTGAGATAGGTCGCCGGTTTTGCCAGAGAACCGATCGAGCGACGCGCCTGCATGGCACGGTTGTAACCCGCAAACTGCGGCTCAGCCCCGCCCACCATCGCGCGAACTTCACCGCTGTTACGGTCAACCACCACCATCGCGGTTTCAAGATCGGAGAGCTTACGCTGTTTCTTCAGTGCCGGAATGCCTTCCACCGCCGCTTTTTCTGCCGCATCCTGCGCCACGGAGTCGAAGGTGGTGAAGATCTTCACGCCGGAAAGATCTTTCACTTTATCACCCAGCTTGCTCTGCAACTCCTGACGCACCAGCTGCATAAACGCCGGCTGAGGCGAGATCACCCCACCGCGCGGCTGAACGCCCAGCGGACGCGCGCTCAGCATGTCGTACAGCTCCTGGTCAATCACCTGCTGTTGCTGCAGCAGACGCAGTACCAGGTTACGACGTTCCAGCGCAAGTTTCGGGTTACGCCAAGGGTTGTAGATGGACGCCCCTTTCACCATGCCCACCAGCAGCGCCTGCTGGTCAAGACTTAGCTCTTCGACCGGACGACCAAAGTAATACAGACTCGCCAGCGGGAAGCCGCGGATTTCGTTATCGCCGCTCTGACCGAGGTACACCTCGTTCATGTACAGCTCAAGGATACGATCCTTGCTGTAGCGCGCATCCATCAGCACGGCCATGTACGCTTCGTTAGCTTTACGCCAGTAAGAGCGTTCGCTGGAGAGGAACAGGTTCTTGACCAGCTGCTGAGTAAGGGTACTTGCCCCCTGCACGGTACGCCCCGCCGTGAGGTTAGCCAGAACCGCACGGCCAATCGAGTAGAGGCTGATGCCATCGTGCTCGTAGAAGTGACGGTCTTCGGTTGCCAGCAGGGTGTCCACCAGCAGATCCGGGAAGCCATTACGCGCCACAAACAGACGCTGTTCGCCGTTTGCTGATGAGAGCATGGTGATCAGACGGGGATCGAGACGGAAGAAACCGAACTGACGGTTGTTATCCATGTTCTCAATGGTATCCAGACGATCGCCGTCAAAGGTCAGACGCGCGCGCACCTGCCCCTCTTTGCTGTCCGGGAAGTCAAACGGACGGCGGATCATCTCAATGCTGTTTGCCTGCACGGTAAATTCGCCAGGCCGCGTCATTTTCGATACCTGGCGATACTGCGTGGCTTCCAGCAGTTTGACCATCTCGTTCTTACTGATGGACATATCCGGCTCAAGGTTCACCATACGGCCATACACCGCCGCAGGTAACTGCCAGACTTTACCGTCGATACGGCTGCGGATCTTCTGATCCAGATACACGCCGTAGATCGCCATCAGCACAACAAAAACAATAAACAGCTTCAGCAGCAGCCAGAACCAGCCGCGTTTGCCCCGAGGCTTACGCCCTTTGCCTTTTCCTTTGCGCGGCATCGGTTCTTCATCCTCATAATCGTCTTCATAGTCATCGTCATAGTCCTCATCTCTGAGGCGACGACGGCTTACCTTTTCTTTCGCCGGACGCGTTGGTCTTCCCTTACGTCCTATTGGCTCGCGGTCATTCCCCGCCATGCTTTTTCTCCGCAACTTTCAGGCGCAAAGGCCCGATTCTCTTTTCTTCCACCGGTCTGTGAAAGAAGAAATCTCTCAAAATTTGTTTTCTCCCTCTCCCCGTGGGAGAGGGCCGGGGTGAGGGCATCAGGCCGCACTGTCCAGGCCGCACTCCCCTCTTTCCCCTGCATCACGAATACTTCTTCGTCCGCCGCGTCGGCGCCGTATTCGCTGGATCGTCAGGCCAGACGTGTTTAGGGTAGCGCCCCTTCATCTCTTTTTGCACTTCACGGTAGCTCCCCGCCCAGAACGCCCCCAGATCGCGGGTGATCTGCAGCGGACGATGCGCGGGCGACAACAGCTCAAGCACCACCGGAACACGCCCTTCGGCGATGGACGGCGTGGTCGCCTCCCCAAACATCTCCTGCATCCGTACCGCCAGCGCCGGCGGATTATCCTCGTGATAACGAATGGCAATCCGACTGCCGGTCGGCACAGTGTAATGCCCTGGCAGTTCACTATCCAGACGTTGACGTAATGACCAGTCGAGTAAATTCTGTAACGCGACCTTAACATCAAGCGCTTTCAGCGCCCGAAGCGAGTGTACACCGCTCATTTGCGGCAGTAGCCAGGTTTCCAGCGATGCAAGCAACGTGTCATCATCCACCGCCGGCCAGGCATATTCTGGCAGCCAGCGCGCGGCGCAGTGCAGACGAATACGGTACTGTTCAGCCTCCGGTGTCCAGTTCAGAACACCTAATCCTTTTTCCCGAATGCCGTTCAGCATCGCCAGATGCAGTTCCTCTTCCGACGGCTTTGCCAGCGGCTTCGTCCCGAGAGTCAGTTTACCTATCTGACTGCGACGAAATGCCTTCAGCGTGCCCTGCGCATCATCCCACTCTACGATGTCGGACTGCTGGAGCAGCTGCGGGCACGCGCGGGTCAGGGTGTCAATATCCACGGCTATCGCCTGCAAAATCCGCGCATCCGGGGAGTGGCTTCCCTGCAGCAACAGCGGTGCGTTCAGCCACTCATGACGCGTCAGGGCGTCATCGCTGTCCAGCATCGCGCCCATACCGTTTGCCAGCTGGTAGCGACCATCCAGCCCGCGCCGACGGGCAATCCGGTCCGGAAACGCCTGCGCCAGAAGCCGGGGGATACTCTCACTGTCTGGCACGCCGCCGCGGCTGTTAAGCCGCTTACACAGCTGCTGCGCCCGCTGCTGCCAGTTTCCCTGATTGCGCGAAAAGGCCTGCGCCAGATCGCTGCTGCCTCCGCGTGGCGGCTCCTCAAGGATAGCGGACAGTTTCGCGGCCGTAGCGATTTCATCATCCCCCTTTGCCGCCACCAGCATGGCGGCCAGCCGGGGCTCGTTCCCCAGCGCGGCCATTTTTTGCCCGCGGGAGGATAAACGCTCACCGTCCAGGGCGCCAAGCTGAGTCAGTAAAGCCCGCGCAGCGGCAAGGTTCACGGCTGGCAGAGGATTAAGCCAGGTCAGCTGAGCGGGGTCCGGGCAG
This sequence comes from Enterobacter sichuanensis, assembly GCF_002939185.1. GTDB lineage: Bacteria > Pseudomonadota > Gammaproteobacteria > Enterobacterales > Enterobacteriaceae > Enterobacter > Enterobacter sichuanensis. The sequence goes on along the minus strand of NZ_POVL01000010.1, from coordinate 45,751 downwards.
CCCCATTGCAGCAGTTCCATCACCAGTCCGGACAGATCGCTTTGTAAAATTTCCGGCGTACTTTGTTGTGCCGCGCGTTCAGCCTGCTCCGCGCTGGTCAAATGCAGGCAGATACCCGGCTCAAGACGTCCCGCACGGCCCGCGCGCTGTACCATCGACGCCTGGCTAATACGCTGCGTCAGAAGCTTAGTCAGCCCGGTACGCGGGTCAAAACTGGCCACTCTCTCCTGGGCGCTGTCCACCACCAGGCGAATCCCTTCAATGGTCAAACTGGTTTCAGCAATATTGGTCGCCAGCACCACCTTACGCTGTCCCGCAGGCGCGGGCAGGATCGCTTTACGCTGTTCGGCCAGCGACAACGCACCGTAGAGCGGGCACAGCAGGACATCGCTGCTTACGCGGGAGGTCAGCTGTTCCTGCACGCGCTGGATCTCTCCCACGCCGGGTAAGAACAACAGCAGCGAGCCGGGTTCCTGACGCAGCAGTTCTGCGGTTGCGATGGCCACGGCCTCATCAAAACGCTGATGCGCGGGCAGCGGCTGGTAGCGCCGCTCGACCGGGAATGCGCGTCCCTCCGAGCTAATGACCGGCGCGTGCGGCAACGCCTGCTGCAGACGTTCGTTGTCCAGCGTCGCCGACATGATGAGCAATCGAAGATCGTCGCGCAGCCCCTGCTGCACGTCCAGCAAGAGCGCCAGGGCCAGATCCGCCTGCAGGCTGCGCTCGTGGAATTCATCCAGGATCACCAGCCCGACGCCGGTCAGCTCCGGATCGTTTTGCAGCATGCGGGTGAGGATCCCTTCGGTCACCACCTCAAGCCGCGTGGACGGCCCCACGCAGGTTTCGGCGCGCATGCGGTACCCCACCGTCTCGCCCGGTTTTTCGTCCAGCAGTTCCGCCAGGCGCTGCGCCACGTTGCGTGCGGCCAGCCTGCGCGGCTCCAGCAGGATAATTTTCCCGCTGATACTGCCCTCTCTCAGGATCTGTAGCGGCAGCCAGGTGGACTTCCCCGCGCCCGTAGGGGCATTTAGCAAAACCTGCGGGGCATGGTGTAAGGCAGCGAGAAGCTCAGGAAGGACGACGGCGACCGGCAATGAGGACACGAACAGCTCCAGAGGGTTAACATTAGTCGGCGTACATTGTAGCATCGGCGCATATCATTACCGAGTCCCCCTTATGCCTGAGTCGAAACGGCTGTTTTTTGCCATTGAATTACCCGCCCCCCTTCAGCGTCAAATTGTACGCTGGCGCGCTGAACACTTTCCGCCGGAAGCTGGCCGCCCTGTCGCAGCGGCTAACCTGCACCTGACGCTGGCCTATCTGGGGGACGTCAGCGCCGAAAAACAGCGGGCATTAGCCGCCATGGCCGGGCGTATTACCCAGCCGGCATTTACGCTGCACCTCGACGACGCGGGTCAGTGGCTGCGTTCGCGCGTGCTCTGGCTGGGGACGCGCCAGCCGCCGCGCGGGTTATTGCAACTGGCGAATATGCTGCGCGCACAGGCGGCGCGCAGCGGCTGTTATCAGAGTCCGCAGCCGTTTCATCCGCATATCACCTTGCTGCGCGATGCCGGCCAGGCCGTTGCCATCCCGCCGCCGGGTTTTCACTGGGCTTTTCCGGTCAATGAATTCGTGCTTTACGAATCCGTCTTTGCACAGGGACGCACCCGCTATACGCCGCTCCAGCGCTGGACGCTGGGCAACACCGAAAGGAATTCTGATGAAGTTTAGTCCTCCCCTGCAGCATGCCACGCTTGTCCAGCGCTACAAACGCTTCCTTGCCGACGTGATTACGCCAGAAGGCGTAGCGCTCACCCTGCATTGCCCCAATACGGGTGCCATGACGGGGTGCGCGACGCCGGGTGACACGGTCTGGTATTCCACGTCAGAAAATACGAAACGCAAATATGCCCATACCTGGGAAATGACTGAAACGCAAAATGGGGCATTTATTTGTGTGAATACCCTGCGCGCCAATCAGCTGGTAAAGGAAGCGCTGACTCTGGGAACCCTTCCCGAACTGGTGGGTTATGGCACGCATAAAAGCGAAGTGAAGTATGGCGATGAAAGCAGCAGAATTGACTTCATGTTACAGGCGGAAGACAGGCCTGAGTGCTATATTGAAGTAAAATCAGTGACGTTAGCGGAACAGGAAAATGGCTACTTCCCGGATGCGGTAACGCTACGTGGCCAGAAGCATCTGCGAGAGCTAATGAGTGTTGCGGCGGCGGGCAAACGCGCCGTGTTGCTGTTTGCGGTATTGCATTCAGCCATTGAACGGTTCTCCCCTGCCCGCCATATTGATCCTAAATACGCGCAATTGTTGAATGAGGCACAAAAGCAGGGGGTAGAGGTTTTAGCTTATAAAGCGGAACTTTCTGCCGATAATATGACTCTGAGATCCTCTCTTCCCATTGTCTTATAAGGGATTAGGCGATTGATGATTAAGTGTTCTGGCCGCGTGCGCAAATACGCTTTTCCTCACAGGCTTGTCAAGTGTTACGTTTAGATAATTGCCATACGGAAAAGCATCTGCTATTTATAGCGACCTGATTTTTCCCCCAACACGGGGATCGATAGTGCGTGTTAAGGAGAAGCAACATGCAAGAAGGGCAAAACCGTAAAACATCGTCCCTGAGTATTCTCGCCATCGCTGGGGTGGAGCCGTATCAAGAGAAGCCGGGCGAAGAGTATATGAACGAAGCCCAGCTGTCGCACTTCAAGCGTATTCTTGAAGCATGGCGTAATCAACTCAGGGATGAAGTCGATCGCACCGTTACTCATATGCAGGATGAAGCTGCTAACTTCCCGGATCCGGTAGACCGTGCCGCTCAGGAAGAAGAGTTCAGCCTCGAACTGCGTAACCGTGACCGCGAACGCAAACTGATCAAAAAGATCGAGAAAACGCTGAAAAAAGTCGAAGACGAAGATTTTGGCTACTGCGAATCCTGCGGTGTTGAAATTGGTATTCGTCGCCTGGAAGCGCGTCCAACCGCCGATCTGTGCATCGACTGTAAAACGCTGGCCGAAATCCGCGAAAAACAGATGGCCGGTTAATACCAGCGCTGTTTACACACTCCAAAGGCGGGAGTCTCTCCCGCCTTGTTACTGTTGATATGTCTGAATCACACTATATTGGGCGCTTTGCGCCATCTCCCTCCGGTGAATTACACTTCGGCTCATTAATTGCCGCGCTCGGCAGCTACCTGCAGGCTCGCGCCAGCCAGGGCAAATGGCTCGTTCGCATTGAAGATATTGACCCCCCGCGTGAAGTTCCCGGTGCAGCAGAAACCATTCTGCGTCAGCTGGAACATTACGGTCTTCACTGGGATGACGAGGTTCTCTGGCAGTCAACACGTCACGACGCTTATCGGGAACGCCTTGCCTGGCTAAGCGCTCAGGGGCTTTCCTATAACTGCACCTGCACCCGCGCGCGTATCCAGAGCGTGGGAGGCGTCTATGACGGCCACTGCCGCACGCGTAATCTTCCTCCAGAGAATGCCGCCGTGCGCATCAGGCAGCGCGCCCCGGTGACGCGGTTTAACGATTTACTCTCCGGCGAGATCTTCGCCGATGCGCGTCTTGCCGCTGAGGATTTTATTATTCACCGTCGTGATGGCCTTTTTGCCTATAACCTGGCCGTGGTGGTGGACGATCATTTTCAGGGCATAACGGAAATTGTGCGCGGGGCGGACCTGGTCGAGCCTACCGTGCGACAAATCTCGCTTTATCACCAGTTTGGCTGGACGGCGCCGGATTACATTCATCTGCCGCTGGCGGTCAACGAGCAGGGCTGTAAGCTGTCAAAGCAGAATCACGCCCCAGCCCTGCCAGACGGCGATCCGCGGCCTGTTTTGATCGACGCGCTGCGATTTCTCAACCAGAATGTAACCAACGAATGGCAGGATCTGCGTATTGACGAACTGCTGAAAATGGCCGTCACCAACTGGACGCTCAGGGATGTGCCAAAAATCCAGCATTCTCAAATGCGTTGCGCTGAGCTATGATTAGCCGCTTTTTTCATAACAAAACACACTACGAGGTGTACCATTTTTACCCGAGTCGCTAATTTTTGCCGTAAAGTGCTAAGCCGCGAAGAGAGCATGGCGAACGATGCTATTGCGCAGCCACACATGTCGGTTATTCCGCGTGAGCAGCACACTATTTCCCGCAAAGATATCAGTGAAAATGCCCTCAAGGTGCTCTATCGTCTGAATAAAGCGGGCTACGAGGCCTATCTCGTCGGCGGTGGAGTACGTGATTTACTGCTGGGCAAAAAACCGAAAGATTTCGACGTGACGACCAGCGCCACGCCTGAGCAGGTGCGCAAATTATTCCGTAACTGCCGTCTTGTCGGTCGCCGTTTCCGTCTGGCTCACGTGATGTTTGGGCCAGAGATCATCGAAGTGGCGACCTTCCGCGGGCACCATGAAGCAGGCGCGTCCGATCGCACCACGTCACAGCGTGGCCAGAATGGCATGCTGCTGCGCGATAATATCTTCGGCTCTATCGAAGAAGATGCCCAGCGTCGCGACTTCACCATCAACAGCCTTTATTACAGCGTGGCAGATTTCACCGTGCGCGATTACGTCGGCGGCATGCAGGACCTGCAAGAAGGTCTGATCCGTCTGATTGGCACGCCGGAAACGCGCTATCGTGAAGATCCCGTGCGTATGCTGCGCGCCGTGCGCTTCGCCGCTAAGCTGAATATGCGCATCAGCCCGGAAACGGCCGAGCCTATTCCGCGTCTGGCGACGCTGATCAACGACGTGCCACCAGCCCGCCTGTTTGAAGAGGCGCTGAAGCTGCTGCAGGCCGGTTACGGCTTTGAAACCTATAATCTGCTGCGTGAATACAACCTGTTCCAGCCGCTGTTCCCGACCATTACCCGCTACTTCACCGAAAACGGTGATAGCCCAATGGAGCGGATGATTGCCCAGGTGCTGAAGAATACCGACACCCGTATCCGCAATGACATGCGCGTGAACCCGGCGTTCCTGTTCGCGGCGATGTTCTGGTATCCGCTGCTGGAAACGGCCCAGCGTATTACCCAAGAGAGCGGTCTCGCCTATTACGATGCTTTCGCGCTGGCCGCAAACGACGTGCTGGACGAGGGCTGCCGTACGCTGGCTATTCCGAAACGTATTACCACCCTGGTGCGCGATATCTGGCAGCTTCAGCTGCGTATGTCCCGTCGTCAGGGCAAACGCGCCTGGAAGCTGATGGAGCATCCTAAGTTCCGCGCGGCGTTTGATCTGCTGTCACTGCGTGCTGAAGTGGAACGCAATCAGGAGCTGCAGCGTCTGGCACAGTGGTGGGCCGAGTTCCAGGTCTCCGCGCCGCCGGAGCAGAAAGATATGCTCACCGGCCTTGATGAAGAGCCGGCCCCGCGTCGCCGCCACCGTCGTCCGCGCAAACGCGCCCCGCGTCGCGAAGGCACGGCATGACCCTCGCGTATATCGCTATCGGCAGCAATTTAGCCTCTCCGCTGGAGCAGGTGAATGCTGCCGTTCAGGCGCTGGGGGAGATCCCGCAAAGCAGGATCGTGGCGGTCTCCTCTTTCTATCGCACGCCACCGCTGGGACCGCAGGATCAGCCGGATTACCTGAACGCCGCCGTGGTACTGGAAACCGCTCTGGACGCCGAAACGTTGCTGGATAACACGCAGCGCATCGAGCTGCAGCAGGGTCGTGTACGCAAAGCCGAACGCTGGGGACCGCGCACGCTGGATCTCGACATTATGCTGTTTGGTCATGACGTCATTAATACCGACCGCCTCACCGTTCCGCATTACGATATGAAAAATCGGGGGTTTATGCTCTGGCCGCTGTTTGAAGTCGCGCCCGATCTCACCTTCCCCGACGGCATCCCGCTCAGGGACATTCTGGACAACCTCCACCCGGAAAGACCCGCTCGCTGGTAAGCCTGTTAGCCACAAAATAAATGTGGCTAATCGACGACCTAAAATCATTGTTCCCCCGAATGTTACTGTTAGAATGCGCAAAGATTCGCTTTGGGCTATCAGGAAACAGTATGAAACCAACCACCATCTCCTTACTGCAGAAATGCAAACAGGAAAAAAAACGCTTCGCCACCATCACCGCGTATGACTACAGCTTCGCCAAACTGTTTGCCGAAGAAGGTATCAACGTCATGCTGGTCGGAGATTCGTTAGGGATGACGGTACAAGGACATGATTCCACCCTTCCGGTGACGGTTGAGGATATTGCTTACCATACCCGCGCCGTGCGTCGTGGCGCACCGGCCTGCCTGCTGCTTTCCGACCTGCCGTTTATGGCCTACGCCACACCAGAGCAGGCATTCGACAATGCGGCAACGGTCATGCGTGCCGGGGCGAATATGGTCAAAATTGAAGGCGGCGCCTGGCTGGTGGAGACGGTGAAAATGCTCACCGAGCGCGCCGTGCCGGTGTGCGGTCATCTTGGCCTGACGCCGCAATCCGTGAATATCTTTGGCGGGTATAAGGTACAAGGCCGTGGCGATGCGGCCCAGACGCTGTTTGAGGATGCCCTGGCGCTGGAAGCTGCAGGCGCGCAGCTGTTGGTTCTGGAGTGCGTGCCGGTTGAACTGGCGAAACGCATCACCGACGCGCTGTCGATTCCGGTGATTGGTATTGGCGCGGGCAACGTGACCGATGGTCAGATCCTGGTGATGCATGACGCCTTTGGCATCACCGGTGGGCATATCCCGAAATTTGCCAAAAATTTCCTCGCGGAAGCGGGCGACATGCGCGCCGCGGTCAGGCAGTATATTGCCGACGTTGAATCCGGTGTTTACCCGGGTGAAGAACACAGTTTCCATTAAGGAGTCTCGTTGTGCTAATCATTGAAACCCTGCCGCTGCTTCGCCAGCATATCCGTCGCGCGCGTCAGGAAGGTAAACGTATTGCACTGGTCCCGACCATGGGCAACCTGCATGATGGCCATATGAAGCTGGTCGACGAAGCGAGAGCCCGTGCAGATATCGTGGTGGTCAGTATCTTCGTTAACCCAATGCAGTTTGACCGGGCCGACGACCTGGCACGCTATCCGCGCACCCTGCAGGAAGACTGCGAGAAGCTGAAAAAACGCCATGCGGACATCGTCTTCGCGCCGGCACCGGCGGATGTATATCCACAGGGTACGGAAGAGGCAACCTACGTTGACGTACCGGGTATCTCCACCATGCTCGAAGGCGCAAGCCGCCCGGGCCATTTCCGTGGCGTATCGACCATCGTCAGCAAGCTGTTCAACCTGGTGCAGCCTGACGTTGCCTGCTTTGGTGAGAAAGATTTCCAGCAGCTGGCGCTCATTCGCAAGATGGTGGCCGACATGGGCTATGATATCGAGATCGTGGGCGTACCGATTGTGCGCGCCAAAGACGGCCTGGCGCTCAGCTCCCGTAACGGCTACCTGACCGCAGAGCAGCGTAAGATCGCCCCGGGATTAAGCAAAGTCATGAACACCATGGCGGAGCAGCTTCTGGCGAAAGAGTTAACTGCTGAAGAGATTATTGCTCTGGCTGAACAGGCGCTGAACGACAAAGGCTTCCGCGCTGACGATATTCAAATCCGCGATGCCGACACGCTTCTGGCGCTTGCAGAGACCAGCAAACGCGCGGTCATTCTGGTGGCGGCATGGCTTGGCCAGGCCCGTCTCATCGACAACAAAGTGGTTGAACTGGCGTAGTTTTTCTACCCGGAAAATGAAAGGTAAACGTAATGATTCGCAAAATGCTGCAAGGTAAGCTTCACCGTGTGAAAGTCACCCAGGCCGACCTGCACTATGAAGGCTCCTGCGCGATCGATCAGGATTTTCTCGACGCGGCGGGTATTCTCGAAAACGAAGCCATTGATATCTGGAACGTGAACAACGGTAAACGTTTCTCTACCTATGCCATTGCCGCCGAGCGCGGATCAAAGATCATCTCCGTGAACGGCGCGGCTGCGCACTGCGCGGACGTGGGCGACATTGTAATCATCGCCAGCTTCGTGATGATGTCTGACGAAGAAGCGCGCCGCTGGCAGCCGAAAGTGGCCTACTTCGAAGGCGACAACGAGATGAAACGCACCGCGAAAGCGATCCCGGTTCAGGTTGCCTGATTTACCCCTGCGGCTGATTGCTGATCAGCCGCGACATCGTCTCCAGCGAATCCGTTCTTAAGATATAGAGGCGTTTCAGTAAGAACGGATTATCCCCCGGCTTGACCTTCCCTTTCATCGTTGTCACCGCCAGGTGAAAACCGGCGTCATTTGCTGCTTTAATCGCTTTCGTGTCGTAACTCCCAAACGGATAGGAGAGATACAACACTCGCGGGTTGAACTGCGCCAGCCCCCGGCGCGAGCGTTCAAAATCGAAGAGGATCACGTGATAGCTACGGCTGAGTAAAATCGGATGTTTGTTACCATCGACGCGGTGCAGGAAGTGCGTATGGGACTGAATATCAAAAACGTCCTGGATACCCTTCAGCTCCTGGACGCTCATAAACTGCAGCGATTTAGGATCCCACTTCTGCGGATGGCGCTTAATGCGTGACGAAATAATAAACGCCGTGGCGTTAAAGCCGTACTCTTTCAGAACCGGATACGCATAGCGGCTCACCGATTTCAGCCCGTCGTCAAAGGTGATCACCACCGATTTGGCAGGCAGATTCAGTTTGTTACGCACATACCCTTCCAGCTGATACATCGTCAGGGTGGTGTATCCCTGATCGCGCAGCCAGGCCATCTGGTTGTTAAAGGCACGTACGCTGGTCGTGGTAGAGGTATGACGAAAACGGGTGTTCTCTTCATCACGCAGAATATGATGGTAGGTCAGAACCGGGATCCCATTATCTTCCTGTGCATCCAGGCTACTGACCCACGCCAGGCGGTTGCCGATGCGGATCTGATACCAGGTCTGATTCAGACGGTCTTTCAGCTTGTTCAGTATCGGATAGCGAAGGTTGGCGCTTAATGTGCCGAACGGCGCACTCCCGCTGGAAGGCGCATTAAACACCGGCGTGTCTTTCCAGGTGATAAGGTTCTGGTTGCTCAGGGGTTTATTCAGATCGCCGAGGCTATCCTCGACGCGCTGTTTCCCCTGAACCGGCTCAAGGTGCCCCTTGTCGATAAAGCCAGTCCCAAAACCGAAGCGAAATTCGTAGTAATCTGCAGCGGCAGGAACCACGCCCAGTATCTGTCCCGCACGCACGTTGCCAACGTTAACGACCGCGTTTCCAACCTGTGCCCAGATCGCCGCGTCTTCCGTAGTTTGCATGTATTGTGCTACTGCCTTTTGGTCGCTGAGCAGGCTGGCGGACGCGCTACAGGAAAACATCATCAGGACCAGGACAAATCGAATAAACATGAACCCTATAAGCCTTCAACATTCATCTTTCACCATTGTAACATAATGATTCTCATAACTCTGCTTTAATGTCCCTCTGGCTAAGCTCTTTCTTAAAACGAGAATAAAAAAAACCTCTAAATCACTTTTATTTCATTTCTCCGGTACTGCAAACAAAAACAACCCGCTGTATTTACTCGCAAAAAACAGATGCTCGCAAATTATTTAGTCAAACTTAACAGGCACCTAAGAAAAACGAAATCCAATAACAAAACACGTGCCATTAGTATAATTAGCAGCAAAACAATTGATGTAATAAATAGGTAGAACTGAGGCGGGATTTTATGTCAGGTATCAAACTTAACGTTGTAAAGGCGTCAGCACTCTTATTGGCTGGACTTATTTCCTTTCATGCTTGTGCCGACATTATCATTTCCGGGACGCGTATCGTTTATCCTTCCACGGCAAAAGACGTGACCGTCAACCTGCAGAACAAAGGCAATAAACCTTTACTGGTCCAGTCGTGGCTGGATGACGGACGCGATAACGTTAATCCCCAGCAGCTAAAACTCCCTTTTATTGTTACTCCTCCCGTCACGCGTGTGGATGCACATAAAGGCCAGGCGATTCGCATTACCTGGCTGGGCCAAAATATGCCTCAGGACCGAGAGTCATTGTACTGGTTTAACGTTCTGGAAGTCCCACCCAAAGCGCAAGGGGCGGATAAGAAAAACCTTTTGCAGGTGGCTTTCCGCACCCGCATTAAATTATTTTTCCGCCCGGAGGGATTAAAAGGTACAGCGGCAGAAGCCGTAAAAAATCTTAAGTGGTCTCTGAACGCCGCTGCAGGTAGCAGCGTCGTGACTGCAAAAAATGACTCACCTTTTAATATTTCGATTGCCAGTGCAGAACTGAGCGCCGGGGGGAAAAGGTATTCTATTGAGAGCCATTCGGTTAAACCGTTCTCCAGTGAAAATATGAAAATCAAAGGCCTCCTGAACGGGACCTCCGGCATGCTTAATTTTTTATCCATTAATGATTTTGGCGGTTCTGAAAATCATCAAATCGCCATTGCGCGTTAATCAATACATATTACAGACAAGCCTGACCGTGAAATATGTTATTCCGATACGCATTATTCTGTCTTCTGCTGTGTGCCGCCCTGAATGCACACGCAGAAGAACATGCTGCATCGTCTGTTACCGGAGGCGAAAATAATGATATTGAGTTTAACGATCAGTTTTTATTTACTACTGACGGGAATATTGATGTCCATCGTTTTTCCCGAGGTAATCCTGTTACGCCCGGTATTCATCGCGTAACGCTTGTTGTTAACGGCATAACAAAAGCGGTGACGGATGTTCAATTTACCGATAACGGTACCGCCCGTGCCACACCCTGTATTCCCCTCAAAATACTAAAGCAGATGGATGTAGATATTTCTCATCTCAAAATCGACGATAACGACGATACGTGTCTGGATATCGCCACGTTATATCCAGGTTCGACGGTTGATTTTGACACCACAAGCCAGGCGCTGAACGTCAGCCTGCCGCAACTGTTTCTGCTGAAACACGCGGCGGGCTATATCGACCCGTCACTTTGGGACGAGGGTATTCCCGCGGGGTTGCTGTCTTACGATATGAATGCCTGGCATAACCAGGGCCAGCAGTCGCAGCGCGACAGCGCCTATGCCGGGCTTCACTATGGTGTTAACTACGGTCCGTGGCGGTTGCGCTCAAACGGAAGCCTGAACTGGGATCAGCAGAGCGGTACCCGCTACGATAACCAGGATATTTATTTGCAAAGGGATATTACGCCGCTCAAGGCGCAGATGGTGATGGGCGATTCCTGGACACGTGGGGATGCCTTCGATGCCCTCCATCTTCGGGGTGGCCGTCTGTTTAACGATGACCGAATGCTACCTGGCGGAATGTCCAGCTACGCTCCTGTGATCCGCGGTACGGCTAACACCAATGCCAAAATCACCGTCACCCAGAGCGGGAATAAAATCTACGAAACCACCGTTCCCCCAGGGGCATTTGAGATTAACGATCTGAATGCCACCGGTTATGGACAAGACCTCACCGTGACCATAGAAGAGGCTGACGGTAGCCAACACGCTTTTACCGTTCCCTTCTCCTCGGTCACACAGATGTTACGGCCAGGCTACGCCCGCTGGGAGGCCGGGGTAGGTGAGTTGCAGGATGAGGCTTTACATCGTTCACCCAGACTGGCGTTTGGCACACTCTATTATGGCCTCAATAACCTTTTTACCGGTTATACCGGGCTGCAAGATACCGATATGGGTTTTTCTGCAGTTCTGGCTGGCATCGCCATGAACACGCCTCTGGGGGCGTTTGCCTTTGATGTGACCCGTTCTTCAGCACAGATTGATACGATTCCGGCAATGAAAGGCCAGAGCTACCGTCTCTCCTGGAACAAGACCGTTGACCAGACGGATACGTCTCTGAATGTCGCAGCGCTGCGCTTTTCAACGCAGGACTATCTCAGCCTGGATGACGCCGCCCAGTTGCAGGATCACATTCAGTATGATGGCCAGAGTGCGGACGAAGCAAAACAAAACCTTCAGCAAATGAAGAACCAGTTACAAATTAACCTGAACCAACCGCTGGACATAAATAAACAGAACTATGGTTCTCTTTATATTAACGGCAGCTGGCAAAGCTGGTGGAACGGGAATAACCAGACGGCCAGTTATGCGATGGGCTACAGCAACAATTTTCGTTATGGCAGTTATAACGTGTCTCTGCAACGGACCTATGATGCATTTGGCAAAGCAGATAACAGCCTCTATTTAAATTTCAGCATACCTTTTGACTCGTTCTTAAAAAATAAAAACAGTCTCGCCGGTTTTAACAACGTGAATATGGGAATGAGCTCAGACCTGAGACATTCACATAACCTCAATATGACGGCTAACGGTGCTTCGCAAGACAGTCGCTATAACTACAGTGTGACGACGAGTTACAGCCAAAGCACCGCTGAAAATTTAAGTCAGGTGAGCGCCTATGGCAGCTATAACAGCGACTATGGCCCTCTTAGCCTTTCCGCGTCGTCAGATTCACAAAACAGCCAACAGTACTCTGCCAGCTACAGTGGCGGAGCGATTATTCACGGTGGCGGAGTCACCTTCACGCCCGGCAGCATTGGTGAAAATGACGCGCTGGCGCTCATTAAGGCCAGTGGCGCAAAGGGAGCCCATGTGAGCAACAGCCGTGGCGAAATCAGTGACTCAGGGTATGTCGTCATGCCTTATCTCTCTGCATACCGCGAAAATCGGATCACCCTGGATACCAGTACCTTAACGGAGGATGTCGCCGTTGAAAATAACAGCACCGTGGAGGTACCGCGTAATGGCGCGGTGGTGATGGTTGATTTTAAAACGAATGAGGGTCGCTCGGCGGTGCTCGAATTGATGCGTTCAGATAGCGGGTTTATTCCGCTGGGCGCAGACGTCATGAATGAAAAGGGAGACATCATTGGAAGCGTAGGCCAGGCAGGGCAAGCATATGTCAGGGGGGTAAATGAAACAGGTAAATTAACCGTAGTATGGGGAGCAGGAACGGATGAAACCTGCTCAGTAAATTATCATTTTGGTACTGATGAACAGAAGGTGGGTTTAACCACCATCCTCCATAACCAAACATGCATTATGCAAAGGAAACATTAAATATGGAAAATAACGTAACTGCTTTTGATAAAAAGCGATTTCTCGTCCATACCGCGCTGGTTGCCGTTTTATTTTCGGCGTCGTGCGGCGTCAGAGCAGCAGAGAACCTCGACCTGACCTTCAGCGCAAATATCCGGGAAACAACCTGTGATATTAAAATTGATGGGGGAACAGGTGATGGCACAAATAATACCATTACGATTGGCGCTAACGGGAATACCCGTGTAGATACGATTGCAACGGGAGAAGCAAAAGAAAACTTCAAACTGGTGATCACCGAGTGCCCTTCCAGTCTGGTTTCGTTAAAGACGGAAGTGGCAGGTACCGCTTCAGGTAGCGTCAACACCGCTATCGCGAACGGCATCGACTCATCAGCAGGAGGAGCCGCCAACACGGGGCTGTCTATTGCGCGTGTCTCTGCTCCGGATGCCCCTTTTGTCATCAACTCGACAGATGACAGTAAACGGCTGGTATGGACACCAGCAGAAATCAGCGCAAAAGAAGTTGGGCTGGTGGCCACGATGGTAGAAACCGTTGCCAATCAGGCCACAACGGGCTCATTCAGAGCCATTGCGACGTTTAACTTCAGTTACGAATAACGGGACAGGGAAAGGAGCGAGTAATGCGTAAGCATCTGACGGCTTTAACAATGGCGATTTGCGGTGGACTGTTGTCCTTCGCCTCACAGGCACAGATCAGCGGTACATCCAGCCTGACGGCAACATTTGAAACCAATGTTGTGCCAGGCACCTGTACCGCAGAAATTCAGGATTCCACAGGCAATGCATCGACAGAAATTAATTTTGGCGATGTGTTCAAGTCCGATCTGACGGCGAAAAGCCGTATCGAAGCCTTTAAACTGAATTTCAGCAACTGTTCGGGGGTGAAAAGCGCCACCGTGCAGGCCACCCCGGGCGCAGGCACAAGCTGTTCTACCGGATCCAGCGACAAATTTGGTTCAACACACGGAACGGCTTTCGAAGTCTGGAAAGGTCTTGCCGATACCGGCACCGTTCTCAATTGCACCACCCAACCCACCCAAAACGTGACGATCAGTTCGGGTTCCGGTTCGCTGGATATGAATGCGCGTATTGTTATTGCCGATGGAAAAACCATTGCCGATGTTACGCCTGGTGCGGTGACATCCCTGGTAACGTTCATGGTGACCTATCAGTGAAACCAGAGAGGAATTGTCCGGACGGATGCCGGCAGTTCCTTTCTTTTTCTGCGTAGATTTCAACTTATGATAAAAAAGAGTGCTTTCAATGCCCTGGTGATGCTTCTGGTATTTGCCGCCTTTGGAATGCTGTGCCGCCCGGCATTGGCCGATCAAAGCTGTTATATCGAAAGCAATAACGCGGGCACGTATACCACCGGAAGCTCATCGCTTCTTAACCTCTCGACAAATAAAGTTTCCATGCCAACGAGCCTGGATGTGACATCCACGTATGTGATCCAGTTTATTACCAGCAACCCAATAGGCTGTAAAAACTGGAACCCCTACGACAATACCGTCCACTTTACGAATGCCGCAGGGAATTTGCTCGATACGCAATACACCACGCCAGAGGGCAACGCCCTGCTTAAAACCACGGTGCAGGGCATTGACTACACTGTCGAGTTAATGTGTTACGTATCAGATGGTTGCGGTTCATCGCATCCAACGGTTGATCTCTATCTGAAGGGAGGAAATGGCACGGATAATACGGTGCCATCACAAAGCAGTGGGGCTCCCTATGCCGATGCCGACAGCCAATGGAAGCTCAAATTTACGCTCTGGATCACGCCACAATTTAAACCGCAGAAAGGTATCAATACCGGAAACTCACTCGCCGGTACGATTGCCTATTTCCAAATTGGAACCAGCAGTCAGCCCAAAATTATCTTCAGTGCCACAACCAGCACGCTGAAATTTACGGTCCCGGCAAGCAGTTGCTCATTTGGTGTCGCGCAGGGTGATACCGTCTCGGGTAATAACGTTGCGCTGGGTGATTACTGGATAGATGATATTAAAAACAACAACACGCCGGTTATTCCCTTCTCAATCTCGCTTGCAAGCTGTTATACCCCCAAGCTCAGGGTGAAGATGACATCGGCCTTTGTTTCTCCGGATCACAGCATGTTAGGACTGAGTAGCGGGAGCGCGGCAGGGGTCGCCGTCAGGATCATTAACACGGATACTGCCAGCGTGATGATCCCAAACAGTGAAACCAGTACCGATATTGATCGCAGCAGTGACTGGTCATCACTGGAGAATCTTCACTTTTCAGCCCAACTGTTATCCGATGGCGGGGCTATTAAAGCGGGCGATTTTAATGCAGCAGCCACCTTTTTGATGGATTATGAATAGCAAAAATTCAGTGGTTGTCGCGTTCGTGAAACAGGACAAAGGGCGGATTTTTTTGCTGCTGATGCCATAAACTGGTCACGCTGGGTTCGCCCTGCGCCACGATGGCATCACGAAATTCTGCGCTGCTCAATGACTCTCGCCGGGGATACATTAACTCGAGTAAGGCGAGATTAATTCCCGAGATGACCTCACAGCAGTCGTGTTTGTGGCTCAACAGGGCCGCTGCGCGATATGGCGCCGCGCCTGATTTATCGGTAAGAAAAATAACGCCATCACCGGTGTCCGTTTCATGCAGGGCATCGCACATCATTCGGCTGAGCATGTTGGTGCTCAAACCGCGCCAGTAATTGACTGCCCGACATTGCACCAGCGGACCAAACCTGGCTTCAAGCTTGTCCAGCATATCCTGCGCGTGTTCATCGTGGCAGGTGATAACCCATCCCAGCATAACTCTCTCCTTAGCAGGCAAGTAGTTTAGCGGAGTGAAGGTTAGCTTTCGGTGATAACTGTCAAAGAAAAGCGCCCGGCAAACAGAATGTCGCCGGGCAGAAGATTAGCTGCGCAGACCGCGCCCGCGCTGGATCAGATACCAGCACAGCAGGTAGAAGGCGATGATGAACACCACCAGCACCGCCACCGTGGTAAACAGCGGCACATCGGTGATTCCGAGGAAGCCAAAGCGGAAACCGCTGATCATGTAGACAATCGGGTTCAGGTGCGACAGCGCCTGCCAGAATGGCGGCAGCAGCGTCAGGGAATAGAACACCCCGCCCAGATAGGTCAGCGGCGTCAGCACAAAGGTCGGTATCAGGCTGATATCGTCAAACGTTTTGGCAAACACCGCGTTCAGCAGACCGGCCAGCGAGAAGAGGATCGCCGTCAGCAGCAGCGTCAGGGCCACAAACAGCCAGGAGTGCACCTGGAACGGCACGAAGAACAGCGAAATGGCCGTCACCAGGATCCCGACACACAAACCGCGCGCCACGCCGCCACCGACGTAACCCGCAATGATCACATGCGTTGGCACCGGTGCCACCAGCAGTTCCTCAATATTGCGCTGGAACTTGGCGCTAAAGAACGATGACGCCACGTTAGCATAGGCGTTGGTGATCACCGCCATCATGATCAGGCCCGGCACGATAAACTGCATATAGGTAAAGCCGTGCATTTCACCAATACGGGAACCAATCAGGTTACCGAAGATGATGAAATAGAGGGTCATGGTGATCACCGGCGGCACCAGGGTTTGCACCCAGATGCGCATAAAGCGGTTAATCTCTTTCGCCCAGATACTTTTCAGCGCGACCCAGTAAAGATGCGTCATGCCTTGTCTCCTTGTTTATCCTGCACCAGAGAGACAAACAGCTCTTCCAGTCGGTTCGCTTTGTTACGCATACTTAAAACCTGAATGCCCTGCGCGCTCAGTTGCGAGAACACGCTGTTAATTCCCTGCTCGCGCAAGACTTCCACTTCCAGCGTCGAGGTATCCACCAGACGATACTGGTACCCTTCAAGCTTCGGTAGCGGGCTTTTTGCCGCCAGATCGAGAATGAAGGTCTCTGATTTGAGCTTGGAGAGCAGATTCTTCATCGAGGTATTTTCCACCAGCTCGCCGTGCTGAATGATGCCGATGTTGCGGCACAGCATTTCCGCCTCTTCAAGATAGTGGGTGGTCAAAATAATGGTGGTGCCTTTGTCGTTGAGGTCTTTCAGAAAGCCCCACATGGAACGACGCAGTTCGATATCCACGCCCGCAGTCGGTTCATCGAGAATGAGCAGTTTTGGCTCGTGCATCAGCGCACGGGCAATCATCAGGCGGCGCTTCATCCCGCCGGACAGCATACGCGCACGTTCGTTACGCTTTTCCCACAGATCGAGCTGTTTGAGGTATTTTTCACTGCGTGCTAACGCCTCTTTTCGCTCAACGCCGTAATAACCCGCCTGGTTGACGACGATTTGCTGCACCGTCTCAAACGGGTTGAAGTTGAACTCCTGCGGAACCAGCCCGAGCTGGCGCTTGGCATTCACCACATCTTTTTGCAGATCGTAGCCAAAGACGCTCACCCTGCCGGACGTTTTATTCACCAGCGAGCTGATGATACCAATGGTGGTCGATTTCCCCGCCCCGTTCGGCCCCAGAAGCGCGTAGAAATCCCCCGCCTCTACTTTCAGATCTATCCCGCGTAGCGCCTGAACGCCGCCCGGATAGGTTTTTTTTAGCTGCTCAAGCTCCAGTGCAATCGCCATGAAATAAACTTACCTTAGGTTCTGACACACGTTGTGTGGTTTCATTAAAAGTCGGGTTACCCTATAGTAGCGCAACGCAATTACTCGGTTACAGGTCGCTAACCTCCATGAACAACATAGATACACTCATCAGCAACAATGCACTATGGTCAAAAATGCTGGTGGAGGAAGACCCCGGATTTTTTGGAAAGCTCGCGCAAGCGCAGAACCCACGCTTTCTCTGGATTGGATGTTCCGACAGCCGGGTGCCGGCAGAGCGCCTGACAGGTCTTGAGCCTGGCGAACTGTTTGTTCACCGCAACGTCGCCAACCTGGTGATTCATACCGATCTCAACTGTCTTTCTGTTGTGCAGTATGCCGTTGATGTTCTGGAAGTTGAGCACATCATCATTTGCGGCCACTACGGCTGCGGCGGCGTGCAGGCGGCGGTCGAAAACCCGGAACTGGGGCTCATTGATAACTGGCTGCTTCACATCCGTGATATCTGGTTCAAACATAGCTCACTGCTGGGTGAAATGCCGCAGGAACGTCGTATGGATACCCTTTGCGAACTCAACGTGATGGAGCAGGTGTATAACCTGGGCCACTCGACGATCATGCAATCAGCATGGAAGCGCGGGCAGAAGGTCTCTATCCACGGCTGGGCGTACGGCATTCACGATGGTCTGCTGCGTAACCTGGAAGTCACCGCCACCAACCGCGAAACGCTGGAGCAGCGTTACCGTTCAGGAATTGCCAACCTCAAGCTTAAGCATGTGAACCATAAATAAAGCCGGGGGTTTTCTCCCTCTCCCACAGGGAGAGGGCAGAGGCCGCACTTACTCGTCCAGCAATACCACTTTCCCAACATACGGCAGATGACGATAACGCTGCGCATAGTCGATGCCGTAACCGACAACGAACTCATCCGGGATAGAGAAACCCACAAACTCGACCGGCACCTGCACTTCACGGCGGTCTGGTTTATCCAGCAGGGTGCAGATAGCCAGCGATTTTGGCTCACGCAGGCCGAGGATCTCGCGCACTTTTGAGAGCGTATTGCCGGAGTCGATGATGTCTTCGACGATCAACACATCTTTGCCACGAATATCTTCATCCAGATCTTTCAGGATTTTCACATCACGGGTTGTGGACATGCCGCTGCCGTAGCTGGAGGCGGTCATAAAATCGACTTCGTGCGGCACCTGCACTTCACGGCACAGGTCTGCCATGAACATGAAAGAGCCACGCAACAGACCGACCAGCACCATTTCGCTGCCGCTGTCCTTGTAATGTTCGGTGATTTGACGACCCAGTTCGGCGATACGCGCTTTGATCTCGGCTTCCGGGATCATCACTTCAACAGTATGTTTCATATTACTAACCACATGATTTTGATGAAAATCTCTCAATGCGAATACAGGGTATTCCGGCATCGATACGCAAGCCAGCCATTATACCAGTAAATGGCTACGGCTGGCGCATGAGTTATAAAAAGCAAATATTGTGATTCCGATCACACTTGTTAATACCTATAATTAGTTGCTAGCAAATTATTAACAAAAACTGACGAGTACACTTTCTATGGCTGAAACAAACTCTAAACAGCCGCGTCTACTGGTGACACTAACAGCGTTATTCGCCGCCTTCTGCGGCCTGTACCTGTTAATCGGTGGCGTCTGGCTGGTCGCGATCGGCGGCTCCTGGTACTACCCGATTGCGGGCCTGGTTATGCTTGGCGTAACCGTCCTGCTCTGGCGTAGAAAACAATCCGCACTGTGGCTTTATGCCGCATTGCTCCTCGCAACCATGATCTGGGGCGTCTGGGAAGTCGGCTTCGACTTCTGGGCACTGACGCCGCGCAGCGACATTCTGGTGTTCTTCGGTATCTGGCTGATCCTGCCGTTCGTCTGGCGTCGCCTGATTGTGCCGTCCAGTGGTGCCGTTGCGGCGCTGGTGGTAGCCCTGTTAATCAGCGGCGGCATTCTGACCTGGGCCGGCTTTAACGACCCGCAGGAGATCAACGGGACGCTGAATGCAGAATCCACGCCAGCGGCGGCGATCTCGCAGGTCGCTGACGGTGACTGGCCAGCCTACGGGCGTAATCAGGAAGGCCAGCGTTACTCCCCGCTGAAGCAGATCAACGCTGACAACGTTAAAAACCTGAAAGAAGCCTGGGTATTCCGTACCGGCGATCTGAAGATGCCGAACGATCCGGGTGAACTGACCAACGAAGTCACGCCGATTAAAGTGGGCAACATGCTTTATCTGTGTACGGCGCACCAGCGTCTGTTCGCGCTCGACGCGGCCACCGGTAAAGAGAAATGGCACTTCGATCCGCAGCTGAACTCTAACCCATCCTTCCAGCACGTCACCTGCCGTGGCGTTTCTTACCATGAAGCGCGTGCGGATAATGCGAGCCCTGAAGTTATTGCCGACTGTCCTCGCCGCATTATGCTGCCGGTGAACGATGGTCGCCTGTTCGCGATTAACGCCGAAACGGGCAAGCTGTGCGAAACTTTTGCCAACAAAGGTATCCTCAATCTGCAGACCAACATGCCGGACACCACGCCGGGTCTGTATGAACCGACTTCACCGCCCATCATCACCGATAAAACCATCGTGATTGCGGGTTCGGTTACGGATAACTTCTCCACCCGCGAAACCTCTGGCGTTATTCGTGGTTTCGACGTGAACACCGGTAAACTGCTGTGGGCCTTCGATCCGGGCGCGAAAGATCCAAACGCGATCCCGTCGGATGAACACACCTTTACCTTTAACTCGCCGAACTCCTGGGCACCGGCCGCGTATGACGCGAAGCTGGATCTGGTCTACCTGCCTATGGGTGTGACCACGCCGGATATCTGGGGCGGAAATCGCACACCGGAGCAGGAGCGTTATGCCAGCTCCATCGTGGCGCTGAACGCGACCACCGGTAAACTGGCCTGGAGCTATCAGACCGTTCACCACGACCTGTGGGACATGGACATGCCGTCCCAGCCGACGCTGGCGGACATTACCGTTAACGGTAAAACCGTGCCGGTGATTTATGCTCCGGCGAAAACCGGTAACATCTTCGTGCTGGACCGTCGTAACGGCGAGCTGGTCGTCCCTGCGCCGGAAAAACCGGTTCCGCAGGGTGCAGCAAAAGGCGACTACGTCACCAAGACGCAGCCGTTCTCTGACCTGAGCTTCCGTCCGAAGAAAGACCTCAGCGGAGCAGACATGTGGGGCGCCACCATGTTTGACCAGCTGGTGTGCCGCGTGATGTTCCATCAGCTGCGCTATGAAGGTATCTTCACACCGCCGTCTGAGCAGGGCACGCTGGTCTTCCCGGGTAACCTGGGGATGTTCGAATGGGGCGGGATCTCCGTTGACCCGAACCGTCAGGTGGCGATTGCCAACCCAATGGCGCTGCCGTTTGTCTCTAAGCTGATCCCGCGCGGTCCTGGTAACCCGATGGAGCAGCCGAAAGACGCGAAAGGCAGCGGTACCGAAGCCGGTATTCAGCCGCAGTACGGCGTGCCGTTTGGCGTGACGCTGAATCCGTTCCTGTCTCCGTTTGGTCTGCCGTGTAAACAGCCTGCCTGGGGTTATATCTCCGGTCTGGATCTGAAAACCAACGAGATCGTGTGGAAAAAACGTATTGGTACCCCGCAGGACAGCATGCCGTTCCCGATGCCGGTTCCGGTGCCGTTCAATATGGGTATGCCAATGCTGGGTGGCCCAATCTCTACCGCCGGTAACGTGCTGTTCATCGCGGCAACCGCAGATAACTACCTGCGCGCGTACAACATGACCAACGGTGAGAAACTGTGGCAAGGCCGTCTGCCAGCCGGTGGACAAGCGACGCCGATGACCTATGAAGTGAATGGCAAGCAGTACGTTGTCATCTCCGCGGGAGGTCACGGTTCGTTTGGCACGAAGATGGGCGACTATATTGTCGCGTATGCGTTGCCGGACGATGCCAAATAAATGCAAAACGGCAACGAAAGTTGCCGTTTTTAGTGTTTGTTCCCTCTCCCCGTGGGAGAGGGTCTGGGTGAGGGCATCAGGCCGCACCGCTTTATACGGTGAACCCCAGCATCATCCCCGTATCCTCATGCTCCAGCAGATGACAGTGCGCCATGTAGGCAAACTCTTTCGGTGCATCGTGGTCAAACTTCACCAGCACCTCACTGACGCCGCCTTCCACTCGCACCGTATCCTTCCAGCCCGCGCGATGCGCATCCGGTGCTTTGCCGTTCTCCGAGATAATGCGGAACTGGGTACCGTGGATATGGAACGGATGCAGCATCATGTCCCCTTCACCTGAAATCACCCAGCGCTCAAACTGCCCTTTTGCGGCAGCAAACATTGGCGTGTTCATGTCAAACGCTTTGCCGTTGATCATATTAGCGTTGTGGAAATCAAAGCCATGGTCACCGTGGTTCATGTTCCCCATGCCGCCCATTTTGCCGTGGTCCATATTCATGTGGCCCATCATCTGTCCGTGATGCATTCCCGCCATCGCCTGATTACCGTATTTCTTCATCAGGGCCTGCATACCCATCATGTCGAGCATCGGGTCCATGGCGAGCTGGAGCTTCCGCTGGGTTAATCCTTCGAGGGACGGTAGCGCCGGGAGCGTAGTCAGGGTATCCGGCAGCGTACCGGAGGCCGTCACCTGCAGCGGCTGAATACGCAGCACCGGATGCGCCTTGTCGAAGGGCGCGACCGCCATTCCCATCTGGCTAACCGGCAGCGTCACCAGGTCAAACGCTTTGCCGTCGCTGATATCCACCAGCACTTCAAAACGTTCCCCCATCAGCATCGGTAATTCATTGACCTTCACCGGCTCAGGCAGCAGTCCCCCGTCGCTGGCTACCACGTACAAAGGACGTTTATCGCTGGTGGCGAAATTGAGTGAGCGTGCGTTACACCCGTTGAGCAGGCGCAGGCGCAGCCAGCCTTTCGGTGCGGCGTGCTGAGGGTAAATCGCACCGTTGGTCAGCAGCGTATCGCCAAACCAGCCGACCGCCGCGCTCATGACGTCAAGCCTGTAGTCAATTTCCCCGTCAGTGGTGAATTTCTTGTCCTGCACAATCACCGGCACGTCGTCGATGCCCCACTGTTCAGGCAGGCGCAGCAGACGGCTTTCGTCGTCTTCAATCAGCACCAGCCCCGCCAGCCCCATCGCTACCTGATGGCCGGTTTTGCCATGCTGGTGCGGGTGAAACCAACAGGTTGCGGCGCGCTGTTCCGGCGTAAAGGTGACGCTGCGCTTGCCGCCCGCCTTGATGACCCCCTGCGGCCCGCCGTCCACCTCGCCCGGCACTTCCAGACCGTGCCAGTGCAGCGTCGTCTCTTCGGCGAGCGTGTTGTGGATATCTACCGTCACCGCCTGCCCTTTGCGTAACTGAAGCGCCGGACCGAGCAGATTGCCGTTATAACCCCACGTGGTGGCGCTGTGTGCGCCGAACGTCGTTTTACCGGACTGAACAACAAGCTGGATACGGCTACGGGCGTCAGCGGTCAGTAAGTCGGGAATGGGCAAGGCAGGTCTGTCAGCCGCAAAAACCGCGCGACTCCAGAGGGGTAAAGCGCTGGCAGCTCCCAGCGCGATGGAATATTTCAAAAAATCACGACGTTGCATGTTCATTTCCTTATTTCCAGCAGGCGATCTTTTGAGCATAAACCCTCCCCTTACCGGAAGGTCAAGTAAAGCGGCAATAATAAAGATCGTCGCACTGGCATCAAGTATGCTAACGTTAATTTTCCGTGAAGCAGTGGTAGAAGCAATGAAGACGTTTTTCAGGACAATTTTGTTCAGTAGCCTGATGGCAATGTGTGCGAACAGCTATGCGCTAAGTGAAAATGAAGCGGAAGATATGGCCGACTTAACGGCGGTTTTTGTATTCCTGAAAAATGATTGTGGCTACCAGAATTTACCCAACGGCCAGATTCGCCGCGCACTGGTCTTTTTTGCCCAACAGAACCAGTGGGATCTCAGCAACTACGACAGCTTCGACATGAAGGCGCTCGGTGAAGACAGCTACCGTGACTTAAGCGGTATCGGCATCCCCACTGCAAAAAAATGCAAAGCGCTGGCTCGCGATTCACTCAGCCTGCTCGCCTACGTGAAATAACCTTCCCGACGCCCCTTGTTGAACCTATAGCCGTGCAACCGCGGTTATAGTTAGCTATCATGTTTCGCTCATTTTTTGTGAGTGTAACGGATGTTAACAAAGGAGGAGTCCGCGTATGGCCGACCACACGTTGTGGCATGAAACACTGCATGACCAGTTTGGTCAGTACTTTGCCGTTGATAACGTGCTTTATCATGAAAAAACCGATCATCAGGATCTGATCATCTTCGAGAATGCCGCCTTTGGCCGCGTCATGGCGCTGGACGGCGTGGTGCAAACCACCGAACGCGATGAGTTTATCTATCATGAGATGATGACCCACGTCCCGCTTCTGGCGCACGGGCACGCAAAACACGTGCTGATTATCGGCGGTGGCGACGGCGCAATGCTGCGCGAAGTTTCCCGTCATCAGTCCATTGAAACCATCACCATGGTGGAGATCGATGCGGGCGTGGTCTCTTTCTGCCGTCAGTATCTGCCCAACCACAATGCCGGTAGCTACGACGATCCGCGTTTCAGGCTGGTGATTGACGATGGCGTCAACTTCGTTAACCAGACAACCCAGACGTTTGACGTCATTATCTCCGACTGTACCGACCCGATCGGTCCTGGCGCGTCGCTGTTTACCTCCTCCTTCTACGAAGGCTGCAAGCGTTGCCTGAACCCAGGCGGGATCTTCGTGGCGCAAAATGGCGTCTGCTTCCTGCAGCAGGATGAAGCGCTCGACAGCCATCGTAAGCTGAGCACCTATTTCGGCGATGTCAGCTTCTATCAGGCCGCTATTCCAACCTACTACGGTGGGATCATGACCTTTGCCTGGGCCACGGATAACGATGTCCTGCGCCATCTCTCCACTGAAATTATCCAGGCACGCTTCCATCAGGCGGCGCTCACGTGCCGTTATTACAATCCGGCGGTCCATACCGCAGCCTTTGCCTTGCCGCAGTACCTGCAAGATGCACTGTCCTCCCAGGGGGTGAACTAATTGAAAAAGCTTAAACTGCATGGCTTTAACAACCTGACCAAAAGCCTGAGTTTTTGTATTTACGATATCTGCTATGCCAAAACAGCGGAAGAGCGCGATGGTTACATCGCCTATATCGATGAACTCTACAACGCCAACCGTCTGACAGAGATCCTGACAGAAACCTGTTCGATCATCGGCGCAAACATCCTGAATATCGCCCGACAGGATTATGAACCCCAGGGCGCCAGCGTGACCATACTGGTCAGTGAAGAGCCGGTCGATCCGAAGCTCATCGACAAAACTGAACATCCGGGCCCGCTGCCGGAAGTGGTTGTGGCCCACCTTGATAAAAGCCACATCTGCGTACATACCTACCCGGAAAGTCATCCGGAAGGTGGGCTGTGCACGTTCCGCGCCGATATCGAAGTGTCGACCTGCGGCGTGATTTCCCCGCTAAACGCGCTGAACTATTTAATCCACCAGCTGGAATCGGATATCGTCACGATTGATTATCGCGTGCGTGGTTTTACCCGTGATATCAACGGGATGAAGCATTTCATCGACCATGAAATCAACTCCATTCAGAACTTTATGTCCGACGACATGAAATCGCTGTACGACATGGTGGACGTGAACGTCTATCAGGAAAACATCTTCCACACCAAGATGTTGCTGAAGGAGTTCGACCTGAAGCATTACATGTTCCATACCCGGCCAGAAGATTTGAGCGAAGAGGAGCGCAAGGTCATCACAGACCTGCTCTGGAAAGAGATGCGCGAAATCTACTACGGCCGCAATATTCCGGCCGTGTAAAACGCACGAGGAGCAAGGACGCTCCGGTAAGCTATTTCTGTTTCATGAACGCCCGGTACGCCGCCACAACCTGCAGAAAGTCCTCTACGCCGCACAGCGACAGGCTCTCTTCGTCGTAGTAGCTCATCCCCTCTTCCATCTCATCACCCGAAAATTCAAGCTGGTTGGCGCGCACCATCACCTCTTCGCCATCCATCCACAGCGTGTATTCATGTCCGGCACGTTGCCAGGAACGTTCACTGCCTTTCACCGTATTTGCCGCCTGTTCAACTTCATCAAGCAGGGCGAGATTCTCTTTCACCTCTTCGTTAAACCAGTGTCCTACGGCTTCGTGGCCCATCGACATACGCACTTTCACCACCCCAGTGATGTCGCGCAGAAATTCGTAATCCATAGTGTTTTCCTCTGCAAAGCCATTACGGTAATTATCGCAGCAGAGAGGAAGAAAAAAAGCGTGAGAGGTGGGAGGAATGAAAATAAAAAGGTGAGAGCAAGGCCCTGCGGCCTAATGCCCTCACCCCGTCCCTCTCCCACGGGAGAGGGTGCAAATACTAAAAACCGTCTCGCAGAGACGGTTTTGCTGTTTATACCGCCGTCTGGAAGATAACCCCGTCAGCCTTCTCGGTGTACTGAGAGAGCTGGTCGAAGTTCAGATAGCGATAGGTATCCACCGCGGTCTTATCAACCTGAGCCACGAAGGTCTGGTACTCTTCCGGCGTTGGCAGTTTGCCAATCAGCGCCGCAACCGCCGCCAGCTCTGCAGACGCCAGGTAAACGTTCGCACCGGTGCCTAAACGGTTCGGGAAGTTACGGGTCGAGGTGGAGACCACCGTCGCGCCGTCGGCTACGCGCGCCTGGTTACCCATACACAGGGAACAGCCAGGAATTTCGATGCGCGCACCGCTCTTACCAAACACGCTGTAGTAACCCTCTTCGGTCAGCTGAGCCGCGTCCATACGGGTTGGCGGCGCCACCCACAGACGGGTTGGCAACTGGCCTTTATGGGTATCCAGCAGTTTACCGGCAGCACGGAAGTGACCGATGTTGGTCATACAGGATCCGATGAACACTTCGTCGATCTTCTCGCCCTGAACTTCAGAGAGCGGACGCGCGTCGTCCGGATCGTTTGGCGCACACAGGATAGGCTCTTTGATATCCGCCAGATCGATATCGATCACCGCCGCGTACTCAGCGTCAGCATCGGCTTCCAGCAGCTGCGGATCGGCCAGCCATTTTTCCATGCCCTGGATACGACGCTCCAGCGTACGACGGTCGCCGTAGCCTTCGGCAATCATCCACTTCAGCAGCACGATGTTAGAGTTCAGATACTCAATAATCGGCTCTTTGTTCAGCTTGATGGTACAACCCGCAGCGGAACGCTCAGCGGACGCATCGGTCAGCTCGAATGCCTGCTCAACTTTCAGATCCGGCAGACCTTCAATCTCCAGAATGCGGCCAGAGAAGATGTTTTTCTTACCTTTCTTCTCAACGGTCAGCAGGCCCTGTTTAATCGCATACAGCGGGATCGCGTGAACCAGGTCGCGCAGGGTGATACCCGGCTGCATTTTGCCTTTGAAACGCACGAGTACGGATTCAGGCATATCCAGCGGCATCACGCCGGTCGCCGCCGCGAACGCCACCAGACCAGAGCCCGCCGGGAAGGAGATACCAATTGGGAAACGGGTATGGGAGTCACCGCCGGTACCCACAGTATCCGGCAGCAGCATACGGTTCAGCCAGGAGTGGATCACGCCGTCGCCCGGACGCAGGGAAACGCCGCCACGGTTCATGATGAAGTCTGGCAGCGTGTGGTGCGTGGTCACGTCAACCGGTTTCGGATATGCCGCGGTGTGACAGAAGGACTGCATCACCAGGTCAGACGAGAAGCCCAGGCACGCCAGGTCTTTCAGCTCGTCACGGGTCATTGGGCCAGTGGTGTCCTGAGAACCGACGGAGGTCATCTTAGGTTCGCAGTAAGCGCCCGGACGAATGCCAGCGACGCCGCACGCGCGGCCCACCATTTTCTGCGCCAGCGAGTAACCGCGATTGCTTTCCGCGACGTCTTTCGCGCGACGGAAAACGTCTGAGTGCGGCAGACCCAGCGCTTCACGCGCTTTGGTCGTCAGGCCACGGCCGATGATCAGTGGAATACGGCCACCGGCGCGCACTTCATCGATCAGCACGTCGGTTTTCAGCGCAAAGCTCGCCAGCAGTTCGTTAGTTTCGTGGTTACGCACTTCCCCTTTGTACGGGTAAACGTCAATCACGTCGCCCATATTCAGGTTAGAAACATCCACTTCGATCGGCAGTGCGCCAGCATCTTCCATGGTGTTGAAGAAGATCGGGGCAATCTTACCACCCAGGCACAGACCGCCACCGCGTTTGTTCGGCACATGCGGAATGTCGTCACCCATAAACCACAGCACGGAGTTGGTCGCAGATTTACGGGAAGAACCGGTCCCCACAACATCACCCACGTAGGCCAGCGGGAAACCTTTTTTCTGTAAGGCTTCGATCTGTTTGATCGGACCGACAACGCCAGGCTGATCCGGTTCGATACCTTCACGGGCGTTTTTCAGCATCGCCAGAGCGTGCAGAGGGATATCCGGGCGAGACCACGCATCCGGCGCCGGTGAGAGGTCATCGGTGTTGGTTTCACCGGTGACTTTGAAAACAGTGACGGTAATTTTTTCAGCCAGAGCAGGACGGTTCAGGAACCATTCGGCATCAGCCCAGGACTGCATGACCTGCTTCGCATAGACGTTGCCTGCTTTGGCTTTTTCTTCCACATCGTAGAAGTTATCGAACATCAGCAGCGTGGAAGAGAGCGCTTTAGCGGCAATCGGAGCCAGCTTGTCGTTATCCAGCGCGTCAATCAACGGATGAATGTTGTAACCACCCTGCATGGTGCCGAGCAGTTCAATGGCTTTTTCAGGAGTAACCAGTGGGGAGGTGGCTTCGCCTTTGGCGATAGCAGCAAGGAATCCGGCTTTTACGTAGGCAGCTTCATCTACGCCAGGCGGTACGCGGTTGATCAACAGATCTAACAGGAATTCTTCTTCGCCCTTAGGCGGGTTCTTCAGCAGCTCGACGAGCGCGGCCATTTGGGTTGCATCTAACGGTTTGGGTACAATTCCCTCGGCGGCACGTTCTGCTACGTGCTTACGGTATTCTTCTAGCACGACGGTTCTCCTCGCTCTCATTGTCATATGCGGCGGGCGTTCTCTTCACGCTCCTGTGAGACAGCAGTTTGTAGGGTAAATGCCCGATACCGCGTCGGGCAGCATAGCAGGATTTCTGCACAGTGTTAATCCGTTTACAAAAAAGCAACATTAAAAAGTTTGCTGAATCGTTAAGCATGGTGTAGCGGAGAGATGAGGCGAATTTTGGATACAAAAAAACCGCCTCACAGCGGTTAATTTGTTGCCTTGCGGTGGTAGCACACCGGGCTGGCAGATTTGCGGCAATACACTCGACACTAATATTGCTCTTCAGTAAGAAAATCTGCAAGTCCCTTTTTGGCGTTTACGAGCCGCCATCCAGTTTCGGATGAAAAAGGATGCAACTGCATTTCCCCGCTTCTCAGCGCTTACCTACTGTAATACTGTTGCACCCGGCCTGCTTCGCTGGTGTAGCAACCAGTCACCGGGCCCGGGAGCAGTTCCGTAACCTACGCGGCAATACACTTATTTGCCTGGTTCTGCCTTTCCCGGTGGGGAATGAACCCGCGTAGCCTTTACAGGAACGCTCGCAAGAGCGGCCTTCTGAATTCCCTGCGGTTTTTCCCGCATCGCATATAATTGTGTAATAAATACTCACACTCTTTATCCGGACGTACCGGACACTTCCCAATAAAAGTCAAAACTGTAAAAGACGGGTGAATAATACTCACGCCAACCGTAACGCCTCACGGCACAGCGCTGGTCTCGTTGGAGTCATTTTATGAAGTTGCCCTTTAAACCACATCTGCTTGTCCTTCTCTGCAGTGCCGGGCTGCTTGCCGCCTCAGGCGTCATGTTTGTCAAAAGCCGTGCAACGGAACCCGTTGCGCCAGCCCCCGTCGCACAACAACCGGCTGCACCGGCTACGCCTGCCGCAGCACAACCCGCCCCTGTCGTCGCGCCAACGTATTCTGCCGCGCAGATCGATCAGTGGGTTGCTCCCATCGCGCTCTACCCGGACGCCCTGCTGTCACAAATTTTAATGGCCTCGACTTACCCGGCCAACGTGATCCAGGCGGCCCAGTGGTCAAAAGATAACCCTAAAATGGAAGGGGACGCCGCGATTCAGGCCGTCGCCAGCCAGCCATGGGATCCCAGCGTAAAATCGCTGGTCGCCTTCCCTCAGCTTATGTCGCTAATGGGAGAAAACCCGCCGTGGGTTCAAAATTTAGGTGATGCGTTCCTCGCGCAACCAAAAGATGTGATGGATTCCGTTCAGCGCCTGCGCGCGCTGGCACAGAAGACCGGCGCCCTGCAATCGACGCCTCAGCAGACGGTCACCACCGTCACAAAACCGGCACCGGCGAAAACCAGCACCGCCGAATCAACCACAACCACCGCGTCTGCGCCCGCCCCAACGGTGATCAAAATTGAATCCGCCGACCCGCAGGTCGTTTACGTTCCCACCTATAACCCCAATACGGTTTACGGGACCTGGCCAAACACCGCCTATCCACCAACTTATCTCCCTCCGTCAACCGGGGAGCAGTTTGGTAACAGCTTCGTCAACGGCTTAGGTTTCAGCCTGGGTGTCGCCACAACCTATGCCATTTTCAGCAGCATTGACTGGGATGATGACGATGACTGGGATCATCACCATGACGACTGGGATAATCACGGCGGCTATAACCGCAACGGTGATAACAACATCAATATTAACGTTGAGAACTTCAATAAAATCAGCGGACAGCGCCTGACGGACGCCAACCGTACCTGGCAGCATAACCCGGCTTATCGGGAAGGTGTGCCCTACCCCACGAATCAGCTCAACTCGCGATTCCACTCCACCAGCACGGCAACCGGGTTAAGTTCAACACAGCAAAAACCGGTTAACCGCGACAGCCAGCGTCAGGCGGCCCTGAGCCAGATGGAGAAATCAACGGGTAAAACCTTCCCCCAAACGGCGCGTCCCGCCACGAAAGATATGCAACGTCAGGCCTCAAGCGAACAGCTGAAGCAGATTTCGCAACGCAATAACTACCGTGGCTACGACACCAACCCGCAGACGGTGAAGCGCGCCACCACGCAGCAGCGAGAAAACCGTCAGGCTGCAACCCAGAGACAAGAGAAACGAGTCTCACAACCTGCGCAGCAGCGAAACAGCCAGCCCCGGGCCAACGCGCTGAGCGGAAACGACAGCCGCTCCGCGAACTGGCAGGCGCAGCAGCAACGTGGTGCGCAAAGCAGACAACTCGCCGCCCGCCAGCAGCAGACGCGTCAGGCATCTGCTGGACGTGCTGAACGCCGTGAAATTCGACATCGCTAAGGGAACCGACATGAAAAGTAAACTTCTCAGTGGACTGGTGCTGTTCATGCTTTCCGCTTCGGCGATGGCGCAGCAAGCCTTCACCACGCCCGACCAGGCGACCGATGCGCTGGCAAAAGCCATTAGCGAGCATAACGAGCGCGCGATGAGCAATCTGCTTGGCGAGAACTGGCGCGATTTTCTCCCCCCGGAAGGCGTTGACCCGGATGCCGTCGATCGTTTCCTGCGCGACTGGAAAGTGCGTCATAACACCGTTGTCGAAGGGGATACGGCGCATCTCGTCGTTGGCGACAGCGGCTGGCAGCTTCCTATTCCGGTGATTAAAACCAGCGCTGGCTGGCAATTCGATATCAAAGAAGGTGCTGAAGAGATCCTGACCCGCGAAATCGGACGTAACGAGCTCGCCGCTATTGAAGCGTTACATGCCTATGTTGATGCGCAGCAAAGCTACTTTGCGATGAACCAAACCTACGCGCAGAAGATTGTGAGTTCGGAAGGGAAAAAAGATGGTTTGTACTGGCCCGCGTCACCCGGTGAAGCTCCCAGCCCGCTCGGCCCGGCATTTAGCCCGAAAGAGCCGGGTACCGGCTATCACGGCTACCGTTTCCGGATCCTGCCGGAGAGCAACGGTTTTGCGATGGTGGCCTGGCCGGTCAGCTATGGCCAGACGGGCGTAATGAGCTTTGTGATAAACCAGGACGACAAGGTTTACCAGGCCGATCTCGGTAGCGATTCGGCGCAGAAAGCCCAGGCGATAACCTCATATAATCCGGATAAAACCTGGCAGCCCGTCGCGCCCTGAATGCCGCCAACGGGCTGAGTGTTGTAAGCCGGGTGTGGCAGCGCTGCCACCCGGCTTTTTAACTTACAGAATATTGGCGACCGATTTCGCCAGCTGCGCTTCGAGAACCGGTTTCGCTTCCTCGAACTTGAGATTCACTTTGTTAGCGTTCGATACCACGCGGGTCTGATACTTCGCGCGATCGCCCTGCTCGCTGCTGGTCTGCAGTTTCACGCCAGACGTCCCCTGACGCAGCGCCGCGATGTTATCGGTAGTAACTTTCGCTTTGCTACGCTCAGAGATCTGCAGGTCGGTTACCATGGTGTAGTTCACATCTTCCACCATCGCATCGGCAGCCATGCCGATCAGACCAGCCGCCAGACCTACGCCCAGCGCCGCCCCCGAAGAATTACTGTTATAGGCAGTGATACCGGCACCCAGTGCAGCGCCAACGGCGGCACCTTCGTAACCGGTTTTCAAATAGCCCTGGGCTTCGCGCAGGTCCATTTTGTCTGCTTTAAGGACGTTAGCCTGCACCCAGTAGTAGGCGCTGTCAGGCGAGGACGTGACTTTGTACCCTTTGGCGCTCAGATCGTTTGCCAGCAGCGTCTGCAGGTTGCTCATGTCTTTATCAGAGGTATTTTTGACCTGAATGTAGACCGTCTTCTCACTGGATGGCTCAAGCCAGATGGTTTCACTCATCTGCGTTTTTACTTCCAGGTTGCGCTTCTTCACCGCCGTCGTCATCGCGCCGCACCCGGTCAGCGTCATCACTGCCGCTAATAAGCCAATCCCCATCACTTTCTTCAAAGACATGTTATTTCCTTTTTGCGTGTAATCAAAAATCCAGATCGTTAACCGTGCGGCCAGTAGCTACACAATGGTGAAAAAAGTATCGGCAGACAGACGCAAATTTTTAGGGGAAATAACAATAAGTTACCTACCATAACGGGTAGTTTTCAGGCAAAAAAAACGCCTCCAGAGGAGGCGTCAGGCAATCACGGAAGAAACTTACTTCTTCTTCGCTTTTGCGTTTGGCAGGTCGGTAATGCTGCCTTCGAACACTTCTGCCGCCAGGCCAACGGACTCGTGCAGAGTCGGGTGAGCGTGGATGGTCAGCGCGATGTCTTCCGCGTCACAGCCCATTTCGATAGCCAGACCGATTTCACCCAGCAGCTCGCCGCCGTTGGTACCGACAATCGCACCACCGATAACGCGGTGAGTCTCTTTGTCGAAGATCAGTTTGGTCATACCGTCTGCGCAGTCGGACGCGATAGCACGGCCAGAAGCCGCCCACGGGAAGGTGGCCGTTTCGTAGCTGATGCCTTTCTCTTTCGCTTCTTTCTCAGTCAGACCCACCCATGCAACTTCTGGCTCGGTGTAAGCGATAGATGGGATCACTTTCGGATCGAAGTAGTGTTTCATGCCCGCGATAACTTCAGCGGCAACGTGACCTTCGTGAACACCTTTGTGCGCCAGCATTGGCTGACCGACGATATCGCCGATAGCAAAGATGTGCGGCACGTTAGTGCGCAGCTGTTTGTCAACGCGGATGAAGCCACGGTCGTCCACTTCCACGCCAGCTTTGCCCGCGTCGAGGTTTTTACCGTTCGGCACACGACCGATAGCCACCAGCACGGCGTCGTAACGCTGTGGTTCGGATGGGGCTTTTTTGCCTTCCATGGAAACGTAAATACCGTCTTCTTTCGCTTCAACGGCAGTCACTTTGGTTTCCAGCATCAGGTTGAATTTCTTGCTGATGCGTTTGGTGAAGACTTTAACGATGTCTTTGTCTGCAGCCGGGATAACCTGGTCGAACATTTCAACCACGTCGATCTCTGAACCCAGCGCATGGTATACGGTACCCATTTCCAGACCGATGATACCGCCGCCCATAACCAGCAGGCGTTTTGGAACGGTTTTCAGTTCCAGTGCATCGGTGGAATCCCACACGCGTGGATCTTCATGTGGAATGAATGGCAGTTCGATTGGGCGAGAGCCTGCCGCGATGATCGCGTTGTCGAAGTTGATCACGGTTTTGCCGTTTTCGCCTTCAACTTCCAGGGTGTTCGCACCGGTGAATTTACCCAGACCGTTAACCACTTTCACTTTACGGCCTTTGGCCATACCCGCCAGACCGCCGGTCAGCTGAGTGATAACTTTCTCTTTCCAGGTACGAATCTTGTCGATATCGGTTTTCGGCTCGCCGAAGACGATACCGTGTTCAGCCAGTGCTTTGGCTTCTTCGATAACTTTCGCTACGTGCAGCAGCGCTTTAGAAGGGATACAGCCGACGTTCAGACAAACACCGCCGAGAGTGCTGTAACGTTCTACGATGACGGTTTCCAGACCTAAATCCGCTGCGCGGAATGCTGCGGAGTAACCTGCTGGGCCTGCCCCAAGTACTACGACCTGAGTTTTGATTTCTGTGCTCATCATGACCTCTTAATTTATACCCGTCGTCCACCGGGTCGTTCTATCCGCCCGTATTTTACAAAATTGTTAACAATTTTGAAACAACAAACGGCTCACGAATTATCGCTTACACCAATAACCTCATAAACCCCATGAGATTATCAGAAAAAAGCCGGCCGACCGGCCGGCTTTTCGATTACATCACCAGGCGGCGAATGTCGCTCAGCATGTTGTTGATGATGGTGATGAAACGCGCACCATCAGCACCGTCGATCACGCGGTGGTCGAAGGACAGAGAGATTGGCATCATCAGACGCGGCACGAACTCTTTGCCATTCCACACCGGCTCCATCGCGGACTTGGACACACCGAGGATCGCCACTTCCGGCGCGTTAACAATCGGTGCGAAGTGGGTCGTACCCAGGCCGCCGATGCTGGAGATAGTGAAGCAGCCGCCCTGCATTTCGCCGGCAGTCAGCTTACCATCACGCGCTTTTTTGGAGATGGTGGTCAGTTCACGGGACAGCTCAGTAATGCTCT
The DNA here is from genome assembly GCF_002939185.1 of Enterobacter sichuanensis. Taxonomy (GTDB): domain Bacteria; phylum Pseudomonadota; class Gammaproteobacteria; order Enterobacterales; family Enterobacteriaceae; genus Enterobacter; species Enterobacter sichuanensis. Next base: position 11,024 of record NZ_POVL01000010.1, on the reverse strand, counting down.
TCTTGTTCACGTCTTTGAAGACCGGAACAACCAGACCATTTGGCGTATCAACCGCAACACCGATGTTGATGTATTTCTTCAGCGTCAGCTTCTGGCCGTCTTCGGACAGAGAGCTGTTGAAGCGTGGCATCTGCTCAAGGGCAGCGGCAACGGCTTTCATGATGAAGACCACTGGGGTGAATTTCACGTCCAGTTTACGCTTCTCAGCTTCCGCGTTCTGCTGTTTACGGAACGCTTCCAGATCGGTGATATCGGTTTTGTCGAAGTGCGTAACGTGCGGGATCATCACCCAGTTACGGCTCAGGTTCGCACCAGAAATTTTCTGGATACGGCCCAGTTCCACTTCTTCGATTTCGCCGAACTTGCTGAAGTCCACTTTCGGCCATGGCAGCATGCCCGGGATACCGCCGCCAGCGGCTGCAGCAGGTGCAGCTTCGGCGCGTTTCACCGCGTCCTTCACATAGGCCTGAACGTCTTCGCGCAGGATACGACCTTTACGGCCGGTCCCTTTCACTTTCGCCAGGTTCACACCGAACTCGCGCGCCAGGCGACGAATCAGCGGGGTCGCGTGGACGTAAGCATCATTTTCAGCGAACTCAGATTTTTCAGCTTTAGCAGCAGGGGCAGCGGCAGGTTTAGCAGCCTGAGCCGGTGCAGCGGCAGGTGCCGGAGCAGCCGCGGCAGCCGGAGCTGCGGCAGGCGCAGCGCCTTCCACTTCGAAGACCATGATCAGAGAGCCGGTAGACACTTTGTCGCCGGTGCTGATCTTGATCTCTTTAACGGTACCCGCGAACGGCGCAGGCACTTCCATAGACGCTTTGTCGCCTTCTACGGTGATCAGTGACTGTTCAGCGGCAACTTTGTCGCCCACTTTCACCATCACTTCGGTCACTTCAACTTCGTCACCGCCGATGTCCGGTACGTTAACGTCTTTCACGCCGCCGGCAGCAGCAGGTGCAGCGGCCGGAGCCGGAGCAGCTGCCTGAGCAGGCGCGGCGGCAGGTGCAGCACCCGCCACTTCGAAGATCATGATCAGGGAGCCGGTAGACACTTTGTCGCCGGTGTTGATCTTGATCTCTTTAACGGTACCCGCGAATGGCGCTGGCACTTCCATAGAGGCTTTGTCGCCTTCTACGGTGATCAGAGACTGCTCAGCCGCTACGGTATCGCCCACTTTCACCAGGATCTCAGTGACTTCAACTTCGTCACCGCCGATGTCAGGCACGTTCACTTCTTTTGCTGCTGCGGCAGCTGCTGGAGCAGCGGCGGCCGGAGCGGCTTTCTTCTCTTCCTGCGCAGGTGCAGCAGCTGCTGCACCGTCGGCGGAATCGAAAATCATGATCAGTTTGCCGGTCTCGGTTTTATCGCCAACAGAGACTTTGATCTCTTTAACGATGCCAGCCTGAGGAGACGGGACTTCCATAGAGGCTTTGTCGCCTTCTACGGTGATCAGCGACTGTTCAGCTTCAACTTTGTCGCCTACTTTGACCAGGATCTCGGTGATTTCAACTTCATCAGCCCCGATGTCCGGTACATTGATTTCGATAGCCATTATTCTTTTACCTCTTACGCCAGACGCGGGTTAACTTTTTCTGCATCGATGTTGAATTTGGTGATTGCGTCCGCAACCACTTTCTTATCGATTTCGCCACGTTTAGCCAGTTCGCCCAGTGCTGCTACAACCACGTAAGAAGCATCAACTTCGAAGTGGTGACGCAGGTTTTCGCGGCTGTCAGAACGACCGAAGCCGTCAGTACCCAGAACGCGATAATCATCAGCTGGAACGTAAGTACGAACCTGCTCAGCGAACAGTTTCATATAGTCAGTAGACGCCACCGCTGGCGCGTCGTTCATCACCTGAGCGATGTACGGAACGCGTGGAGTTTCCAGTGGGTGCAGCATGTTCCAGCGCTCACAATCCTGGCCATCACGCGCCAGTTCAGTGAAGGAGGTCACGCTGTACACGTCGGAACCTACACCGTAGTCCTTCGCCAGGATCTGTGCCGCTTCACGTACGTGACGCAGGATAGAACCGGAGCCCAGCAGCTGAACTTTACCTTTGCTACCTTCGAGGGTTTCGAGTTTGTAGATACCTTTACGGATACCTTCCTCGGCACCTGCTGGCATTGCCGGCATGTGGTAGTTTTCGTTCAGGGTGGTGATGTAGTAGTAAATGTTCTCTTGCGCTTCACCGTACATGCGATGCAGACCGTCATGCATGATGACTGCCACTTCGTACGCGTAAGCCGGGTCGTAAGAGATACAGTTAGGGATAGTCAGAGACTGAATGTGGCTGTGGCCATCTTCGTGCTGCAGACCTTCACCGTTCAGGGTCGTACGACCGGAAGTCCCACCGATCAGGAAGCCGCGAGCCTGCTGGTCGCCTGCCTGCCAGCACAGATCACCGATACGCTGGAACCCGAACATGGAGTAGTAGATGTAGAACGGGATCATCGGCAGGTTGTTGGTGCTGTAAGAGGTCGCAGCAGCCAGCCAGGATGCGCCTGCACCCAGCTCGTTGATACCTTCCTGCAGGATCTGACCTTTCTCGTCTTCTTTGTAGTATGCAACCTGCTCACGGTCCTGCGGGGTGTACTGCTGGCCGTTCGGGCTGTAGATACCGATCTGACGGAACAGACCTTCCATACCGAAAGTACGCGCTTCGTCGGCGATGATTGGCACCAGACGATCTTTGATCGACTTGTTCTTCAGCATCACGTTCAGGGCACGAACGAAAGCGATAGTGGTAGAGATCTCTTTGTTCTGCTCTTCCAGCAGCTGAGAGAAGTCTTCCAGTGCTGGCAGTTCCAGCTTCTCGGTGAAGTTAGGCTGACGAGCTGGCAGGTAGCCTTTCAGCGCCTGACGACGTTCGTGCAGGTACTTGTACTCTTCAGAACCTTCCGGGAAGGTGATGTAAGACAGGTTTTCAACCTGCTCATCGGTGACTGGAACGTTGAAACGGTCGCGGATATAGCGCACGCCGTCCATGTTCATTTTCTTAACCTGGTGAGCGATGTTTTTACCTTCTGCGGTATCACCCATGCCGTAACCTTTGATGGTGTGGGCCAGGATAACGGTCGCTTTACCTTTGGTTTCGCGCGCTTTTTTCAGTGCTGCGTAGATTTTCTTCGGATCGTGACCACCACGGTTCAGCGCCCAGATCTGCTCATCAGTCCAGTCTGCAACCAGTGCGGCGGTTTCAGGGTATTTGCCGAAGAAGTGCTCACGCACGTAGGCACCGTCTTTGGATTTGAAGGTCTGGTAGTCACCGTCAACGGTTTCGTTCATCAGCTGGATCAGTTTACCGCTGGTATCTTTACGCAGCAGCTCGTCCCAACGGGAACCCCACATGACTTTGATCACGTTCCAGCCCGCACCCGCGAAGATGCCTTCCAGTTCGTTGATGATCTTGCCGTTACCGGTTACCGGACCATCCAGACGCTGCAGGTTACAGTTGATGATGAAGCACAGGTTGTCCAGCTTCTCACGGGTCGCGATGGTGATCGCACCTTTAGATTCTGGCTCATCCATCTCGCCGTCGCCCAGGAAGGCGTATACGGTCTGCTCAGAGGTGTCTTTCAGACCACGGTGTTCCAGGTACTTCAGGAATTTAGCCTGATAGATCGCACCGATTGGGCCCAGACCCATGGATACGGTCGGGAACTGCCAGAATTCAGGCATCAGTTTAGGGTGCGGGTAAGAAGACAGACCTTTACCGTGAACTTCCTGACGGAAGTTGTTCATCTGCTCTTCAGTCAGACGACCTTCCAGGAATGCACGTGCATAGATGCCCGGAGAGATGTGGCCCTGGAAGTACACCAGATCGCCGCCGTCTTTCTCGTTCGCTGCACGGAAGAAGTGGTTGAAGCACACTTCGTAAACGGTCGCAGAGGACTGGAAGGATGCCATGTGGCCACCCAGTTCCAGGTCTTTCTTGGATGCGCGCAGAACGGTCATGATGGCGTTCCAGCGAATTGCAGAACGGATACGACGTTCCAGATCCAGATTGCCCGGGTATTCCGGTTCGTCTTCAACGGCAATCGTGTTTACGTAGTTGCTAGCCCCTGCACCTGAAGCAACCTTCACGCCGCCTTTGCGGGCTTCAGAAAGCAGCTGATCAATCAGATACTGAGCGCGCTCAACACCTTCTTCACGGATGACCGATTCGATCGCCTGTAGCCAGTCGCGAGTTTCGATCGGATCCACGTCATTTTGGAGACGTTCTGACATGGGGGTATTCCTTATCTATCTAATACGTTGATTTGTCTGGAACCTGTCCCATTGTGCTCTTGGGCAAGAACACAATAAGACAGGTTCTGCGTTTAGTTGCCGCGCTCTAAAAGTACCTGGCGCTTAATCCTTTCGTTGCTGTATGCGGCGTAATGAACGTTCGCGACGCGATTGTTCACGGCTGCGGTCCAGCAAGATTTCCTCAATGAAAGCCAGATGTCGGTGCGACGCTTCGCGCGCCTGCTCCGGTTCCCCGGCCATTATCGCCTCGAATACTCGGGTGCGATGGTTGCTTACCAGTGGGAGCATGTCCCGACGGGCATACAACAATTCAAAATTTTGACGAACGTTCTGGGCCAGCATCGGCTCCATGCAGCGTAGCAGATGGAGGAGCACCACATTGTGTGCCGCTTCGGTGACGGCGATTTGATACTGGACGACGGCGCTGGACTCGGCGTCTAAATCGCCGGACTGCTGTGCCCGTTCAATGGCCTGATGCAGCTCGCGGATACGCACGCGATCTTCATCAGTGCTGCGAAGGGCGGCGTAATAGGCCGCAATACCTTCAAGCGCGTGACGGGTCTCAAGCAGATCAAACTGGGATTCTGGGTGGTCAGAGAGAAGTTCTACCAGCGGATCGCTGAAGCTCTGCCACAGGCTGTTTTGCACAAAAGTTCCGCCGCCCTGACGACGAAGCAGCAAGCCCTTAGCTTCGAGGCGTTGAATCGCCTCACGCAAAGAGGGACGTGAAACGTCGAACTGTTTTGCCAGTTCGCGTTCTGGCGGAAGTTTCTCACCCGGGCGCAGAGTCCCTTCGAGGATTAAAAACTCCAGCTGCTGCTCAATCACATCAGATAGTTTTGGTTGGCGAATTTTGCTGTAGGCCATATTCCCTGTCTTACGCCTTTTTGCCCGGAGTCAATTGGTCTTACCAATTTCTATTTCGTATCGCTAAAGTAACAAAGTATTCACCTTCTGTCCATATTGGTTTTGATTGAAATCAGTAAACCCTGCACATTTTAACAACCTTACAGAAATAACGTTTCAGAAATGTAACTTTGCACAAATGAGTTGATTACCCCTAAAGAGGAAGTTTTAACCATAATGAAACGAGGGTTTTTGCAATCTGAAGCGATTCAACAAAGCAAATAATGAAATTTCGCCCACTTATGGCGAATTTCTATTCTATAGGTTGGGATAAGAAGAATGAGCGGAACGATTTACAAATGCTTTCTTTTTATTCAACTCGTCATCCGTGCGTCATAAAGCAGGTGCATTCGCAGGCACTTACCACTATTCTGGCGCTTACGGAAGAGTTCTCCGCTTTTTTCGGTCTTATTAACCGTAAAGAAATAAATACAGAAAATGGATATTCATAATTACACACGCTCAGCGTGAACATAACAACCACACACGAGGTTTCAAATGGAAGCTCAACAGCACGGCGATCAGCTAAAGCGCGGGCTTAAAAACCGCCATATTCAGCTCATCGCACTGGGCGGTGCTATCGGAACCGGCCTGTTTCTGGGTAGCGCATCCGTTATCCAGTCAGCCGGTCCAGGCATTATTCTGGGGTACGCCATCGCAGGCTTTATCGCCTTTCTGATTATGCGTCAGTTGGGTGAAATGGTCGTTGAAGAGCCAGTGGCGGGCTCGTTCAGCCATTTTGCATACAAGTACTGGGGCAGTTTCGCCGGTTTCGCCTCTGGCTGGAACTACTGGGTACTGTACGTGCTGGTTGCGATGGCCGAGCTTACCGCCGTCGGGAAATACATTCAGTTCTGGTACCCCGAGATCCCAACCTGGGCCTCCGCGGCGGCCTTCTTCGTCATTATCAACGCCATTAACCTGACCAACGTAAAAGTGTTTGGTGAAATGGAATTCTGGTTTGCGATTATTAAAGTGATTGCCGTGGTGGCGATGATCATCTTTGGCGGCTGGCTGCTGTTCAGCGGCAACGGTGGCCCACAGGCAACCGTTCGCAACCTCTGGGAACAGGGCGGCTTCCTGCCTCACGGCATGACGGGGCTGGTGATGATGATGGCGATCATCATGTTCTCCTTTGGTGGTCTGGAGCTGGTGGGGATCACCGCCGCTGAAGCAGACAATCCGGAGCAGAGCATTCCCAAAGCCACTAACCAGGTTATCTACCGTATTCTGATCTTCTATGTGGGTTCGCTGGCCGTACTGCTCTCCCTGCTGCCGTGGACGCGCGTCACTGCTGACACCAGCCCGTTTGTGCTGATCTTCCACGAACTTGGCGATACCGTTGTAGCGAATGCGCTTAACATCGTTGTACTGACGGCGGCGCTCTCCGTTTACAACAGCTGTGTCTATTGCAACAGCCGTATGCTGTTCGGCCTGGCGCAGCAGGGTAACGCGCCGAAAGCGCTGCTCAACGTCGATAAACGCGGCGTACCGGTAAACACCATTATCGTATCAGCCATCGTGACCGCGCTGTGCGTACTCATTAACTACATGGCGCCAGAATCGGCGTTTGGTCTGCTGATGGCGCTGGTGGTCTCTGCCCTGGTCATCAACTGGGCGATGATCAGCCTGGCACACATCAAGTTCCGCCGTGCGAAACAGCAGCAGGGCGTCACCACGCGCTTCCCTGCCCTGTTCTACCCGCTGGGTAACTGGGTTTGCCTGCTGTTTATGGCGGCCGTGCTGGTCATCATGCTGATCACACCGGGTATGGCGATTTCCGTTTACCTGATCCCGGTCTGGATTGCCGTGCTCGGCGTCGGCTATCTGTTCAGCCAGAAAAGCCGTAAAGCCATGAAGGCCCACTAAGCCTCCTTCTGCGGTACCTGCTTTTGCGGGTACCGCACGTTGTTACCTCCCTCACACTTTCACCTCCACAGCGCTTTTATCCATATCACCGCCCTGATACTGCAACGCATATATTCCTTCGCCAGCAAATAATTCTCTCCATACCGCAAACCGGAGAGCAGTCTATGGATAACGCTAAACTGTCAGTAAAAGAAAAGATCGGCTACGGGATGGGCGATGCAGGTTGCAACATCATCTTTGGCGCCATCATGCTGTTTGTGAACTATTTTTACACCGATATTTTTGGTCTGGCGCCGGCGCTGGTGGGCGTACTGCTGCTCTCCGTGCGCGTTATTGATGCCGTCACCGACCCGATTATGGGCGCGATTGCCGACCGTACCCGCAGCAAATACGGTCGGTTTCGTCCATGGCTGCTGTGGATTGCCTTCCCCTACGCACTGTTCAGCATCCTGATGTTCACCACGCCAGAGTGGAGCTATAACAGCAAAGTTATCTATGCGTTTGTCACCTACTTCCTGCTCTCTTTGACCTATACGGCAATCAATATTCCCTACTGCTCGCTGGGCGGGGTGATTACCAACGACCCTAAAGAGCGCGTCGCCTGCCAGTCATATCGCTTCGTGCTGGTCGGTATCGCCACGCTGCTGCTGTCCCTGACGCTGCTGCCGATGGCGGACTGGTTCGGAGGAGAGGACAAAGCCAAAGGCTACCAGATGGCAATGACCGTGCTGGCGCTGATTGGAACCTGTATGTTCCTGTTCTGCTTCGCCACCGTGCGCGAGCGTGTCCGCCCGGCAGTCCAGACCAATGACCAGCTGAAAAACGACCTGAAAGACGTGTGGAAGAACGACCAGTGGGTACGCATTCTGCTCCTGACCCTGTGCAACGTCTGCCCCGGCTTTATTCGCATGGCGGCTACCATGTATTACGTGACCTGGGTGATGGGCCAGAGTACCCACTTTGCCACCCTGTTTATCAGTCTGGGCGTGGTGGGCATGATGCTCGGCAGCATGCCGGCGAAAGTGCTGACCGACCGCTGGTGTAAGCTGAAGGTCTTCTTCTGGACCAATATCGTGCTGGCGATTTTCTCAACGGCCTTTTACTTCTTCGACCCAAAAGCCACCCTAACCATTGTGGTGCTCTACGTCCTGCTGAATATCCTGCACCAGATCCCATCTCCGCTGCACTGGTCGCTGATGGCCGACGTCGATGACTACGGCGAGTGGAAAACCGGGAAACGCATCACCGGGATCAGCTTCTCCGGCAACATCTTCTTCCTGAAGCTGGGGCTGGCGATTGCCGGGGCAATGGTCGGCTTCCTGCTCTCCAGGTACGGCTACGATGCCGGAGCGAAAGCGCAAAGCGCGGATGCGATTAACGGTATTGTCCTGCTGTTTACCGTCATTCCGGGCATCGGGTATCTCATTACCGCAGGCGTGGTACGTCTGCTGAAGGTTGACCGTGAAACGATGAAGCGGATCCAGGAGGACCTGGAGAAGCGTCGCAACAACTATCGCGAGCTGAACGAGTATCAGGAACTCAGCGTCGCTGAGACAAAATAAGGAAAGTCGCATGCAAACCTGGCCAAACCCGTTTATTGAACAACGCGCCGATCCGTATATTTTGCACCACGAGGGGCAATATTATTTTATCGCCTCGGTGCCGCAGTACGACAGACTGGCGATCCGTCGCGCGGACTCGCTGGAAGGGCTACGCGACGCTGAAGAGGTGACGGTCTGGCGAAAACCCGAGACCGGCCCAATGAGTCAGCTCATCTGGGCCCCGGAACTGCACCACATCGACGGCAAGTGGTACATCTATTTTGCCGCGGCGCACACGCAGGCGCTCGATGCGCTCGGGATGTTCCAGCACCGCATGTTTGCCATTGAATGTGCCGACCGCGATCCGCTTACCGGCAGATGGGTGGAAAAAGGGCAAATCAAAACCCCGTTCGATACCTTCGCCCTGGACGCTACCACCTTTGTTCATCAGGGTAAACGCTGGTATCTGTGGGCGCAAAAAGCGCCGGATATCAACGGAAACTCCAACCTCTACCTGTGCGAAATGGCGAACCCGTGGACGCTGAAAGGCGAGCCGGTGATGCTCAGCAAGCCGGAGTATGACTGGGAATGCCGTGGGTTCCGGGTCAACGAAGGCCCGGCGGTACTGGTTCACGACGATAAGCTGTTTATCAGCTATTCCGCCAGCGCCACCGATGAAAACTACTGCATGGGTCTGGTGTGGATAAACCGCAACGCCGATCCGCAAAACCCGGCGAACTGGCACAAATCTCCGCGCCCGGTATTCGCCACCAGCTATGAAAACCGCCAGTACGGGCCGGGCCATAACAGCTTCACGAAGACCCCAGACGGGGAAGATGTGCTGGTGTATCACGCCAGAAACTACACCGAAATAGAAGGCGATCCGCTATACGATCCCAACCGCCACACCCGCCTGAAGCGCATTCGCTGGAACGAAAACGGGATGCCTGATTTCGGCATCCCGCCTGCGGATACGCTTTAATCGTTACGGCACGCTGGCTTACACCAGCGTGCCGTAAATCGTCAGCAGCGCCACCACAACCACCACCACAAACGAAGTCTTCTTCGCCATTGAGACGGCGGCTTTCGGCGTTTCAATTTTGTCGGTATGCGGTTCGCGCGCCAGGGAGAACTGCGCCAGACGTGTTAACACCTGGTACTGTGAGGTATGGCGGTCGGCAAGAGAAGCGAACCATGCGGGCAGCGCTTTTTCGCCGTGGCCAATTAACGCATACACCACGCCTACCAGACGCACCGGGAGCCAGTCGAGCACATGCAGGATGGCATCAATCCCGGACAGCAAACGCTCATGCGGCGTCAGGTAACGGGCAAGCCAGGTCTGCCAGGCGCGAAGAAAAGCATAACCCATCAGCAGGACCGGTCCCCACGGCCCGCCCACCACAAACCAGAACAGCGGCGCCAGGTAGTAGCGGAAGTTAATCCACAGCAGCGCGTTTTGCAGCTCGCGCAGGAATTCGCGTTCATCGCAATCCGGCGGCACGCCGTGGATCAGCGTCAGTTCGCTCGCCATGGCACCGCGCGCGTGGGCATCATCACGCGACGCGGCTTTAAGATAAGCGTGGTAGTGCAAACGCACCTTCCCTGCGCCAATGCACAGGACACCGAGCAGGATCCACACCACCAGCAGCGGCACGTTGAAAAACAGTCCGTACAGCGAGCGCAGCAGCAGGAAGGTAATGACCATCACCCCGGCCATCATCAGCAGCGTACGCAGCATAGAAAAGTGCTTAATCCGGCGGAAAAACACCTCCAGCCGGTGGTCCAGATGCCAGTGCTCGCCGAGTTTAAACAGGCGTTCAGCGATGATAACCAGCAGCATGGTAAACAACGTCATGGTATCTCCTTATTCTGACGACGCGTTGAGCATGGCGCGAAACCGGGGCCAGTCAAAGGCCGGGCCAGGATCGGTTTTTCGCGTCGGGGCAATATCACTGTGTCCCGTAATATTGTCGGCGATGGCCGGATAGCGCCCGATAAGCGCGCGGGTTACGGCCACTAATTGTTGATACTGTGAATCGGTGTAGGGCGTGGTATCAGTGCCTTCCAGTTCGATGCCGATGGAGAAATCGTTGCAGCGTTCGCGCCCATGATACAACGACACCCCGGCATGCCAGGCGCGCTTATCAAAAGGAACGTACTGAACCACTTCACCATCACGGCGAATCAGGCAGTGAGCCGACACGCGCAGATGCGCAATCTCAGCGAAGAAAGGATGCGCATCGGGATCTATCGTTCCCGTGAATAACGCGTCAATCCACGGACCGCCAAATTCACCCGGCGGGAGACTAATATTATGAATAACCAGCAGTGTGGGCTTTTCATCCTCCGGGCGGCAGTCGTGGTGCGGCGAGGGCACATGCCGCGCATCCACCAGCCATCCGTTTTCTAACAACATGCTGGAACTCCTTATGTATGGTGCTGTTACTCGGTTCAGAG
>NZ_POVL01000001.1 GCF_002939185.1 Enterobacter sichuanensis | reverse complement strand
TTAAAAAAATTACTGGGGATCCCTCAGCCCACAGGGAGAGAGAAAAAACACCGCACAAAATTCACTATCCTTTCCCGCTTTTTATCTAAAAACGAATGGTTATTAGCGATTCATTTTAATTCCTTTATCAAAATTCCTCCGCCGGAAATACTGCCCTCATAACAACAAGGGGAGCAGGCATTATGGCAATTTCATCGCGAATCACACTACTCGGCGCCCTGGCGCTGTGGGCATTTCAGGCGCAGGCGGTGGACGTCACCGTCGCGTATCAAACCTCTGCGGAACCGGCGAAAGTCGCGCAGGCGGATAACACCTTTGCCAAAGAGAGCGGCGCAAAAGTTGACTGGCGTAAGTTCGACAGCGGGGCGGCCGTGGTGCGCGCGCTGGCGTCCGGCGATGTGCAGATCGGCAATATCGGATCCAGCCCGCTGGCGGTCGCGGCCAGCCAGCAGGTACCGATTGAGGTGTTCCTGCTGGCGTCACAGCTCGGTAACTCCGAAGCGCTGGTGGTGAAGAAAAACATCACCAAACCGGAAGATCTGATCGGCAAGCGTATCGCCGTGCCGTTTATCTCCACCACTCACTACAGCCTGCTGGCGGCGCTCAAACACTGGGGCATCAAACCGGGTCAGGTACAAATTATCAACCTGCAGCCGCCGGCCATTATCGCGGCCTGGCAGCGCGGCGATATTGACGGGGCTTACGTCTGGGCACCGGCCGTGAACGAGCTGGAAAAAGAGGGCACCGTGCTGACCGACTCCGAAAAAGTGGGCCAGTGGGGGGCGCCAACCCTCGACGTATGGGTCGTGCGTAAAGACTTCGCTGAGAAGCATCCTGAGGTGGTGAAGGCCTTTGCCAAAAGCGCCATTGACGCCCAGCAGCCCTACATCAGCAACCCGGATGAGTGGCTGAAGCAGCCTGCCAACCTGGAAAAACTCTCCCGCCTGAGCGGCGTGCCGGAAGCGGACGTGCCGGGGCTGGTGAAGGGTAATACCTATCTGACCCCCGCGCAGCAGGTACAACAGCTGACCGGGCCGGTAAACAAAGCGATTGTGGATACGGCCACTTTCCTGAAAGAGCAGGGCAAAGTGCCCGCTGTGGCGACGGATTACAGCCAGTATGTGACCGACCGCTTTGTGAAATAAGGAGTCCGCCATGCTGAATATTACAAATCTGTCTGCCGATTACGGTGGTAAACCCGCGTTAGAAGAGATCAACCTGACGCTGGACAGCGGGGAGTTGCTGGTGGTGCTGGGTCCGTCCGGGTGCGGGAAAACCACGCTGCTGAATCTGATCGCCGGGTTTGTGCCGTATCGGCATGGCACCATTCAACTGGAAGGCAAAAGGGTGGAGGGCCCGGGCGCCGAGCGCGGCGTGGTGTTCCAGAACGAAGGGCTGCTCCCCTGGCGCAACGTGCAGGAAAACGTGGCATTTGGGCTGCAGCTTGCGGGCGTCAGTCGTGAAAAAAGGCTGACCATCGCGCGGGAGATGCTGAAAAAGGTGGGGCTCGAAGGGGCCGAAAAGCGGTTTATCTGGCAGCTTTCCGGCGGCCAGCGCCAGCGGGTCGGCATTGCCCGCGCGCTGGCGGCCAACCCGCAGCTGTTACTGCTGGATGAACCGTTCGGCGCGCTGGATGCGTTCACCCGGGAGCAGATGCAAACCCTGCTTTTACGCCTGTGGCATGAAACGGGCAAGCAGGTGCTGCTGATCACCCATGATATTGAAGAGGCGGTATTTATGGCCACCGAACTGGTGCTGCTATCACCGGGGCCGGGTCGCGTGCGGGAGCGCTTACCGCTGGATTTTGCCCGCCGCTACGTTGCGGGGGAACCCGTGCGCAGCATCAAATCCGATCCGCTGTTTATTGAACAGCGTGAATACGTCTTAAGCCGCGTGTTTGACCAACGGGAGGCTTTCTCATGAGCATTGTCTTCAGTGAAAAAACGCGCCGCACGCGCCTCAGCTTACGCTGGCCGTTCTCCCGCCAGATCACGCTCAGCGTGGGGACGTTGCTGGCGTTACTCGCGGTGTGGTGGCTGGTTGCCGCGCAGGCGTGGGTCAGCCCGCTGTTCCTGCCGCCGCCGGGACAGGTGCTGGCCAAACTGATTACCATCGCCGGGCCGCAGGGCTTTATGGATGCCACGCTCTGGCAGCATCTCGGTGCAAGCCTGACGCGCATTCTGGTGGCGCTGCTGGCGGCGGTGGTGCTGGGTATTCCGGTCGGCATCGCGATGGGGTTAAGCCCGACGGTGCGCGGCATTCTTGACCCGCTGATTGAGCTTTACCGCCCGGTGCCGCCGCTGGCGTATCTGCCGCTGATGGTGATCTGGTTCGGCATTGGTGAAACGTCAAAGATCCTGCTGATCTATCTGGCGATTTTTGCCCCGGTTGCCATGTCCGCTCTGGCGGGGGTGAAAAGCGCCCAGCAGGTAAGGATCCGCGCGGCGCAGTCGCTGGGTGCCAGCCGAACGCAGGTGCTGCTGTTCGTGATTTTACCGGGCGCGCTGCCGGAGATTTTAACCGGGTTACGCATTGGACTTGGCGTGGGCTGGTCAACGCTGGTGGCGGCTGAGCTGATCGCCGCCACGCGGGGATTAGGGTTTATGGTGCAGTCGGCGGGAGAGTTTCTGGCGACTGACGTGGTGCTGGCAGGGATCGCGGTGATCGCCGTGATCGCCTTCGGATTAGAACTGGGGCTGCGCGCGTTACAGCGCCGTCTGACGCCCTGGCATGGAGAAATACAATGAGTGAACGTCTGACCATTACCCCACTGGGGCCGTTTATTGGCGCGCAGGTGTCGGGCCTGGATGTAACCCGTCCCCTGAGTGACAACCAGTTCGAGCAGTTGTACCATGCGGTGCTGCGCCATCAGGTTGTATTCCTGCGCGAGCAGGCGATCACCCCGCAGCAGCAGCGTGCGCTGGCCCTGCGCTTTGGCGATCTGCATATTCATCCGGTTTATCCGCATGCCGAAGGGGTAGAGGAGATTATCGTCCTGGATACCCACAACGATAACCCGCCGGATAACGATAACTGGCATACCGATGTGACCTTTATCGAGACGCCACCGGCCGGGGCGATTCTGGCGGCGAAGCAGCTGCCGGAAACGGGAGGCGATACGCTGTGGACCAGCGGTATCGCGGCTTATGAGGCGCTGTCGGCACCGTTCCGGACGTTGCTGAGCGGCCTGCGGGCGGAGCATGACTTCAAAAAGTCGTTCCCGGAATACAAGTACCGGAAAACCGAGGCGGAGCATCAGCGCTGGCTGGAGGCGGTTGCGAAACATCCGCCGCTGCTGCACCCGGTGGTGCGCACCCATCCGGTCACGGGCAAGCAGGCGCTGTTTGTGAACGAAGGGTTCACGACGCGCATTGTGGACGTGACGGAAAAAGAGAGTGAGGCGCTGTTAAGTTTCCTGTTCGCGCATATCACCAAACCGGAGTTCCAGGTGCGCTGGCGCTGGCAGGAGAACGATCTGGCAATCTGGGATAACCGCGTGACACAGCACTATGCCAATGCAGACTATCTGCCCCAGCGGCGGATTATGCAGCGGGCGACGATTTTAGGGGATAAACCGTTTTACCGTGCATCTTGATTGCCGGGTGGCGGCGTTGCCTTACCCGGCCTACGTTTGAATGTAGGCCCGGTAAGCGTAGCGCCACCGGGCAATGGGGTTAAAGGTGCGCCTCAATATACCGCTGATAGCGGTTCGCCTTGAGATAACACAAATCCACCAGCACCAGCCCGTCGACGCAGTCGCTGAACGACGGGTCGCTGCCAAAATCAATAAACTGCACGCCGCCGGGTTCGCAAAGCTCGGAATACTGCTTGTAGAGTGGCGGAATACCGCAGCCAAGATTGCCGAGCAGGGATTTCAGCTTCGTCAGATCGTCCACGTAATCCACGCCGCCAAACTGCGCCAGAACGTCCGGCAGGGAGGCCGGGTAAGGCTGACGTGACGCGGCGAGCGGATGCGTCGCCGGGAACCACAGGCGGTAAAAGGCCACCAGCAGATCCCGTGCGGCAGGCGGTAAGCCGCCGGAAATGGAGACCGGGCCAAACAGGTAGCGATAGTGCGGATAGCGCGCCAGGTAAGCCCCAATGCCGGACCATAAATAATCCAGGCCGCGGCGACCCCAGTAGCGCGGCTGAATAAAGCTGCGCCCCAGCTCAATGCCGTGTTCCAGCACGTCCTGCATTTTATCGTCGTAGTGGAACAGGCTGTAGCTGTACAACCCTTCCAGACCGCGACGTTCAACCTGGCTGGCGGTTGGCATAAAGCGATATGCGCCGACGATCTCCAGATCCTCATCATCCCAGAGGATCAGGTGCAGATAATCATCATCGTAACGGTCAGTGTCCCGACGTTTACCGCTCCCTTCCTCCACCGCGCGAAAAGCAATCTCGCGCAGACGGCCCAGTTCGCGCAGCAGCGGGGCATCTTCCTGGCCGTTGCGCTGCCAAAGATAGATCGTTTTACCGTCACTGGTTTTGCCCAGACATTCGGCCTGCGCCAGCGCGCGTTTCAGGGTGGCACGATCTTCCGGACGGGCAATGGCGCACTGGGTTTTAAAGACGCCAGGCACTCCCTTGCCAAGACGCATCACGTGCTGACGACACTGCTCGGCCATCTCACGCGACGAAAGGGTGGCGCTATGCCAGTGATGCCATGCAATCTGCTGGCCGATTTTTATCGGCAGCTGGCTGTGACGGCGGCGAAACATCTGTTGCATCAGCAGCAGCATCGACAGCGTCGGGGAGAGCAGCGTGCTGGCATAAAAGAGCAGGCTGTTGTGGGCCTGAATATGTACCGGAAGCAGCGGGACGCGCAGCTTGCCGGCGAGTTTAATAAATCCTGGGTGCCATTTTTTATCGCGAATGCCTTTGCGCGTGGGGCGAGAGACTTCGCCCGCCGGGAAGAAGATCAGCACGCCCGCATTTTGCAGATGCTGTTCCATCTGCACCAGAGACGTTTTCGCCGTCCTGCCGCCCATATTGTCTACCGGGATAAACAGCGAGCTGAGGGGCTCAAGGTGGGTCAGCATCCGGTTAGTGACGACTTTAACGTCGCGCCGCACGCGGGAAACGGCGTACAGCAACGCCAGCCCGTCCAGCGTCCCTGTCGGGTGGTTGGCAATAATGACCAGCGGGCCATGTTCGGGGATTTGTTCGAGGTCGCGGGCGGAAATGGTGCAGACGATATCAAGATGTTCCAGAACCTGCTCCACCATATCCAGCCCTTTCAGGTGGCGGTGGGCGGCGGCAAACTGCTGAAATTCGTCTTCGTAAAACAGTCTTTTTAACAGACTTTTTTGCCAGGGTGCAGGCCTCGCCTGAGGCCAAAGATCGTCGAGAACGCTATCGAGGCTAAACATGGTCACTCCTCCTGCCGTCTTGCCCAGACAGTAGAAGGAGGAGATGTCGGTTGTATTGCAGTTTGGTGAAGATTAGCGGAGGATTTTTTTCTCAGCCAGATCCAGTGCGAAGTAGCTGAAGATCAGATCCGCACCCGCGCGTTTGATCGCCCCCAGGCTTTCCAGGATCACTTTCTCTTCGTCAATCGCACCCGCCAGCGCGGCGAACTTGATCATCGCATATTCACCGCTGACCTGGTAAGCGCCCAGCGGCAGCTCGGTACGCTCGCGGATGTCGCGCAGAATATCCAGATACGCGCCAGCCGGTTTCACCATCAGGCAATCAGCACCCTGGGCTTCATCAAGCAGGGATTCGCGGATCGCTTCCCGACGGTTCAGCGGGTTCATCTGATAGGTTTTACGATCGCCCTTCAGCGCGGTACCGGCAGCTTCACGGAACGGGCCGTAGAAGGAAGAGGCAAATTTGGTGGAGTAGGACATGATGGCGGTGTCGGTAAAGCCCGCCGCATCCAGAGCCTGGCGAATTGCCTGAACCTGTCCGTCCATCGCGGCTGAAGGGGCGATGAAATCGGCTCCTGCAGCGGCCGCGACGACAGCCTGCTTGCCCAGGTTCAACAGGGTGGCATCGTTATCCACGCCATGATCGCACAGCACGCCGCAGTGGCCGTGCGAGGTATATTCGCAGAAGCAGGTGTCGGACATCACCACCATTTCCGGCACGGTCTCTTTGCAGATCCGCGACATGCGGGCGACGAGGCCATCCTCTTTCCACGCGTCGCTGCCGGTCGCGTCGGTATGGTGGGAGATGCCGAAGGTCATCACCGAGCGGATCCCCGCGTTGGCGATACGTTCGATCTCACGCGCCAGATGCTTCTCAGGAATGCGCATCACGCCAGGCATGGCTTCGATGGCCTTGTAGTCATCAATCTCTTCTTCGACAAAAATCGGCAACACCAGATCGTTTAAGGTCAGGGTTGTCTCTTCAAACATGGCGCGCAGTGCAGGTGACTTGCGCAGGCGGCGGGGGCGTGCAATTAAATCGGTCATGGTATGCCTGATGTTTGTGGAACAAAGAGGGCTAGTGTACATCAAAGTGGCGGCTGTGGTTTTACGAAAGTGGGCTTTTTGTTAATGCGAAATGCGCGCTGCGATGTTTCAGGCGATGACTTTATATAACGAGAAAAGCGCGGTTTTAACGGCGTGAAGTATTGGTGAAATTTCTGTATTGAAATAGATATATCATAAATAATGATTTCTTATTCTTTAAAATATTCCCTGTGCTTATGGCGTTTATTTTCCATGTGACTGTTTTGTCGTGTTTGTTTACCCGTTTTTGATGCTGTTTGTCTGTATCCGGACTTAATTGAATCATTCATTGAACCTTTTCGAAATGAAAATGCATAATTCGCTGCGCAATAAAATATTGCCAAATGATTTGATGGACAAACTTGCTTACGTCCCTGAGGAGGGATGACCCAATGCAAACATGGAAAAAGAAACTGGTTGTATCTCAACTTGCATTAGCCTGTACCCTGGCTATCGCTTCTCAGGCCAATGCGAAAGATATTTCCGGCACGACATATAATATTTATGGATATGATAATACCGTGACGACACCCTGGTATTATGGGTATGCTGACTGGGATTACGCTGGTGACAGCCATGACGGTGATATTTATCCGGTGATTAATAAATCCACCGTGAATGGCGTTATTTCAACGTACCATCTGAACGATGGTGCTAATGGACAAACGCATTCGCTGAGTATATCTAACAGCACGATTAATGGCATGATCACTTCTGCCTGCATGGATACCACTTGTACCGAAAATGATGGAACTCAGTACGATCGCTTTAGCCTGACGGTGGATAACACGACCATCAACGATGCCTATGAGCACTATGCTTATGATGTGGTTGACGGTAATAGCACTGAAGCGCACTCTCTGGATACTTACGCGCTGGGTAATGCCATCACGCTTGATGTTGAATCGGATATTGTCATTCAGAATAATTCCCACATAGCGGGTATTACGCTGACGCAGGGAACGCAGGAACGAGACAACACACCGTATGATAACGTTGAAGGGGTGGCCAACAGCAGCAATGTCTTCACCAATACCCTGGTGGTAAAAGACTCTGTTCTGACATCTGGCGCCTATAGCGATCTGGGCACCAGCGGGTTCTACGGCCAGACGGCGAAGCCGAGTGATTATGGTGAAAATAATGCCACCGCGGCAGACGACGCGGCGCTGATCGTTGCTGCCGGTGCGTCTGACAACGCGATGCAAACGACCGCGACGTTTGATCACTCCACCGTGACGGGCGATATTCTCTTCTCCAGCACCTTCGACAATAACTTCTACGAGAATGGGGATCCGGTAACCGATACCACCGCAGACGGCGTGTATAACCCAACCACCAACGGCTGGGATGGCACCGATAAACTGGATGTCACGCTGACCAACGGCAGCAAATGGGTGGGTGCTGCGCAGTCCAGCGTGGAAGCCATCAGCACGTCACAAATGTATGGCCAGGGATACAGCAATGTTGACTGGCGAGCGCTCTCTCCGAACAGTATCTGGCCGGATTCCACCTACGACAGCAACGGTCACGTTGCAGGGGAGGAGGTTTATCAGAGCGGTCTGTTTAACGTCACGCTGGATAACGGCTCTGAGTGGGATACCCGTAAGCAGTCGAATATCGATACGTTGAAGGTAAACAACCAGTCGCAGGTGAATGTTGAAAACTCTGGCCTGCTGGCGGATACCATCACCCTGACCAATGCCTCATCATTGAACGTGGGCGACAGCGGTGGCGTGGCGACCGACCATCTGTATCTGGACAGCTATAGCCGTGCGGCACTGACGGAAGAAACGGCGGAACTGTATGCCAACACCATCACCGTCGATAACGGTGCTGAGCTGGCACTGGGACTGGGTCAGGTTGATACGCACAATATGGTACTGACCGATGGCGGTGTGCTGAATGTAGCCAGCCGTGATTACGTGCTGAACAGCGATCTGAACAACGCACGCTATACCACTAACGATACGCACAAAGCCGATTACGACTATGGTGTTGTGGCGCTGAATTCTGACGGCCATCTGGCGGTGAACGGTGATGTCGCAGGCAACTACAAGGTGCGTATCGACGATGCGACGGGGGCCGGTTCCGTTGCCGATTACAAAAACAGAGAGATCGTCCGTGTCTATGACAATAACGCGGATACAGCGGCCAGCTTCACTGCCGCCAACAAAGCCGATTTAGGTGCTTATACCTATCAGGCGAAGCAGCAGGGGGACACTGTCGTTCTGCAGCAGAAAGAGCTAACCGACTACGCCAATATGGCGCTGAGCATTCCTTCTGCTAATACCAACATCTGGAACTTGCAGCAGGATACCGTAGGGACGCGTCTGACCAACAGCCGTCACGGTCTGGCGGATAACGGCGGGGCGTGGGTGAGCTACTTTGGCGGCAACTTCGACGGTGACAACGGCGTTATCAGCTACGATCAGGACGTCAGCGGCATTATGGTGGGTCTGGATACGCAGATCGACGGTAATAACGCGAAGTGGATCGTCGGTGGCGCGGCAGGGTTCGCGAAGGGGGATATCAGCGATCGTACCGGTCAGGTTGATCAGGATAGCCAGACGGCGATGATCTATGCCTCAGCGAAGTTTGCGAACGATATGTTCCTCGACAGCTCACTGAGCTATACCCGTTTCAATAATGATCTTTCCGCAAATATGAGCAACGGTCAGTACGTGGACGGTAATACCACGACAGATGCGGTAGGCTTTGGAATGAAACTGGGCTATGACTGGAAACCCAGCCTGTCTGGCTACGTGACGCCATACGCTGCCGTCTCGGGCCTGTTCCAGTCGGGTGATGATTACCGTCTGAGTAACGACATGCGCGTTGACGGGCAATCTTACGATAGCCTGCGTTATGAACTCGGCCTTGATGCGGGATACACCTTCAACTACAGCGGTGACCAGGCTCTGACGCCATACTTCAAACTGGCCTGGGTCTATGATGACGCTGATAACAATGCTGATATTAACGGTGACAGCATCGATAACGGCGTAGAAGGTTCCGCTGTGCGCGTGGGACTGGGGACACAGTTCAGCTTCACGAAGAACTTCAGTGCTTACACGGATGCCACTTATCTGGGCGGCGGCGACGTTGACCAGAACTGGGGCGCCAATGTGGGCGTGAAATATACCTGGTAATGTCTGTCAGCGGGGGGAATTATCCCCCGCTTTTTTATCGATAAAAATAAAAAATAATATTGAACCGACAAATACGGATGTCTTGAGGTCTGCACGAGCGTTAATGCGAAACCACTTGCTGAATTAAGCCGGCTCGAACAGTGTCTGATAGCAGCCAGTACCCCTTTTCAATCTGCGCCACAACAATTCATTCTATCCGGTGAGTGTAATGAGCCCCGCACGATCGTATTACAAACCGGTATAATTGATATTTATCGTCATTCTGATGAATTGCTGGTGGGTATGGCAAAATCGCCATTTATTTTGGGCCTGTCCACCGTGATGATTAAACATTGCCAGAAATACAACGTGGTCGCCAAAACACCCTGCACGGGATTTTATTTATCGTCTGACACCACCCGGCAACTCATACAACAGAATGCGCTCTGGAAAGAGGCCTTCAGTTGGTTATCGTGGATAAATTACCTTCTTGCGAAACGCGATATGCAACTGGTGGGAAATAATTCCTACCACCAGATCCGCGCCATGCTGCTGAATATGGCGGAGTGGGATGAAACGCTGCGCTCAAAAATTGGTGTAATGAATCATATTCAACAAAGCACCCGAATTTCGCGCTCGGTGGTGGCAGAGGTTCTCGCCGCGCTTCGGCAAGGAAACTACATCAACATGAGCCGGGGCAAGCTGGTTAGCATCAACCGCTTGCCCATGGAGTATTAAGATCAGTTCGACGCGGTGAGCACCTGGGCTTTATTGGCGCTCAGTTCAGCCACTAAGTTATTAATACCGTCACTCATATTGACGAAACGCGTATGCGGCGAGCGGGTGACCACCACAAACGCCCCCACGTTTGACTGTGGGATCATTGCCATATAGGTAATGAAGCCCCCGCCGCCGCCCGTTTTTTGGATAATACCCGGACGGCCATTTTTCGGCGCCATATAGACCCAGCCCAGGCCGAGAGCATCGGCTTTACCCGGCACGTCCATCCCGATGACGCGGTTCAACTGCGTACGCTGATAAATCAGGGTCTGCATCCGATCGGCCTGGCTGTTGCGAGTGTAGAAATCCGAGGAGAGGAACTGCTGCATCCAGCGCATCATATCACCAGGGGTGGAATACACCCCACCGCTGCCCACGGCTGCCAGCGTGTTATTACAGGGGCTTGCGCCTTTCTCGGCCACCATCAGACGACGGCACTGATCCGGGGAAGGGGTAAAGGTGGTGTCTTTCATCCCCAGCGGACGGGTGATCTGCTCTTCAAACAGCTGAGGGTAGGGTTTGCCGGCCGCCGTTGAGAGGGCATCCGCCAGCAGGTCAAATGCCAGGTTTGAATAAGAGGCCTGCGAACCCGGCGCCACCTTCAGCGTGGCGGTACTCAGGTAACTCCAGCGCTGGTCGCGCGTAGGCCAGACAAAGACGTCACGATGCGCCGCGCCGCCAGGCTGCTCACGCGGCAGGGCACTGGTATGGGTGGCAAGGTTCACCAGCCGGATCGGTGTCCCCTGATATGTCGGTACCCGCGCGCCCGGGGGCGCATATTTGCTGAGCGGGTCGTCGAGTTTCACCACGCCCTGGTCGAGGAGTTTCACCAGCATTTCGCTGGTCATCAGCTTGGTTAAGGACGCGATGCGGATAACGGAATCCAGCTGCGGGCGAACGTTATTACCCGGGCGCGTTTCGCCAAAGCTGCGGAACACTCGCTGGTTGCCGTCGATCACGACCAACGCCATCCCGGTCGCGCCGCTGCCGTAATAGATTAAATTCGCGTAGCG
This sequence comes from Enterobacter sichuanensis, assembly GCF_002939185.1. Lineage (GTDB taxonomy): Bacteria > Pseudomonadota > Gammaproteobacteria > Enterobacterales > Enterobacteriaceae > Enterobacter > Enterobacter sichuanensis. The sequence goes on along the minus strand of NZ_POVL01000001.1, from coordinate 205,658 downwards.
ATCGGCAATATCAGAAGCTAAAACCGGCGCCGTCAGCGGTTGGGCTGCCTGGGCGGTAGAAAAGCTCACCGCACACAGCGCGGCAAAAAAGAGCAGACAACGTTTCAACGAAGAGCATCCATGAAGTGAATGAGGAAAGTAATGGGTATTTATACTACTAATCGATGTCGCGCAATGCCCCGAATTACATAACATAGCGAGAAAAACGTAACCATGGGTAAATATAAACAATTTACTCAGGCGCCATCTCCCATTTTGTGACATCGGGCTTATGATAGGCACCAGTGTCACTCAATTTTACGGAGAACGGTATGTCTGAGAAGCGTGTGGTGATGGTTGTCGATATGCAGCAAGGGGTGTTTGAGACCCCTCGTCTTCAGCGAGAAATATGTGTTTCGCGTATTAACCAGCTTACGCAGGCGGCCGATACCGTCATCTTTATTCAGCACACGGAAGAAGGTGGGCTTGAGGAGGGGAGCGAAGGGTTTGCCCTGCTTCCCGAGCTGGACCAGCCAGCCGGCGCGTTTTACGTGACGAAGACCGCCTGTGATGCCTTTTACAACACCGGGCTTGAGACGCTGCTGCGTGAGCAGGGCATTCGCGAGTTTGTGATCTGCGGCTGCGCCACGGATTATTGTGTTGACGCGACGATCAAGAACGGCGTCAGTCGGGGGTATCACATCACTGTCGCAGAGGATGCCCATACCACATCCAACCGCCCGGCTGCAGAAGCACGGATCCTGATCAACCACCACAACGACGTCTGGCGTAACTTCATTGCGCCAGCGAATCCTCTCGCGGTGAAACGCACCGAAACAATTCTCGAAAACTGGAAAGCGAACTAATTATCAACCCCTGGGTCTGACCTTTTTGCCTGAGTCGGGAGACTGGCTCAGGCAGATTTTCGTGTGGTGATGTGTTGTACACAGCAACAGCCATAACAACAAGAAGGAAGCATTATGTTTAAGTCTTTTTTCCCAAAGCCGGGGCCTTTTTTCCTGTCGGCATTTATTTGGGCACTGATCGCTGTCATTTTCTGGCAGGCGGGCGGCGGCGCGTGGCTGGCTCGCATTACCGGCGCGACGGGCGAAGTACCGATTAGCGCCGCGCGCTTCTGGTCGCTGAGCTACCTGCTGTTTTACGCCTATTACATGGTATGCGTGGGGCTGTTTGCGCTGTTCTGGTTTGTTTATTCTCCGCACCGCTGGCAGTACTGGTCAATTCTCGGCACATCGCTGATTATCTTTGTGACCTGGTTCCTCGTGGAAGTGGGCGTGGCGGTGAACGCCTGGTATGCGCCGTTCTACGATCTGATCCAGACTGCCCTCAGTTCACCGCATAAGGTGACCATCAACCAGTTCTACCATGAAGTGGGGATCTTCCTCGGTATCGCTCTTATTGCGGTGGTCATTGGCGTGATGAACAACTTTTTCGTCAGCCACTACGTTTTCCGCTGGCGTACCGCTATGAACGAACATTACATGGCGCACTGGCAGCACCTGCGCCATATCGAAGGCGCCGCGCAGCGTGTGCAGGAAGACACCATGCGTTTCGCCTCCACCCTTGAAGACATGGGTGTCAGCTTTATCAATGCCATCATGACGCTGATTGCTTTCCTGCCCGTGCTGGTAACGCTCTCGGCGCACGTGCCGGATCTACCGATTGTTGGTCATCTGCCGTATGGTCTGGTGATTGCCGCGATTGTCTGGTCGCTGATGGGAACGGGTTTGCTGGCGGTGGTGGGGATCAAACTGCCGGGACTGGAGTTTAAAAATCAACGCGTCGAAGCCGCATACCGTAAAGAGCTGGTTTACGGTGAAGACGATGCCAGCCGCGCCTCGCCGCCGACCGTCCGCGAGCTGTTTGGCGCCGTGCGTCGTAACTATTTCCGTCTCTACTTCCACTATATGTATTTCAACATTGCGCGTATTTTGTACCTGCAGGTGGATAATGTTTTCGGTTTGTTCCTGCTGTTTCCGTCGATTGTTGCGGGTACGATTACCCTCGGTCTGATGACGCAGATCACCAATGTTTTCGGTCAGGTTCGCGGGTCGTTCCAGTACCTGATCAGCTCCTGGACCACGCTGGTGGAGTTGATGTCCATCTACAAACGTCTGCGCAGCTTTGAACGCGAGCTGGACGATCGTGACCTGCAGGAAGTGACCAATACGTTTAGCTAATACAGGGAGTTGCTATGTCTTTTGCCGTACCGCGCGCGTTACCGTTGTCTTTACTGGCCGCCCTTGTCCTGGCGGGCTGTGCCGAAAAAGGGGCCGCTCCGCTGAAAAAAGGGGAGAAGCCCGTCGATGTGGCAAGCGTGGTACGGCAGAAAATGCCCGCCAGCGTGAAGGATCGCAACGCCTGGGCAGATGCTCTGGCAAAAACCTTTGAGAGCCAAAAGATTGCCCCCACTGAGGAGAATATCTGCTCGGTGCTGGCGGTGGCGCAGCAGGAGTCGATGTATCAGTCAGACCCGGTTGTGCCGGGTCTGAACAAAATTGCCTGGAAAGAGATCGACCGTCGCGCGGAATCCATGCATATCCCGGTATTTCTCGTGCACACCGCGCTTAAAATCACCTCGCCGAACGGCAAAAGCTACAGTGACCGGCTGGATACGGTGAAAACCGAAAAACAGCTCAGCGCCATTTTCGATGATTTCATCAACATGGTGCCGATGGGGCAGAAGCTGTTTGGCTCACTTAACCCGGTGCATACCGGCGGCCCGATGCAGGTGAGTATTGCGTTCGCAGAGAAGCATACTGACGGCTACCCGTGGAAAATCGACGGTACGGTGCGCCAGGAGGTCTTCTCCCTGCGCGGTGGACTGTGGTTTGGCACATATCATCTGCTGAACTACCCGGCGAACTACGATGAGCCGCTATACCGCTTTGCCGACTTTAACGCGGGCTGGTATGCCAGCCGTAATGCGGCATTTCAGAGTGCGGTCAGCCGCGCAAGCGGCGTGAAGCTGGCGCTGGATGGCGATCTCATCGCTTACGGAAGCAGCGAGGCGGGAAGCACCGAACTGGCAGTGCGGAAATTATCGACAACGCTTGGCATGAGCAACAGCGACATCCGCCGTCAGCTTGAGAAAGGCGACAGCCTGGCATTTGAGAAAACGGATCTGTACAGAAAGGTGTTTGCGCTGGCAGAGAAGAAAAGCGGGAAAACGCTACCGAGGGCTATCCTGCCGGGGATCCAGCTTGAAAGCCCGAAAATCACGCGTAACCTGACCACCGCATGGTTCGCAAAACGCGTGGATGACCGCCGGGCTCGCTGTATGGGCCTTTAATGGCGACGGCGAAAGCGCAGAACTAACGCCACCACGCCGAGAATCATACACCCCGCGAGGAAGGGGATCAGACCGAACAGGGTGCTGACACCCAATCCAATCTCAACCCGCGGGCGTCCGTTGTCCTGGACCTGCATCAGGTGTTCATAAACGCCTGGCGCATGGACCAGCATATTGAGCAGCTGCGAGCCGGCCCAGAAGCAGAACAGGACAAACAGGGCATAAGCGATATTACCCGCCGTGGAGGTTTTTGGTTTGCCGCCAAAAATCGGTTTCGACAATGTAAAGTCAGCCATATGACCTCCCGAAAATATCACTCTGTTTCAATAAGCCTCTTACGGGGTGAGTTTGACAGGTCATCGCATTTGTCAATATCAGAATCGTGGTAATTTCCCTGCCGGAATTCTCCTGGATTGTTGATTTCTGCAGCACATCACAATTTTGTCACTTAAGTGAAATTGCGTCGCGTTTCAGATTTTCCGCATCTGCCACAGACCTGACCGTAAAACTGTGAGAGGATGTCTTTTTTTCCTGCCGGAGTTGTTATGAAGCTCACGTCCAAACTACGCCGAGACTGGCACTACTACGCCTTTGCTATCGGGCTCATCTTTATTCTTAACGGTGTCGTGGGCCTGCTGGGATTTGAGGCAAAAGGGTGGCAAACCTATGCTGTTGGACTGGTGACCTGGGTCATCAGTTTCTGGCTGGCGGGGTTGATTATCCGCCGTCGTCCTGAAGAGACGACAGCGGATGAGACGGAAACGGCGAAGAGAGCCGATTAACCGTTTACGGAACTTTTCAGCGCGCTGTCGGCGGCGTGACGCTCCAGCGCCAGTTCAATCAGGCGGGTGATCAGGTCTGAGTAGCTCAGGCCGCTGGCCTGCCACAGTTTCGGATACATGCTGATGTTAGTGAAGCCCGGCAGCGTGTTGATTTCATTGATCACCACCTCGTTTTCCGGCGTCAGGAACACATCCACGCGCGCCATGCCGCAGCAGCCGAGCGTCTGATAGGCGCGAATGGCGATCGCCCGGATCTTATCGTTGATCTCCGGATCGATAGCCGCAGGCACAACGACCTGGGCGCCTTTGTCATCAATGTATTTGGTGTCGTACGAGTAAAAGTCGCTGTTTAAGACCACTTCACCGCAGGTGCTCGCCTGTGGAAAATCGTTGCCCAGAACGGCGCATTCAATTTCACGGCCTTTGATGCCCTGCTCAATCACCACTTTATGGTCGAACTCAAACGCCAGACGGACGGCCTCGGTAAACTGTGCCTCGTTTGTCACTTTGCTGACACCCACGGAGGAACCCTGGTTGGCTGGCTTCACAAACAGCGGCAGACCCAGCTGTTCGCTAATCTGCGCGAAGCTGTGTTTGTCGCGGTTGGCGCGGGTCAGGGTGACGAACGGCGCAATATTCAGCCCGGCATCGCGCAGCAGGCGTTTGGTGACGTCTTTGTCCATGCAGGCGGCGGAACCGAGAACATCCGAGCCGACGAACGGTAGGTTGGCCATGCGCAGCATTCCCTGCAGAGAACCATCTTCGCCAAGGGTGCCGTGAACGATTGGGAAAACAACGTCAATCTGGGCGAGAGCCTGCGCATTGCCTGCGTCGATGAGTTGTCCCTTCACGACGCCGGGTACGGTGGCGACGCTAATTTCCGAAGGATTAAGGGCGATATGCGCCGGATCGTGGGCATTCAGCAGATACTGGCTGGCATCGTTAACGTGCCACTGACCCTGTTTATCAATGCCCAGCAGCACCACGTCGAAACGGCTTTTATCGATCGCATCGACGATATTTTTGGCCGATTGCAATGAAACTTCGTGCTCCGCTGATTTTCCCCCAAAGACAATACCTACGCGCTGCTTAGCCATCTCACTCTCTTCCAGTCTGACGAAAAGCCAATAACATACCACGATGCCCGGCGGGTTTCGCGACCTTCTGCCATAATGTTTTGGGGAATGTTGAGGGGGGAGAGTGAAAGGAAAAACGCTTCTGACCGTTTTGATTCTTATCGCAGTCGCAACGGTGGGTTACCACTGGTTGCCGCCTTACTACAACCCTTTCATACCGCTGACGCTTGACGACCCACCCGGCCGAATCACCCAGTATAAGCTGCGGCGTTTAACCCCCGAGGCGTGCGCGAGTCTGCTGTCCCAGGCTAACCAACGCGCGATAATCCGCTCCCAGCCGGTGGCGGACAGCGGCGGAGCGTGCCCGCTTAACAACGTCGTGCGCGTGCGCGATTTTGGCCCGGTCAGCCTGAACAGCAGTTTCCTTGCCAGCTGTCCGCTGGCGCTCGGTTCAGCGCTCTATATCCATCAGCAGGCCCGGCCACTGACAAAACGCTTTATGGGCAGTGACCTGACGCGCATCGATCACCTCGGCAGCTTTGCCTGCCGCAATATTTATCACCGCCCCGACGCGCGACGCAGTGAACATGCCACGGCGGAGGCGCTGGATATCGCCGCGTTTCGGCTGGCAAACGGAGAGCGCGTCACGGTGCTGAACGGCTGGAAGGGAGCAAAAACGCAACCATGGCTTAAGGCCATGCTGGCGGCGAGCTGTGGTTATTACGGGAACGGCCTGGGACCGGAGTATAACGCGGCGCATGCCAACCACTTTCATCTGGGGATGCGCGGTTTCGGGCTCTGCCGCTGAAGCATAATATTCCGTCAGAAAATGGATGAATTGTGACTTATTTCACAAATATGATGACTGGGAAGATAAAACACCAAAGTCTGTCGGGCCGCATCTCTGGTGCGACGTCAACACGCGTAACTTGCTAATCTGTCGGCGAATTCGCCTAAAAATGAAGATTGTTTCTTTATGGAATCCTGGAAAGTTAATCTCATCTCGGTCTGGTTCGGTTGCTTCTTTACCGGGCTTGCCATCAGCCAGATCTTGCCGTTCCTGCCACTGTACGTTTCACAGCTGGGGGTGACCTCACATGAAGCGCTTTCCATGTGGTCCGGTCTGACCTTCAGCGTCACGTTTCTGGTGTCCGCGATTGTGTCGCCGATGTGGGGCAGCCTGGCCGACCGGAAGGGCCGGAAGCTGATGCTGCTGCGCGCTTCGCTCGGGATGGCGATCGCCATTCTGCTGCAGGCCTTTGCCACCAACGTCTGGCAGCTGTTCTTCCTGCGGGCGGTGATGGGACTGACTTCCGGGTATATTCCCAATGCCATGGCGCTGGTCGCCTCTCAGGTACCGCGTGAGCGGAGCGGCTGGGCGCTGAGTACGCTCTCCACAGCCCAGATAAGCGGCGTTATCGGTGGCCCGCTGCTGGGAGGCTTTCTGGCGGACCACGTCGGGCTGCGCGCGGTATTTATCATCACTGCGGTTCTGCTGGTGATCAGTTTTCTGGTGACGCTCTTTCTTATCAAAGAGGGCGGCCGCCCGGTTATCAGCAAGTCTGAACGCCTGAGCGGTAAGGCCGTGTTCGCCTCGCTGCCTTATCCGGGGTTGATGATCAGCCTGTTTGTGACCACCATGGTTATCCAGCTCTGTAACGGTTCGGTGGGGCCGATTCTGGCGCTGTTTATTAAATCGATGGAGCCAGACAGCAACAATATTGCGTTTCTCAGCGGGATGATTGCCGCCGTGCCGGGCGTATCGGCGCTGATTTCCGCGCCACGTCTTGGAAAACTGGGTGACCGGATCGGCACCGCGCGCATTCTGATGGCGACGCTTTGCTTTGCGGTGGTGCTCTTTTTCGCCATGTCGTTTGTCACCTCTCCGCTGCAGTTGGGCGTCCTGCGTTTTCTGCTCGGCTTTGCCGATGGTGCCATGTTGCCTGCGGTACAGACCTTGCTGGTCAAATATTCCAGTGACCAGGTGACCGGGCGTATTTTTGGATATAACCAGTCATTTATGTATCTGGGGAATGTTGCCGGTCCGCTTATTGGCGCATCCGTTTCGGCGATGGCGGGTTTTCGTTGGGTATTTGCTGCCACGGCGATGGTTGTTTTAATCAATATTATCCAGCTGGCAATTGCGCTGCGCCGCCGCAGATAAATGGCGGAGGCGAAATCGGCGAGATAACCGTATCGCTTTTTAATAGAAAAACGTTTCGCTGGTCGTGATGGGCATTTATTTTTATGCCCACATCACTTTTGCATACCATAATAAATATCTTCTCTTTGCATAACCGATTCAGAATGCTAACTTCAGACAAAACTGATAAGGAAATAGCACGATGAAAAATCTGATTGCGGAATTGCTGGTCAAGCTTGCACAAAAGGAAGAGGAATCAAAAGAGCTGGTCGCCCAGGTCGAAGCGCTGGAAATTGTGGTTACCGCGCTGCTGCGACAGATGGCGAAAAGCGAGCAACAGGCGTTGATTGAGAGCGTGGAAGGTGCGCTGGAGAGCGTCAGGCCTGAATCGCAGGTGCCGGTTGAGGATGCAGAGATGCTTCATCAGTACGTAAAGAAGCTGTTAAGGCATCCGCGCAGCTAAACCGTCACAGGACGTAACGACGTGTCATAGAATTGTCATGCAGGATGCCTATAGTCGCTCTGTTTTTATTTTTATGTATTTGTACATGGAGAAAATAAATTGAAACAGAGCGCACTTTTCATTGCATTACTTCCCCTGTTATTTACCCCTGCCATTTATGCTGACACCCACCAGACTCACGTGCTGGATAATCGTGCAGCCAAAGGGGATATCACCCAGCCTGGCGGCGCGCGCCGATTGTCGGAAGATCAAACCGCCGCTATTCGCGCTTCGCTTAATGAAAAACCCGCGAAAAATATTATTCTGCTTATCGGCGATGGAATGGGTGATTCCGAAATCACGGCGGCGCGAAATTATGCTGAAGGTGCGGGCGGCTTTTTTAAAGGTATCGACGCATTACCCCTGACCGGACAATATACCCATTATTCGCTGGATAAAAAAACCGGTAAACCGGATTACGTAACCGATTCGGCGGCCTCGGCCACGGCGTGGTCCACGGGCGTGAAAACCTATAATGGCGCGCTGGGTGTCGATATTCACGAAAAAGATCATCAAACGATACTGGAGATGGCAAAAGCAGCAGGGCTGGCAACCGGCAACGTCTCCACCGCTGAGCTTCAGGACGCAACACCTGCGGCGCTGGTGGCCCACGTCACCTCCCGTAAATGCTATGGCCCGTCAGTGACCAGCGAAAAATGCTCCACGAACGCGCTGGAAAAAGGCGGCAAGGGTTCCATTACGGAACAGCTGCTGAATGCGCGTCCTGACGTCACCCTGGGCGGCGGCGCGAAAACCTTCGCGGAGACCGCGACGGCGGGCGAGTGGCAGGGCAAAACGCTGCGCGAGCAGGCACAGGCTCGCGGCTATCAGCTGGTGAGCGATGCCCGCTCTCTGGCGGCGATAACCGAGGCAAACCAGGACAAACCGCTGCTGGGGCTTTTCTCCGACGGCAACATGCCCGTGCGCTGGGAAGGGCCCAAAGCCTCTTATCACGGCAATATCGATAAGCCTGCCGTAACCTGTACGCCTAACCCGAAACGTACTGACAGCGTACCGACGCTGGCGGCGATGACCGATAAAGCGATCTCGCTGCTGAGCAAGAGCGAAAAAGGATTCTTCCTGCAGGTAGAGGGCGCGTCGATCGATAAGCAGGACCACGCGGCCAATCCGTGCGGCCAGATTGGCGAAACGGTCGATCTGGACGAAGCGGTGCAGAAGGCGCTCGCGTTCGCGAAAAAAGAGGGTAACACACTGGTGATCGTCACCGCGGACCATGCGCACGCCAGCCAGATCATACCGGCGGATACCAAAGCCCCGGGCCTGACGCAGGCGCTGAACACCAAAGATGGTGCCGTCATGGTGCTGAGCTATGGTAACTCGGAAGAAGAGTCCATGGAGCACACGGGCACCCAGCTGCGCATTGCCGCCTACGGCCCGCATGCGGCCAACGTGGTAGGGCTGACCGATCAGACGGATCTGTTCTACACCATGAAGGCGGCACTGGGTCTTAAATGATAAAAGCCCGGCGGAAATCACATCTGCCGGGTGGTTTTTTTCCTGTCACGAACCAGACTTACAGGGAATGTTCACAAAAGGATGGTGCAATGAAAACAACATTACTGGTCACTCTGCTTTCTGGTCTGTTCCTGGTCGCATCGGCGAACGCGGAAGAGAAAACGTTAACGCCGCAACAACAGCGTATGACCACCTGTAATCAACAGGCGACGTCACAAAGTCTGAAGGGGGATGCCCGTAAGACCTATATGAGCGACTGCCTCAAAAACGGTGCTTCGAAGCCTGATGAAAAAAGCCTGACGCCGCAGCAGCAAAAAATGCGCGAGTGTAATGCGAAGGCAACCGAGCAGTCCCTGAAAGGGGACGACCGCAGCAAGTTTATGAGTGCCTGTCTGAAGAAAAAAGTGTAGTTCTAACGGGTGAGCGGCTCCGGCGGCTCACCCGAAATTTCATACTTTCCCCGCAGACCCCCTCTCTATAATTTGGGAAAATGTTTCAGAATATTCCCAAAAATGATGAATGATGAAACGTATTACAACAAAAAGCGCATTCGGGAAGAGTGGAATTTAACCCTTTCTCAGGATGACCCTCACCGAGCCGGCATTCAATTTGCCCGGCGGGTTCGGCTGGCGCGCGCTGTCGGGCTGGCAGTCATGTTTTTTCCCATTGCCGGAATGCTGGTCACCCATTTCTTACCCGGTGGCTGGTGGCTGTTACTGGTGGGGTGGTCCTTCGTCTGGCCCCATTTCGCCTGGCAACTTTCCTGCCGTGCCGCTTCACCGCATCAGCAGGAAATCTTCAATCTGAAGATCGATGCCATTATCGCCGGGGTCTGGATTGGTCTGATGGGGATGAATGCGTTGCCCACCGCCGCGCTGGTGATGATGGTGGGGATGAATATGATGGGCTCTGGCGGTTGTCGTCTGTTTGTACCGGGGATCTTCCTGACACTGCTTTCCGCGCTGGTGACGCTGCCGCTGGCCGGACGGATAGTTTTCTTCACTCCCGATCCGGTGGAGTGGGGGTTAACGCTTCCCGTACTTGTGCTTTATCCCATGCTGTTTGCCTGGCTCAGCCACCGCACCGCCGTCAGGCTTGCAGAGCATAAACGGCGGCTGGAAATGATGAGTACCCGCGACGGCATGACCGGGGTCTTTAATCGCCGGCACTGGGAAATGCTGCTGCGAAATGAATTTGAGCAGTGCCGTCGCAACCACTGCACCGCCACGATACTGCTGATTGATATCGACCATTTCAAGAACATCAACGATACCTGGGGGCACGATGTGGGCGATGAGGCGATCATTGCCATTACGCGCCAGCTGCAGATGTCGGTGCGGGCAGGGGATGCTATCGGCCGCTTTGGCGGGGATGAATTTGCGGTGATTATGTCTCAGACCGCGGCGGAAAGCGCCATCGCCGTCATGTCCCGGGTACACGAGCGGCTGGAAAAACTGTCGTTACCGTGCGCGCCAAAAGAAGCGCTGCGCATAAGCGTAGGCGTTGCCCCCTGGGGGCCGCAGTTTGGACATTATCGGGAATGGCTGAAGGCGGCTGACGTCGCGTTGTACAGGGCGAAAAATGCCGGGCGCAGCCGCACCGAAGTGGCTGCCTGACGCCCGGCGGAGGTCATCAGGATTTACTGAGCTTCTCTGATTTTTCCATGCATTTTGCCATCGCTTCAATGACCGCCGAGCGGAACCCGCGCTCTTCCAGCACCCGCACCGCTTCAATGGTGGTACCGCCCGGAGAGCAGACCATATCTTTCAGTTCACCAGGGTGTTTGCCGGTCTCCAGCACCATTTTGGCGGAGCCCATGACGGCCTGGGCGGCGAACTTATACGCCTGCGCGCGCGGCATACCGCCAAGCACCGCGGCGTCGGCCATCGCTTCTAAAAACATAAAGACATACGCCGGGGCAGAACCACTCACGCCGACCACCGGGTGGATCATCGGTTCGGCAATCACTTCCGCCTCACCGAAGCAGCGGAAGATGTTCAGCACATCGGCCACTTCCTCTGAGGTCACCAGCGCGTTTGGCGTGACGGAGGTCATGCCGGCGTTCACCAGTGAAGGGGTATTGGGCATCGCGCGGACGATTTTGCGGTCGTGGCCCAGCGCGCGCGCCAGCTGATCGAGCGTGATGCCAGCGGCAATCGACACCACCAGCGTCTCTTTATTCAGGCTGGAGGTGATGTCGCTCAGCACTTTGATCATGATGTTCGGCTTAACGGCACCAAAGACGATATCGGCGACCTGGGCCACTTCCTGCGCGCTTTCGGCGGCGTTGATCCCGTATTGATCGCGCAGCGCGGCGACCTTGTCCGGTGACGGGGTATAGACCCAAATCTGACCCGGCAGTACCTGCCCGCTGGCGATCAGGCCGCCCAGAATGGCTTTGCCCATGTTACCGCAGCCGATAAACCCGATTTTCTTGTCCATCACGATCCTCCGTCATTATGCGTTGTTTTCTCTGATTGATAGCTTAACAACGAAATGCAGGCGACAATAGTCGGCAGAGTCATTATGGGGAGACAATATGGCGATTTGGGTTGATGCGGACGCGTGTCCGAATGTGATTAAAGAGATTTTGTTTCGCGCTGCCGAGCGCGTTCAGATGCCGCTGACGCTGGTGGCGAACCAGAATATTCGTGTACCGCCATCGCGGTTCATCCGCTCGTTGCGGGTTCCTGCGGGGTTTGACGTGGCGGACAACGAAATTGTGCGTCTGTGCAGCGCGGACGATCTGGTGATCACGGCGGATATTCCACTCGCCGCTGAAGTGCTGGAGAAAGGGGCGGCGGCGCTCAATCCGCGCGGCGAACGTTACTCGCCATCGACCATTCGGGAAAAGCTCACGATGCGCGATTTTATGGAGACAATGCGGGCCAGCGGCGTCCAGACCGGCGGACCGGACAGCCTGTCACAGCGCGATCGCCAGCAGTTCGCTGCCGAACTGGATAAATGGCTGCTGGAAGTGAAGCGCCGCACTGCGTAATGATAATTATTGTCAATTTGTGGTGCAGTGTGACCTCCACAGGGTTGTCATCCCGTACCGCTTTGCAGTAAAGTAATCGCAACATCTTCTGCAATTATTTCTTTACACTCTTCAGCCATCCGGCATCAAGGGGAACACCTGGTTATGACCCAACCCATCTTTTTAGTTGGCCCCCGCGGCTGTGGGAAAACCACCGTTGGTCTGGAGCTGGCACGCGTGTGTCATCGCCAGTTTGTGGATACCGACCACTGGCTGCAAACCGAGGCCGGTAAAACCATCGCCGACATTGTTGAGCAGGAAGGGTGGGAGAGTTTTCGCGCACGCGAAACGGCCGCGCTGAAAGCAGTCACCACGCCATCAGCGGTGATTGCGACCGGCGGAGGCATTGTTCTGGCAGAGTGCAATCGTCGCTTTATGCGCGAGAAGGGGATTGTTATCTATCTCAGCGCGCCGGTGTCGGCTCTGGTCGGGCGTCTGGAGGCGTTTCCGGAAGAGGGGCAACGCCCGGCGCTGACCGCCAGACCGCTCAACGAAGAGGTGAGTGAAGTGCTGGCCGAACGCGATGCCCTGTACCGCGAAGCGGCTCATCACATCGTGGATGCGTCAGCGACGCCCGAAGACGTTGTGATTCAGATTATTACCGCCCTGCGATTGGCGTGTGCCAGCTAAGCGGCGTCTATACTTATAGCTCAGACATAATAGAAGGATGAGCTATGCCAACCAGACCTCCCTATCCGCGTGAAGCGCGCATTGTTACCGTTGAAAAAGGCCAGACGGGTCATACCGTGACCTGGTATCAACTGCGTGCCGATCACCCCAAACCGGACTCGCTGATCAGTGAACACGAAACTGAACAGGAAGCGCTGGATGCGAAACGGCGCTACGAAGATCCCGACATAACCTGAACGTTTTCCTAAACGCTCCAGAATCGTGCCTGAATCACACTTTTTACTCATCGGGAAAGTTAAGCAGGAGTTAATATTTAGTTATTACAAGTAACTCCGGTATCGGCAGGCGATCTTTACATTTCGATGTCGGGATCACCTGCTACGCTTGGTGCTGTTTTGTTGAAAAAACGAACTGTGCAGCGTAGTGAGCCTGTACCTGTGTGCACGATGTTGGAGTAATGGAAGGCGATAAAGATGAAGGCAACGTTGGCGATCCTCACCATTGGTGTGGTCCCTGTAAGCGAAGTGTTACCGCTCTTAACCGAGCATGTATCTGAACAACAGATAACGCATCTCAGCCTGCTGGGCAAGATGAGTCGGGAAGAGGTCATGGAAGACTACGCTGTAGAGGCGGGGGAGGATCCCCTGGCGACGTTATTAAGTGACGGTAAACTGGCGCATGTTTCCCGCCAGAAGATCGAGCGATCGCTACAGGGCGTGATAGAAGTGCTCGATAATCAGGGTTATGACGTGATTTTGCTGATGAGTACCGCACCCATTAAGGGACTCACGGCGCGCAATGCGATTTTGCTGGAGCCGATGCGGATCATACCGCCGCTGGTGGCCTCGATTGTTGATGGTCATCAGGTGGGGGTGATTGTCCCCATCGAGGAGCTTATGGACAATCAGGAAGCAAAATGGCACGTACTTGAAAAAGTGCCCTTATACGCACTGGCTAATCCGTTCTGGGACAGTGAGGCCAAACTCATTGCTGCCGGGAAGGAGCTGCTCGAAAGAGGGGCCGATGTCTTGATCCTGGATTGCCTGGGTTTCCACCAGCACCACCGTGATTTACTGCAAAAAGCGCTGGATGTGCCCGTGCTGTTATCCAACGTTCTGATGGCTCGCCTGGCCTCGGAGCTTTTGATGTAATGATTTTGCGTGACAGGTGATGAGCATGGCCCCTATAGTGAATTTTTATCTAAAAATATAAGGGCCAGTTCATGCTTCAGAGTAACGAATACTTTTCCGGTAAAGTGAAATCCATTGGTTTTACCAGCAGCAGTACTGGCCGCGCCAGTGTTGGCGTGATGGCGGAAGGGGAGTACACCTTCGGCACGGCGGAAGCGGAAGAGATGACGGTGGTCAGCGGGGCGCTGAACGTCTTACTGCCGGGTGAAACGGAATGGAAAGTTTACGCTGCCGGACAGGTTTTCAACGTGCCTGGTCACAGTGAGTTCCATCTGCAGGTCGCTGAACCGACCTCTTATTTGTGCCGCTACCTGAAATGATTTTATTCCCTCTCCCCCATGGGGAGAGGGTTAGGTGGAATTATCTCTGCGCTTCGCCGCCGAGGCCTTCCACCAGATTCTGAATCAACGCGGCCAGCTCGCCGGTCATCAGGATGAAGTCCGCGTCAAAGCGCTGGGCGTAATCTTCCCTGTCGATATCTTCGTTCTGATCGCGCAACTCATCGCAGAACTTCAGACGCTTGATGGAACCATCGTCGCACATCACAAACTGAATACGCTGCTGCCAGTCGAGCGCCAGTTTTGTCACCACTTTGCCCGCTTCGATATGTACGGCGATCTCGTCGCTCACCAGATCCTGCTTTTTCGCACGGATCACGCCGCCATCTTCCAGCAGAGCTTTCAGCTCGGCTTCATCAAGGATCTGGAATCCCTGCGCCGCCGCACCGCTGCGTACCCATTCGGTCAACGTTAGCTCAATTGGCGTCTCCAGCGCCAGCGGAACGACCGGTAAAGAGCCGATACTTTTACGCAGCAGGGCCAGCGTATCTTCCGCTTTTTTCGCGCTGGCGCAGTCCACCATGATCAGCCCGTTAACGGTATCGATCCACATCATGGTCTGGCTGAAGCGGCTGAAGGCGCGCGGCAGCAGTGAATGCAGAACTTCGTCTTTCAGCGAATCTTTTTCGGTTTTTTTCAGCTTGCGGCCCTGCTCGGCTTCCAGCTTGAAAATTTTCGCTTCGAGCGCCTGCTTCACCACCGGCGTGGGCAGAATTTTCTCTTCTTTACGGGCGCAGACGATGATTTGACCCGTGCTGCTGGCGTGGGTCAATGCATCGCTCTGTGAACCCATTGGCGGAACCCAGCCGGTTTTTGCCATATCCTGGCTACCGCAAGGGGAAAAGGTATAAGCGGCTAACTGTTTTTCCATCTCTTCTGCACGCAGCGAAACGTCGCGGCTGAGACGGTAAACCATCAAATTTTTGAACCACAGCATGATAATTTCCACGGCCTTGTCGTTAAATCAGCGGGCATGATAACGAATTGTCGCATCGCTTGCATTGCTAATCGGGAAGCGTGCTTCTACTCTGTTGATAATCAAAATAATGAGGAGAGTCTTGTGCGTATTGGGATTGATTTGGGCGGCACCAAAACCGAAGTCATCGCGCTGAGCGAGCAGGGCGAGCAGCTGTTCCGCCACCGTTTGCCGACGCCGCGCGATGATTATCACCAGACTATCGAGACGATTGCCACGCTGGTCGGGATGGCAGAGCAGGCGACAGGGCAAACCGGCAGCGTCGGGATGGGGATCCCAGGGTCGATCTCACCGTATACCGGGGTGGTAAAAAACGCCAACTCGACCTGGCTCAACGGCCAGCCATTTGATAAAGATTTAAGCGCGCGCCTCAACCGTGAAGTGCGTCTGGCTAACGACGCTAACTGTCTGGCGGTCTCTGAGGCCATCGACGGCGCGGCAGCCGGCGCCCAGACCGTGTTTGCCGTCATTATTGGTACCGGCTGCGGCGCGGGCGTGGCCTTTGGCGGTCGCGCCCATATCGGCGGTAACGGCACCGCGGGCGAATGGGGGCATAACCCGTTACCGTGGATGGATGAAGACGAACTCAAATACCGCACTGAAGTCCCGTGCTACTGCGGAAAACAGGGCTGTATTGAGACGTTTATCTCCGGCACCGGTTTTGCGACCGACTATCACCGTCTGAGTGGTCAGCCGCTCAAGGGCAACGAGATCATGCGTCTGGTCGAGGAGCAGGATCCGGTGGCGGAGCTGGCCCTGAGCCGTTACGAAATGCGGCTGGCGAAATCTCTGGCGCATGTGGTGAATATTCTCGATCCGGACGTGATTGTGCTGGGCGGCGGCATGAGCAACGTCGACCGGCTGTATGCCACGGTACCGACGCTGGTGAAGCAGTGGGTCTTTGGTGGCGAGTGTGAAACCCCTATCCGCAAAGCTGTCCACGGTGACTCCAGCGGCGTGCGCGGCGCGGCGTGGCTGTGGCCGGAATGAACGCAAAACGGCAACGCAAGTTGCCGTTTTTAATGTTTGTACCCTCTCCCTGTGGGAGAGGGCCAGGGTGAGGGCACCAGACCGCACCATCCCACCATTTATTCCACCGCAAACACCTTATCCAGCCTGCTATACCCCAGCCCGTTAATCTTCTTCACCTTGATCTGCACCGGAATACGCTCTTTCATCGCCTCAACATGGCTGATCACGCCGATGGTTTTCCCGGTGGCGTTCAGCGCATCAAGCGCATCCAGCGCGGTATCCAGCGTTTCGCTGTCGAGCGTGCCAAACCCTTCATCCAGGAACAGCGAATCGATCCGCGTTTTATGACTCACCAGATCGGAAAGCGCCAGCGCCAGCGCCAGACTGACCAGGAAGCTCTCGCCGCCGGAGAGGGTACGGGTATCGCGCACCGCATCCGCCTGCCAGGTGTCGACCACTTCCAGCTCCAGCGCGTCGCTGGCCTTGCGCTGCAGCAGGTAGCGCCCGTGCAGGCGGTTAAGCTGCTGGTTGGCGAGCCAGACCAGATTGTCCAGCGTCAGCCCCTGCGCAAACTTACGGAATTTGTCGCCGGTGCTGGAACCGATAAGCGCGTTGAGATATCCCCAGTCGTCTGCCAGACGCGCAGCCTCTTCAATTTGCTGCATCAATGCCAGCTGATGCTGCCGGTTGTCGCTGTCCTGCTTAAGCTGTTGGCGGATCTCGCCCTGATGGGTGGTGTTCTCCCGAAGCTGTTGCGCCAGCTGCTGCAGCTGGGTTTGAAGCGTCGGCGCGTCGGCGTCGAGCCCTTCCGGCCGCAGCGCCAGATGAGACTGCAGCTGCTGGTTAGCTTGTCCGCACAGCGCCGCGGCCTGCTGGATCTGGTTTTCCAGCGTCTGTTTCAGCTGTTCGAGGTGACGAAGCGTGGCTTCGTCCAGCAGCGCAGCAAGAAACGCATCCTGGTCGGCAAAACAGCTTGCGGAGAGCGCCGCGGTGAATTGCGTCTGCGACTGCTGCAGGCGCGCTTGCTCCAGCGCTTCCTGCTGCTGCTGTGCACTAAGCTGGCTTTGCAGCGACACGCACTCGTCGTGGATGGCGCGCCAGTCATCCGGAATAGTCGCTTCAGTGTCTTCACCCGGGCTTACCGGCAGCGCGTCGAGCAGCGGCTGCAGAGCGTTCATTCGTTCCTGAAGCACACCCTGCTGCGTTTGCTTCTCCTGCCACTGGGCAAATTCAGCCTCACGGGCCTGCAGCCAGGCGGCTTCATCTCCCTCTTCCGGGACGTTAAGTGATAATGAGAACAGGGTGTGCTCCAGCGCCTGTCGCGCGGCGGCCAGCTGCTGCTGATACTGCCGCTCCTGCGCTTCCTGCTCATGAAGCTGATTTTGCAGGGTCAGACGCTGACTGAGCTGATAAAGCTGGCGCTCGTAGTGTTCCTGCTCATTCATCCATGGCGCGATATCGTCCTGAATCGTTAACGCGACATTCAGGGACGCGCAGGTTTCCTGCCACTCTTTAGCGAGCGCTTGCTCTTCCTGAGACAGCGTCTGCGCGTCGTCTGTCTCACGCTGGATCTGCTGAGTGAGGGCATTGACCTGTCCCAGCACCAGCAGGCCTTCCTCTTTAAGCGAGGCGACCTCTTTTTCCAGGGCATCACGGCGGCGTTGATTATCCGTCAGTTCAAGCGAGCGGTATGTCTCCACGGCAGGATGCTCGCTGGAGCCGCACAGCGGACAGGGTTTGCCTGCCTCAAGTTGAGAACGGTAATGCTCCAGCTTCTTAATTGTCGCTTCGGTTTCGCACAGGGCTTTCAAATCGAGATAGTGCTGGTTTTTCTCTTTGTACTGCTGGCGGCGCTGCGTCAGCGTTTCAGTGAGCTTCGCCTGTTCCGCCTGGGCTTTTTGCAGGATTTGCGCATTTTGCAGCAGACGTTTTTGCAGTGGCTGATAGCGCGCATGAAGCGACGTTAGCCGCTGGCGCAGCGGGCGCGTCCGGGACTGTTGCTCCATGGCGGCGCTCACCTCATCGGCGGTCAGCGTCAGCGTGTTTTCCGGCATCTCTGCCAGCTTCTGGCGTAGCTCAGCCATTCGTGCGGCAAGGGTGGCGATGTGCGTTTTATCGCGGGTCAGCTGGCTGAATTGCGCGCGCCAGCCGGCAATTTCCTGGCCCAACAGGCGATAGCGTTCGTGCTCCGCCAGCCACTGCGCCAGTGCGGTCAGTTCGGTCTGAAGCTGCGCGTGGTTACGCAGGGCGGTATTGCGGATCCGCGCACGCAGCGCAGTTCTGGATTGTAAGCGAGTATTTACTTCGATAATTCGCTGCCGGGTTTGCGTCAGACGCGCGGTTTGCTCCTGCAGATGTTCCCAAAGCGGGCGGAGCTGAGCGGCTGGTTGAGCAAGCTGGAGTTTGGCCAGTTCAGGCGCAGCGTTCGTCAGTGCCTGTTGCGCCTGTTGCTGCATCTCGGTGACACGCTGCTGCTCGCGCACCAGTTCATCATGGCGCGTAAGCCACTGAAAATCTTTCTGCTGGCTTTGCTGCTGTACCAGCAGGGTTTTCTCTTCGTCAGTAAGTGCCTGCAAACTTTGCTGTAACTGCTGCTGTTGCTCTTCGCTCAGCAGCACGACGCCCGCCGCCTGCGCCTCACACTTTTCAAGCCTACTGCGGGCGGATTTATGTTTCTCAAAGACCATGGCGGAGATCTGGCCGTAGATCTCGGTGCCGGTCAGTTCTTCCAGCAGTTCAGCCCGATCGCCCGGTTTGGCATTGAGGAAGGCGGCAAATTGTCCCTGAGAGAGCAGCATTGAGCGGGTAAAACGGCCATAGTCCAGCCCGGTGAGGGCGGCAGTTTGCTCCAGCTTATCCGTCACTTTGTCGGCCAGGATTTTGCCATCTTCGCAGCGCGCCAGCTCCACACGCGGCGCCTGCAGGTTGCCGTCAGGCTGATTGCGCGCCCGGTTCTGGCTCCAGAAAGCGCGATAGGCCGTCCCTTTTACCTCAAACTCAACCTCGGCCAGACACTCGGCGGTGTCGCGCGTCATCAGGTCATTTTGCGCCTGAGAAACCTTACTCAGACGTGGGGTTTCGTGATAAAGCGCCAGGCAGATGGCGTCGAGCAGGGTGGTTTTGCCTGCCCCGGTCGCACCGGTAATGGCAAACAGCCCGTTGCTGGCAAAGGGCTCAGCGGTAAAGTCAATTTTCCACTCGCCCTTGAGGGAGTTGAGATTTTTCAGGCGCAGGCTCAGAATTTTCATGCGTTTTCATCCTCATCTTTGAGCGCATGCAGGGTATGGGAGAACAACTCGCTGAGCCTTGCGCGCTTCGCGTCGTCTATCTCCTCCTGCGAAAGCCTGCGTTCGAACACCTCTTCTACCTTCAGCTCGCTGAGGGTTTCACGCCGGGCGCTGAGCAGAATTTTCTCGCGCTGCTCGCGGCTGCGGCGCACCAGTAAGACTTCAACCGGCAGATCTTCAGTCAACGCCTGGATTTTCCGCTGCATATCATGCAGGTAGTCATCGGTGGTGATTTCGATATCCAGCCAGATGGGAGGATCCTGCTCGACACCGCGCCACTGCTCCAGCTGGGCGGTAATGGCATCGAGATCGCCCTTCAGCACCGCCAGGGGCTGAGTGACCGGCACCTCCAGCGTCTCGACGGTGCTGAGTTTGCCCCCGGTGAAGCTCACCAGATGCACAGATTTGGCTTTACCCGTTTCATCGAAACTGAGTGAAAGGGGGGAGCCGCAGTAGCGAATGTGTTCGCAGCCGCCGATAACCTGCGCGCGGTGGATATGCCCAAGCGCAATGTAGTCCGCTGGCGGGAAGTTTTGCGCCGGAAAGGCGTCGAGCGTGCCGATATAGATGTCACGAACGGCGTCACTTTTACTGGCCCCGACGGTGGTGAGATGCCCGGTCGCAATCACCGGAATCGGCTGTTCGCCGCGCAGGGCGCAGGCTTCGGCGTACTGCTGGTGATAATACTCAGTGATGGCCTGTAAAAGATGTTGCTGTTTTTGCGCGCCTGACAGCCCAGCCTGGCTTTGCACGATATCGCGGGGACGTAAAAACGGGATGGGGCACAGTACCGCCCCTGGTGTACCGTCACGTTTTTTCAGGATCTGCGGGGCGTGCCCGGCGCTGGCGACGACGGTGGTATTAAGAAAGGCCAGGATGTCGCGGGATTCGTTGAGCGTCGCGACGGAATCATGGTTACCGGCGACAATCACCAGATGACAGCCGGTTTGCTGCAAATTCACCACGAAGCGGTTATACAGTTCTCGCGCATAGCTGGGAGGAGAGCCGGTATCAAAGATGTCACCCGCCACAATAATCGCATCTACCTCATGCGCCTGGGCCATTTCCAGCAGCCAGTTCAGGAACGCGTCATGTTCAGCCGCACGGCTTTTGCTGTAAAAATTTTGACCCAGATGCCAGTCCGAGGTGTGAAGTATGCGCATAGCTGATCCGTGGCGAAAAAGAGAAAGCAGGATTATAAACCTTCAGGGAAGGGAAAATAACCGCTGTAATAAAACAACAGTTTGGCTATTGTCGTGGTACTGTTTTTCATAAATCTGTCATAAATCTGACGCATAATGGCGCCGAATTACAAACTTGTAACGTACATAAGATAAGACAGGGCAAAGTATGGCGAGACGTATTCTGGTCGTAGAAGATGAAGCTCCAATTCGTGAAATGGTGTGCTTCGTGCTCGAGCAAAATGGCTTCCAGCCGGTTGAAGCGGAAGATTATGACAGCGCAGTGAACCAGTTGAATGAACCCTGGCCCGATCTGATTCTGCTGGACTGGATGTTGCCCGGCGGTTCCGGACTGCAGTTTATCAAGCACCTGAAGCGTGAAGCGCTGACCCGCGACATCCCGGTGGTGATGCTGACGGCGCGCGGTGAAGAAGAGGATCGCGTGCGCGGTCTGGAGACCGGCGCGGACGACTACATTACCAAACCGTTTTCACCGAAAGAGCTGGTGGCCCGCATTAAAGCCGTGATGCGCCGCATTTCACCGATGGCGGTGGAAGAGGTGATCGAGATGCAGGGACTGAGCCTTGACCCCACCTCACACCGCGTAATGACCGGTGAAAATCCCCTCGACATGGGGCCTACCGAATTTAAACTCCTGCACTTCTTTATGACTCACCCGGAACGCGTTTACAGCCGCGAGCAGTTGCTGAATAACGTCTGGGGAACTAACGTGTATGTCGAAGACCGGACGGTTGACGTACATATCCGCCGCCTGCGAAAAGCGCTGGAACTGAGCGGCCACGATCGCATGGTGCAGACGGTCCGCGGCACGGGTTATCGTTTTTCTACCCGTTTCTGAACAATGACAGGAGTGTGACGCGTGCTGGAACGTCTGTCATGGAAAAGGCTCGTTTTTGAACTGATCTTATGCTGTATTCCGGCCTTCATTCTGGGGGCCTTTCTTGGACACCTGCCGTGGTTTCTGCTGGCGTCGGTCACCGGGCTGCTGATCTGGCATTTCTGGAACCTGCTGCGCCTCTCCTGGTGGCTGTGGGTTGACCGCAGTATGACGCCGCCGCCGGGAAGCGGCAGCTGGGAGCCGCTGCTGTACGGTCTGCATCAGATGCAGATGCGTAATAAAAAGCGCCGCCGCGAGCTGGGAAGCCTGATTAAGCGTTTTCGCAGCGGTGCGGAATCGCTGCCGGATGCGGTCATCCTGACCACCGAAGAAGGGACCATCTTCTGGTGTAATGGTCTGGCGCAACAGCTGTTGGGCCTGCGCTGGCCGGATGATAATGGCCAGAATATCCTCAACCTTCTGCGCTATCCCGAGTTCACGCTGTACCTGAAAAAGCGTGATTTTACCCGACCGCACAATCTGAAGCTCAATAACGGTCGCCATCTGGAAATCCGCGTGATGCCCTACAGCGACAAGCAGTGGCTGATGGTGGCGCGCGATGTTACCCAGATGCACCAGCTGGAGGGGGCGCGTCGCAACTTCTTTGCAAACGTCAGCCATGAACTGCGGACTCCGCTGACCGTGCTTCAGGGCTATCTGGAGATGATGCAGGAGCAAACGCTTGAAGGTGCGCCGCGCGAAAAAGCGCTGCACACCATGCGCGAGCAAACGCACCGGATGGAAGGCCTGGTGAAGCAGTTGCTGACGCTCTCGAAGATTGAAGCCGCGCCAACGCTTGCGCTGAATGACACCATCGATGTGCCAATGATGCTGCGGGTCGTGGAGGGTGAAGCGCAAACCTTAAGCCACAACAGGCATCACCTGACCTTTGAGGTCGACAACACGCTAAAGGTGCTGGGCAGTGAAGATGAACTGCGTAGTGCCATTTCAAACCTGGTGTATAACGCGGTGAACCATACGCCGGAAGGGACGGACATCGTGGTGCGCTGGCACCATACCCCGACGGGAGCCGAATTTAGCGTGGAGGACAACGGGCCGGGTATCGCGCCGGAGCATATTCCGCGTCTCACCGAGCGCTTCTACCGCGTGGATAAAGCACGTTCGCGGCAGACCGGAGGAAGCGGCCTGGGGCTGGCGATTGTTAAACATGCGGTGAATCACCACGAAAGCCGTCTCGATATTGCGAGCACGCTGGGTAAAGGAACCCGCTTCAGCTTCGTGATTCCGGAACGATTAATTGCCAAAAAGATCGCCTGACAGTCGGTGTGTCATTTTACCTTTCCACGGGTCAGCCTCTGCTGGCCCGTTTGCTTTGCAGTCAGGCGAAACGCGGATGAATTTTATACGGTTGGTGCTTTTTTGTTCGCATGATTAGCCATGGCTTTTTCATGAAATTAGCGAATTATTCTGGTCCGTATTTTCATGCTGGCATATTGTTCTGGTTTTGCGATCCCTCCTTGCCTTTAAACGTTATAAGCGTTTAAATTGCGCCCCAGATACTGTCAGACCGACTGTATTTGCGTGGTAAATCGAAAAACTATTCTTCTCCACGCCAGGACGGGAGCATTTCCCGCTGAAATTGAGTAATTTTTCGGCTGTATCGTCCCGTCAGGGAAGACGAAAATCTCAATGTTTTCAACACCACATCCACAGGCAGTAAGGTTTTATGACCCATCACTTAAAATCGCGTGACATCATCGCGCTGGGCTTTATGACATTTGCGCTGTTCGTTGGCGCAGGCAACATCATTTTTCCTCCCATGGTTGGCTTACAGGCGGGTGAACACGTCTGGACGGCTGCGTTTGGTTTCCTGATTACTGCCGTGGGTCTGCCGGTGCTGACCGTCATCGCGCTGGCGAAAGTCGGTGGCGGTGTGGATAGCCTCAGCACCCCGATTGGCAAAGTGGCGGGCGTTCTGCTGGCAACCGTCTGCTATCTGGCTGTTGGTCCGCTGTTTGCGACCCCGCGTACGGCGACCGTTTCCTTCGAAGTGGGGATTGCTCCCCTGACCGGTGACGGCGCGATGCCGCTGTTTATCTACAGCCTGATTTACTTCGCGATTGTGATTCTGGTTTCCCTCTATCCGGGCAAGCTGCTGGATACCGTAGGTAACTTCCTTGCACCGCTGAAAATTGTGGCGCTGATTGTCCTGGCGGTAGCGGCGGTTGTCTGGCCTGCAGGCCCGATCAGCGACGCGATGGACGCCTACAAAAACGCCGCGTTCTCTAACGGCTTTGTGAACGGCTATCTGACGATGGATACGCTGGGGGCGATGGTGTTTGGTATCGTTATCGTTAACGCCGCACGTTCCCGCGGTGTGACCGAAGCGCGCCTGCTGACCCGCTATACCATCTGGGCTGGCCTGATGGCTGGCGTGGGCCTGACGCTGCTGTATCTGGCGCTGTTCCGTCTGGGCTCCGACAGCGCCATGCTGGTGGATCAGAACGCGAACGGTGCGGCTATCCTGCACGCTTACGTCCAGCACACCTTCGGTGGCGCGGGCAGTATGCTGCTGGCGGCGCTGATCTTCCTGGCGTGTCTGGTGACCGCGGTTGGCCTGACCTGCGCCTGTGCAGAGTTCTTCGCGCAGTATCTGCCGCTCTCTTATCGCACCCTGGTGTTTATCCTCGGTATCTTCTCCATGGCGGTGTCTAACCTCGGTCTGAGCCACCTGATTCAGGTCTCGATTCCGGTGCTGACAGCGATTTACCCGCCGTGTATCGTGCTGGTGGTGCTGAGCTTTACTCGCCCGTGGTGGAATAACTCCTCACGAATTATTGCGCCAGCCATGTTTATTAGCCTGATTTTTGGTATCCTTGACGGGATTAAAGCATCAGCGTTTGCGCAAATACTGCCAGCCTGGACACAGCGTCTGCCGCTGTCCGAGCAGGGCCTGGCCTGGCTGATGCCTACCGTTGTTGCACTGGTGCTGGCGATTATCTGGGACCGTGCTGCAGGGCGTCAGATGACATCAAACGCCCATTAATCAACGGCAACAAACTGTTTAACCACGGGGCTTAAGGCCCCGTGGTTTTTTGTTTTTTCGTGTTGAATGGCAAGATTTAAATGGAAAGCACTAACAAACTCAAACGTGGGCTGAGCACGCGCCACATTCGCTTTATGGCGCTGGGCTCTGCTATCGGTACCGGTCTTTTTTATGGCTCGGCAGATGCCATCAAAATGGCCGGTCCCAGCGTTCTGCTGGCCTATATCATCGGCGGCGTGGCGGCGTATATCATCATGCGCGCCCTCGGTGAAATGTCTGTTCACAATCCGTCCGCCAGCTCATTCTCGCGCTATGCGCAGGAAAACCTCGGCCCGCTGGCCGGGTTCATCACCGGCTGGACCTACTGTTTCGAAATCCTGATTGTGGCGATCGCCGACGTAACGGCGTTTGGCATCTATATGGGCGTCTGGTTCCCGGCGGTGCCGCACTGGATTTGGGTCCTGAGCGTGGTGCTGATCATCTGTGCCGTTAACCTGATGAGCGTGAAGGTGTTTGGCGAACTGGAGTTCTGGTTCTCCTTCTTCAAAGTCGCCACCATCATCATCATGATTGTGGCCGGTTTCGGTATCATCATCTGGGGGATTGGCAACGGCGGTCAGCCAACCGGTATCCATAACCTCTGGAGCAACGGTGGCTTCTTCAGCAACGGCTGGCTCGGCATGGTGATGTCGTTGCAGATGGTGATGTTCGCTTACGGCGGTATCGAGATTATCGGTATCACCGCCGGGGAAGCAAAAAACCCGGAGAAATCCATTCCACGCGCCATCAACTCCGTGCCGATGCGTATTCTGGTGTTCTATGTGGGGACGCTGTTCGTCATTATGTCCATCTACCCGTGGAATCAGGTGGGCACTAACGGTAGCCCGTTTGTGCTGACCTTCCAGCATATGGGCATCGCGTTTGCGGCCAGTATTCTGAACTTTGTGGTGCTGACCGCCTCACTTTCCGCGATCAACAGTGACGTTTTTGGCGTGGGCCGTATGCTCCACGGCATGGCGGAGCAGGGCAGTGCGCCGAAGGTGTTCGCTAAAACCTCACGCCGCGGCACGCCGTGGGTGACGGTCGTGGTCATGACCGTTGCGCTGCTGTTCTCGGTTTACCTGAACTACATCATGCCGGAGAACGTCTTCCTGGTGATTGCGTCTCTCGCGACCTTCGCAACCGTCTGGGTGTGGATCATGATCCTGCTGTCGCAGATTGCGTTCCGCCGTCGTCTCTCGCCGGATGAGGCGAAAGCGCTGAAGTTCAAAGTTCCGGGTGGTGTCGCAACGACCGTCGTCGGGCTGATCTTCCTGGTGTTTATCATTGGCCTGATTGGCTACCACCCGGATACCCGTATTTCTCTCTACGTCGGCTGTGCGTGGATCGTGCTGCTGCTGGTGGGCTGGATGTTTAAGTGCCGCCGCGACCGCCAGCTGGCGGAAGCGCAGTAAGGTAAAAATGCCGGGTGGCGCTGCGCTTACCCGGCCTACACTCCCTTTTCCCCCCGAAAAAAACTCCTCCCCCGTCCTCCTCCCCCAATAAATCACGTCATGGTGAGCTATCCTTAACCACCCTGTGGCAAGGTGACGTCAATTTCATCAAAGGGGATTCGTGATGTTAAATGCCTGGCACCTTCCGGTTGCGCCATTTGTTAAGCAAAACAAAGACAACCTTGTGATTACGCTCTGGCTGGCCGGGGAAAACCAGCCTGAACGCGTGACGCTCCGCGCCGAAGTGGATAATGAAGAAACCACGCTGAAAATGCATAAACAGCGCAGCCAGCCGCAGCCGGGGATCACGGCGTGGCGGGCGAATATCGACCTGAGCAGCGGCCAGCCGCGCCGTCGCTACAGCTTCAAACTGCTGTGGAATAACCGTCAGCTGTGGTTTACCCCACAGGGATTTAGCCGTTTCCCGCCTGCACGGCTGGAACAGTTTGCCGTTGATTACCCGGATAACGGCCCGCAGTGGGTTAACGATCAGGTCTTTTACCAGATCTTCCCGGACCGTTTTGCCCGCAGCCAGAAGCGAACTGCCGAACAGGATAAGGTCTATTACCACCATGCAGCGGGCCATGACATCATTATGAAAGCGTGGGATGAACCGTTAACCGCGCAGGCTGGCGGCTCGACTTTTTACGGCGGCGATCTGGACGGCATCAGCGAGAAGCTGCCGTATCTGAAAAAACTGGGCGTAACGGCGCTGTATCTCAACCCGGTGTTTAAAGCCCCGAGCGTACATAAATACGATACCGAAGATTATCGCCACGTTGACCCGCAGTTTGGCGGTGATGAGGCGCTGCTGCGCCTGCGTCAGAATACGCAAAATGAAGGCATGCGCCTTATTCTCGACGGGGTATTCAACCACAGCGGCGATTCTCACGCCTGGTTTGACCGCCATAATCAGTCGATGGGCGGGGCATGTCATAACCCGGATTCGCCGCAGCGCGACTGGTACAGCTTTAACGAGGAGGGCCGTGCGCTGGACTGGCTGGGCTACCCGAGCCTGCCGAAGCTGGATTTTCAGTCGCCTTCTCTTATCGATGAAGTTTACGGCGGTGAAAACAGTATCGTCCGTCACTGGCTGAAGGCACCGTGGAATATGGACGGCTGGCGTCTGGACGTGGTGCATATGCTCGGTGAGGCGGGCGGGGCGCGGAATAACCTTCAGCACGTCGCCGGGATCACGCGCTCGGCGAAAGCGGCCCAGCCTGAGGCGTTTGTGTTTGGCGAACACTTTGGCGACGCGCGCCAGTGGCTGCAGGCCGATGCGGAAGACGCGGCGATGAACTACCGCGGCTTTACCTTCCCGTTGTGGGGATTCCTCGCCAACACCGACATCTCCTACGATCCGAACCATATCGATGCGGAAACCTGCATGGCGTGGATGGAAAACTATCGCGCCGGTCTGTCCCATCAGCAGCAGCTGCGGATGTTTAACCAGCTCGATAGCCATGATACCGCGCGCTTTAAATCCCTGCTCGGCAAGGATGTCGCGCGTCTGCCGCTGGCGGTCACCTGGCTCTTCACCTGGCCGGGCGTACCGTGCATCTACTATGGCGACGAAGTGGGGCTGGACGGGAACAACGATCCGTTCTGCCGCAAAACGTTCCCGTGGGCGCCAGAGCAGCAGGACAAGGTACTGTTCAGCCTGTATCAGCGGCTGGCGAAGCTGCGCAAGCAGAGTCTCGCCCTGCGCTACGGCGGCTGTCAGGTGGTGTATGCTCACGATAACGTGGTGGTCTTTGTCCGGGTTTATCAGCAGCAGCGCGTGCTGGTGGCGATTAACCGGGGCGAGGCCTGCGAAGTGGTGCTGGAATATTCACCGCTGCTGGCAGATAAGACGTGGAAGAGTAAAGAGGGTAAAGCGACGTTGCAGGACGGCGTGCTTTCGCTTCCGGCGATCTCCGCGACGGTCTGGTTCGGCAGTTAATCGCGAACGGAACGGTTTTCACCTTTTAAGATGGCGCAAATGCAACGAGTTGTGTCAATCTTAACAGATCGTTTACGGTGAAGGTGGAAACATGGACGAGCTTTACATCCTTGGCTGTTTATTTCTGGTTTTTGCGCTGGTGGTTGCGCCCGTGCTTGCGGTTATTGGCTTTAATCGAAGCTCGACGGCACAACAGGAGATCGCCCGACTTCGCCAGCGCATTGAGGCCCTTGAACAGCGCGGCGTGGCGGAGAACGCACCGGAGCCTGAACTGGCCGTTGCGCCGGCGGAAATGACCGAACCGGTGGTCGATGACGCGCCCGCGCCTGTCGACCCCTGGCGCCCGGAGAGTTCCGCCGTTGCGGCAGCGCCCGTTGCACCCCCAGCGCCAGCGACCAAACAGCCTTCTGCCTTTGGCGGCATGCTGTCGTCGCTGGTGCGCTGGTTCATGCAGGGGAATCCGCTGGCGAAACTGGGGATCCTGCTGCTCTTTCTTGGGCTTTCATTCCTGCTGCGCTATACCGTCGAGCACTCCCTGTTCCCGCTTGAGCTTCGTCTGGCCGCGACGGCGCTGTTTGCTATAGTCCTGCTGGCCCTCGGGTGGCGGCTGCGGCACAGACAGCGCGTCTATGCGCTGATCCTTCAGGGGGGCGCGACAGGCATTCTCTATCTGACCGTCTTTGGTGCTTTCCGGCTCTGGCAAATGTTGCCGATGACGCTGGCCTTTGCATTGCTGGTGGTGATTTGCGCGGCGAGCGTCGGGCTGGCGGTGCTGCAGAAGGCGCTGAGCCTGGCCATGCTGGCAAGCCTCGGTGGCTATCTTGCGCCGCTGCTGTTGTCTACCGGGGGCGGTAGCTTTGTGGCGCTGTTCTCTTTCTATCTCCTGCTTTCCATCGGCATTCTCGCGATTAGCATCTGGCAGCACTGGCGCGAGCTCAATCTCCTCGGGCTGCTGTTTACGTTCGGCGTGGGCGGCCTGTGGGGGCTGAACGACTACAGGCCAGAAGACTATTGGGTCTGCCAGCTGTTCCTGATTGCCAACACGTTGATATTCGGCGTGCTGAGCGTGGCGCTGTCGCTGCGGGCGCAGGAGAAAGGCAAGCAGATTATTGACGGTGTCCTGCTGTTTGCCCCGCCGCTGGTTGGTTTTGGCATGCAGTATGGCATGACGCAGCACTGGACCTACGGCCCGGCACTGAGTGCCCTCGGATATGGCGCCTTTTATCTTGCCCTCGCGTTCCTCGCCCTGCGGCGCTATCCCTCTCTCGGACGGCCGCTGGTTATGGCGGCGCTGGCAATCGGCGGCGGGTTTGCCACGCTCGCCATTCCGCTGGCGCTGTCGGCGCGCTGGACGGCAATGGCCTGGGCGCTGGAGGGGCTGGGCATCCTCTGGCTGGGCGTACAACAGCAGCAGCGGCGCATGAGCTATAGCGGGACGGCGCTGCTGGTGCTGGCGCTTGGCAGCGCGCTGTGGGCGCAAACGAATGGTGTGACGTCGCTGAGCCTGCTGCTGATCTTCACCATCCTCAGCCTTTGCTGGCTGGCTGCGGCCTGGCTGTGGCGGACTCTCTTGCTGCCGGTCAGCTGGGCGCTGCTGGCAGGCGGGCTGTTGTTCTGGATAGTGGCGCAGCTGGGGGCGGCGCAGCTAATGCTGAAGCAGGAATTATCTGTTCTGGCAGGCGTGCTGGCGCTTTCGGCCGTGTCGGTCTGGGGCTGGCGGCAGGCCGCCGCGCGTCTGGCGTGGCGGGAACTGGATGCCAGCAAATGGCTGCTGTGGCCGCTGATGCTGCTGATGGTGGGTTATCAGCTCTGGCATCAGCAGGTCTTTGCCGCCGGCTGGTCAAATCTGGCGTGGTGCGTTGCGCTTCCTGCCGCGCTGATGCTGCTGTGGCGCGACGGTGAAAGGCTCCTGCCGCGTATCGCGATGGGGCTGCATCTGTCGCTGTTCTGGATGATTTTACTGGCGCTGGCCGCGGAGCTTTACTGGTTTGCCCAGTCGCTGCCGTGGGGGATGGCGGCCTGGGGCAGTGGACTGGCGATGGCCGCGGGTGGCGGTTTGATTATGGCACTCCGGGCTGCGGTACGGCGTCGCGTTTGGCCCTTCCGGGAGTGGCCTGCGCTTTATGCCTGCCTGGCACCGATCCCTGTGGTCGTGGCGCTGCTGGTATTGCTGGTCGTGACCAATTTCCAGGACGGCGTGGTCTATCGTCAGACCTGGCTGCCGCTGGTGAATCCGCTTGAGGAAGGTGCCGCGTTCGCACTGCTGGGGCTGGTGGTCTTTTATCGGGCGGTGGAGCGCTACTACCCGGCATTGCTTGCGCAAGCGCGCCCGTGGCCTGCTGTCGCGCTGATGGCGTTTGGCTTCTGGTGGCTTAACGGTGCGCTGATGCGCGCCCTGGCCTGGTACGGCGACGTGGCCTGGAATATGGCATCGCTGTGGGATTCGCGGCTTATCCAGACCAGCTTTGCCCTGTTCTGGATGCTGAGCGCGCTGGTGGTCATGATCCATGCCACCCGTCGGGCTTCCCGGCAGGAGTGGCTCTGCGGCGCCGTGCTGCTCGGTGTGGTGATGGTTAAACTGATGCTGGTAGACAGCGCGGGCGGAGGCGGTCTGTCGCGCGCGGTGGCGTTTATCGGCGTGGCGATACTGGTGCTGATTGTGGGGTATTTCTCACCGCTGCCGCCCAAAACAGGAGATGAAAAATGAAATGGATGAATGCGGTAGTGTGTACCGCGCTGCTGGCGCTTTGCGGCCCGGCGCTTTGCGACGAGGGACAAACGGAATCGCCACGGGACTATGCCTTTGGTCGTTCACTCGATACGTCTGCCCCTTCCCAGTGGTATCGGGTCATGCTCCCGCTCGCCGTTTATGAACAGAGCACGTCACCAGAACTGCATGATGTTCGCGTCTTTAATCAGTCCGGTGAGCCGGTGCCTTTTAGCCTGGTCACCGCCACGCGTCCGCAGGCGGCCCCACAATCCACGGCGTTGCGCCTCTTCCCTCTGGACGCCTCGCCGCTTGCGCCTTCGCGAGACGGCGGTGATAGCGATAAGGTCCTGCTCCGTTCCCGCAACGGCGTGGAGATTGTGCTGGAAGGGCAAAACACGGCCGCCTCAGGGCAACATTACCTCCTGACGCTGCCGGAGCAGAACGAAGGGGAGATTGCCCTGTCCCAGCTTCAGCTGCTCTGGAATGCTCCCCGGACACCGTGGCAGGGAACCGCGTCGGTCTATTACAGCGAGGATCTTAAGCGTTGGTTTAGCCTGCGTGAGGATATGCCCTTGCTGGATGTCGTCAGCGGTCAGGATCGTCTTAAGCTCGATCGGATCGATACCGACATGGTGCTGTCTCCCGATGCGAACCGCTATCTGCTGGTGGTGCTGAATTCTGAACACCCGGGTCTGACACTGACCGGCGTAAACGCAATTAGCGCACCGGCGCAGGCCATGTCTGAAGAAATGAGTCTGGAGGGCGAGGCGGAACCGTTATCGGCAAGCGAAGCGCAATGGCACTGGACACATCCGCAGCCCCTGAGCGCGGTCAGTATCACCCTGAATGGTGACGGTGTCCTTCCCGTGGAAATCGCCTGGCGGAGTACGGAAAAAGACACATGGCACCCCCTGAAGAAAGAGGTCCTTTACCGTCTGGAGGGGAAAACATCGGCACCGGTTTCGCTCAACGGCGGGCTGGTCCAGGCAGTGAAAATCACGACGCTGAATGCGCGTCTGCCGGAAAACCTGCCGGTCGTGACGGGGCATCGCGACCGCTATGAGCTCGTGTTCAACGCGCAGGGGAAAGCGCCGTACGTGCTCGCCTGGGGCAACGGAGCAGCAAAGCCTGCCAGCGTGGAGCCCGACATGCTGATCCCTGCCGACCTGCGCAAAACCTATGATCTGGCAAATCTGCCGCAGGCTGACATTCAGGATAATGTCGCATTAGGCGGCGAGGGGCGTTTAACCGCCACGTCCGCGGCCGAGCGGGAAAGTAGGATGAACACGCTACTGGTCTGGGGCGTGCTGATTGCGGGTGTCGTTCTGCTGGCGGGCATGGCCTGGCGCATCTGGCGAGAGACGCAGCGTAAGGCATAAAAAAAGGCCCGCATTAGCGGGCCTTCTCGTAAACCGTGCCGATTACAGGCTGGATACGTTCTCGGACAGGTATTTTGCTACGCCGTCTGGAGAAGCAGCCATACCTTCTTTTCCTTTTTCCCACTGAGCCGGGCACACTTCACCGTGCTCTTCGTGGAACTGCAGCGCGTCAACCATACGCAGCATTTCGTCGATGTTACGACCCAGCGGCAGATCGTTCACAACCTGGTGACGCACGATGCCGTTTGCGTCGATCAGGAAAGAACCACGCAGTGCAACGCCAGCGTCCGGATGTTCGATACCGTAAGCCTGCTGGATTTCGCGTTTGATGTCCGCAACCATTGCGTATTTCACCGCACCGATGCCGCCTTTGTCGACAGGGGTGTTACGCCATGCGTTGTGTACAAACTCAGAGTCGAAGGAGACGCCAACCACTTCTACGCCACGCTTCTGAAATTCTTCATAACGTTTGTCGAACGCGATCAGTTCAGACGGGCAAACGAAAGTGAAGTCCATTGGCCAGAAGAACAGAACGGTCGCTTTACCGTTGGTGTGCTGTTTGAAGTTGAAGTTTTCAACGATTTCACCGTTGCCCAGAACTGCTGCAGCTGTAAAATCCGGAGCCGGACGAGTTACCAGAACCATATGATTCTCCTGTAGATACTAAGGTTATTTGGAACGCAACGCGAGCCAGTATAGAGAGTGTTCAGGGATAAGACAAAGAGGTGGTAACAATCGTTCCGCCAGCTTTTACCTATCAATGTGAAATCTGTCAGAGCTGTTTGCTTTTCGCCTGGGTCATCATGCGCGGGTAAAATTGCCAGAAACGCGTTTCCAGCGCGTCGTAATGTTCATCCAGGTCATACCAGGAGTCGCGCAGGGCATCCAGCCGCGGGCGGCGGCTCGCCATGCCGTTTAACACATTCTGAATGAAGTCCATATCGCGGTAGCGCTCCAGCCAGCGTTCTGACCACAGATAGTTATTGAGATTCACAAAGCGCGGCGGCGAGTCGGGCAGAATAATCGACACCTGCTGATGGGCGTAGCGTACAAACTCCGGCAATGGCATCTCCGGCGACAGCTGTCCCCAGTGGCGCGACAGGAAGTGATCCCACATCACGTCGAGCGTGATCGGCGCGACGCGGCGCGTTTCGGGGCGAAACCACCCTTTGGCCTCGGTCACTTCCGGCAGGTTATCCGTCAGAACGTCGATGCGGCGATGCATAAAAATGCCGTCGACCACCTCAGGGGAATAGTTTTCAGCGGGGTTGCCGCGCACGAAATCGGCCAGCAAATTACCGGAAAGGGAGCTGTCAGCGAGGTGAGCGAGATGCAGGTGAGCGAGAAAATTCATGCGTTTTATTTGTCCGGGGCGGCTAGTTGTTGCAGCAAAAGGGTGTGAGCACTAGACTATGCCGCCTGTTTTTAAGTCACGAGTATACGTCATGCGCGTCGCCGATTTCTCCTTTGAACTACCTGAATCCCTGATTGCTCACTACCCCATGCCTGAGCGCAGTAGCTGTCGTTTGCTGTCACTGGATGGGCCAACGGGCGAGCTGACGCACGGTACTTTCACCGATTTGCTCGACAAGCTCAACCCTGGCGATCTGCTGGTCTTTAACAACACCCGCGTGATCCCGGCGCGCCTGTTTGGCCGTAAAGCCAGCGGCGGCAAGATTGAAGTGCTGGTCGAACGTATGCTCGATGATAAACGTATTCTGGCACATATTCGCGCGTCTAAGGCGCCGAAGCCGGGTACGGAACTGTTGCTGGGTGATGATGAAAGCATCAACGCGACCATGACCGCGCGACACGACGCGCTGTTCGAAGTGGAGTTTAACGACGAGCGCTCCGTGCTCGACATTCTGAACGCCATCGGCCACATGCCGCTGCCGCCGTACATTGAGCGTCCGGACGAAGAGGCCGACCGCGAGTTGTACCAGACCGTCTACAGCCAGAAGCCCGGTGCGGTCGCGGCGCCGACGGCAGGCCTGCACTTTGATGAACCCCTGCTGGAAAAACTGCGCGCGAAAGGGGTTGAGATGGCGTTTGTGACGCTGCACGTCGGGGCGGGAACCTTCCAGCCGGTGCGCGTGGACAGCATCGAAGATCACATCATGCACTCTGAATATGCTGAAGTGCCGCAGGATGTGGTGGATGCGGTGCTGGCGGCGAAAGCGCGCGGTAGCCGTGTCGTTGCGGTCGGTACGACCTCGGTGCGCTCACTGGAGAGTGCCGCGCAGGCGGCGAAAAACGGTCTTATCGAGCCGTTCTTTGGCGATACGCAGATCTTTATCTATCCGGGCTATCAGTACAAAGTGATTGACGCGCTGGTGACCAACTTCCATCTGCCTGAATCAACGCTGATTATGCTGGTCTCCGCGTTTGCGGGTTATCAGCATACAATGAATGCCTACAAGTCTGCGGTAGAACAAAAATATCGCTTTTTTAGCTACGGGGACGCGATGTTTATCACGTACAATCCGCTGGCTTTGAATGAGCGTGTCGGGGAATAAGTCCGCGGCACCGGAATAATGTGTTGGACTGTTTTTCTGGCACAGAGGAAAGAAAATGAAATTTGAACTCGATACCACCGATGGCCGCGCGCGTCGCGGCCGCCTGGTGTTTGATCGCGGCGTGGTGGAAACCCCCGCGTTTATGCCTGTGGGCACCTACGGCACCGTCAAAGGGATGACGCCGGAAGAGGTGGAAGCCACTGGCGCGCAGATTATCCTCGGCAATACTTTCCACCTGTGGCTGCGCCCGGGCCAGGAGATCATGAAGCTCCACGGCGATCTGCATGATTTCATGCAGTGGAAAGGCCCCATCCTGACCGACTCCGGCGGCTTCCAGGTCTTCAGCCTCGGTGATATCCGTAAGATCACCGAAGAGGGTGTCCACTTCCGTAACCCGATCAACGGCGATCCGATTTTCCTCGATCCTGAAAAATCGATGGAGATTCAGTACGATCTCGGCTCTGACATCGTGATGATCTTCGACGAATGTACGCCGTACCCGGCGGACTGGGATTACGCGAAGCGCTCAATGGAGATGTCGCTGCGCTGGGCGAAGCGTAGCCGCGATCGTTTTGACTCCCTGCAGAACAAAAATGCACTGTTCGGCATTATCCAGGGCAGCGTTTACGAAGATTTACGCGATATCTCTGTTAAAGGTCTGGTAGAGATAGGTTTTGATGGCTACGCTGTCGGCGGTTTGGCTGTCGGTGAGCCGAAGGAAGACATGCATCGCATTCTGGAACATGTCTGCCCGCAGATCCCGGCTGATAAACCCCGTTACCTGATGGGCGTGGGTAAACCAGAAGATCTGGTTGAAGGCGTGCGCCGCGGCATCGATATGTTCGACTGCGTCATGCCAACCCGCAACGCGCGTAACGGTCATCTGTTTGTTACCGATGGCGTGGTGAAAATCCGTAACGCGAAGCATAAAAGTGACACCAGTCCGCTCGACGCCGAGTGCGATTGCTATACCTGTCGCCATTATTCTCGCGCGTATCTGCATCATCTCGATCGTTGCAATGAGATTTTGGGCGCGCGTCTCAATACCATTCATAACCTTCGCTATTATCAGCGCTTAATGGCTGGTTTACGCAAGGCTATCGAAGAGGGTAAATTAGAGAGCTTCGTGACCGATTTTTACCAACGTCAGGGTCGAACCGTTCCACCTTTGAACGTTGATTAATATTAATAATGAGGGAATTTGAATGAGCTTTTTTATTTCTGATGCGGTAGCGGCAACAGGTGCTCCGGCGCAGGGCAGCCCGATGTCTCTGATTCTGATGCTGGTTGTGTTCGGTCTGATCTTCTACTTCATGATCCTGCGCCCACAGCAGAAGCGTACCAAAGAGCACAAAAAGCTGATGGACTCCATCGCGAAAGGCGATGAAGTACTGACCAACGGTGGTCTGGTCGGTCGTGTAACGAAAGTGGCTGAAAGCGGCTACATTGCTATCGCCCTGAACGACACCACTGAAGTGGTCATCAAACGTGACTTCGTAGCTGCCGTTCTGCCGAAAGGCACCATGAAGGCGCTGTAATCCCAACTTTTCCCAAAGGGAACTGCCGTGTTAAACCGTTATCCTTTGTGGAAGTACATCATGCTGGTCGTCGTGATTCTCGTCGGCCTGCTGTACGCACTTCCCAACCTGTATGGTGAGGATCCGGCTGTTCAAATCACTGGCGCGCGCGGTGTCGCCGCCAGTGAGCAAACGCTGATCCAGGTCCAGAAAACGTTACAAGAAGAAAAAATTACCGCTAAGTCTGTGGCTCTGGAAGAGGGTGCAATTCTTGCTCGCTTCGACACCACCGACACGCAGCTCCGCGCTCGTGAAGCGCTGATGGGCGTGCTGGGTGATAAATACGTCGTGGCGCTTAACCTTGCTCCTGCAACCCCGCGTTGGCTGGCTGCGCTGAGCGCTGAGCCAATGAAACTCGGTCTTGACCTGCGTGGCGGCGTTCACTTCCTGATGGAAGTGGATATGGATACCGCGCTTGGCAAACTGCAGGAACAAAATATCGATAGCCTGCGCAGCGATCTGCGTGAAAAAGGCATCGCTTACACCACCGTGCGTAAAGAAGATAACTACGGTATGAGCATCACGTTCCGCGACAGCGCGGCGCGCGATCAGGCTGTAGATTACCTGACGCAACGTCACCGTGACCTGGTGATCACCTCTCAGGGCAGTAATCAGCTGCGTACGGTGATGACCGATGCCCGACTGAAAGAAGCGCGTGAATATGCCGTTCAGCAGAACATCAATATTCTGCGTAACCGTGTAAACCAGCTGGGCGTCGCTGAGCCGCTGGTACAGCGTCAGGGTGCTGACCGTATCGTGGTTGAACTGCCGGGTATTCAGGACACCGCGCGTGCGAAAGAGATTCTGGGTGCGACCGCAACGCTGGAATTCCGTCTGGTGAATACCAACGTTGACCAGTCTGCTGCCTCTTCTGGCCGTATTCCGGGTGACTCGGAAGTGAAACAGACTCGCGAAGGTCAGCCGGTGGTGCTGTACAAACGCGTGATCCTGACCGGTGACCATATCACCGACTCCACTTCCAGCCAGGACGAATACAACCAGCCGCAGGTTAACATCTCGCTGGATAGTGCGGGTGGTAACATCATGTCTAACTTCACCAAGGACAATATCGGCAAGCCGATGGCGACCCTGTTCGTGGAGTACAAAGACAGCGGTAAGAAAGATGCAAACGGCCGTGCGGTACTGGTGAAAGAAGAAGAGGTGATTAACATCGCCAACATCCAGTCTCGTCTGGGTAACAGCTTCCGTATTACCGGTATTAACAACCCGAACGAAGCGCGTCAGCTCTCTCTGCTGCTGCGTGCCGGTGCGCTGATTGCGCCAATTCAGATTGTTGAAGAACGTACCATTGGTCCAACGCTTGGGATGCAAAACATCCAGCAGGGTCTGGAAGCGTGTCTGGCCGGTCTGGTGGTCTCTATCCTCTTCATGATCTTCTTCTACAAGAAGTTTGGTCTGATTGCGACCAGCGCACTGATCGCTAACCTGGTGCTGATCATCGGCATTATGTCCCTGCTGCCAGGGGCGACGCTGACCATGCCGGGGATTGCGGGTATCGTTCTGACCCTTGCGGTGGCGGTCGACGCCAACGTACTGATTAACGAACGTATCAAAGAAGAGTTGAGCAACGGTCGCTCTGTTCAGCAGGCGATTGACGAAGGCTACAAAGGCGCGTTCAGCTCCATCTTCGATGCGAACGTAACAACACTGATTAAGGTTCTTATCCTGTATGCAGTGGGTACTGGCGCGATCAAAGGCTTTGCGATTACAACCGGTATCGGTGTCGCAACGTCAATGTTTACCGCTATTGTCGGCACCCGTGCCATCGTGAACCTGCTGTACGGCGGCAAGCGCGTCAAAAAGCTGTCTATCTGAGGAGTGCGTTGTGGCACAGGAATATACTGTTGAACAATTGAACCACGGCCGTAAAGTCTGGGACTTTATGCGCTGGGACTACTGGGCCTTCGGCATTTCAGGTTTCCTGCTGATCCTGTCCATCGTCATTATGGGCGTGAAAGGCTTTAACTGGGGGCTTGATTTCACCGGGGGGACGGTCATTGAGATCTCCCTGGAAAAACCGGTCGATATGGACGAGATGCGCCTGTCTCTGCAGAAGGCGGGCTTTGAAGAGCCACTGCTGCAGAACTTCGGCAGCAGCCGCGACATCATGGTGCGTATGCCGCCGGTGCACGATGCCAACGGAAGCCAGGAGCTGGGCAGCAAGGTTGTGAGCGTGATTAACGAAACAACCAGCCAGAATGCGGCGGTCAAACGTATTGAGTTCGTCGGCCCAAGCGTGGGTGCTGACCTGGCGCAAACCGGGGCCATGGCGCTGCTGGTGGCGCTGATTTCCATCCTGGTCTACGTCGGTTTCCGCTTTGAGTGGCGACTGGCGGCCGGTGTGGTTATCGCTCTGGCGCACGACGTGGTGATCACCATGGGGATACTGTCTCTGTTCCACATTGAGATTGACCTGACGATTGTGGCATCCCTGATGTCCGTTATCGGTTACTCACTGAACGACAGTATCGTGGTATCTGACCGTATCCGTGAAAACTTCCGTAAGATCCGTCGCGGTACGCCGTACGAAATCTTTAACGTGTCGTTGACCCAGACGCTGCACCGTACCTTGATCACATCCGGTACTACCCTGATGGTGATCCTGATGCTGTTCCTGTTCGGTGGCCCGGTACTGGAAGGCTTCTCGCTGACCATGCTGATTGGTGTCACCATCGGTACGGCGTCGTCTATCTACGTTGCGTCCGCACTGGCGCTGAAACTCGGCATGAAGCGCGAGCACCTGCTCCAGCAGAAAGTCGAGAAGGAAGGGGCGGATCAGCCGTCCATTCTGCCGTAAGCCGACGTTTAGCGCGTTATCGAAATCCCGGTCTGTTGACCGGGATTTTTTTTATCTGCTCCTGACAAACACTCCTGACAGTATGCTGTCAGGAGCCCTGTCGTAGACTCTTTTCGAACCCAAACAACCGTCAGGAGGATGTATGAAAAGTGTGATTAACTGGTTTGAAATCCCGGTCACGGATATGGATCGCGCGATGAGTTTTTATGAGCCCGTGATGCAGGTGTCATTAAAACGCGAGAAAATGGACTGTGCTGAACTGGCCGTTTTCCCCCATGAGGATCCGGCTACCGGCGGGGCGCTGGCAAAATTTGAGGGCATTGTACCGTCCCATGAAGGCGCTATTATCTATCTGCATACCGACAATCTGGCGGCCACGCTCGATCGCGTTGCCTCTGCTGGCGGCGAGTGCGTGTTTGGCCCACTGGAACTGCCGCATGGTATTGGCACTATCGCGTTGTTTACCGACAGCGAAGGTAATCGCGTCGGCCTCCATCAACCTGCCTGAGAGTTAACGAACCTATGACCCGACGCGCTGACCGTTTGTTCCAGATAGTGCAGATCCTGCGGGGCAGGCGTCTGACAACGGCAGCGCATCTGGCGGACCGACTTGGCGTGTCCGAACGCACCGTCTACCGCGATATTCGCGACCTGTCGCTTTCCGGCGTGCCGGTGGAAGGCGAGGCAGGGAGCGGATACCGGCTGATGTCGGGTTTTGACCTGCCGCCGCTGATGCTGACAAACAAGGAGTCTGAGGCGTTGATTGTCGCGATTCGCCTGCTCAAAACCTGGGGCGGGGAGTCGCTCTCGCGCGAGCTGGAGTCGGCTCAGGAGAAAGTGCTCGCGATCCTGCCCGAGGAGAGTCGTCGAAAGGCGGAGCAGACGCGGATCTACGCCCCGGATTTTTGCATGCAAAGCCACTCCCGTAGCGATTTTGACAGGATCCATCAGGCGATTTCCGCCCAGCGCGTGCTGGCGTTGCATTACCGTGATGAAGCCGGACAGCTCTCTAAACGCGAGGTTCAGCCGCTGGGGTTGTTCTTTTGGGGCGAGCGCTGGCTGCTGGCAGCGTGGTGCGAACGGCGCGAGGACTATCGCTGTTTTCGGCTCGACAGATGTCTCAATATTGCGCAGACGGAGAGGCGCTTTAGCGAGAGTGCGGACAGGTCGTTGGCGGATTTTTTACGGAAGGTGAAGCAGTAATAAGCCAGCCCTTGAGCTGGCTTTTTTGCCCGGCGGCGCTGCGCTTGCACGGGCCTACAGGTTTTGTAGGCCGGGTAAGGCGTAGCCGCCACCCGGCAACAATCATACGATTAGAAGTTGTAACCCACCACCAGGTAACCACCCCAACCGGTAGAACGAACGCTGAAGTCGCCGTTGCCGAAGTTCAGGCTGGCGTCGTCGTTCCACTGACCACCGTTGTGCCAGTAACGTGCCACAACAGAGTAGTGCCAGTGATCGTAGTTCAGCGCCAGGATGTGGCTGGACGCGATGGAGTCGTTGGTGCGCGCTTTCTTACCGTTCAGGTCGCGGAAGTCGTTGTCGCCCAGATCTGAACCCCAGTCAAAGTTGGTGAAGCCGATATAGCTCAGGTTGCCGCCCCACAGCTGAGTAATTGGCACAAAGTATTTCACTTTGAAACGGTAGCCATCCCACTCGTTTTCGTTCGCGGCACCGT
The DNA here is from genome assembly GCF_002939185.1 of Enterobacter sichuanensis. Classification (GTDB taxonomy): domain Bacteria; phylum Pseudomonadota; class Gammaproteobacteria; order Enterobacterales; family Enterobacteriaceae; genus Enterobacter; species Enterobacter sichuanensis. The sequence goes on along the minus strand of NZ_POVL01000001.1, from coordinate 164,758 downwards.
AGTTCTGCCACTGATATTTCGCGTACACGTTCAGAGACAGGCTCATTGGCAGACCGGTGTCGATGTCCGTACCCAGACCCATGTACCAGGTGCTCTGGCGACCGGACTTGTTACGGCCCATGTCGTAAATATAGTTGTTTGCGAAATACCACTCTTTGAACGGACCAAACGCCAGGCTGGTACCGGTCAGCTTATCAATAGAGAAGCGCGGTTCGATCTCCATGAACAGTGGGGAACCGTGGTTCCAGATACCTTTAGCGTCGGTGTTACCACCGAAGAAGACAGGTGCATCCATATAACCGTAGAAATCAAACCAGTCTTTTTTGGCGAATGCTTCGTATTCCAGGTAGGTATCGTTACGGATCTGTGGTCCGAAGCGGGTGTGGTAGCTGCCGACCACGTTAACGCTCTGGTGCCACCAGTCGGAGAGGTATTGTGGTTTATCGTTTTCCGCTGCGTTAACAGTGAAAGAAGAGGACAGTGCCAGCACGGCGCCAGCTGCGAGTAATGTTTTTTTCATAATCATGCCACTGATTGAAATTCCCTTCCGGGAGTGAAAAATGCGCGAATTGCGTTTCTAAATATTTCGTGTTTCTGCGGTGCCTATTATAGGAATCCCTGCTCACAAAAATATGTGTTGTTTCACATATCTCTCATACACGTAATCGATTGCGTTCACGTTTGCGTACTTTAAACGGGCGGGATTGTAGCGGCAATCATTTATGTTGCCAATCCATACGAAATGTAAATGTTAGCGGAGTGACATTGCACTCCGCGAAAAGAAGGGGTTATTGCGCGGCGGGTTGGATATCGTGAATGCGGATAAAACCTAACTGATCCGGGGTCAGTCCGGTGAGCTGCAGCGGAATGTCAACATCGCTCGGAGCCAGCACGCTGGCGGGTGCAGTGAAAAGCTGATTTCTGACATTCACTTCCTGGTAGTTCTCCGTGGTGCCCTGGATCTGGCCCCACTCGACGGTGCCGCTGAAGGCCGGCAGCGGATCGTTGGATTCTCCCTGGATGCGTAATGTTGCGCGAGTACCATTTGCATTCGCCGCCACATTCACCAGAGACATTTTTAGCGTGCCAACCTGGCTGTTAAGTCGCGCAGGGGTATTCGCGCCCGGCAGCAGATAAACCCCGCTGCTGGATTTGGCGTTCAGCGCATTTTGCTGGGTGATCTTCACCGTTTCTTTGTTCAGTTTGTCCATCGCGTTATTAAGCGTATTCACGCTCTGTTTCATCTGACGGACTTCGGTTTGCTGTGCACAGGCGCTAAGGGTGAAGAGGCTCCCCACCAGCAATATTTTCAGGTAACGTCTTGTCATTGCGTTTATTTCCTTGAAATAACGGATCGCCCTAATGGTAGCCAGCATTGTGGCGTCAGACATAGATCCTTTATCTCAAAAAGCTCTTCCTTTGTTGTCAGGCCAGATCAGGGTAAAATGAAAATCAGTTAACCAGATAACAGGGATACCGTATGCATTGCCCATTTTGCTCCGCTGTGGATACCAAAGTCATCGACTCTCGTCTTGTGGGCGAAGGATCATCCGTACGCCGTCGTCGGCAGTGTCTGGTGTGTAACGAGCGTTTCACGACCTTTGAGGTGGCAGAGCTGGTCATGCCGCGCGTGGTAAAAACTAACGACGTGCGTGAACCCTTCAACGAAGAGAAATTGCGTAGCGGGATGCTGAAGGCCCTGGAAAAACGGCCCGTCAGTGCGGATGACGTTGAAATGGCGTTAAACCACATAAAATCTTACCTTCGTGGTTTGGGCGAGCGTGAAGTGCCCAGCAAGATGATCGGCAATTTGGTGATGGAACAGCTGAAAAAGCTCGATAAGGTCGCCTATATCCGCTTCGCCTCTGTTTATCGCAGTTTCGAAGATATCAAAGAGTTTGGCGAAGAGATCGCCCGCTTACAGGATTAAGTCCATGCAGGATGAGATGTACATGGCGCGCGCCATGAAACTGGCGCAGCGCGGTCGTTTTACCACCCACCCTAACCCGAATGTCGGGTGCGTTATCGTTAACGATGGCGAGATCGTGGGGGAAGGTTTTCACTACCGCGCGGGTGAGCCCCATGCTGAGGTTCATGCCCTGCGCATGGCCGGCGAGAAGGCGCGCGGCGCCACAGCCTACGTTACGCTAGAGCCCTGCAGCCATCACGGGCGTACGCCGCCGTGCTGCGACGCGCTGATTGCCGCAGGTGTTGCACGCGTGGTCGCCTCAATGCAGGACCCGAATCCGCAGGTGGCGGGACGGGGTCTGTATCGCCTGCAGCAGGAAGGGATTGACGTCAGTCACGGCCTGATGATGCAGGACGCAGAGGCGCTTAATAAAGGTTTCCTGAAGCGCATGCGCACCGGGTTCCCGTATATTCAGCTTAAGCTGGGCGCCTCGCTGGATGGACGCACGGCGATGGCAAACGGTGAAAGCCAGTGGGTCACTTCGCCGCAGGCAAGGCGCGATGTGCAACGTCTGCGTGCGCAAAGCCATGCTATCCTCACCAGCAGTGAAACCGTTCTGGCTGACGATCCGGCGCTGACCGTGCGCTGGGACGAATTGAATGCCGATACCCAGGCGCTCTATCCGCAGGAGAACCTGCGCCAGCCGCTGCGTATTGTGATTGATAGTCAGAACCGTGTGACGCCAGAGCACCGCATTGTCCAGCAGCCGGGTGAAACCTGGTTTGCGCGCACCAAAGACGATACGCGCGAATGGCCGGAAGGCGTGCGCAGTATCAGGGTGCCGGAGCACAACGGACGTCTGGATCTCGTGGTGCTGATGATGCTGCTCGGTAAGCAGCAGGTGAACAGCATCTGGGTGGAAGCGGGCCCGACACTGGCCGGCGCGCTGCTCCAGGCCGGGCTGGTGGATGAGCTGATTGTTTACGTGGCGCCTAAACTGTTGGGCAGCGACGCGCGTGGCCTGTTTGTGCTGCCCGGCCTTGAAAAACTGGCTGATGCACCACAACTGAAATTCAGCGAGATTCGTCCGGTGGGCCCGGATGTCTGCCTCCACTTAACGACAGCGTAATTGCTCCCGAAATAGGGAAGCAGTGCGCAAAGTATTATGATAAAATCCGCCCCCCTGCGGGGCCAAATGAACCCGTAAAGGAAGAGTATGAACATTATTGAAGCTGCTGTAGCTACCCCGGACGCTCGCGTCGCCATCACCATTGCGCGTTTCAACAACTTCATCAACGACAGCCTGCTGGAAGGTGCGGTTGACGCCCTGAAACGCATCGGCCAGGTTAAAGATGACAACATTACCGTTGTGTGGGTTCCAGGTGCTTACGAACTGCCACTGGCAGCGGGCGCGCTGGCGAAAACCGGTAAATACGACGCGGTGATTGCGCTGGGTACCGTTATTCGTGGCGGCACTGCGCACTTCGAATACGTTGCGGGCGGTGCAAGCAACGGTCTGGCACACGTTGCACAGGATGCTGAAATTCCTGTCGCGTTCGGCGTGCTGACCACCGAAAGTATTGAACAAGCCATCGAACGTGCTGGCACCAAAGCCGGTAACAAAGGTGCAGAAGCTGCACTGACCGCGCTTGAAATGATCAATGTATTGAAAGCCATCAAGGCCTGATTTTTTTGTAAGGGGAATTCCGTGAAACCTGCTGCTCGTCGCCGCGCCCGTGAATGTGCCGTCCAGGCACTTTACTCCTGGCAGTTGTCCCAGAACGACATCGCTGATGTTGAATACCAGTTCCTGTCAGAACAGGACGTGAAAGACGTTGACGTTCTGTACTTCCGTGAACTGCTGTCGGGAGTGGCGACTAATAGCGCGTATCTCGATGGTCTGATGAAGCCATACCTGTCCCGTCTGCTCGAAGAGCTGGGCCAGGTTGAAAAAGCAGTGTTGCGCATTGCGCTGTTTGAGCTGTCAAAACGTGATGATGTGCCGTACAAAGTGGCCATCAACGAAGCGATCGAACTGGCGAAAACCTTCGGCGCTGAAGACAGCCACAAGTTCGTAAACGGCGTTCTTGATAAAGCAGCACCTGCGATCCGTCCCCACAAAAAGTGATCCGCAAACCGGAGTCCTGCATTGCCTGACGGGCAGTGCGGCTCCGGTTTTTTCTTTTATTTGCTGAGGCATAACGTATGGCATGCGGCGAATTCTCCCTGATTGCCCGTTATTTCGACCGTGTCAGAACCTCTCGTCTTGATGTTGAAACCGGCATTGGCGATGACTGCGCACTTCTCAATGTTCCCGAAAAACAGACGCTGGCAATCAGCACCGACACCTTAGTGTGCGGACGTCATTTTTTACCGGATATCGATCCTGCCGATCTGGCCTATAAAGCACTGGCGGTTAACGTCAGCGATCTGGCGGCGATGGGTGCCGATCCCGCCTGGTTAACGCTGGCTCTGACGTTGCCTGAGGTGGATGAAGCCTGGCTTGAAGCCTTTAGTGATGCGCTGTTTGAGCAGCTTAATTACTACGATATGCAGCTGATCGGCGGTGATACCACGGCCGGGCCGCTGTCAATGACGCTGGCGATCCATGGCTATGTTCCACTCGGTCGCGCGCTGAAGCGCTCGGGCGCAAAACCCGGCGACTGGATCTACGTGACCGGTACGCCGGGCGACAGCGCCGCGGGCCTGGCGATTCTTCAGGATCGCTTAACCGTGAAGAACGCTGACGATGCGGCCTATCTGGTGAAACGCCATCTGCGCCCGACGCCGCGTATTCTGCACGGTCAGGCGCTGCGCGAGCGGGCAAGCTCGGCTATCGATCTCTCTGACGGGCTTATCTCAGATCTCGGGCATATTCTGAAAGCCAGCGGCGTTGGCGCGCGCATCGATCTGGATCTGTTCCCGCAGTCAGAGCAGCTGCTTCGCCATGTGGAGCCTGAGCAGGCTCTGCGCTGGGCGCTCTCGGGTGGTGAAGACTATGAATTGTGTTTTACCGTTCCGGAACTCAACCGTGGCACGCTGGATGTGGCGTTAGCCCATCTCGGCGCGAAATTTACCTGTATCGGGCAGATTATGCCGGAGAGTGAAGGGCTGAAGTTTGTGAAAGACGGTGCGCCCGTGACGCTGGACTGGAAAGGGTACGACCACTTCGCGTGATGTTTTGCGCTCTGTATTGCCGGGTGGAGGCTACGCCTTACCCGGCCTACATAAGAGAGGGCTTATTTATACCCCACCACCGGATGCTGCTGATACGGCGTCTCCAACTCGGCAATCTGCTCTGGCGTGAGCGTGATATCCACCGCATTTAACAGTTCGTCCAGCTGCTCTTCCCGGGACGTGCCGATAATGGGGGCCGCGACACCACGCTTTCCCAGAAGCCACGCCAGGGCCACCTGGGCGCGGGTTGCACCGGTATCGTCGGCGATCCCGGCCAAACGTTCGGCAATCAGCGCATCGCTGGCTTCTGTTCCGCCGTACAGATTTTTCCCCACCTCATCGGATACCAGCCGGGCCGTGGTTTCCCCCCACGGACGGGTCAGACGTCCACGCGCCAGCGGGCTCCAGGGGATGACCGCTACTCCCTCCTGGTAGCACAGCGGCAGCATCTCGCGCTCTTCTTCACGATAGATCAAATTGTAGTGATCCTGCATGGTGACAAAGCGCGCCCAGCCGTGCTGCGCCTGGAGATCCAGCGCCTGGGCAAACTGCGATGCGTGCATGGACGATGCGCCGATGTAGCGCGCTTTACCGGCTTTCACCACGTCGTTGAGCGCTTCAAGCGTCTCTTCGATCGGCGTGTTGTAATCCCAACGGTGAATTTGCAGCAGGTCAACGTAATCCATGTTCAGGCGTCTGAGGCTGTCATCAATAGAGCGCAGGATCTGGGCGCGAGAAAGGCCTTCCGCCAGATCGCCCACCGGGTAGTACACCTTGGTGGCGACGACGATTTCATCCCGGCGTGCAAAATCACGCAGGGCACGGCCAACAATCTCCTCACTGCTGCCGTCGGAGTAGCTGTTAGCGGTGTCAAAGAAGTTAATGCCGCCCTCAATGGCGCGTTTGATAATCGGACGGCTGCTCTCTTCCGGCAGCGTCCAGGCGTGGTTCCCCCGGTCGGGCTCACCAAAGGTCATGCATCCCAGACAAAGTCGGGAAACCCTGAGATCTGTTTTTCCTAATGTCGTGTATTGCATGGTTCCGCTCCTGCTGTTTAAACAATACGTTTAAGCATAGCAGGAGCGGAAAAGAGGAGGGATCAGGCCAGCCAGCTGCGGATTTTGGCTTCGATACCGGCAGCATCCAGGCCAATCGCCGCGCGGGCTTCGTCCTGAGTGCCTTGTGGGATGAAGTAGTCCGGCAGACCGAGGTTGAGCACCGGAACGGCTTTACGGTTCGCCATCAGCACCTCGTTCACGCCGCTGCCTGCGCCACCCATGATGGCGTTTTCTTCCAGGGTGACCAGCACGTCATGCGTTTCAGCCATGCTGAGGATCAGGGATTCGTCGAGCGGCTTCACAAAACGCATATCCACCAGCGTGGCATTCAGCGATTCCGCCACCTTTGCGGCCTCTGGCATCAGCGTGCCGAAGTTCAGGATCGCCACTTTCTCGCCACGACGTTTTACCAGTCCTTTACCGATCGCCAGTTTCTCCAGCGGCTGCAGCTCAACGCCCACCGCATTACCGCGCGGGTAGCGAACCGCACTCGGCCCGTCCTGATAGTGGTAGCCGGTAAACAGCATCTGACGACATTCGTTCTCGTCGCTTGGCGTCATGATCACCATCTCCGGGATGCAGCGCAGGAAGGAGAGATCAAATGCGCCCTGGTGCGTCTGGCCATCAGCGCCGACGATGCCGGCACGATCGATTGCAAACAGTACCGGCAGTTTCTGAATCGCCACGTCATGAATAACCTGATCGTAAGCGCGCTGCAGGAAGGTGGAGTAGATCGCGACAACCGGTTTGTAGCCGCCAATCGCCAGACCCGCCGCAAAGGTGACCGCATGCTGCTCGGCAATGGCCACGTCAAAGTACTGGTCAGGGTATTTTTTAGAGAACTCCACCATGCCGGAACCTTCACGCATGGCCGGGGTGATCGCCATCAGCTTATTGTCTTTCGCGGCGGTTTCGCACAGCCAGTCGCCGAAGATTTTTGAATAGCTCGGCATACCGCCGCTGCTTTTCGGCAGACAGCCGCTGGACGGGTCAAATTTCGGTACCGCGTGGAAGGTGATCGGATCTTTTTCCGCCGGTTCGTAACCACGCCCTTTCTTGGTCATGATATGCAGGAACTGCGGGCCTTTCAGGTCGCGCATGTTTTTGAGCGTGGACACCAGCCCCAGCACGTCATGACCATCAACAGGACCAATATAGTTAAAGCCCAGCTCTTCAAACAGCGTGCCTGGCACGACCATGCCTTTGATGTGCTCTTCGGTACGTTTGAGCAGCTCTTTGATCGGCGGTACGCCGGAGAAGACTTTCTTGCCGCCTTCACGCAGCGTTGAGTAAAGCTTGCCGGAGAGCAGCTGTGCCAGATGGTTGTTCAGCGCGCCGACGTTTTCGGAAATCGACATTTCGTTGTCGTTCAGAATCACCAGCATGTCCGGCTTGATGTCGCCCGCGTGGTTCATGGCCTCAAAGGCCATCCCGGCGGTGATGGCGCCGTCGCCGATCACGCAGACGGTGCGGCGCTGCTTGTTCTCTTTTTCAGCGGCCACGGCAATCCCGATGCCCGCTGAAATGGAGGTGGAGGAGTGACCGACGCTCAGTACGTCATACTCGCTCTCACCGCGCCACGGGAACGGATGCAGGCCCCCTTTCTGACGAATGGTGCCAATCTTATCGCGACGTCCGGTCAGAATTTTGTGCGGATAGGCCTGGTGACCCACGTCCCAGATAAGCTGATCGAACGGCGTGTTATAGACATAGTGAAGCGCCACGGTCAGCTCAACCGTGCCAAGCCCGGAGGCGAAATGGCCGCTGGAGCGGCTTACGCTGTCGAGCAGGTAACGACGCAGCTCGTCGCACAGCTTCGGCAGGCTCTCTTTCGGCAACAGACGTAACTCCTGGGTGGAGTCAACTAACGCCAGTGTCGGGTATTTGGCAATATCAAAACTCATCAAAGGCTCATCGAGATAGTGTGTTTATTTATCACGCTGGATTATATAGTCCGCTAGCGCTTCCAGTGCCGAAGTATCCAGTGATTGCGCGGCCAGCAGATTCAGCGACTGGCGGGCATCCTCTATCAGATCCCGGGCTTTACGCTGGGCTTGCTCAAGACCCAGCAGGGCGGGGTAGGTACTTTTGCCAAGCTGCTGGTCCGCACCCTGACGTTTTCCCAATGTTGCAGTATCGCCCACCACATCCAGAATGTCATCCTGAACCTGGAATGCCAGACCGATACTTTCGGCGTATCTGTCCAGAATCGGCAGGGCTTTGCGCCCTCGCTCACCCGCGCTCAGCGCGCCCAGGCGTACGGCTGAACGAATCAATGCCCCGGTTTTATGGCGATGAATACGCTCCAGCTGTTCCAGATTAACCTGACGTCCCTCCGCGTCCAGATCGAGAGCCTGTCCGCCGCACATGCCGGCCACGCCGCTGGCCATTGCCAGTTCGGAGATCATCGCCAGGCGGTCGCGGTCAGCCACTTCCGACATAGGTGCATCGCTCAGGATCGAGAATGCCAGCGTTTGCAGGGCATCACCCGCCAGAATGGCATTCGCCTCGCCAAATTTGATGTGGCAGGTAGGTTGACCCCGACGCAGATCGTCATCATCCATGGCCGGTAAATCATCGTGGATCAGTGAGTAGGCATGGATGCACTCCACGGCGGCTGCCGGGGCGTCCAGCGTGTTATCGCTGATACCAAACATATTGCCTGTGGCGTACACCAGAAACGGGCGCAGGCGCTTTCCCCCCAAGAGTGCGCCATAGTGCATGGCTTCAACCAGTGGAGTGTTCTGAAAAGGCTGGGGCGCAATGAAACGGCGCAGGGCGTCGTTGGCGCGCACGACACGCGCCTGAAGCTCGTTGGCAAAATCCATTTACTCGGCGTCCGGTGTAAAAGGCGTGGTTTTCGCGTCTTCGCTGTCGGACAGCAGGATCTGTACGCGCTGTTCAGCCTGCTGCAGCTTGACCTGCCCCTGGCGTGCCAGCTGCACGCCGCGCTCGAATTCGTTGAGCGCCTCTTCCAGCGGGAGATCGCCGCTCTCAAGGCGGGTGACAATCTGCTCCAGTTCACTCAGCGCAGTTTCGAAACTGGCCGGTGCGTCGTTCTTCTTCGGCATAGTGAATTGACTCTTATATTCTCAGCCCCGACATGGTAACGGACTCAGGGCAATTATCAAATAACGCGCAATGTGCACAGGAGCGGCGCGATGGTGGTATACTTGCGCGCCTGGATGCAGCCACGGGTGTGGGCTGCTGTACTCTTTTCCATTACAAGCCTTAATACGCTTGCCTAAGAAACATTGCCGCCATGAAGTTTATCATTAAATTGTTCCCTGAAATCACCATCAAAAGCCAATCTGTGCGTTTGCGCTTTATTAAAATTCTCACCGGGAACATTCGTAACGTATTAAAGCACTACGACGAAACCCTCGCCGTGGTGCGCCACTGGGACCACGTTGAAGTCCGTGCGAAAGACGAAAACAAACGTCAGGACATTCGTGACGCCCTGACCCGTATCCCGGGGATCCACCATATTCTGGAAGTGGAAGATGTCCCGTTCAGCGACATACACGATATCTTCGAGAAAGCGCTGGTTCAGTATCGCGACCAGATTGAAGGCAAAACCTTCTGCGTGCGCGTGAAGCGTCGCGGTAAACACGAATTCAGCTCCATTGAAGTGGAACGTTACGTCGGCGGCGGTCTGAACCAGCACGTTGAGTCTGCGCGCGTGCGTCTGACCAACCCGGACGTGACCGTGAATCTGGAGATCGAAAACGATCGCCTGCTGTTGGTGAAAGGGCGCTATGAAGGTATTGGCGGTTTCCCGATCGGGACTCAGGAAGATGTCCTGTCCCTGATCTCCGGCGGCTTCGACTCCGGCGTCTCCAGCTATATGCTGATGCGCCGCGGCTGCCGCGTGCACTACTGCTTCTTCAACCTGGGCGGTGCGGCGCACGAAATCGGCGTTCGTCAGGTTGCGCATTATCTGTGGAACCGCTTCGGCAGCTCCCACCGCGTGCGTTTTGTGGCGATCAACTTCGAACCTGTGGTCGGCGAAATTCTTGAGAAAGTGGACGATGGCCAGATGGGCGTCATCCTGAAGCGTATGATGGTGCGTGCGGCATCCAAAGTGGCGGAGCGCTACGGCGTGCAGGCGCTGGTCACAGGGGAAGCGCTGGGCCAGGTCTCCAGCCAGACGCTGACCAACCTGCGCCTTATCGACAATGTGTCTGATACCCTGATCCTGCGCCCGCTGATTTCCCACGACAAAGAGCACATCATCGACCTGGCGCGCGAAATTGGTACCGAAGATTTTGCCCGCACCATGCCGGAATACTGCGGTGTGATCTCAAAAAGCCCGACCGTTAAAGCGGTGAAGGCGAAGATCGAAGCGGAAGAAGAGAACTTCGATTTCAGCATTCTGGATAAAGTGGTGGCGGAAGCGTCCAACATTGATATCCGCGAAATTGCCCAGCAGACCGAACAGGACGTGGTTGAAGTGGAAACCGTGAGCGGTTTCGGTGCGAACGATGCGATTCTGGATATCCGCTCTATTGATGAGCAGGATGACAAGCCGCTGCAGGTAGACGGTGTGGAAGTGGTTTCGCTGCCGTTCTACAAGCTGAGCACGAAGTTTGGCGACCTCGACCAGAGCAAAACGTACCTTCTGTGGTGTGAGCGCGGGGTGATGAGCCGTCTGCAGGCGCTGTATCTGCGCGAGCAGGGCTTTGCCAATGTGAAGGTGTATCGTCCGTAGTTTCTCGCCGGGGAGTGCGGCCTGATGCCCTCACCCCGGCCCTCTCCCACGGGGAGAGGGAGAACACCTATTCGTAGTAATTATAAATCCCCGCCGGCATCACCAGCGATGACGCCACTTCGTACGCTTTTTCGCGCCCGACCAGCAGGTCGATAATCTTTAAGCCAAAATCAATCGCGGTGCCTGGCCCCTGGCTGGTCAGCAGGTTGACGCGCGGATCCCAGACCACGCGTTTATCCACCCACTGCTCTTCCGGGATCGTATCCTTAAGCCCCGGGAAGCCGGTCATGTTACCGATGGGGAAGATGTCATGGGGTACCAGCACCGTGCCGGCCGCAGCACAAATGGCGGCAACGATGCGGCCCGAAAGATGGAACTGACGCACGGTCTCGACCAGCAACGGGCTGTCACGAAAACACTCCGCACCCTTCAGGCCACCAGGCAGCACGATAATGTCATAATCCCCGTCAGCCACCTGCACAAGCGGGGCATCCGCGAGGATCTTCACCCCGCGCGAGCAGGTGATAGCCAGATTACCATCGCTGGCGACGCTGGCGGTGGTGACCTTAATGCCGCCGCGCACCATCAAATCAATGGTAGTGACCGCTTCCATCTCTTCGCTACCAGGGGCGAGACAGATCAGTGCTGACGCGCTCATATTCACTCTCCTTACGTTTAACCAGGTCATACAGACGGGCGTTTTCCGGCACCGCGATGCCGTGCGCGCGGGCGCGTTTTAGCAGATATCCCGTGATGTAGTCGATCTCTGTGTGGCGTAATGCCCGAACATCCTGCAACATCGAGGAGATGTTTTCTGCGGTACTCTCAATGACCTGCTCGACATAACAGCGTAAATCGTCTGCCGAGGTATGCAAGCCTTCCCGCTCAACGACCGCCGCGACTTCCGCACACAGCAGCGCAACCTCGTCAGGATGATTTTTCAGCTCCCCGTTTGGGCAGTTCCACAGCGCCGTCAGTGGGTTAATCACGCAGTTGACGGCCAGCTTGCGCCAGAGTTGAGGACGAATGTGGTTATGCCAGGCCACGTCAGGTAATACCTTCTGCAGGACATCAGCCAGATAACTGTAGTCCCCATCCTGCGGTCTGGCAGGCCCGATGTGCGTCACGCCGCTGGCGACATGGACAATAATGTTACCGTCGCGGCGTGCAGCGTGAGTGGTTGTCGCCATCAGCAGGGGCTGCGGGACGCTTTTCAGTTCATCCAGGGTCCCCATGCCGTTATGCAGCAGCAGGATGGGGGACGTGGGGGGGAGCTGCACGGCCAGGGTTTTGACCGCGTCCGAGACCTGCCACGCTTTGAGCGTCACCAGTAAAAGGTCGCTTTGCGCCAGGAAATCCGGATCGTTCGCAGTGAGGGATTCGTTAAAGATGCTTCCGTCTTCACCAATCAGGTTTACACTGCAATAGGGCTGGGGCACGCGCAGCCAGCCCTGAACCTCATGTCCATGCTTGCACAACGCAGTCAGCCATAGCTGACCAAGGGCTCCGCATCCGAGCACTGTAATTTTCATTGTTCCTCCTCACCTGCAACTGCGCCAGGTGTTACAGCTTAATTATACAGCTAAGCTTCTGTTGAGTTATGTCTCGTAGCGGGTATTATGCAACGCAACAAAAGTGAAGGGAGAAGAAAAGATGCCATCTTTCGATATTGTTTCCGAAGTTGATATCCAGGAAGTTCGCAACGGCGTTGAGAACGCAACCCGCGAAGTTGAGTCACGTTTCGATTTTCGTGGCGTAGAGGCGTCGTTTGAGCTCAACGATGCAAATAAGACCATTAAGGTGCTGAGCGAGTCTGATTTCCAGGTGAACCAGCTGCTCGACATTCTGCGCGCTAAGCTGTTAAAACGCGGCATTGAAGGGACGTCTCTGGATGTGCCGGAAGACTTTGTCCACAGCGGTAAAACCTGGTTTGTGGAAGCCAAACTGAAGCAGGGCATTGAGAGCGCGGTGCAGAAGAAGATCGTTAAGCTCATCAAAGACAGCAAGCTGAAGGTACAGGCGCAGATCCAGGGCGAAGAAATCCGTGTTACCGGAAAGTCACGCGATGACCTGCAGTCCGTGATGGCGCTGGTGCGCGGCGGCGATCTGGGACAACCGTTCCAGTTTAAAAACTTCCGCGATTAAGACAATAATGCCCGGTTTGACCGGGCATTTTTTCAGGCGCTGAGCGCCTGCTCGACCTCAAAGCGGTTGGTCACTTTACTGTCTATTTTGACGTAAGCGCTGCGTTCTTCCGCGACAATAAGCACCTCTGTCACCCCCTCTTTGGCTTCGAGACGCTGTTTCAGCGCATCGCTAATCTCCACGTTATCCGGAATTTCTACCCGCAGGCTGCTCACGTAGCGCGGCTCTTTCATGGTGCTGGCGACCAGCAGCCAGACCGTCGCCAGTAGCGCACCGGCGAGAAATACGGTTTGTGAATCAAACAGCCCGTCAACCCAGCCACCAAGCGAGCCGCCGATCGCCACGCCGAGAAACTGGCTGGTGGAGTAAATGCCCATTGCCGTACCTTTGTAGCCGGCGGGAGACTCTTTGCTGATCAGCGACGGGAGCAACGCTTCCATCAGGTTAAAGGCGAGGAAGAAGAGTTGCACGCCGGCGATCAGCTCCCAGAAGTGCGGGCCGGCGCCCCAGAGCACGATCTCGGCAATCAGCAGGAGCGCCACGCAGCCCACGAAGACGCGCTTCATTTTGCGCTTCACTTCGGCGTAGATGATAAACGGCACGACGGAGACAAACGAAATCAGCATCGTGACCAGATAAATTTTCCAGTGCTCAGCCGCCGGGAAACCTGCAGCGGCAAGCTGGCCGGGCAGGGCGACAAAGGTCGACATCAGCAGGATGTGCAAACACATAATGCCAAAATTGAGCTTGAGCAGGCGGGGTTCAACAATCACCTTGCTGAAGCAGCCTTTTACCATCCCTGATTCACGGTTCAGGACGTGGTTTTTGCTGTCCGGCACCACCCACAAGGTTAAGGCAATCCCGACCGTCGCCAGCACGGCAATCATCCAGAACAGGGCGTGCAGACCAAGTGCATGGGTAATAATGGGGCCCAGCACCATCGCAATTGCAAAGGTGACGCCAAAGCTCACGCCGATAAACGCCATCGCTTTGGTACGGTTCTGCTCGCGGGTTAAGTCTGACAGCAGCGCCATCACCGCGGCGGCAATTGCGCCGGAACCCTGCAGGGCGCGGCCAAGAATAATTCCCCAGATGGAGTGGGAGAGGGCGGCAATGATGCTGCCGAGAACAAAGACCAGCAGTCCGCCGACGATCAGCGGCTTGCGGCCCACCCGGTCAGAGAGCAGGCCAAACGGGATCTGGAACACCGCCTGTGCCAGGCCGTAAATGCCAATCGCCAGGCCAATCAGCGCCTCGCTGGCGCCCTGCAGGGCCATACCGTATGTGGTCAGAACAGGCAGGACCATAAACATGCCAAGCATCCGTAGCGAGAAGACAGTCCCTAAGCCCCAGGTCGCGCGAAGCTCGCCTGGCGTCATTTTATAATCGTTCATTACCACCTCAGTTCAAAAGCAGGCCATAGTGTAGTGCGGGGAAGGGGCGGGGTAAATAAAGGGTTATTTAACAAATATTACATGCGTTATTAATAGATTTGGTGAATAAAAAAAGGGTGCCGAAGCACCCCTTTATTCATCTGTTGAGGCTTACCAGACGTAAGTCAGCAGGTTGTGTGAATCTGGCACCATAAAATCTACGGACATCATCACGGAAAGCGAGGTGATGGCGACAATCGAGAACACAAACAGTTTGCGCGCCCAGACTTTGTCATCTTCCACTTTGTAACCGCGCAGCGCCATACCGAGCCACCAGACGCTCACTGCAGCCGCTACCGCCAGATATTTGTATCCAGCGTAGCCACCCAGAGAGAGCATCAGCGTTGCGACAGCAAAGGCGATGATGTAGAGCGTAATGTGGTTCTTGGCAACAGAGATGCCTTTCACGACCGGCAGAACCGGGATGTTCGCTGCCTGATAATCCTTAAAGCGGAAAATCGCGATGGCATAGGAGTGCGGCATCTGCCACAGGCTAAAGATAGCCAGCAGGATAGCCGCACCGCTGTCGAACTCGTTCGTGACCGCGCAGTAGCCAATCACCGGCGGCGCAGCGCCGGAGAGAGAACCAATCAGCGTGCCGTACACGGAGTGACGTTTCATATACAGGCTGTAAATGCCTACATACACCACGAACCCCATCACCCCCAGCCAGCAGGCCAGCGGGTTAGCACCAAACCACAGCAGCATAAAGCCAGCAATACCCAGCAAGGTGGCGTACACCAGCGAGACGGAAGGGGCGATCAGGCCTTTCACCAGCACCCGATTTTTGGTCCTTTCCATCTTCTTGTCGATATCCATGTCGATGTAGTTGTTAAATACACAACCGGACGCAACAACCAGTGACACACCGACCAGCGTGTAAATAAAGAGGGTGTAATCAATGCTGCCTTTAGAGGCCAGCAGGAACCCTCCGATCACGGAGATCAGGTTGCCAAAGATGATGCCTGGTTTCGTTACTTGCAGGTATTGCTTAAACATACTCGCCGCTCTTAGTGAACCATCATGTTGTAGTTGAGGTTCCACATAATCCAGATGGAACCGACTACCAGGATAGCGATGATAATCACGGTAAAGATGAAGGCCGTCATGTTCCAGCCTTCATCGGACTTGGTGTTCATGTGCAGGAAGCAAACCAGATGCACCAGAATCTGAACCACCGCGGTCACCAGGATTGCACCCAGAATAACCGGCTTGGAGGCAGAACCGCTCATCACCATCCAGAACGGGATCACCGTCAGGATGATCGACAGGATAAAACCTGTCATGTAGGTTTTTACGCTACCGTGGGAAGCGCCATGATCGTTTGAATGACTCATTACATCGCCCCCATCAGATACACTACAGAGAACACACAGATCCACACCACGTCCAGGAAGTGCCAGAACAGGCTCAGGCACAGGATACGGGTACGGTTAGTACTGGTCAGGCCGCGACGGGAGATCTGGAACATTAGTACTGCCATCCAGATCAGACCGGAGGTCACGTGCAGACCGTGGGTACCGACCAGCGCGAAGAACGCTGACAGGAAGCCACTGCGATCCGGACCGAAGCCTTCCAGGATCAGGTGATGGAATTCATAGATTTCCATCCCGATAAATCCAGCACCAAACAACCAGGTCAACGCCAGCCAGGAAACAACCTGGCTCTTGTTGTTTTTGTACATGGCGATAGCCGCCATGCCGTAGGTGATGGAGCTGAATAACAGCAGTGCGGTTTCAACCAGAACGAACGGCAGTTCAAAGATGTCCTTACCGGTCGGGCCGCCCGCTGTGCCGTTCACCAGAACGGCATAGGTCGCGAACAGACAGCAGAACAGAATGCAGTCGCTCATCAGGTAGATCCAGAAACCGAAGACTTTGGTCGGTCCTGTATCGTGGTGCGCATGTTCATGCGCGTGGGCAGTCGAGTGCGCCAGAGTATCAGTTGCCATTTTTCAGCCCCGCTTTAGAAATCTCGTCGAAATGCTGATTTTCCAGCTTTTCAACTTCACGGACTGGTACGTAGTAGTCCACGTCCTCGTCAAAGCTCTTCACAATCCAGCTGATTACGATGCCAGCGAAGCCAACAATCGCCATCCACCAGATGTGCCAGATCATTGCGAAACCAAATACCGTTGCGAAAGCGGCAATCACAATGCCCGCACCGCTGTTTTTCGGCATGTGGATCTCTTCGTAATGAGCAGGTTGCTTGTACGCTTCACCTTTTTCTTTCATTTCCCAGAATGCGTCGCGTTCATGAACCTGCGGCACAACGGCAAAGTTATAGAAAGGCGGTGGAGAAGAGGTTGCCCACTCCAGCGTACGGCCACCCCATGGGTCACCGGTCAGGTCACGGTTCTGGTCGCGGTCGCGAATAGACACGTAGAACTGAATCAGCTGAGACGCGATACCACAGGCAATCAGCACCGCACCGCCCGCTGCAACCATCAGCATTGGGTGGAACTGCGGATCAATCTGCTGGCTCAGACGACGGGTCATACCCATGAAGCCCAGCACGTACAGCGGCATAAATGCCACGAAGAAACCGATGATCCAGAACCAGAACGCGCGTTTACCCCATTTCTCGTTCAGCGTGAAGCCGAACGCTTTTGGCCACCAGTAGGTTACGCCAGCGAAGCAGCCGAAGACCACGCCACCGATGATAACGTTATGGAAGTGCGCAATCAGGAACAGACTGTTGTGCAGAACGAAGTCAGCACCTGGTACCGCCAGCAGTACGCCGGTCATCCCACCTACGGAGAAGGTCACGATGAAGCCGATGGTCCACAGCATGGCTGAGTGGAACACGATACGGCCCTGATACATGGTGAACAGCCAGTTGAAGATCTTCACCCCGGTCGGGATGGCGATAATCATGGTGGTAATACCGAAGAAGGCGTTTACGTTCGCGCCCGCACCCATGGTGAAGAAGTGGTGCAGCCAAACGATGAACGACAGAACGGTAATACAGACGGTTGCCCACACCAGCGAGGTGTAACCAAACAGACGCTTACGCGAGAAGGTTGCTGCGATTTCGGAGAACACACCGAAGACAGGCAGAACCAGGATGTACACTTCCGGGTGACCCCAGGCCCAAATCAGGTTGATGTACATCATCATGTTGCCACCCATATCATTCGTGAAGAAATGGGTGCCCAGGTAGCGGTCCAGGGTCAGCAGCGCGATGGTGACGGTCAGAATTGGGAAGGACGCGATAATCAGGATGTTGGCGCACAGCGATGCCCAGGTAAATACCGGCATCTTGAACATGGTCATGCCCGGGGCACGCATCTTGATAATGGTCACGAAGAAGTTGATACCGGTCAGGGTTGTACCAACACCGGAGAGCTGAAGCGCCCAAATCCAGTAGTCGACACCTACGCCCGGACTGTACTCGATTCCTGACAGCGGCGGGTAAGCCAGCCAGCCGGTCTGCGCGAATTCGCCCACACCCAGTGACAGGTTAACCAGGATTACGCCGACAACCGTGAACCAGAAGCTCAGGTTGTTCAGGAACGGGAACGCAACGTCGCGCGCGCCGATTTGCAGCGGAACGACCACGTTCATCAGACCGATAACCAGCGGCATCGCCACGAAGAAGATCATGATAACGCCGTGGGCGGTAAAGATCTGATCGTAGTGGTGCGGCGGCAGGAAGCCGGCTTCACCCGCAGACGCGAGTGCCTGCTGGCTACGCATCATGATCGCATCCGCAAAGCCACGAATTAACATGACGATACCGACGATGCAGTACATGATACCGAGTTTTTTGTGGTCAACCGAAGTCAGCCACTCGTTCCACAGGTAGCTCCACTTACCGAAGTAAGTGATTAAGGCCAGTAAGGCCGCACCACCGATGATAATTGCAGCCACCGTAACCATGATAATCGGTTCATGGTAGGGCACTGCATCCAGTGTCAATTTTCCGAACATTTTCTTCCTCGGCCCCTTAGTGAGCGGTTTCCGCGTGGCTCATGTCCATGCCTTCCATACCTTCGTGCGCGCTGTGCTCGCCTTCAGGCTGGGTCATGTCCATGCTCTTGCCGTGATCCATAAATTTGCCAATAACGTCTTTGAACAAATCAGGTTTCACGTTAGAGAAGTACTCCACCTTGTTGTATTCGCTAGGTGCAGCCACTTTTTCGAACGCCGCCATGTCAGACATGGTGTTTGGAGACTGCTTCGCTTTTGCAACCCACTGGTCGAAAGCGGCACGGTCCGGCGTTGCGATAGCTTTGAACTTCATACCTGAGAAGCCCGGGCCGCTATAGCTGGCGGAGATACCATCATAGGTGCCTGCTTCATTCGCGATCAGGTGCAGGTTAGTCTGCATACCGGCCATCGCGTAAATCTGGCTACCCAGACGTGGGATGAAGAAGGAGTTCATTACGGAGTTGGAGGTCACTTTGAACTGAACCGGAGTGTTCGCCGGGAAGGCGATTTCATTCACGGTAGCAATGCCCTGCTCTGGATAGATGAAGAACCATTTCCAGTCCATGGAGACCACTTCGATGGTAATAGGTTTTTCATCGTGAACCAGCGGTTTGCTTGGCTCAAGTGCGTGAGTGGTTTTCCAGGTCAGCACGGCAAGGAACAGGATGATAAGGATAGGTACCGTCCAGACCACAGCTTCCACTTTATTGGAGTGTGACCAGTTCGGGCTATACTTCGCATCTTTATTGCTCGCACGATACTTCCAGGCGAAACCAACAGCCATCAAAATGGCTGGAATAACCACAATCAACATCAGGCCAAAAGCCGTCAATATCAGTGAACGTTGTTCCAGTCCAATCTGTCCTTTGGGGTCTAGTAGTGCAGAATCACAGCCACTGAGTAATACAGTGCCTGCGAATAATGACAACCATCCCAAACTTTTATTGTATTTCCTGAGTCTCATTTAACGACCTCAATTCCACGGGAGTCTGGTGGCGTTTAAAGTGTGCGGGCATTTTACGGGAAGGTTACATTACTGTAAACATCATTAGGCCTGTGTCAGGAAGGTGTTACCGGGTTCTGCCGCACGTGTCACAAGTGTTGCAAATTATGTCGGTTTTTATGACCGAAGCCGCATGGCATGGGCTTTATAACGAAAGGACCCCCAAGCATACCCTAAAAGGGGCAATTGGTATAACCATTGTTAAAAATAAACAAAAAATTAACAATTAATTATCAATAAAAAGACATCTAAAAAACGAAAAATCAAACTTCCCAATGCTGAATCGTTTAATGAAAAATAGTCTTTTGGAACCGGAGCCAATAATTTCCAAATCCTATCCCGCACAAAACAACAAATATTTTTTTAGCGGTTGCTGGCTATTTCACCGTTATAATTTCGCTTAGTGATTACAACGGGAAATAACCTTTCGCATTTTTCTTCAGGTCATGCGCGTTTTACGCAGCGCCATGAAATCGAGCACGCCTCCCGTCAGGATCCCGACGACGGCCAGCAGGGCGCCAGCGTCCAGCAGAAGGGCTTCCAGAGGGAGCGCCAGCAACGTGCTGACATTAATAATGAGCACGACCAGCCAGAGAGCCAGGGCAACACAGCCCGTCATTAACAGACGTAACGCAAAACGGTAGGCGCGATGATATTCGGTGCGCGGCATAAAGTGTTCTGTTCGCTGGGTATATTCCAGCGTCTGACGGCAGACAAGCAGTAATAAAATCCCTGGCACCGCCGCAACCACAGAGAAGAGATAAAACGTCGGCCAGCCGTGGGCTTCCACAAACCAGCCAGCAATCGGCCCCACGTAGACGCGGCCAACGGCAGAGAGTGCCGAGAGCAGTGCGAACTGCGTGGCAGAAAACGACTTGTTGCAGAGCGTCATCAGCAGGGCGACAAATGCCGCGGTGCCCATCCCGCCACAGAGGTTTTCAAAGAACACCGCGGTAGCCATGCTGACCATATGTTTGTCGGTGATCGACAGCAGCCAGTAACCTGCGTTAGACGCCCCTTGCAGGATGCCGAAAATCAACAGTGCGCGGAACAGCGTCAGGCGCTGCATTAATACACCACCGTAGAGCGCGCCGACGATGGTCGCGAACAACCCCAGCGTTTTATTCACCACACCCACTTCGCCGGCATCAAAACCGACGCCCCGGATAAGGAAGGTGGTAGTCAGGCTCATCGCAAAGGCATCGCCAAGCTTATAAAGGACGATAAGCAGCAGGATCAGCCAGGCGTTGTTACGGCCAAAGAAATCACGCAGTGGTTCGGCGACGGCCTGCTCCAGCGTACGGGGAACCGGGATAACATCGCTTGGTTCGGGCGCAAACAGCGTCGCGATAATGCAGGGGATAAGCAGGGCAGCCATCAGCCAGTACATGCCCTGCCAGCCGAGGTAACGGTCGGCCAGCCAGAGAGCCAGCCCGCCGGAGACCAGCATCCCGAGGCGATAGCCCAGGACGCTGATGGCCGCACCGGCACCGCGCTCTTCCGCCGGTAAGACGTCCGTCTTCCAGGCGTCGAACACGATATCCTGGGAAGCGGAGCAGAAGGCAATCACCACCGCGAGCGCGGCCATCCAGCGTAACTGCGAGGTGGGTTCAAGAAAACCCATCCCTGCAATGGCCAGCAGCAGCAGGACCTGGGTCATCACCAGCCAGCCACGACGACGCCCCAGAAATGGCGGCGTGTAGCGATCCATGACCGGAGACCACAGGAACTTAAAGACATAGGCCTGGCCCACCAGCGAGAAGAAACCGATGGTTTTAAGATCGATATTCTCGACCGTCATCCATGCCTGAAGCGTGCCGGAAGTGAGCGCGAGGGGTAAACCCGAGGCAAAGCCGAGGATCAGCAGAATGGCTGATTTCGGTTGCTGGAAAATACGTAAGTATTGACTGGACATGTTCTTAGCAACTGACCCGGTAACACACCGGGTCAGCCAGCAGAATTAACGCGCGTTCTGTTTGATGAAGTCGTGAATGCTGGTGTCCTGCGCCATGTCGGAGATAGTGTCCGTCAGCACGCTGTTAACCGCATCAGCAATATTTTTATTAGACGCCTGGAACGCGCCTTCTACAGAGTAGCTCGCACGGTAATTTTTGGTCATCTTGTTGCCATTCTTCGCGGTCGCGATGATGGCGATATCCGCTTTAGTGGCGATGTTGTAGCGCACGTTACCCTGGGAGACGTCAGCGTACAGGTTGTTCACGATGATCTGCAGATCCACCGCGCCGCTTGGGCCAACCATATAACCGCGAGAGGTCATCTGTTTCTCCAGCACTTCCTGCAGCAGGAAACGCAGGTCGCGGGACGCGGTCAATGTCACCAGTTGGTTGTCGCGGGTCACCTTCGCCAGAGCCTGATCCTGACGCTGATCGGCACCGTTAATGCTCACGGTGACGCCCATCAGGCTTGGGTCCTGCTGAGGCAGGGTGATTTTCGGTGAAACATCAATGGTGGTTGGCGGGGTAGCGCAGCCTGCCAGCATAAAAAGGGCTACCAACGGGAAGAAGAGTTTTTTTAACATTTTAAGGTTCTCACGAATCGTAAGCATAGAGAGAGAAAAAATTGCCGCCATCATAACATCGCCAACGGCCAGGGGAAGTGGTCAACGCATGTAAATTCATCGCCTTGTCTGAAAACTGACCAGCTCACCCTTTTTCTCAATCGTGGAATGACAAAACGTATGAGCCACACAGTAAACTTCATTCGTTTGGATGAGAAAATAAGACGAAAGCTAAATATTTGTTGTCAAGGTGTAATGGAAACGGTAAAAGCGGCTAATATTTAAAGGGATGGGTGACATCCTGGCGTTGTCGGAGGAGTAATTTCATGATGATACGTGAGCAGATAGAAGATAAATTAAGGGCAGCGTTCAACCCTGTGTTCCTCGAAGTCGTCGACGAGAGCTATCGTCATAACGTACCGGCAGGTTCTGAAAGCCACTTCAAAGTGGTTCTTGTTAGCGATCGCTTCACGGGAGAACGTTTCCTGAACCGACACCGCTTGATCTACAGCACCTTGACGGAAGAACTCTCCACAACCGTACATGCCCTGGCGTTGCATACCTACACCATTAAGGAGTGGGAAGGCTTGCAGGATACGGTTTTTGCCTCCCCGCCTTGTCGGGGAGCAGGCACCATCGCCTGATAAATCGGATTTGCAACCGCTGGAGTTTTTCCAGTATGTTGCATACAGATTTCCTCAAAACGGCCTCCGGGCCGTTTTGTTTTGTCTGAGTTTTGAGCGGATGGTGCGTTTTTAAGGCTAAAAATAGCCTTAAAGTGTGAAAAAAGCCGCAGCAACATGCCCCAACCGTTCTCGACTCACCTAAGTGATGCCGCTATAATGCCGCGTCTTAATGAATGTCTTCGGGATGATTCTGGCGACAGGGAATGTGAATCTGCACTAAGAGAGCATCCCGGTATAACAGACAGATTCAGAGTTGACCGAGCACTGTGATTTTTTTGAGGTAACAAGATGCAAGTTTCAGTTGAAACCACTCAAGGCCTTGGCCGCCGTGTAACGATTACTATCGCTGCTGACAGCATCGAAACTGCTGTGAAAAGCGAGCTGGTCAACGTAGCAAAAAAAGTACGTATTGACGGCTTCCGTAAGGGCAAAGTACCAATGAATGTTGTTGCTCAGCGTTATGGCGCTTCTGTGCGTCAGGATGTGCTGGGTGAGCTGATGAGCCGTAACTTTATTGATGCGATCATCAAAGAAAAAATCAATCCGGCCGGCGCGCCGAACTACGTTCCAGGCGAATACAAACTGGGCGAAGACTTCACCTACTCTGTAGAGTTCGAAGTGTATCCGGAAGTCGAGCTGAAAGGTCTGGAATCTATCGAAGTTGAAAAACCGATTGTATCCGTGACTGACGAAGACGTTGACGGCATGCTGGACACCCTGCGTAAGCAGCAGGCGAACTGGAAAGAGAAAGAAGGCGCTGTTGACGCGGAAGACCGTGTGACCATCGACTTCACCGGTTCTGTAGACGGCGAAGAGTTCGAAGGTGGCAAAGCGTCTGACTTCGTACTGGCGATGGGCCAGGGTCGTATGATCCCAGGCTTCGAAGACGGTATCAAAGGCCACAAAGCGGGCGAAGAGTTCACCATCGACGTGACCTTCCCGGAAGAGTACCACGCTGAAAACCTGAAAGGTAAAGCGGCGAAGTTCGTTATCAACCTGAAGAAAGTTGAAGAGCGCGAACTGCCAGAACTGACTGAAGAATTCATCAAGCGTTTCGGCGTGGAAGATGGTTCTGTCGCGGGCCTGCGTACCGAAGTGCGTAAAAACATGGAGCGCGAGCTGAATGGCGCGGTGCGTAACCGTGTTAAATCTCAGGCGATCGAAGGTCTGGTGAAAGCGAACGAAATCGACGTGCCAGCTGCCCTGATCGACGGCGAAATCGACGTGCTGCGCCGTCAGGCTGCACAGCGTTTCGGTGGCAACCAGCAGCAAGCGATGGAACTGCCACGCGAACTGTTCGAAGAGCAGGCAAAACGCCGCGTTGTTGTTGGCCTGCTGCTGGGCGAAGTGATTCGTACCCACGAGCTGAAAGCTGACGAAGAGCGTGTGAAAGGCCTGATCGAAGAGATGGCTTCTGCATACGAAGATCCATCAGAAGTGATCGAGTTCTACGGTAAGAACAAAGAGCTGATGGACAACATGCGCAACGTTGCCCTGGAAGAGCAGGCTGTTGAAGCGGTACTGGCGAAAGCGAAAGTGACCGAAAAAGCGACCTCTTTCAACGAACTGATGAACCAGCAGGCGTAATTTCGGCCTGACGGTTTAAAGTTTGAACAGAAAACCCGTTGCCTTGCGGCAGCGGGTTTTTTTTATCGCAGCTTAGCCCAGGAAGAGTGCTAAAACGCCCTTTCGGTGTTAGCGTAACAACAAAAGGTTGTTATGCTTGAAATAGGGCACTGTGAACCCCATAAGTACGTAATCATGATGAATGAGACTGGCTGATAATCCGTCCGTAAGGTTACAATCAGTACAGCAGGTGTTTTCAATTTTGATCCAGGAGACGGAAATGTCATACAGTGGCGAACGAGATAACTTTGCACCCCATATGGCTCTGGTGCCAATGGTTATTGAACAGACCTCACGTGGTGAGCGTTCTTTTGATATCTATTCCCGTCTGCTCAAGGAACGCGTTATCTTTCTGACAGGCCAGGTGGAAGACCACATGGCTAACCTGATCGTGGCGCAGATGCTGTTTCTGGAAGCGGAAAACCCGGAAAAAGACATTTACCTGTACATTAACTCCCCGGGTGGCGTGATTACAGCAGGTATGTCCATTTATGACACCATGCAATTCATCAAGCCTGATGTAAGCACTATCTGTATGGGTCAGGCTGCATCTATGGGCGCGTTCCTGTTAACAGCAGGGGCTAAGGGTAAGCGTTTCTGCTTGCCGAATTCCCGCGTGATGATTCACCAGCCGCTGGGCGGTTACCAGGGGCAGGCGACGGATATTGAAATCCACGCCCGCGAAATCCTGAAAGTAAAAGCGCGCATGAATGAACTTATGGCGCAGCATACGGGTCAACCCCTCGAGCAGATCGAGCGCGATACCGAGCGCGATCGCTTCCTCTCTGCTTCAGAAGCAGTTGAGTACGGCTTAGTCGACTCCGTGTTGACCCATCGTAATTGATGCCCGCGACGCGAGTGTGCCGCTATACTAAGGTAGGGCGGCACTCTGCCTGAGAGCAGCTTGCGTCTTAGAATGGCATTTGCGTCGTCATGTGCGGCACAAAGAACTTAAAAAGAGGTTTGGACTCATGACAGATAAACGCAAAGATGGTTCGGGCAAACTGCTGTACTGCTCTTTTTGCGGCAAAAGCCAGCATGAAGTGCGTAAACTGATTGCCGGGCCGTCCGTGTATATCTGCGACGAATGTGTCGATTTATGTAACGACATCATTCGCGAAGAGATTAAAGAAGTCGCGCCACACCGCGAGCGCAGCGCGCTGCCAACGCCGCATGAAATTCGTCATCACCTTGACGACTATGTCATCGGTCAGGAGCAGGCCAAGAAAGTACTGGCGGTAGCGGTATACAACCACTACAAACGTCTGCGCAACGGCGATACCAGCAATGGCGTAGAACTGGGTAAAAGTAACATTCTGCTGATCGGCCCAACCGGGTCCGGTAAAACGCTGCTGGCTGAAACCTTGGCGCGTCTGCTGGATGTACCGTTCACCATGGCGGATGCCACCACCCTGACCGAAGCCGGTTATGTGGGTGAGGACGTTGAAAACATCATCCAGAAACTGCTGCAGAAGTGCGATTACGACGTACAGAAAGCCCAGCGTGGGATCGTTTACATCGATGAGATCGACAAGATCTCCCGTAAATCAGACAACCCGTCCATCACCCGTGATGTATCAGGTGAAGGCGTACAGCAGGCACTGCTGAAGCTGATTGAAGGGACGGTTGCTGCCGTTCCGCCGCAGGGGGGACGTAAACACCCTCAGCAGGAGTTCCTGCAGGTTGATACCTCCAAGATCCTGTTCATCTGTGGCGGTGCGTTTGCCGGTCTGGATAAAGTCATCTCCCACCGTGTTGAAACCGGCTCCGGCATTGGTTTTGGCGCAACGGTGAAATCAACGTCCGAAAAACCGAACGAAGGCGAACTCCTGGCACAGGTTGAACCAGAAGATCTGATCAAGTTCGGTCTGATCCCTGAGTTCATCGGTCGTCTGCCGGTGGTGGCAACCCTGAATGAACTGAGTGAAGAGGCGCTGATCCAGATCCTGAAAGAGCCGAAAAATGCGCTGACCAAGCAGTATCAGGCGCTGTTCAATCTGGAAGGCGTTGACCTGGAATTCCGTGACGAAGCGCTGGATGCGATTGCCAAAAAAGCAATGAGCCGTAAAACCGGCGCGCGTGGCCTGCGTTCTATCGTTGAAGCGGCTCTGCTCGACACCATGTACGATCTGCCTTCAATGGAAGACGTTGAAAAAGTGGTGATTGACGAGTCCGTGATTAGCGGTCAAACCAAGCCACTGCTGATTTACGGTAAACCGGAAGCACAGCAGGCGTCTGGCGAATAATTCACCAAATCATACAAGCAGTTAATCAAAAAGGGGGGATTTTATCTCCCCTTTACTTTTTCCTTATTCATAGCGTTGAATGTGTGGGAAACATCCCCATATACTGGATACATGTTAATGGTTATGTGAAGCACAGTGACATGACCAGCTTACCTGGCGGACACTAACTAAGAGAGAGCTCTATGAATCCTGAGCGTTCTGAACGCATTGAAATCCCCGTATTGCCGTTGCGCGATGTGGTGGTTTATCCGCACATGGTCATACCCTTATTTGTAGGGCGGGAAAAATCTATCCGTTGCCTCGAAGCCGCTATGGATCATGATAAAAAAATCATGCTGGTGGCGCAGAAAGAAGCATCAACGGATGAGCCGGGTGTAAACGATCTTTTCACCGTCGGGACCGTGGCCTCTATTTTGCAGATGCTGAAGCTGCCTGACGGCACCGTGAAGGTGCTGGTAGAAGGTCTGCAGCGTGCGCGTATTACCACTCTGTCAGACGATGGCGAACACTTCTCCGCGAAGGCAGAGTACCTTGATTCGCCTGAACTGGATGAGCGCGAGCAGGAAGTGCTGGTGCGCACCGCGATTAGCCAGTTTGAAGGCTACATCAAGCTGAACAAGAAAATCCCACCAGAAGTGCTGACGTCGCTGAACAGCATCGACGATCCTGCGCGTCTGGCGGACACCATCGCAGCCCATATGCCGCTGAAGCTGGCTGACAAGCAGTCCGTGCTGGAAATGTCCGACGTTAACGAACGTCTGGAATATCTGATGGCGATGATGGAGTCTGAAATCGATCTGCTGCAGGTTGAGAAGCGTATTCGCAACCGCGTGAAAAAGCAGATGGAGAAATCTCAACGTGAGTACTATCTGAATGAGCAAATGAAAGCCATTCAGAAAGAGCTCGGCGAGATGGACGACGCGCCGGACGAAAACGAAGCGCTGAAGCGCAAGATCGATGCGGCGAAGATGCCGAAAGAGGCGAAAGAGAAAGCGGAAGCAGAACTGCAGAAGCTGAAAATGATGTCTCCGATGTCGGCGGAAGCGACCGTGGTGCGCGGCTACATTGAGTGGATGGTACAGGTTCCGTGGAACGCCCGCAGCAAGGTCAAAAAAGACCTGCGTCAGGCACAGGAAATCCTGGATACCGACCACTACGGCCTGGAACGTGTGAAAGACCGCATTCTTGAGTACCTTGCGGTACAGAGCCGTGTGAACAAAATTAAAGGCCCTATTCTGTGCCTGGTAGGACCGCCGGGGGTGGGTAAAACCTCTCTGGGCCAGTCCATCGCCAAAGCGACTGGCCGTAAGTATATCCGTATGGCGCTGGGTGGCGTACGCGATGAAGCGGAAATCCGCGGTCACCGCCGCACCTACATCGGTTCTATGCCGGGTAAACTGATCCAGAAAATGGCGAAAGTGGGCGTTAAAAACCCGCTGTTCCTGCTCGATGAGATCGACAAAATGTCATCGGACATGCGTGGCGATCCAGCCTCGGCTCTGCTGGAAGTGCTTGATCCAGAACAGAACGTGGCGTTCAGCGATCACTACCTGGAAGTGGACTACGACCTGAGCGACGTCATGTTTGTCGCGACGTCGAACTCCATGAATATTCCGGCCCCGCTGCTGGACCGTATGGAAGTGATTCGTCTCTCCGGTTATACCGAAGATGAGAAGCTGAACATTGCTAAGCAGCACCTGCTGCCGAAACAGATAGAGCGTAACGCGCTGAAAGCCAACGAGCTGACCGTAGAGGACAGCGCGATTATTGGCATTATCCGTTACTACACCCGTGAAGCGGGCGTGCGTAGCCTTGAGCGTGAAATCTCTAAACTGTGTCGTAAAGCGGTGAAACAGCTGCTGCTGGATAAGAGCCTGAAACACATTGTGATCAACGGCGACAATCTGCATGCCTATCTCGGCGTTCAGCGTTTCGACTACGGTCGCGCGGACAACGAAAACCGTGTGGGCCAGGTGACTGGTCTGGCATGGACGGAAGTGGGCGGCGATCTGCTGACCATCGAAACCGCTTGTGTCCCGGGCAAAGGCAAACTGACCTACACCGGTTCTCTGGGTGAAGTGATGCAGGAGTCCATTCAGGCGGCGCTGACCGTGGTGCGCGCGCGCGCGGAAAAACTGGGCATCAACCCGGATTTCTATGAAAAACGCGACATCCACGTTCACGTTCCTGAAGGGGCAACGCCGAAAGATGGCCCAAGCGCGGGTATTGCCATGTGTACCGCGCTGGTATCCTGTCTGACCGGCAACCCGGTGCGCGCCGATGTGGCGATGACCGGTGAAATCACCCTGCGTGGTCAGGTTCTGCCAATCGGTGGGTTAAAAGAAAAACTGTTGGCGGCACATCGCGGTGGGATCAAAACCGTATTGATCCCGTACGAAAACAAACGCGATCTGGAAGAGATTCCGGACAACGTGATTGCCGATCTGCAGATCCATCCTGTTAAGCGAATTGAGGAAGTTCTTAGTCTCGCATTGCAGAATGAACCTTCCGGAATGCAGGTTGTAACCGCAAAATAGTGACCTCGCGCAAAGAGCGTCAATAAAAACAAGGCTGGTAAGTGATTTCGCACTTGCCAGCCTTTTTTTGTATAGCTAATTTAGATTGCTGATTAGGTCAGCCATCAACAACGGGTGTTGTAAGGTCATGGCAGGCCTGATATAACTGCTGCGCGGTCGCGTTGTGAAGGATTCAGACGCGATATAAATTATAAAGAGAGGAAGAGAACAGTGAATAAATCTCAACTGATTGACAAAATTGCTGCTGGTGCTGATATTTCTAAAGCTGCAGCTGGACGTGCGTTAGATGCATTAATTGCTTCTGTTACTGAATCTCTGCAGGCTGGGGACGACGTTGCACTGGTAGGCTTCGGTACTTTTGCTGTTAAAGAGCGTGCTGCCCGTACTGGCCGCAACCCTCAGACCGGTAAAGAGATCACCATCGCTGCTGCTAAAGTGCCGGGTTTCCGTGCAGGTAAAGCGCTGAAAGACGCAGTAAACTGATTGCTTTCCCGTTTCAGGGAAGCCGGATAGTACAAGGGCGCATCGTTTGATGTGCCTTTTTTGTTTGTCCAGACCTGATTTGTACGAGTTTATGCGAGTTGTGGGCTGACAATCGCCCCGTTTTCTTGTCACAATAGGCCTTCACGCGCGACGGGCAGGATTTACCGTCAGCGTCAGGTAATCAGTCACCTACAGCGGAGTGTTGTTACACCATGATGGACAGCTTACGCACGGCTGCTAACAGTCTCGTGCTCAAGATTATTTTCGGTATCATTATCGTGTCGTTCATATTGACCGGCGTGAGCAGTTACCTTATTGGCGGTGGCGCGAACTATGCCGCAAAAGTGAATGGCCAGGAGATCAGTCGTGGTCAGTTCGAGAATGCTTTTGCCGGTGAACGTAACCGTATGCAGCAACAGCTGGGCGACCAATTCTCTGAGCTGGCGGCGAACGAAGGGTATATGAAGACCCTGCGCCAACAGACGCTGAACCGTCTTATCGACGAAGCGCTGCTGGACCAGTATGCCAAAAAACTGGGCCTCGGCATCAGCGACGAGCAGGTGAAAAAAGCCATTTTCTCCACGCAAGCCTTCCAGTCTAACGGCAAATTCGATAACGCGCGTTACAACAGCATCGTCAACCAGATGGGCATGACCGCCGATCAATACGCCCAGGCGCTGCGTAACCAACTGACTACCCAGCAGCTCATCAATGCTGTTGTGGGGACTGATTTCATGCTCAAAGGTGAAACGGACGAACTGGCCGCGCTGGTAGCGCAGCAACGCGTTGTGCGTGAAGCGACCATTGACGTGAACGCCCTGGCGGCGAAACAGCAGGTAAGCGACGCTGACGTTAACGCCTGGTACGAGCAGAACAAGAATTCCTTTGTTTCTCCGGAGCAGTTCCGCGTGAGCTACATCAAGCTGGATGCGGCTGCATTGCAGGAAAGCGCGTCTGACGCGGAGATCCAGTCTTACTACGATCAGCATCAGGATCAGTTCACTCAGCCGCAGCGCAACCGCTACAGCGTAATTCAGACCAAAACCGAGGCTGATGCCAAAGCGGTACTGGATGAACTGAATAAAGGCGCAGATTTCGCGACCATTGCGAAAGCGAAATCCACCGATATTATCTCTGCGAAAAACGGTGGGGATATGGGCTGGCTGGAAGAGGCAACGACCCCTGATGAACTGAAAAATGCCGGTCTGAAAGATAAAGGCCAGTTGTCTGGTGTTGTTAAATCTTCCGTTGGTTTCCTGGTGGTTCGTCTGGACGACATCATCCCTGCGAAAACCAAACCACTGGCTGAAGTTCGTGATGACATCGCGGCGAAAGTGAAGCAGGAAAAAGCGCTGGATGCCTACTACGCACTGCAGCAGAAAGTGAGCGATGCGGCCAGCAACGACAACGAATCTCTGGCGGGTGCAGAGCAGGCGGCTGGCGTGAAAGCGGTTGAAACGGGCTGGTTTGGCCGTGATAACCTGCCGGAAGAGCTGAACTTCAAACCGGTTTCAGATGCCATCTTTAACGGTGGGCTGGTCGGCGAGAACGGCACGCCAGGCAGTAACTCTGACATCATTACCGTTGATGGCGATCGTGCGTTCGTTCTGCGTGTTAGCGAGCACAAGCCAGAAGCGGTCAAACCGCTGGCGGAAGTGAAGGATCAGGTTGTCGCCCAGGTTAAGCACAATAAAGCGGAACAGCAGGCGAAACTGGATGCTGAAAAGATTCTGGTTGATCTGAAAGCGGGTAAAGAGGACGCGTTGAAAGCGGCTGGCCTGAGCTTCGGTGAGGCGAAAACGCTGAGCCGTACGAGCCAGGATCCTGTCAGCCAGGCTGCATTTGGTCTGAGCCTGCCTGCGAAGGATAAACCGAGCTTCGGCTCCACGACTGATATGCAGGGTAACGTCGTTCTGCTGGCGCTCGATGAAGTGAAAGCCGGCACTCTGCCAGAAGCGCAGAAGAAAGCGATGGTTCAGGGCATTACCCAGAACAATGCCCAGATCGCTTTCGAAGCGATGATGAGCAACCTGCGTAAAGATGCCAAAATCAAGCTGGGTGATGTGATGACTCAGCAGCAATAATTACGTATCTGCTCGCAGATTTTCGTAACGCTCTGCAAAAACTCAAGGCCGCTTTCGCGGCCTTTTCCATTTCTGCAATCTGCCGTTTGTGCCTGTTTTCATCGATGGCTATCGTGACGGGGCTGTCAACAAACAAGGAGATACAGCATGAAACGTGGAATCAAAGCACTGTTAATTACGCTGGCTATTGCCACCACCGGGATGAGCGCTGGCGCGCAGGCGGCGACGCCTACCGCTAAACCACAGACGGTACAGAGTAAGACCGACGACGCTGCGTCAGTGCAGGGGCAAACCAAAGCGACGGATGCCGGTAAAAAAGGGGACGATGACGGTACGCGGGTGAGTATCAATTCGGCATCGGCGGAAGATCTGGCCCGCGCGATGAATGGTGTCGGCCTGAAAAAAGCGCAGGCTATCGTCAGCTACCGCGAAGAGTACGGACCTTTCAAAACCGTCGATGATCTCAAACAGGTTCCGGGGATGGGAAGCGCGCTGGTTGAACGCAACCTCTCACACCTGACGCTGTAATCTCACAATTACTTGCACTGCGGCGATAATTTGCCAGGATAAAGAGGTCATACCAGTGATGACCTCTGATCCTATAACAACTAAAGGCTATTGCGCTATGCAGACAAAAATCAAAGTACGCGGTTTTCACCTCGACGTTTACCAGCATGTGAACAATGCACGCTATCTTGAGTTTCTTGAAGAAGCGCGCTGGGACGGGCTGGAAAACAGCGAAAGCTTTCAGTGGCTGACCGCGCATAACATCGCGTTCGTGGTCGTCAACATCAACATCAACTACCGCCGTCCGGCCGTACTGGGTGATGTGCTCACCGTGACCAGCCAGGTACAACAGCTAAACGGGAAGAGTGGTGTCCTCAGTCAGGTTGTCACGCTGGATCCTGAAGGGCAGGTGGTGGCTGATGCGCTGATTACCTTCGTCTGTATCGATCTGAAAACGCAGAAAGCGCTGCCGCTTGAAGGGGAGTTGCGGGAAAAGCTGGAACAGATGATCGTGTAAGACATATCAGGGGGACGCGTGCTGTCGACACCTGTTTTGCGACAGCACGGTCAAATAACCCTATTTAAGCCCAGTCTTTTTCTGCATTGCGGCCATTACGCCAGCTTTATCGGCAAGATAGTGATTCAACCCGTTAGCGCGCAGGTTGCAGGCGGCACACTGGCCGCAACCGTCACCTTTGATGCCGTTGTAGCAGGTGAGGGTTTCACTGCGAACCAGGTCCAGCTTGCCCCAGTAGTCCGCCAGCGCCCAGGTTTCGGCTTTATCCAGCCACATCAGCGGGGTTTCAAAGCGCGTCTCTTTCGCCATGCCCAGATTGACGGCGTGGTTTAACGCTTTCACGAACTCATCGCGACAGTCCGGATAGCCGGAGAAGTCGGTCTCGCATACGCCGGTTATCACCGCTTCGGCTTGTACCTGGTAGGCGTAGATTGCCGTCAGGGTCAGGAAGAGGATATTTCGGCCAGGAACGAAGGTGTTCGGAATACCGCTGGCGTCAGGTTCGTAGTCCGGGACGGGAATACTGTCCCGGGTGAGGCTGCTGACGGCCAGTTCATTTAACAGCGTAACGTCCAGCACCTTGTGCGCGCGTGCGCCCAGTTTGAGGGCCAGTTCACGGGCAACGTCGATTTCAGCGCGATGGCGCTGACCATAATCGAAAGTGACACAGTGAACTTCATCGTACTGATGAAGGGCCTGGACCAGGCAGGTAGTAGAGTCTTGTCCTCCGCTGAACACGACGACGGCACGTTTCATAAATCATCTCGACAGTTACGTAAAAACGTTATGTTACCGTCTGACCACGACGGCGACCAGCTTCTTCACGATTTGGGGGCGGGCAGCCAGGCTTCGGTAAAGTCAAACCAGCCGCGGGTGTTAAGGCGTATGCCGTTGACCCCCGGCGGGGCGCTGATCTGGTATTGATAATTGAACAGTGGGGTGATGACCGCGTTCTCCATCAGCCGGCTAAATATCGCCTTCAGGCCCGCATGCCGGTCCTGTTCATTAGCCTGGGTCTGGACCGCATCCAGCGTCGCCTGCAGATGAGCATATTGCGGCGCGCTCAGCAGGTGTGGCCAGAGGGCATCACAACGCAGCCACTGCTCAAGCGTGTATTCCGGTGCTTCGCCAATCAGTCTGTCGCCCATCATGATGTCCGCGTCCGCCAGTTGCTGGCATCCGTCCCAGGTTTTCGCATCATAAAAGATAACCGTAAGCGCGCAGCCCTGCTGGGCAAGATACTGTTTTAGCTGACGCGCCATCGTGTGTAGCTCGACGGGCAAATGGTACAGCAGGGTTAACCTCTCCGGCAGAGGGACATGGGTTAAATCCGGCCACTGAGGAATTGCCCAGCCGGGCAGTAACTCCTCTGTTGGGGTAATCAGCCCTTCATTGAGCGGGAGCGTATGCAGAAGCGATGAGAGATGAATGATATTAATGAGTCGTCGCGCCTGCAGTTCACTCAGACGTGGGCTTTGCTTCAGGGTGAGATAACAAAAGCCCAGACTGGTGCTGTTAGTGACCAGACGCAAACTCTCAAGTTCATCCGGTTCGCCAATGGCTATCTGCACAGGATGACGGCAGCTGGTACCCAGCTCAGAGTCAAACAGCGTCGGGGTGATCCAGTACTCGATAGCCTTAAGCAGCGGGTGGCTGAGATGGTACTGTTCATGGCTCTCCAGACGAACCAGATCGGGTTCATACACGCTGAGCCTGAAAGGGCCACAACCCGTCATGGGCTGTTCGGGATGGGCAAGGCGGCTGCAATAGGTGGCCAGGCGGTGTGCCAGCCAGTAATCCGGCTGGTGCAGAGTAAATGTCAGACACTGAGGGTGGGTGACGTCAATACGCAAAACGCTCTGGAACAGTTTACGCAGGGCTGGCAGGGCAAGAAGCGCGTTCAGGCTTTGCTGAAGCTGCCCGGTTTCGACCTTATCGCCATTATGCCAGTGCAGGGTGGAGCGAATATAAAAATGCCAGCGCAGACCGTCCTCCGACACCGCCCAGTGATGGGCGAGATCGCCTGTGGGTTCACTGGAGTTGCCATGAAAACGCGTCAGCC
Source organism: Enterobacter sichuanensis (assembly GCF_002939185.1). Lineage (GTDB taxonomy): Bacteria > Pseudomonadota > Gammaproteobacteria > Enterobacterales > Enterobacteriaceae > Enterobacter > Enterobacter sichuanensis. The sequence continues at coordinate 130,124 of NZ_POVL01000001.1, read as the reverse complement.
CGGCAAAAATCTGTCCTGCCAGATGCTGTTCCGCGCGACCGGGCAGAAAGCCGGGTTCAAGCGGATCCAGTGCGCGGTAATAGGGGATACGCAGCGTCGGCGTGTCGTTTTGCCACTGCCCGCCTAAAAACGGGTGCAGCAATGACCGCAGTTCTTCGGGGGCAAGCTGGGCCAGTTCCAGCACGTTGTGCTGCTGTCCGCGCTTCAGCGCCTCTTCCATCATCGCATTACGCAGTGACTCCGGGGCGACATGGAACGTCAGCTCTCCCCGTTTGCCGCGACCAGACTGCGCTCGCCAGCTCAGCCAGCCCGCGTCCTGGGCCTGACGCAGCAGCGTGCGGACATGTCGTTCGCTGCAAAAACAGCGGGCAGCCAGTTCGCTGATGGTGACCTGCTGCATTGCCCCCTTTGAAGGCTGCCAGAGGCGTTGATACTGATTGAGTCGGTTGAGCTGGCGCATAAGAAACCCGGAACAATAATAATCATCTATTCACTATTACTTCCGTATATCTCACACGATACTGATGCACAAGTTAACCGCATCACATTTCGGGAGTAACCATGGCTCGGCTCGCTGCATTTGATATGGACGGTACGTTGTTAATGCCGGATCACCGTTTAGGGGAGAAAACCCTGAACACGCTGAAGCGCCTGCACGAGCGTAACGTCACCCTGACCTTTGCCACTGGTCGTCATGTGCTGGAAATGCGTCATCTTCTGGGCGCCTTCTCCCTCGACGCCTTTCTGATCACCGGCAACGGGACGCGAATTCACTCTGTAGAAGGGGAGATACTGCACCGTCAGGATCTCGACCCGGAAGTGGCAGATATCGTGCTGCACAGTACCTGGGACACGCAGGCCAGCATCCACGTCTTTAACGATCGGGGCTGGTTTACCGGGCGTGATATTCCGGAGTTGTTGCATGCGCATGTCTACAGCGGTTTTAGATACCAGCTTATCGATCTGCGTAAGATCCCCGCCCATGCGGTGACCAAGATCTGTTTCTGTGGCGATCATGACGATCTGTGCCGTTTACGCGTTCAGCTCAATGAGGTGCTGGGGAACCGGGCGCATCTGACCTTCTCGGCAGTGGATTGTCTGGAGGTGTTGCCTGTGGGCTGTAACAAAGGTTCAGCCCTGGCGGTACTGAGCGACCACCTGGGCTTAACGCTTCAGGATTGCATGGCGTTTGGCGATGCCATGAACGACCGGGAGATGCTGGGCAGCGTCGGCCGCGGTCTGATTATGGGGAATGCGATGGCGCAGCTAAAAGCGGCGCTTCCTCATCTGCCGGTTATAGGACACTGCCGCAACGAAGCGGTGTCCCATTTTTTGATGCATTGGCTGGACAATAACACCCTCCCATATTCCCCCGAATAGTGAGACCCTTCCAGCAAGCCAGACTTCGGTCTGGCTTTTTTTACTTCAGCAGCTGCGCAATCTGCGCTTTCCACGGGGCGATATCGCCGATGTTGGCCTGCACCCACTCCGCATTGTAGTAGGTCTCAAGGTAGCGCTCGCCGCTGTCGCACAACAGCGTGACGACAGAACCCGTGCGGCCCGCGTCGCGCATACGTGCGGCAAGCTGCAGTGCGCCCCACATATTTGTGCCCGTCGATGCGCCCACTTTACGACCCAGCTGCGTCTCCAGCCAGTGCGCCGTTACCACGCTTGCGGCATCCGGCACGCGGAGCATTTCATCCACCACATCCGGGATGAACGACGGCTCCACGCGCGGGCGGCCAATCCCTTCAATTTTGCTTCCCACCGGGCTGCGCAGGCTGGCATCGCGGTTTTGCCAGTAGTCGAGGAATACGGAGTTTTGCGGATCCACCACCATCAGTTGGGTATCGTAGCCCTGACAGCGAATGTAGCGTCCGATCGTGGCTGACGTGCCGCCTGTACCTGCGCTCATCACAATGTACGAGGGAACCGGATGCGGCTCGTGAGTCATCTGGCGGAAGATACTGTCGGCAATGTTGTTATTGCCGCGCCAGTCCGTCGCGCGCTCGGCGAAGGTGAACTGGTCCATATAGTGACCGTTGAGCTCACGGGCCAGCATTTCAGAGGCGGCGTAGATTTCGCAGGCGCTTTCCACAAAGTGGCAGCGACCGCCATAAAATTCGATCTGTTCGATTTTGCGTCTGGCGGTGCAGGAGGGCATGACTGCGATAAAGGGCAGACCCAGCAGGCGAGCAAAATAGGCTTCGGACACCGCCGTTGAACCGGATGAGGATTCAATAATGGTGGTGCCTTCTTTAATCCAGCCGTTACATAAACCGTATAAAAACAGTGAGCGCGCCAGGCGATGCTTCAGGCTACCGGTAGGATGGGTGCTTTCATCTTTCAGATAGAGCTGTATGCCGTCAAATCCCGGCAGGGAAAGGCGAATCAGGTGCGTATCCGCCGAGCGCTGATAGTCGGCATTGATTTCGCTGATCGCATGTTTAACCCAAGTGCTATTCATCGTAGTTATCCGTTTGTCATTTTGTGCCTAGCATAGCGAAAAGCACAGAAAAAATTGTTGCTATCTGGCCTTTAAAATAGAATCAAGGGAGAAAAATTTTCTCTGTGAGGTGGGTATGCTAGATAAAATTGACCGTAAGCTCCTGTCGTTACTGCAGAGTGACTGTACCCTCTCTTTGCAGGCGCTGGCCGATGCCGTTAATCTGACCACCACGCCGTGCTGGAAGCGCCTGAAGAAGCTTGAGGATGACGGTATTCTTCTGGGACGCGTCGCGTTATTAGATCCCGAAAAACTGGGGCTTGGGTTGACGGCTTTTGTCCTGATAAAAACGCAGCATCACAGCAGCGAATGGTATTGCCGCTTTGTCACGCAGGTCTCGGAAATGCCGGAGGTGCTCGGTTTCTGGCGGATGGCCGGCGAGTACGATTACCTGATGCGCGTTCAGGTGGCCGACATGAAGCGCTATGATGACTTCTACAAACGGCTGGTGAACAGCGTACCGGGATTATCGGACGTCACCTCGAGCTTCGCCATGGAACAGATTAAATACACCACAGCGTTACCTATTGAATAACTTCGTAAAATACCTTCAGGAACAAACCGCGTGCGATTATTTGCCCAACTAAGCTGGTACTTTCGTCGGGAGTGGCAACGCTACCTCGGCGCCGTATGCCTGCTTATTATCATTGCCATTTTGCAGTTGATCCCGCCGAAAGTGGTGGGATACGTCGTGGATGGCGTCACCGAACAGCATTACACCACCGCACGGGTGCTGATGTGGGTTGGCACGCTGGTGCTGACGGCCGTCATTGTTTATTTGCTGCGCTACGTCTGGCGCGTGCTGCTGTTTGGCGCGTCCTACCAGCTGGCCGTAGAGCTGCGTGAGGATTTTTATCACCAGCTGAGCCGGCAGCATCCCGAATTTTATCTGCGCCATCGTACCGGGGATCTTATCGCGCGCGCCACTAACGATGTCGATCGCGTGGTCTTTGCCGCCGGGGAAGGGGTGCTGACGCTGGTGGACTCGCTGGTGATGGGCTGTGCGGTGCTGATCGTCATGTCCACACAGATCAGCTGGCAGTTAACCCTGCTTGCCCTGTTGCCGATGCCGCTCATGGCGCTGGCGATCAACCGCTACGGCGAACAGCTGCACGAGCGTTTCAAGCTGGCGCAGGCTGCGTTTTCGTCGCTAAACGACCGCACCCAGGAGAGCATGACCAGCATCCGGATGATCAAAGCGTTTGGCCTGGAAGACAGACAGTCGGCGCTGTTCGCGGCCGATGCCGCCGACACGGGGGCGAAGAACATGCGCGTCGCGCGTATCGACGCCCGGTTTGACCCGACCATCTATATCGCGATTGGCATGGCCAACCTGCTGGCGATTGGCGGCGGAAGCTGGATGGTGGTTCAGGGGACGTTAACTCTGGGGCAACTGACCAGCTTTGCTATGTATCTGGGGCTGATGATCTGGCCGATGCTGGCGCTGGCCTGGATGTTTAACATCGTGGAGCGCGGCAGCGCTGCCTATAGCCGCATTCGCGCCATGCTGGCCGAAGCGCCGGTGGTCAATGACGGTAGTGAAGTGGTACCAGAAGGGCGCGGCGTCATGAAAGTCGACATCCGCCAGTTTGTCTATCCGCAAACGGAACATCCGGTACTGGAGAACGTCAGCTTTACCCTTCAGCCCGGCCAGATGCTGGGTATCTGTGGCCCGACTGGGTCCGGCAAAAGTACCGTGCTCTCACTGCTCCAGCGCCATTTTGACGTTACGCAGGGCGATATTCGCTTCCATGATATTCCCCTGACCAGGCTGATGCTGGATGAGTGGCGAGGCCGACTGGCGGTCGTCAGCCAGACGCCGTTCCTGTTTTCAGACACCGTGGCAAACAACATTGCCCTTGGACGCCCAAGGGCGACGCAGGGAGAAATTGAGCATGTGGCGCGCTTAGCCAGCGTACATGATGACATTCTGCGCCTGCCGCAGGGCTACGAAACGGAAGTCGGGGAACGGGGCGTCATGCTGTCCGGTGGCCAAAAACAGCGTATCTCGATTGCGCGTGCGCTGTTGCTGAATGCGGAAATCCTGATTCTGGATGATGCCCTTTCCGCCGTGGATGGCCGTACCGAACATCAGATCCTGCATAACCTGCGCCAGTGGGGTGACGGGCGCACGGTGATTATCAGCGCCCACCGTTTGTCGGCGCTGACGGAAGCCAGCGAAATTCTGGTATTACAACATGGGCATATTGCCCAGCGCGGGCAGCACGAAACGCTTGCGGAGCAACCAGGCTGGTATCGAGATATGTATCGCTATCAACAGCTTGAAGCGGCGCTGGACGATGCGCCAGAACACGCTGAGGAGGCGGACAATGCGTAAGCTCGGAACAATGTGGCCGACGCTGAAACGTCTGCTGGCCTATGGCTCGCCGTGGCGTAAACCGCTGTCCGTGGCCGTGCTTTTACTGTGGATTGCTGCAGTGGCTGAAGTGAGCGGCCCGCTGCTCATCAGCTACTTCATCGACAATATGGTTGCCAAAAGCTATCTGCCACTGGGGCTGGTGGTGGGCCTGGGCGTGGCCTACGTAGGTTTGCAGCTGGCGGCCGCAGGTCTCCACTATGCCCAGTCGCTGCTGTTTAACCGGGCCGCGGTGGGCGTCGTACAGCAGTTGCGCACGGACGTCATGGACGCCGCGCTTCGCCAGCCGCTCAGCGAGTTTGATATCCAGCCCGTCGGGCAGGTGATTTCGCGCGTGACCAACGACACCGAGGTGATCCGCGATCTGTACGTGACCGTGGTGGCAACCGTGTTGCGCAGCGCAGCGCTGATTGGCGCGATGCTGGTGGCGATGTTCAGCCTCGACTGGCGCATGGCGCTGGTGGCCATCACTATCTTCCCGGCAGTGCTGATCGTGATGGTTATCTATCAACGCTACAGTACGCCAATTGTGCGTCGGGTGCGCACCTACCTGGCCGACATCAATGATGGCTTCAACGAAGTGATCAACGGCATGAGCGTCATCCAGCAGTTCCGCCAGCAGGCACGTTTTGGCGAGCGGATGGGGGAAGCCAGCCGTTCGCACTATATGGCGCGCATGCAGACGCTGCGGCTTGACGGGTTCCTGTTACGCCCGCTGCTGAGCCTTTTCTCCGCGCTGGTGCTTTGCGGGCTGCTGATGCTTTTTGGCCTGACCACACAAGGGACCATTGAGGTGGGCGTGTTATACGCCTTTATCAGCTACCTTGGCCGCCTGAACGAACCCTTGATCGAGTTGACGACGCAGCAGTCTATGCTCCAGCAGGCGGTGGTGGCAGGGGAGCGCGTATTCGAGCTGATGGACAGGCCGCGTCAGACTTACGGTAACGATGATCGTCCTCTGCAAAGCGGGGCGATTGCCTTTGATAACGTCTCGTTTGCCTACCGCGACGACCAGCTGGTGCTGCAGGATATCTCGCTTGCCGTTCCGTCACGCGGGTTCGTGGCGCTGGTGGGGCATACCGGCAGCGGTAAGAGCACGCTAGCCAGCCTGTTAATGGGGTATTACCCGGTCAGCCGCGGTGAAATTCGCCTCGACGGACGCCCGCTGGCGTCTCTCAGCCACACCGTGTTACGCAAAGGCGTTGCGATGGTGCAGCAGGATCCGGTCGTCCTGGCCGATACCTTCTACGCCAACGTAACCCTGGGGCGAGACTACACTGAGGAGCAGGTCTGGGACGTGCTGGAAAAAGTGCAGCTGGCAGAGCTGGCACGCGGGTTTAGCGACGGCATCAGGACGAAACTGGGCGAGCAGGGAAACAATCTTTCTGTTGGACAAAAACAGCTTCTGGCGCTGGCGCGCGTGCTGATTGAAACGCCGCAGATCCTGATTCTGGATGAAGCGACGGCCAGCATTGACTCCGGCACCGAGCAGGCCATCCAGCAGGCACTGGCTGCCGTACGCGACCATACCACGCTGGTGGTGATTGCCCACCGCCTGTCCACCATCGTCGATGCGGACACGATCCTGGTGCTACATCGCGGACACGCCGTTGAGCGCGGTACGCACCGCGAACTTCTTGAGGCCAAAGGGCGTTACTGGCAGATGTACCAGCTGCAGCTGGCGGGCGAAGAGCTGGCAGCCAGCGTGCGCGATGAAGAGTCGCTTAGCGCCTGATGCACTAAAATGAGGCGATGCGCTAACAGTCATTCCTGTTGGTGCAAAACTGAAACGCACCCTGCACCGGCATGGTGCGTTTTTTTTCGCCGGTTCGTTAATCAGGACCGTGTAATGCTCATCACACCGCTGTTCCCTCCGGTTTTCATTTCTGGCACATCCCTTGCAATAGCTTCTGCGTAAGCTGCGGCCATTACCGAATTCTGACTGGAGGGGATCTATGAAGCTGGTTACGGTTGTAATCAAACCATTCAAACTCGAAGACGTGCGTGAAGCGCTGTCTTCAATGGGTATTCAGGGACTGACTGTCACCGAAGTGAAAGGCTTTGGTCGTCAGAAGGGTCATGCCGAGCTTTATCGCGGGGCGGAATACAGCGTTAACTTTCTGCCAAAAGTAAAAATTGATGTCGCGATTGCTGACGATCAGCTTGATGAAGTCATTGATGTCATTAGCAAAGCGGCCTACACCGGCAAAATTGGCGACGGCAAAATTTTCGTTGCCGAACTGCAGCGCGTCATTCGCATCCGTACCGGCGAATCTGACGAAGCGGCACTGTAATTAACGCCTGGCACACAGTGATAGGGATCGAGAAAATGAAGATAGCAACACTTAAAACGGGTCTGGGTTCGCTGGCGCTGCTGCCGGGCCTGGCGCTGGCCGCGCCTGCGGTGGCAGACAAAGCCGATAACGCCTTTATGATGATCAGCACCGCGCTGGTGCTGTTCATGTCCATTCCGGGCATTGCGCTGTTCTACGGCGGCCTGATCCGTGGCAAAAACGTTCTCTCCATGCTGACGCAGGTTGCCGTGACCTTCGCACTGGTCTGCGTGCTGTGGGTGGTTTACGGTTACTCGCTCGCTTTCGGCACCGGCAACGCATTCTTCGGTAACTTCGACTGGGTGATGCTGAAAAATATTGAACTGACCGCGCTGATGGGCAGTTTCTATCAGTATATTCACGTGGCGTTCCAGGGCTCCTTCGCCTGCATTACCGTCGGGCTGATTGTGGGCGCACTCGCCGAGCGTATTCGCTTCTCTGCCGTCCTGATCTTCGTGGTGGTCTGGCTGACGCTCTCCTATGTGCCGATTGCGCACATGGTCTGGGGTGGCGGTCTGCTGGCGACGCACGGTGCGCTGGACTTCGCAGGCGGTACCGTTGTGCACATTAACGCCGCGGTAGCGGGTCTGGTGGGTGCCTACCTGATTGGCAAACGCGTGGGCTTCGGTAAAGAAGCGTTCAAACCGCACAACCTGCCGATGGTCTTTACCGGTACAGCGATCCTCTACTTTGGCTGGTTTGGCTTTAACGCAGGCTCAGCAAGTGCCGCGAGCGAAATTGCCGCGCTGGCCTTTGTGAACACCGTTGTGGCCACGGCGGGTGCGATCCTCTCCTGGGTATTCGGCGAGTGGGCAGTGCGCGGTAAACCTTCCCTGCTGGGTGCCTGCTCGGGTGCGATTGCTGGTCTGGTCGGTATCACCCCTGCGTGTGGGTATGTCGGTGTAGGTGGTGCGCTGCTGGTCGGCCTGGTGTCGGGTCTGGCGGGTCTGTGGGGCGTGACGGCGCTGAAACGTCTTCTGCGCGTGGATGACCCTTGCGATGTGTTTGGCGTGCACGGCGTGTGCGGCATTATCGGTTGTATCATGACCGGTATCTTCGCGGCGAAATCACTGGGTGGCGTGGGCTATGCGGAAGGCGTGACCATGGTTCATCAGGTGCTGGTGCAGCTGGAAAGTATTGCGATCACCGTTGTATGGTCTGCCGTTGTCGCTTTCATTGGCTACAAACTGGCGGATATGACGGTCGGCCTGCGTGTACCTGAAGAGCAGGAACGCGAAGGTCTGGACGTCAACAGTCACGGCGAGAATGCGTATAACGCCTAAGGTAAAAGCAAAACGGCAACTTCGGTTGCCGTTTTTAGTGTTTGTTCCCTCTCCCTGTGGGAGAGGGTCAGGGTGAGGGCATCAGGCCGCACAAGGTAAAAGCAAAACGGTAACCTAGGTTGCCGTTTTTTGTGTTTATTCCCTCTCCCTGTGGGAGAGGGCCAAATCACCCTCTGTTACGCATTACCCCTTCCTGCACCGTCGAGGCGACCAGCACGCCATCCTGCGTATAAAACTCTCCACGCACAAACCCACGCGCGCTTGATGCCGACGTGCTCTCCACGCTGTAGAGCAACCACTCGTTCATATTGAACGGACGGTGGAACCACATGGAGTGATCAATCGTCGCAACCTGCATCCCTTTTTCAAGGAAGCCGACGCCGTGAGGCTGTAGCGCCACCGGCAGGAAGTTGAAATCTGACGCATAACTCAGCAGATACTGATGAACGCGGAAGTCCTCTGGCACGGTACCGTTAGCCCGGATCCAGACCTGGCGCTTCGGTTCCGCGATGTGACCTTTCATCGGGTTGTGGAACTCGACGGGGCGGATCTCAAGTGGCTTATCGCAGAGAAACTTCTCTTTAACCTGTGGCGGAAGCAGATGCGCCAGTGCACGGGCGATATCGGTCTCTGATTGCAGCGAGTCGGGGGACGGGGCCGGGGGCATCTCTTTCTGATGTTCGTAGCCAGGCTCCGGAGCCTGGAAAGAGGCGGTCATGTAAAAGATGGGCTTTCCGCTCTGGATGGCCGCGACGCGTCGTGCGCTGAAACTGTTGCCATCTCTCAGGACTTCAACATCATACACAATCGGTTTTGCGCTATCGCCAGGACGTAAGAAGTAGCTGTGGAATGAATGCACCAGACGGTCTGCCGGGACAGTCTCCTTTGCAGCGTACAGCGCTTGTCCTACGACTTGCCCACCGAAGACCTGGCGTAAGCCTAAATCTTCGCTCTGTCCGCGAAAGAGTCCTTCCTCAATTTTTTCCAGGTTCAGTAATGTCAGCAGATTGTTCAGTGCCTGACTCATAGTTGTCCTCAATAAACGCCGTAGCGAAAGATAGGCTGAGTATAACGCAGAAATGAAAGTGGTCCGATGGGTAGATTAATCTGAATATCGGGACGATTTCAGGCATTAATCAGTGATTTGTGCCACACTTATATGCGTTATGTGATTGAAACGACATCGGATGGGATCGATCCCGCTGGTGCATTGATGATAAGGAGACTTCAATGAAACTCGTGCCCATGCTAAGTGGTGTAGCTATTGCGGTGGCGTTGTCCGCCTGTGCCGGTAAGAGCGCCCAGGTGCCAGTGCCAGCGGCAGATCCGAACGGGATCAATACCCTTTCGCAGCAATCCATTCAGCAGCCTAACGTTTCCGGTACTATCTGGATTAAACAGAAAGTGGCGTTACCGCCGGATGCGGTATTAACGGTGACCCTGTCGGATGCTTCCCTGGCCGACGCACCTTCGAAGGTTGTGGCTCAGCGTGCCGTCCGGACAGAAGGCAAGCAGGCGCCGTTTAGCTTCGTGTTACCATATAACCCATCGGACGTACAGCCTAATGCCCGTATTCTGCTGAGTGCCGCGGTAACGATTAACGGTAAGCTGGTCTTTATCACCGATACGGTCCAGGAAGCGATCAACAACGGTGGGACAAAAATCGACCTGAACCTGGTTCCTGTGCAGCAGACTGAAGTGCCTGTCGCCCCGGCGACCGGTCAGCCGTCCCTGCCAACCCCACCCACTCAGATGTAATGAGAGTATTTCCCCTCTCCTGCGGGAGAGGGGTCAGTACACCCAGCGGTATTTCTGCAAATCAATCTGCCCCGACCCGGATACCTGCACACCCTCTGACAGTAACGCCTGACGCTGGCGCTGGAGATCTGGCCCGGTGAGCGAGATGGCACCGTGTCGATTCACCACCCGATGCCAGGGCAACGTACTGCCTTCCGGTAGCCGTTTGAGGACGCCGCCCACCTGTCGCGCCGCACGAGGGGACCCCGCCAGACGCGCCACATCACCATAAGTAGTGACATACCCTTCTGGAACAGAGGCCACTATTTGCCATACACGCTGTGGAAAGGAGTCGTGTTCGTCCATACCTTCACCTGTGGGGATGTTCTGGACAACCATGGTAAACGAAGATCGTCATGATTGCTGCGCCTGTTTGCGCAAGAAACCAGCATCCGGTTCCTCGCGGCTTGCAATTGGGCGTTAGCACAGGGATAATGCGCCAGCGCGTTGGTTATCAACGCTCTCAATGGGGGCTCTGTTGGTTCTCCCGCAACGCTACTCTGTTCACCAGGTCAGGTCCGGAAGGAAGCAGCCAGGGCAGACGACGTGTGTGCCGGGATGTAGCTGGCAGGGCCCCCACCCATTTCTGCTAACTGCATGATATCCATCATGTAACCCTCTGTTTTCGTGCATTGAAACGGCGGTGATACAACTTTCGTGTATCACTTAGGACGCTAATCAATGTCGCATCTGATGCTTTCCCGTCACGGGATCTGGTACTACCGTAGGGTCTACCTGACACCTCGGAAACGCCGTGAAATTCGTATTTCTCTTCGCACACGTTCCAAGCGTGAAGCTTTGCTCCGTGTGGAGAAATATCTCACCTCACAACCTTTCCACTGCGTTCCGCAGTCCATCCCGGCACACACTGCTACCCCGTCTGCTTCCTTCCAACAACCACAACAGAAAAAGCCTTTCAAGAGCCTGAAGAGCGAGCTTGATAAGTACACCAAGGCTAAAACAGGAGAGGTTGGTGAACGGGAAATACTGACGATCAATAGGTGCGTAAATGCATATCTGAATTCTACAAAAGAGCCTTTCAGCAAACGAAGCGCGGCGGCGTTTGTTGATGGCCTTGAAGGTTCAGCATCCACCAGAAACCGTTACATCAAAAAGAACTCGGCGTTTTTCAAATGGCTTGCAACTCGCACGGATGATGAGATTCGAAATCCATTTGAGGGGATGGGTGTTAAGGAAATAACCGCACCAATGGATCGCCGTCCAGCATACACGCTCAACGATCTGAAACGATTGCACATTGCTTTACATGGCGTGAAGGATTGGAAACGGTGGATCATTCTGATTGGTCGCTATTCGGGGATGAGGCAGAATGAGATCTGCCAGCTTTACCACAATGACGTGATGAAAGTTGACGGAGTTTGGTGCTTCCGTGTTGATAACTTGAATCAGAATCAGACGCTTAAAACGGACAGTTCGCGCCGATTCGTTCCGATCAATTCGCAACTGCTGACACTTGGTCTACTTGATTTTATCAAAGAAAGAAAAGGCCATCTGTTCCCTGAGCTAACATTGCATCTTGGGAGCTATGGTCACTATTTCAGCCGTTGGTTTACGAGGTTCAGAGGCAAGCATAGCCTGCCTGAATATCATTCACTGCGCCACTATGCCGCCACAACATTCAAACAGAATGGCTTCCCTGAACAGTTCGCTTCGCAGGTGCTCGGACACTCGAACGCAACGATCACGTACAACCGATACGGGAAGGGGATTGCTGTCAGGACGCTCATCGAGTTAATTGAGGTACTCTAAAGTTATCTGGATAAGCAAATTCACGCTGGTTCCAAAGGGGATAAATACGCTTCGAAAATCTTGAGTGCCAATCATAACCCCTTTAAATATAGAGGTTTTGTGATCCGTGTTGTTTTAGCGAGGTTTCCAAAAGTGATAGTCTGGAAATCATGCTAATGCACTATTGATGGGGGTAGGATAATTATGCCAACTCGTAGAATCGCTTATGCATACTACGATCCTGATTGGATTAAAGGCGAGCATACGCTTCTCGCCCTCAAAAGGAATACTGTCGAGCCGCTTGCTTATTCACTGTCTATGAAAGGATATATTTTTTGTCCTTCTTGCTATGAACATATAACTCGGGTGCCTGCCGATCCTGACAAGGGCATGACTACGAATGAAGTTCCGGCCTATTACAAACACCTTAAAGATGATAATGCGCCTTTCTGTAGTTTGAGATGTGGCCCCATTCAGTACAAAAAATACGCATCTCAAGAGGATGCAAAAAAAGCCGTTGAAGATGAAGAGCTTATAGTCATAAGCGGTTTTCTCGAGTCTCGTCCTGATAACAATCCAAGGATCGATTCTGAGGGCAGTGAGGTACCTGTCGATTCTCATTTTGAGAGAAAAAATGGCAAAGAGGTTTCATTGCCTATTTCCCGCCATCATGGTGAGTCTTTCAAGGTTCCGAGCCAAGTAACTAGTGTCCAGTCTTTATGCGTTAATTTCGATCATAATTATTACCGTGAGATTTACCTTGTTGGCACAGATGGTAAAGCAAAGCGCTACAGATTTTGTGACTCACTAAAAGAAATCAATGACATAACTGAGGGTTCTCCTGATCCAGCATTCTTTTTTGGTACGTTTTGGAAAATTGAGACGTTTACAGGCCATAGTAATGTCTGGTTAAAGATCAACCAAGGAACATCATTTAGGGATTTCAGAGTACGTATCACTAATGATACCGCTGAAGGGAGAGGATTTTTTAATGATAAAAATCGTGGGAGGATAACCGTTTTTTATAGTCGAGTAGATGAGGTCGGCATGGGTTATATGACACCCCAGTTAGGGTGGGGGGAGGTGGCACTTTTGCCTGCAAAATATGATGATTTTTTAATCAGTGATTATGCGTCATCTCGTAAGGACAATCATTAATTTTCGATTGGTGTGAGGAATCGACAAGATTATAAGCCCTGCTGAAGCAGGGTTTTTTTATGTGTAAAGCTGACCGATCAGGCGGCTTCGTTCGACCATACGTCAGGTATCTACAGCGCCAGGATTGTCTTGTGTCGCAGACTGTATCTCACTTTGTGTAGCAGATAAAGTCAGTTAAGAAGCAAAAAACTAGCAGGGGCGAAACCAGCTAATCTGCTGAAAATTGAAACAAATATTTATTTTGAAAAGTCGAAATTTGAGGGTGTAGATAAAAATCAGCTATACGCGAGAAGCGGAGTTTCAGTGCCGGTTGGCTTAACAAACATCGCAGCATGTCAATGAGCTGAGAGAAAGCCAGTAAGAAAATAAATATGAAGCTGTAATGACTTTTCGATAATCACTTCTTGATTTTGTCATAATATTTATGTTGAAATCATGAAGTGAAACTACCGGAGAGACTTTCATGACCATGCCTTACTGTATCCTGCATACCGAAGCTGATTCAGATGTTGTACTTAATGGACTGGGCTTTTCAGAAAACGACATTCATGCTGCTCTGACATCTGCTTTGTACGAGCGCCGCAAATCCAGCAAGCTACACCCCGCTGTCGATGCAGGGTTCCGTTTCTGGAGTGAAATGGTTGCCGCGACACGCCGTGTACTAATTGGTAAGGGTAACGGCTGGTCCCCTGAAGTGGTAAAGCGAATGGAAATGGTCGCTAACTCAGCGAGAGGGGTTAATCTGATTATCACCTCGGGTGACAGACACACCGGGCGTCCTGATGGATTGCCGAAAACCAAAAATGCCAAAGGTGAGGCAACGCGCTCGATTGTTCACAACAATCCTGGCACAGTTGATATGTTCCAGACGGATGCATTGTATTCAGGCAAATCTGAAATCACTCCGATAGATAGCACTCGCACTTATATCGTCCTGTACTATTATGATGCGGCTAACAAAGAGGTTCGCTGCGAGGTGTCTTATCCGGTAGGAATGGTGAATCAGGACGGATTTGCCCGCGTAAGCGCTTGGAGTGAGCGTATTATTTTGAGTCCTCTGCCATTTGAAGGTGCGGATATTTTCCCTGATGAGGATTTCAATGATGACATATCAATTACTGTTGAAAGCAAATGAGTAACCCTGTTGATGACGGTAAACGTCTTTTTAATCCATCCCGGCTCAAGCTGGCACGGATCAGACGCAAACTGACCCTAAAAGAACTGGCAGAAAAGATGGGACTTTCCAGCCGTATCGTAATTGAGTACGAAAAAGCCTATTGCCTATATGAACCCACGCCAGAGACGGTCCAGGCGTACGCTAGAGCTCTGAAATACCCAGAGTCCTTTTTTTTCGGGGATGACGTAGAAGCAATCGATCCACTGACGGTTTCATTCCGTTCTTTGCGCACGACAAAAGCCGCCGACCAGCATGCGGCAATCGGGGCTGGTGCGCTGGGAGTTATGCTGAGCGAGTATTTCAGCACCCGTTTCACTCTGCCGCAGCCTGAATTGCCGAATCTTCGTGGAAGTGAGCCTGAGATCGCTGCTCAGGCGGTGCGCGAAGCTTGGGGTATTGGCAAGAAGAGCATCACCAACGTTGTTCATCTTCTGGAGAAGCACGGCGTTAAGGTGTTCTGGCTCTCGGAGGAAACGGCGAGTATCGATGCATTTTCGTTCTGGAAAGATGATGTCCCTTACATCTTCCTGAACACTCGTAAATCAGGTGAACGCAGTCGTTTCGATGCGGCACATGAACTTGCTCACCTGGTGCTCCACCGTCATGGTGACGTCAAGGGGCAAGATGCAGAGCGTGAAGCGGATGCTTTTGCGTCGGCATTTCTGATGCCCTTGGAAAATGTGATGGCTGTTAAGATGACGTTGCCGACGTTCGACAAAATCGTGCAATTGAAATCGCTCTGGAAAGTCTCGGCGATGGCTCTGATTGTCAGAATGCGAAATCTGAACATGCTTACAGAATGGCAGTACAACAGTCTGATGCGCGATGCGACGGCAAAGGGGTATCGAACCGGTGAGCCGGGAGGAATCGAGCGTGAAAGATCGCTCATTATTGAAAAAATGATGACCGCTCTGGCTGGTAACGGCATTAATCTGACTCAATTGAGTGATGAGCTTAACGTGCCTCTTGATGAACTGAGTAGCCTGCTTTACGGTGTGGCGGCAATTAGTGGTGGTAATTGCGGAACATCAAGCTCACTATCAAAGGCCTCTCTCCGTCTGGTGTGAAAAGCTATAAGCCGTTAGAGACCGTCTTTAGCGGCTTATTATTGATCGCCAGTGGGCTCACCGCAGTCATCCTTCTGAGCAATAACCTTCATTTTCGATGTTCGACACAATTCTTATCCATAATTTACTCACTTTCGACCGTGTTGAAACTTTTGCTATATGGGCAATGTTTCGACTTCGTGACGTAGGTAAAGGTGTAAATACTGTTGGAATAGACACACAAGGTTTGCCCGTTCGCCGTGGTTGACTGCTCCGGGTTGCTCATAGTTATACGCCCGGCATTGGCACTTAACGCAGCAAGAATAAATCCCATCAACAACACTCTTCTTACCATCTCTAAACCTCCATTGCAGTTGATTTCTGCCGCCTTCCTGCAAGCGGTGTATGTAGGATGCATCTCCATCATTGATCTATAAAAACGATCAATAATATAATTTCGATCGATAAAATCTATTATTAATGATAACGATCAAGTCTGCATACAGGAAGAAGCATGAAAAAAATTATTGGGTTTTCTCTGGCGTTCTGCGCTTTCTCGTCCGTAGCTGGTGATGCTGCCTCAGGCGAAATCCAGCCATATCCTGAATACCTGTCTGCCTATGTCAAAACGCTTGTTACAGCCAGTTGCGACCAGGTACTTTCAGATGATGGAAAGAACTCCATTGATAGAGTCATCAAATCCATCAGCACCAGCGCCACCAAAGGAATGACTACCGACACGGAAAGCTACTACGCTGTTTACAATTCAATCGTCTTTGGTGCTGAGATGGGGGATAAGCTAAAAAATGCTAAGAAACAGAAAATGATTCTGGCAACGAAAGACAAAATTGGAATAGATAGTTGCGGTGGTGTTGGTGCTTATGCATTGATACATAAGGATTTTAGAAAGATGACCCTTACGGGGCTAATGCCTTTAGCCACGCAAGCTGGTGTCGTAAACCCGAAGACGACAACTTCTGATGAGGGCATTTACCGTACAACAGCAAAAGCTCTGGCAGAACTGTACAGCGCTAATGAAGTTGCAGCGGATGACAAGATTGGTGGTCGTAAGGTGGAAATGACCGGAACTGTTCAGGACATAACAAAAAATTTCGCGAATGATGTCGTTCTTAAACTTGAAAGTGGTAATCGCTTCATGCCTGTCAGCCTGAGTATGGCTGATTCAGAGATGGCGCAGGCGTCGAAGCTGAAGAAAGGGCAGAAGATAACCGTGACTTGCGAAAAGATGCAGCTTTTCATCGGTGCACCGTCTGGCGGCAACTGCACCTTTAACTGATCTTTCATACAGTTTGCCGGGTAAATTCCCGGCGACTTACCCAACTCCCCGCCGGGTAGATTCAGAAGTACCCCTACCAAATACACTACCAGTAGCTCAAATATCCCAGTCGAGTTATCAGCACGGCCTGAGCACATAAAGATAAACAATTTTGAAGTTGTATCTTGGCCTACCCTGCTAAAAATTGTACTTTCATTTTGACAAGAGATATCAATACGGGAACGAAAATGCCTGAAAAATTGCTATTTAAAGCTCCTTGCCCAAAATGCCAAGGGGACTGTAACGCATTTGTCCATGGAGAGACTTCTACTGAGTGGAGTGATGACAGCGATCCTGATAACTACATGTATGGTGGAACATTCCATAAGCTTTTAGAATGCTGTGGTTGCAGTACCGTCTTTTACTTCACTGATTCATCCCATAGCGAGGAATGGGATTTTGACAAAAATGGACAGATGTACCTGATCCACAACATTAAAACCTTCCCTGCACGAGATCTTAGACCAAGGTGGTTTGATTCGCTCTTTCGCAAAGATTATATCCTATATCATATTTTATATGAGGTTTATAATGCTGTAGGTAACGAATCATATATTCTCGCTACTATTGGCCTCAGAACAGCCTTTGATCGAGCAATTGAAATTATCGGTATCGATCCAGAGTTAAAAATGTACCAAAAGGTTGATGCTGTCTTGAAGGAAGGTTTTGTTGGCGAAACAGAACGCGAGCAGCTCAGTATAGTCACCGAGGCAGGCAATGCTGCGGCCCATCGCGGATGGTCGCCAAATAGCCACGAATTTACTCCTTTACTACAAGCAATCGAGCGTTTTATAGAAAAGTCGGTTATGCGTGATAAGCGCATTGAGGAACTCAAAGAAATAATCCCAATGAAACAAAAAAAACGCAGATGAAAAAACCGTCATTGAAGCCCCTGGGCTTAGCGAAGAGCTACAGGGGTCTAACGTTTTTTTAATGAAACCATCCCTCCGCCGTGAAGGGTCCAGAAGTCCCCTTTCCCCAAATACGTACAGGCGGAAATATCAATGGCGTATGTGCAGCACGGCCAAACCCGGATTTTCTGAAGCATAAAGCCAGCCCTGGAAATATAGAAATATCAGGTCGGGCTGTGGATGCAGTGATTATCAGGCGGTTTCGAGGATTTTCTTTACCTTGGCGACCATCCCAACGGAGCAATCACACAGTTTCGCAATCTCTGCATATGTATTCCCGCCTTTGGTGAGATACAACTCAATCTTGCGTCGCAGGTCTGTATCCGCTGGTCTGCCTTTGTACTTATTTTCAGCCTTTGCTTTAGCAATGCCCTGTGCCTGACGTTGGCGGCGTTTGGTGTAGTCCTCGTGTGCGTAATGGGCTGCAATATCCATCATGAGGCCGTTGATAAGCTCAATGATGCGGTCACCTGCTGCGGATTTTAATGCATCGTGCGATGTAGGCAGATCCACAACGACGACGCGTAAGCCCTGCTTTTCAATGCGAGCCTTGAGGGCTTCATATTGTACAGCGGGGAGTCGGGTTAAGCGATCGATGGACTCCACCAGCAAAAAGTCACCCTTTTCGGCTGCGGCAAGCAGACGGGAAAGTTCCGGGCGCTCCAGCTTGGCACCAGAAAAGTTTTCGACATAATACTCAACACTTGTTAGCCGATGCTCCTCAACAAAGTCCTTTATGGTTTCAAGTGCGCGTGTAGCGTCTTGATCGTCAGTGGATGCCCTGAGGTAAGCGTGGGTCGTGATTTGGTGTGTAGTCATTGTTTTTTTCACATTGGGTTTTCACTGTGTAACTTTACGTGAATTATTTACATAGAGTCAATTTTTACTACTCATTGTGAATGAATTTGTTCACGAAAGCTCTTTTCATTTCAGGTATACCCTTTGTGAATACCACAATCCTAACTCAATACATGAGAGGATGATCGCCCTAAGGCTTTTTCGGTTCGTCGCATTTGTAAAACATTTCGACGGTGTAGCCGCAGACTGTGGATTTATGTTTTTCAATGAAGTGCTCGTTCCGCAGTTCAATAATCTCACTCACTGATTTTTTCAATATGCTTGTTCCGAACTGGTGAAAGCTCTCATATCGGTTACCATCAACAACGCAGTACCGAGGCATATGTTTAATCCCACCGCGATTCAATTTGATTGGGCGGTTTGTTACTGGACAAATTTTGTGTGTCATCAATTGACCCTCTATGAGCAAGTTGTATTCAGAACAATTTAATCACTTCCAGATACCAGTTACAGGTTTTTTATCGCTTTTGCGCTCATGAAAGCGATATTTACCAGCTTTTTCGTTTAAATGTTCCGGGAAAGTCCCCGACTGTTTCACAGACAAAGAGCATTTTCTGATTGGAAATTCTCTGGCGAAGTTGAGAATAAACAGCTATATTTAAAAGTTAACCAAAAGTATAAGAGATAAACCCTTGTTAAACGCAACATGCGCCATCGTGAGCGCGTTTTATGGTGTAGGTAATGGTAGGTGCTGCTTTTGATTTTCGAGGGCGCATGGGGCGTTACATGAAGGATTTCGCGATCATAGCTTTTGTTTCGTTATTGTAAAGTTGGATGTATCCGACGGTATTTTTCCGGGTTAGCGTCTGCAATATCCTTTGCTTTCTGAATGGCTCGTTTCAATGCGCCTTCGTCGATGACGGTAACGGGGCTCTCTTGCCCCTTGGTCTGGCTGGATTGCGCTGTCATGCTTTCACCATACCGAGGGCAGCCCTCAACTGGTCACGCATTGCAGCTTCTTCGGCAGCTGCTTGCTGAACTGCTTTCTGTTGTGCGTCCTGTGCTGCTTCATGTATCAGTTCGTCAATCTCACGCTCCATCGCTTTAAAAAGTTGATCGTGGTAAGCGTTGGAGACTCTGGAGCGTAGCGTCTTCAACTCCTCTTCGATCAAGGCCTCCGGTTTCTGCAACTTAACAGAAATCATCGCAGCATTGGAAAGCACTGAAGAATTAGCTGAAGGGCAAAACCGCCAGCCGTCTAGGATCAGGCTCTGGAGTTTCACCACCAGCCGCGCTGGAATGTCAGAAAACTGTTGTGTTCGGCTGTAGCGAGCTTCCGCATTATCAATTTGACGCTTTAGAGCCCCCGGATCTGGTTTGTACTTCGCTGCGATGTTGTCGAGATAAGTTTTCAATTCCGGCGAAATCTGGGCCTGTGATTTCTTTTTTGTAGTCATGTTGGAACTCCGTATCGGTAGTAAAGGGGCGTGGTTGCTCGCTGGCGCTGTTTGTATGCGTCAGTCTCAGCCGCTTTATGCGGTCATTTGGTTGTATCAGCGAGCGGCGTTGTAAGTCTGATTGCAAGTTGGGCAGAAGTTAGGGCGGTCTGCGAAAAGAAAATACCAACGACAGACGCTTGCGCGATCAACAATGAAATCGACTAGTCCGCAGTCAGCGAACGTCGAAAGAGTCCTGTGTGTTGTTGATAGCGGGAGTTCAATTTGTTTTGACAAGTCTGAAGCCGTAAGCGGGATCTGGGTTTGCTTCATGTGGTGAAGAAGATGGATTCTTGAAGTTGTCAGCGTTAGCCCGAAATCATTCAGGGTTCTGACCAGCTCCTTACGTTCTTCTACCGATGGCAGAAAAAATGCTGGTGGTCTAAAGGCAAAGCACAAAATAACCTCTCTGTAAGTCATTCATCACATAAGTATTTTATCATATAAACGTAAAAAGATATACTAGTGGCATGCATTTTGCTTGACAATGATTTCAGAAAGTGGATAATGGCGGGTTGAAGTTCGGGGGTGGCTTGAGGGGCGTTCGCTCACATCAGATAGCGAAGATGTGCCATAAAACGCCACAATATAGTATTCCTTCATTCCTTTTCGTCCATACTGGGTGATAGGAATAAAACGCCACAATAATATAAGAGACTTCGTTACTCTGTCTTTTCCTTCCTTCTCCAGGAATGAAAACTCACGTAACATCACCCATACGGGCTTCGGTCTCCTTGTATCTCGTTTCGACATTTATACACACTAACACTCATAATCTCGTCGAAACAAAAGCAAAAAAGCAAAAGAGTGAAAACCAACAGCAGGATGACTGATGTCATCTGGATGGTTGTTTAGTTATTTACTTACGTCACTCCGTGACAACTCGGCTACGCCACTTTAGAAGATATAATGGTAATGGTCTGTCCAGACGTGAACAGACTTGTCTGTCCATACCATAACCTTCGTTTACCACTCTGTTACATCCCGCAACATCAACAGGCTGATAGCCTGTCTCTGTGTGGTCTGTTCCAATCGTGGACTCAGGTAACCTAGCTGATACCCCGCTATGTGTTTACATCATGGTACTGAAATTCCTTGCTGATGTTTACATCATTGGCTGTGCCAGCATGTGTGTGGAAAAGCGATTTAGATCGCTCTGTACGAGAATGGTGGTCAGCGCGACTGCAATCGTATGTTGGTCATTCTTATCGTATAAGCGTTAACGTCGTCTGGCGCACAGCGAGATATATCAAGCTACCGTAAACACGGTACTTTAAAACCAAATGCCATCCACAAAGGAAGGCCACATATCCTGATCGCTACCAGCGATAGCGGAGGATTACTTATGTCTATTTAAAAAGGAGAACAATATGGCGAGAACTAAGGGTGCTGTAGCAAAAGGGGTTGATAATACAGCTGTACGCATTTTCTTACGAGGGTATGGCTCTTTGGGGGAGTTGCCACGCATTGTGGAAGATTGTATCTGCGGTGCATTGGGGCAGGAAGAAGAGACAAGAAGGTTCAAGGGAGAGCGAATTCTTGCAATCTTAGAACAACTGGATCATATCGATACGCCAACAGTACATCGGCAGATGTGGGATTATAATATTTCTCAAGGTAAAAATACTGAGCCATCCAAACGGAACACGGAACGCATGACAAGGGTTCTAAGATGTGCTTCTAGGGCACTGTATCATCATTTGAAATTGTGTAACGGATTGTCGCGTGAAGACGAGGTGGTCCAGATTTCCGCTCCCGATCTCACGGTAGATGAGATCGAACATGCCCGTCGTTTGGCTCTGGCAGGTAGAATTGAAGAGTTCACACAATTTGTGAACTCTTGCCGGAGCGTGATCAAAAACTATGAGCCGCCAGTGTTCAAGTACACAGGGGAAAATGTGGTCGCTTTATCTTCTTGTACGGAGGTATCTTTAAGGACTGCGGTTAGTCGTCCGTATTATGGTTATGTTAAAAAAGCCGTAAAAGATGAACAGCCAGAAGACCTATTTACAGTCAAAGGCAGCAATACGAACCTCCAACCACTGATTGAAGAGGTTGGGCGATCCTACATGGTAGTGGAAAATGTAGCTTAGATGGAGTTTGGTCAAAAGCCATACAAAGCCGGGTCAGCCCCGGTTTTTTGTGTCTGTCGCATGAGAAAACGGCTTGCCAGTGTATACTTTTGGTGATACAAAATCATTGCCCCACCGCTTTTCAGTGCATTGAAATACATAGGTTTTATTAGAAAAAGCTTAGCTGGCAGGGCCCCCACCCATTTGTGCTCCCAATAATTCCTGTTTTCAGTGTTTACCTGGTGCGGCGCAAGTGGCGTATCAATGTCTGCTGGATGTGAGCAGCTTTATGCTGTCGATCACGAGGTGCGTTTTCCCACTAACCGTATATTTTTTCATTTATGCGTACTCAGAAATGGATAATTCTCTCAGACGTTTGTCACCTTTACTGAAAAGTGCCGTAGGAACGCCAGGTAAAGCAGGAAACTTTCAGCGCGACGTGATTATCGTGCAATACCTGTTTAATCTCATTAAGCCTATCATCCAGTATGACATCCCAGAAGATGGGATTATTATCAGAACCATCAGCCAGTTTCAGTCCATTCATTTGCGTTTCCAGCATCCCGATGGGGTTATTGAGCCAGAAGGGAAGACTTTCCGTGGATGAGTTGCTGCTGCGATGAAATATCCCCTTGTGTATCAACAATCGTCTTTCACGTCTTCATTTTTTAGGCAACCTTCTGCCAATGAAAATAGCGTCCGTCAGCTGGTTAACAATTATCTGAGAAAAGAGCGCTACAACGTAGCAGATGAAACCCTTGAGCGAAGCAAGCTGATGGCACCTGGAATTGATGGGGCTGTATCGCTGACGGAGCAGGACTTTACTGAAGCCTGGGAAAATCTTAATCGTCGGGTAGAACTGAATATCATCAAAGCTTTTTCTATTGTGAAGTCGGGCGGACGATCTGGGTTTAATGCTTTAAATCTACCGATTATTGCGTATGAAGCGCATATTTTCCGTAAATACACCAAAAGGAAATACGATCAAACCCACCCTTTTTTGTCTTATAAATATGTAAAGAAAGCGGGTCCGGAATGGTAAAAAAACAATATCGACCAGCTTTCTGCATGGAATACCCTGGCGAAGGCTTATGCACTTGATGCCGAAGCTGCGATAAAATCGTGTTCATGGGGGATGTTCCAGATTATGGGGTTTAATTACGAATCGTGCGGTTATAAAGATCTCGGCACATTTTTAAAAGATATGAAGTCTAATGCCGGTAAGCAATTAATTTCTTTTTTACATTTGTGCAATAAGAACAGCTCACTACTGTCGGCAATGGTAAATAAGGACTTTTATAATATGGCATTCAACTATAACGGAAGCGATTTCGGTGATTATGACGTTAAAATTCGCAGAACTTATGAAAGCCTGGAGAAGGGGCGGAGATGAAAATTAAAATGATGCGCATAGTTTGCGGTTTTTCAGCCTTAATGGCGGCGTTTTCTTCGTATGCCACGACGCTACAGTCTGGCGTATATGAAGGTTTGTTACTCGCCGTCTCACCGACGGGCAATATCACCGGATATTACTCTGAATCGGCTGAAGACAGCGTAAAACGTACCTGCACTTTCTTTCTGACAGGCCATGTTTCAGCGCAACAGCCAGACACCATCACTTCATGGTCTTCCTCTGTGCTCGCGGGCCATATTGCCGCGAATACCGCGGGTGTCACATTAGCCATTCCTGATGGGCAAAACCATGCTGGGTGTATGAATGTGCTGATGCCTGAAATTGCGACAGGTCTGGAACTGGAGAGGACGCGGCAGACACAGTGGCAAACGCTGATGAAGGTAAGCAGCCCGCGGGCTTATCTGAGCTCTACGCCTGATGCCGCGACCCGGCGTAAAGCCTGGATCGTTAAAGGAGACGTAGTAGGGGTAATACAAACCCAGGCTGGCTGGGCAGAGGTAGAGTTTGTCGCCCGTAGCGGAAAAACGACGCATGGCTGGGTGAATAGCAATGACGTTCAGCCGTTAACGCCCCCTGCATCCTGATCGGTTTATTTCTCCCCCTGAATTCAATATTGCCGGGCGATGCTTTCGCATCGGCAATCTCATTAAGCTAATCCGTAACGCTATTTTCCCCGCATGACCGCACCCTATGTCACTGAAAATAAGAGTTATAGCTAGCCGTCAGGGACCCACCCATTTGTGGCTCCCGGCGTTCTTCCCCTGATTTTTGTCTCTTTCTGAGACGTTAATCCCCATTAAGACTAAGCTTATAGCATGTAATATATATTTCATCTCGCTGAAATATTATTGTCATAAACCTGTAATAATAGACTGGCATTTTATAATCGGATGTCTTTTTTCTAACATAATTCAAAAAAATATATATCTGGATAACATTGTTAACTTCGTGTATTAAATAAAGTACTTATTCCGAAGGGAAGTGACAAACATGGCTACTGCAGTATTAAACGTGAAGATCGATGACGCGCTTAAAGAAAGGCTTCGCCACTATGCGGAACACAATAACGAGAATTTAAGCGTGACGACAGAGAAACTGCTGCTGCTGGCGTTTGAAGCAGTAGAAGAGGCGGGAGTATCGGAAGAGGATATTGATAATCAGCATACGGAAGAAGAGAGTGTTTCTCCTTTTACTCCTAAAGAAATCAAAGCTCTACGTAAACTGCTGAAGAAGAGAAAATGAAACAACAACTGTCAACTGCCAGTGACTACAAAGAGGCCTGCGATCTGTTGCGTTCAGGCTACGTGAAGCATGTACGTCTTGGCTGGAATGTCGGAAGTGATGAGTTCTTTCGTATTGCGTCTGACTGGTGTGATACGGGCGCAAAAATAAAGAAAGACGGTGAAAGCTTCGTTATTTCACTGAAAGGTTTTCCTATTCCTGCTCAGCATTAACGACTGAACGGTGAAAACTGCTGACTGCATCTGTTACAGTCAGCAGTTTTTATTTTATGATCTGCTTCAAACTTTTAAATATTAAATGACGCTGCGTTTCACCGGTGGCACGTTTTTATTCAGAGCAAGCCATAGCGGTTTGATCCGCAGCAATGCCTTTTCAAGTTCTGCCGGTTCGAGCGAGAAGGGCATGCGTAAGTAGCGGTCAAACGCGCCCGATAAACCAAATCGCGTTCCGGTCCCCAGGTTGATCCCCAGAATCTCGGCTCGCGCAGCAAGCTGCGTTGCCAGCATGCCCGGGAGTTCTATCCAGTAAGAAAGCCCGCCTTCCGCTTCATGAAATGTCCACTCCGGGAAATGTTCACGCAAAATGTCACCGCAGCGATCGCGTCGCTCAGCCAGCATCTTCCGGCGTGCGGGCAGAAAGGTCTCGCTGTTGTTCATGAGCCACAGCGTTGCCAGTTGCTCCAGCAGCGGCGATCCTAAATCCAGCGTGTCCCGCGTCTGGGCAAGCATGGCGATAGTGCGCGAGGAGGCGCGGATCCAGCCGAGACGCAGCCCGCCCCAGAAACTTTTTCCGGCAGAGCCCAGCGTGATGACGGTGGCCTGCGGGTTAAAGGCGGCCAGCGGCGGTGGGGGAGGCGAATCAAACCAGAGATCCACCATCGTCTCATCCACTACCAGTGCCGTACGGGTTTGTGCGGCAATATCGGTGATGGCCTGACGGGTGGCGCTATCCATACATCGCCCGGTCGGGTTATGAAAGTCTGGCATCAGATACGCCAGCCGCGGCGCTGTCTGGGCAAGCGTTGCCGCGAAGCCGTCCGTATCCCAGCCCGTTTCCGGCAGCGACACCCCCACGGGCCGACACTGCGCCCCCTGGATGGCGGCAATCGCCAGCGGATAGGTGGGATGATCAACCACGACGCGATCCCCCGGTCCGGTCATCATCCGCAGCACCAGCGCAAAGCCGCTGACGGCGCCATTCACCACCATCACTTCATCCGCACGGGTGGGAAGACCTCGCGCGGTATAGCGCGCAGCAATGGCTTCCCGCAGTGCCGGCAGCCCAAGCTGGTCGTAGCCCGTCAGCGAGAGGTGCTGCGTAATGGCCGTGAGCGCATGGGTATACGCCTGGTGGATCTCTGGTCCGGCGTTGAGGGCGGCGGTGGAGAGATCCAGTGCGGCACTCGCCGCTGAGAGGGTAGGAACGGCGCGTGCATCCGGGAGGATCACGCGTGACCCGCTGCCGTGACGGCTTTCGAGGTAACCTTCTTCACGCAGATGGGCGAGGGCGCTGCTGATGGTGGTTCGGCTTACGTCCAGCGCAGAGGCCAGTTCGCGCTCGCCCGGCAGCCGCGTATTCAGTGCCAGCCGGCCATCAAGGATTAACAGACGCAATGCATCGGCCAGCTGACGCCAGAGTGGCGTGCGGGAAGAGGTTTGCTGCCAGTGGCCTAACAGGCGTATCAGAGACTGGCTTCCGAAGCGGCGTGATGACATATGCAGTCCACTATTTGAAAACTGGACATTAATCATAGTGCCATTTTAGGTCAGGATGAAAGCCTGGTTCACTGGAGAAGCGAAAAATGGTACGTCGTCTGCTACAACTGTATGTCGGTCTGGGGCTGTATGGCCTTTCCACCGCGATGTTTATTCGTTCCGATTTAGGGGTCGATCCCTGGGATGTTTTTCACCTTGGGGTAGGGATGCAGCTGGGGATGAGTATCGGGATGGTGATCATTTTAACCGGTGCCGCGGTACTGCTGCTGTGGATCCCCCTGCGTCAGATGCCGGGGCTCGGCACAATCAGTAACGTGATTTGTATTGGTCTGGCGGCGGATGCCAGCATGGCATTCATCCCGGAGGTGAGTTCGTTGCCCATTAGACTCACGCTGCTGGTGGGCGGGATTGTGATGAACGCGATTGCGACCAGCATGTACATCGGAGCCGGTTTCGGCCCGGGCCCGCGCGATGGCCTGATGACCGGCATTCATGCCCGGATGGGATGGTCTATTCGCAGCGTGCGTACCTCCATTGAGGTGTCTGTCCTGCTGATTGGCTGCGTGCTTGGCGGCACGTTTGGGGTGGGAACCGTATTGTATGCCCTGACTATTGGCCCGCTTATCCAGCTCTGTCTGCCCTGGTTCCGTCAGAAGCCGCGGATTGAGGACATCCCCCAGCCGGAGCGGGTTGTTTAATTTGCGAAGCGCTCACATGTTTTCATGGCGTCGCTGTGCCAGAATAGGCCCCCCGAAACACGCGATGCCAGCATGTATGAAAGCAATCACACTCTATGATGTCGCCCTCCTTGCGGGGGTTTCTTATCAGACCGTTTCCCGCGTCATTAACGACGCGGAACATGTGTCTGCCCGCACCCGGGAAAAGGTGCAGCAGGCGATGGCGGAGCTGCACTATGTGCCTAACCTTCGGGCACAGCAGCTGGCGGGTAAACGCACCCGCACGCTGGGGCTCATCACCACCGATCTGGCCCTGCACGCCCCTTCGCAAATTGTCTCGGCAGTGAAATCCCGGGCGGCAGAACAGGGGGCGAGCGTCCTCATTTCCATGGTGGAACAGCCGCACCAGTGTCAGGCCGCGATTCAGGCCTTGCTGGCGCAGCGCGTGGAAGCGCTGCTGGTGAATGTTCCGCTTGACGATCCGCATGCCGAACAGCTCAGGGCGCTGGCATCGCCTGTCCC
This sequence comes from Enterobacter sichuanensis, assembly GCF_002939185.1. Taxonomy (GTDB): domain Bacteria; phylum Pseudomonadota; class Gammaproteobacteria; order Enterobacterales; family Enterobacteriaceae; genus Enterobacter; species Enterobacter sichuanensis. The sequence continues at coordinate 102,515 of NZ_POVL01000001.1, read as the reverse complement.
GGTGCTGTTTCTCGATGTATCCCCTTCAGCGCAGGTCAATAGTCTCATCTTTAATGCCGTGGAGGGCGCACGTCTGGGCGTTGAGCATCTGCTTTCGCTGGGTCATCAGCGCATTGCCCTGCTGAGCGGGCCGGAAAGTTCGGTCTCCGCACGGGCACGTCTGGCGGGCTGGAAAGCGACGCTGGCAGGGGCGGGTCTTGACGCCGCCGCCGTGGCCTGCGGTGACTGGAGCGCGGCCAGCGGATATGAGAAGGGGCATTTGCTGTTATCTGCGCCGGCATTACCGGATGCGATTCTGGTGGCCAACGATCAAATGGCCCTCGGGGTGATGCGCGCCTGCGCGGAAAAAGGGATCGCGATCCCGGGTCAGATATCCGTGGTCGGGTTCGACGATACGGCGGACAGCGCCTGGTTTTCCCCACCGTTGACGACCATTCGCCAGGCGTTTCGCGAGGCAGGCGAACGCAGCGTGGAGTGGTTGCTGGCGCCCACCGGGGACGAAGCGTGCTGGCAGGTTCAGCTGCCGGTGACGCTGGTGACCCGCCACTCCAGCGCGCGCCACACCCCCCTGCAGGCGGAGCACGAGACGCTGGCGCAACAGCTCAGAAGCCTGGCACTACTGGCGGAGCAGCTGGCCCGCAAGTAAGACTTTTGTGATCTGACTCGCTACCCCGCAAACGATCGCTTTACCGTTATCGGATGCCAGGGCATGTTAACGAAAATTGTGAGCGCTTCGCAAAGAGGTTATTATGTCCCATACTCCATCGCTGACCCTCAGCGCCATTCTCGCCCGACGTGACTGGGAAAACCCGGGGGTTACCCAGTGGAACCGTCTGGCGGCACACACGCCGTTATACAGCTGGCGTGATGAACAATCCGCCCGGGATGACGCCGGATCTGTCAGCAGGCGCTGCCTCAATGGGATGTGGCGGTTCAGCTACTTTGCTGCCCCCGAGCAGGTTCCTCAGGCATGGGTCACCGAAGATGGCGCAGATGCTGTGGCCATGCCCGTGCCGTCTAACTGGCAGATGCAGGGATTTGACACGCCCGTCTACACCAATGTGACTTATCCGATACCGGTTAACCCGCCTTTTGTTCCGCAAGAAAATCCTACCGGTTGTTACTCGCTCACATTTGACATGGACGTCTTACAGGCCGGGCAAACCCGCATTATTTTTGACGGCGTGAACGCGGCGTTTCATTTGTGGTGCAACGGGCAGTGGATAGGTTACTCCCAGGACAGTCGACTGCCCGCTGAATTTGACCTGACAACGGCATTACGCCCCGGGCAGAACCGCCTCGCGGTCATGGTCTTGCGCTGGTGCGACGGCAGTTATCTGGAAGATCAGGACATGTGGCGCATGAGCGGTATTTTCCGCGATGTGTCCCTGCTGCATAAGCCTGAGACGCACATTGCGGATTACCATGTTGTTACCGACCTGAACGCGGATCTGGACCGCGCGGTGCTGAACGTGGAGGTCGCGCTGGCGGGCGCTGACTTCGCGGCGTGCGACGTGGCGATGACCTTGTGGCGCAACGGTGAGCGCTGTGCAAGCGTCACCCAACAGCCTGGCTCTGCCATTGTGGATGAACGCGGAAACTGGGCCGAGCGGTTAACGGCGGCAATCCCCGTGGTGTCCCCCGCGTTATGGAGTGCGGAAACGCCGGAACTCTATCGCCTGACGATCGCGCTTCGCGATGCGCAGGGCAACGTGCTGGAGAGTGAAGCCTGCGACGTTGGCTTCCGCCGGGTTGAAATCAGCAACGGTCTGTTGAAACTCAACGGTAAACCCCTGCTGATCCGCGGGGTTAACCGGCACGAGCATCATCCGGAAAACGGCCAGGTGATGGACGAAGCGACGATGCGTCGCGATATCGAACTGATGAAACAGCACAACTTCAACGCCGTGCGCTGCTCGCACTACCCGAACCACCCCCTGTGGTACCGGCTGTGCGATCGCTATGGCCTGTACGTTGTTGATGAAGCCAATATCGAAACTCACGGCATGGTGCCGATGAGCCGTCTTGCTGACGATCCGCGCTGGCTGCCCGCCATGAGCGAGCGTGTGACCCGCATGGTGCAGCGCGATCGTAATCACCCCTCCATTATCATCTGGTCGCTGGGCAATGAGTCCGGGCACGGCGCAAACCACGACGCACTGTATCGCTGGGTGAAATCCACGGACCCGACGCGTCCGGTACAATACGAAGGCGGTGGGGCGAATACAGCGGCGACGGATATCGTCTGTCCGATGTACGCCCGTGTCGATCAGGATCAGCCTTTCCCGGCGGTGCCGAAATGGTCGATCAAGAAATGGATCGGCATGCCGGATGAAACGCGGCCGCTGATCCTCTGCGAATACGCACATGCGATGGGTAACAGCTTCGGCGGGTTCGCGAAATACTGGCAGGCGTTTCGCAGCCATCCTCGCCTGCAGGGTGGGTTTGTCTGGGACTGGGTCGATCAGGCTTTGACGAAGAGAGACGAAAAGGGCAACGCCTTCTGGGCCTACGGCGGTGATTTTGGCGATAAACCGAATGACCGGCAGTTCTGCCTGAACGGGCTGGTGTTCCCCGATCGCACACCGCATCCGGCACTGTATGAGGCGCAACGCGCACAGCAATTCTTCACCTTTACGCGGGTCAGCACCTCTCCGCTGGTGATAGAGGTGCAAAGCGGCTACCTGTTCCGTCACACCGATAACGAGGTGCTGAGATGGACGGTTGCCCGGGACGGGGAGGTGCTGGCCTCGGGCGAGGTGACGCTCGCGATGGCGCCTGAAGGCGCTCAGCGTCTGGAGATCGCCCTGCCAGAGATAAAGGCTGAACCGGGTGAAGTCTGGCTGAACGTTGAGGTTTATCAGCCGCGGGCGACGCCGTGGTCACCTGCCAACCATCGCTGTGCCTGGGCGCAGTGGCAGCTCCCGACGCCGCTGTTTATCGCACAGTCTGACCCGGTGGGTGAGCCGCCGGTGCTGACGCAAAGCGACGCCATGCTGATCCTGACGCACCGGCAGCAGCGATGGCTTTTCGATCGTGCTTCAGGAAACCTGACGCAGTGGCTGAACAATGGTGTTGAAACGCTGCGTTCACCGCTGAGGGATAACTTTACCCGCGCGCCGCTGGATAATGATATCGGCGTAAGCGAGGCCACGCGAATTGATCCTGATGCATGGGTTGAGCGCTGGAAGGCGGCGGGAATGTACGATTTAACCCCGCGGGTGTTGCATTGTGAAGGCGAGCAGCGTGCCAATGAGGCTGTAGTGACGACGCTGCATGCCTGGGAATATCGCGGAAAAGCGCTGTTCCTGAGTCGTAAGGTGTGGCGCGTGGACTGCCAGGGGAGGTTGCACGGCGATATTCAGGTGGATATTGCGTCCGATATCCCGGAACCCGCGCGCGTTGGCCTGAGCGTGCATCTCGCCGAAACGCCGGACAACGTTCGCTGGCTGGGGCTGGGCCCGCATGAAAACTATCCGGACCGAAAACTGGCGGCACAGCAGGGGCGCTGGAGATTGCCCCTCGAGGCCATGCATACGCCGTATATCTTCCCGACGGAAAATGGCTTGCGCTGTGATACCCGCGAGCTGGTGCTGGGAACGCATCAGCTGGATGGCCGCTTCCATTTCTCGGTGAGCCGCTACAGCCAGCAGCAGCTGCGAGAGACAACCCATCAGCATCTGCTGCGTGCAGAGCCGGGATGCTGGCTCAATCTTGATGCATTCCATATGGGCGTGGGCGGCGACGACTCCTGGAGCCCCAGCGTCTCGCCGGAATTTATTCTCCAGCAACGCCAGCTGCGTTATACCTTCAGCTGGCGGCAGACGCTTAACTGACCCGTGAGAGGCGGCCACAGGGCGTGGCCGCCTGCTTACCCCAGAATCCCGCTCAGGCCGTGCAGGCTCATGTAAATCCCTACAACAGTAATCAGCGCAGCGGAGATCCACGGCGCTTTTCGGGAAAGTTCGCTAAACCCGGGCCAGCGTTTTGTCGCATGTTTGAGGCTTAAGGCGGCAATCGCGCCGGAAGCGACCAGGGTGATCGCCAGACCAATACTGAAGCTGAAGACCAGCGTCGCGCCAAGGGCAAAATGCTTGAGCTGCAGGCAGATGAGAAGAACGGTGATGGATGCCGGGCAGGGGATGAGCCCGCCGGTCAGGCCAAACACCACGATCTGTCCGGTGGTGACGTTTTGGCCGCTGAAGCGCCGGTTAATATCCTGCGCGTGGGCGCGCTGGTGAGCGTCCTGCCACTCGTCATCAACCAGCGGATGTTCGTGGTGGTGATCATGCTGGTGGACATGGTCATGGTCATGGTCATGGTCATGGTCATGGTCATGGTCGTGGTCGTGATGATGGTGGTGATGATGATGATCGTGCGGCTGGCCCTCTTTCCAGGTCCGCCACGCCATCCACAGGGCGATCAGGACGATCAAGACTCCCGATATCAGCTGGAACCAGGGCTCTGAAGTATGCGCATCCCAGCCCCGACCAAACCATAATCCTGCCATGGCAATAACCCAGACTACCGCCGTATGGGAAAGTGTGGCTGCCAGACCGAGCAGCACCGCCTGCTTCAGCGTGCCGCGGATGGCCACAATAAAGGCCGCCATCATCGTTTTTGAGTGGCCCGGCTCCAGGCCGTGTAGCGCGCCGAGCAGAATAGCGCTGGGAACAAACAGCCAGGCATTGCCCTGCTGCAGAAGTGAAGCAAAATCGTTCATGGGAAATTCCGGAGTGGAAAGCGTGCTCAGATAGTACTCCCCCCCAGTAGATTAATACTACCCCCCAGTAAAAAAATACTCAGGGGGAGTAGAGCGTGATATGCTTTGAATGCCAAAGAAGAGAAGGGATCGCCCGATGTCACATACCGTTCGCGACAAGAAAATGTTATTGACCCGCCTGAAGAAAATTCAGGGGCAGAGTAACGCTCTGGAGAAAATGCTGAACAGCGATCACGAATGCGCCGAGGTGCTACAGCAACTGGCGGCGATCCGTGGCGCGGTTAACGGCATGATGATGCAGGTGATCGAAGGGCATTTAACCGATCACGTGGTGAAAGAGCCCGAAGAAGCGCAGCGTGAAGCCGATCTTGGCGTGGTGTTGCAGGTGATCAAATCTTATCTTAAGTAGCGTGCGTTTCGAGGTTGTGTTCTGCCCAGAGAATAAATTCCGTTTTGGGCAGCGCTTTGCTGTAGTACCACCCCTGCCCATATTGCACGCCGTGTCGGTGCAGCCAGGCGAGTTGCCCTGCGGTTTCGACTCCCTCCGCGACCATCGCCAGCTTCAGCGATTTCGCCATTTCAATAATGTGCGGCGTCACGTTTTTATACTCCAGCGCATCCACGAATGATTTATCAATCTTGAGCGTGTCGACATCAAGGTCCTGCAGATAGCTCAGGCTGGAATAGCCCGTTCCAAAATCATCAATATAGACAGGATGGCCCGCCCGGCGGAATGCGGCGATAGCCGGCGCGCTAATTTGAGGATCGGCAAAGCCACGCTCGGTTAACCCAAGGGCGATCTGGCCGGGATGGACTTGCCACTTATTCAGTAAGTGGCTCAGCAGCGGTGGCAGCGTGCCGGAGGTCAAATCGGCGGGGGCGAGGTTAATGGAGATGTGCTGGTCGCCGTGCAGATGCAGCCAGTGGCCCATGTCTTCAAATACTTTTTCGATAACCAACTGCGTCAGCTGCGAAATGAGCCCCGTTTGCTCGGCCAGCGGCACAAAGATATCAGGAGAAAGACTGCTTCCATCTGGCTGGGGCCAGCGTGTCAGCGCTTCTGCGCCAACAATTTTCCCGCTACACAGCGCCACGATGGGCTGATAGTGAACCACAAAATCGCGGCTGTTAATGGCGTCAAGCAGGCGATTGCGCGGGGACTGGATGCGACGCAGTATCCGCAGGACAAAAAGCGCGGCAAGCAGGCTTATCAGGATGCCGAAGGGCAGCCAGAACAGCAGCTGCCGGTGCCAGGTTTCAGCCAGCGGTTTGAGCGTCGCCCATGCGACAACGGTAAACCCCAGTTCGGGGACGGGCTTCATCACATACATCGAACCGTCGTACTGTACGCTGGTCATCTCCTGATCCTTAATCATGTCCCGGATGTGCGGATCGAGCGTATTGCTGCTGGCGAAGATGCGGCGTGTTGCACTTCCGACCAGGGCGGCATCAATCGCTATCTCACCGAAAGGGATCACATCCACCAGCGAAGCCGGATCGACCATGACCAGATAATGCCCTTTACCCAGCACAGCCATATAGTGATTAAACCCAAGATCGTTTTGGGTGGTCAGCCATGCGCTGTAACCATCTTCGGTAATGCGCATTGGCGGCGGGAAAGGGGACGCATGACTGGTTTGCTCCAGGGAGGAGCAGAGCGGTTTGAGGCTGTCGATATAAATCACTTCCTGGATATATCGCCACGAGAAAGCGACCCGTCGCATCTCCCTCAAATGCAAAGGGCTACACGGCACGCCCTCAAAGGCCTGCAGGTGATCGAGCGCTTCTTTCGCCTGATCCACGACCCTGTCGGTGCGTATCAGCACGCGTGAGGCATAGTTATCCAGGGCATCGACAAATTTATCTTCCGCCTGGCGATGAGCCAGCCAGATGCTCAGGCAAATGGGGACCAGCACAGAAAAGATAAGTATGCCGGTCACCAGACTGACCAGATGTCGGGTTTTCATGCTGTCGTTTCCTTCCTCGTATGCCCGCTCCTGAGCACTGAGTTCCCTGCCTGAAGAGAAAGTTTTTTACCGCGAAATGATATAGTTATAGCACGTGGGTGGCATGGTTTTCATTTTATCTCAGGGAAACCCGAAAATATCACCCTGATTGAGGGGGGTTGTTTTTATAGCCTGGCCCGGATATTATTTTGTTATGTTATAACAAAACATAAGAGGTTTATGATGAAACCAGATATCCATCCCACTTATCGCACCGTGGTCTTCCACGACACCAGCGCCAATGAATATTTTAAAATTGGCTCAACCATTAGCACCGACCGCGAAATTGAGCTCGACGGTGAAACGTATCCGTACATCACCCTTGATGTCTCGTCAAAATCGCACCCGTTTTATACCGGCAAGCAGAAAACGTTCTCCACGGATGGCAGCGCAGCGCGCTTCCGTAAGCGTTATGGCGGTTTTATCAATGCGAAGCGGGGCTAATCATGCAGGTACTTAACTCATTACGTAGCGCAAAACAGCGTCACCCGGATTGCCAGATAGTCAAACGCAAGGGACGCTTATATGTGATTTGCAAATCTAATCCGCGTTTTAAGGCGGTTCAGGGACGTAAAAAAAGACGCTAGACGCGCGTTACTCGCCAGCTTTCCAGGGATCTTTTCTGTTTGCCATCGGCAGTAAAATTGTCGGTGGCAAGCCAGCCTTCAAATGCGCTTGCCAGCGCTGGCCACTCTTTGTCGAGGATTGAAAACCAGTCGGTGTCCCGGTTATGTCCTTTTGTCACCAGCGCCTGGCGAAAACGCCCCTCAAACTGAAAACCCAGACGCAGGGCCGCTTTGCGGGACGGTTCGTTCAGACTATTGCATTTCCATTCATAACGCCGGTAACCAAGGGTATCAAAAACATACTGCATCAGCAGATATTGCGCTTCTGTTGACATAGGTGTGCGGCTTAACAGGGGAGAGAAGTGAACGTGCCCCACCTCCACAACGCCGTTTTTAGGATCGATCCGCATCAGGGCCAGCGTGCCGACCGGAGATTGGGTCTGGTTATCGATAACGGTGAAGTGCATGGGATCGGATAACTCACTCACGCTAGCGACCCATCCGGCGAACGCCTCTGCGGTGGCATCGGGCTCACGCAGCAGCCACGTCCAGCTGCGGGTATCTTCGGCCTGAGCATACGCGCAGAACAGCGCGTTGGCATGCTCCACCCGCAGCGGCTCAAGCCGGCAGTAACGACCCTGAAGTACCACCCGGGACGGATGTGGACGGGGTTGCCAGTCGATAAGCGGTTCGCCCACGGGCTGCCCAAACTGATTGATTGTATTCATCTTCATCTCCGTGACGTTGAAAAGAGTTCCAGACTAATGAATTGCTGGTTCCTTAAAAAGAACCACCAGGTTATGTTTTGATGGTGCCACGAGGAGGTGAGATGAATATTCCGGGTGATGAACTGTATACCTTGCTCAATGCAGCGCTGAAAAAACGTGGCGAGGAGACGCTCCAGCGTACGCTCTATCTGGCTTTGCGGGAGGCCATTCTGAGCGGAAGACTCCGCTCCGGCAGCCAGCTTCCCGGTTCGCGCACGCTGGCCCGGCAGCTCTCCCTTTCCCGCAATACCGTCAATGCGGCGCTGGACCAGCTCACCCTCGAAGGGTATCTGCAGCGTAATCGCCAGGGTACGCGGGTAACACTGTTTGCGCAGCGTGCTGTCCCGAGGTCATTGCCGGACCCTGCCATCACGCTTGCCAGACGGGTCAGCCTGCTGCCTGCACCGGTGCAGCGGGATACCCCGGTTCTTGCCTTTACGCCGGGGACACCCGCCATTAACTATTTCCCTCTGCCGCTATGGCGGCGGTTGTATGACCGCGTGATGCGGGAGGAGGGAAGCGCCCTGTTAGGCTACGGCGACCCCGCAGGCGAGCCGTCGCTGCGGGCAGCGATTGCCCGGCACCTTGCCTTGTCCCGCGGCATTGACTGTGACGCCAGCCAGATAGTGATCACTGAAGGCGCGCTTGAAGGCGTCAACCTGTGCACGATGCTGTTGAGCGAGCCGGGGGATATCGCCTGGGTAGAAAACCCCGGCTACAGTGGGGCAAAAAGCGCGTTTGTTAAAACCGGCCTGACGATGAAGGGGATCCCGGTGGATGACGAGGGAATGTGCTGGGAGGGACTGAATGCACCTTCTCCCGCGTTAATTTTTACCTCACCCTCACATCAGTTTCCTTACGGGAGCGTGCTCAGTGCCCGGCGGCGTCTGGCCCTGCTGGCGCTGGCCAGAGAGCATAACGCCTGGATTATTGAGGACGACTACGACAGCGAATTCCGTTATGCCGGTGAGCCCGTACCGGCGATGCTGGGAATGGTGGCGAATGCTCCCGTGGTCTATCTGGGGACGTTCAGTAAGACGCTGTTTCCGTCGCTCAGAATGGGATTCATGGTGTTGCCGCCAGCGCTGGCGACAGCGGCTCGTCCGGCCATTGGCTCGCTATTGCGCGGAGGGCATCGCGCGGAGCAACGTACCCTGGCGCTGTTTATTGAAGAGGGCCATTATGCCCGCCATCTCGCCGCCATGCGTCGTCTCTATCGCAAACGCTACCGCCAGCTGCGGGAAGTGCTGGTCACAGAGCTTCATACCCCGCACCGCATTCTGGCGGGTGAAGGCGGCATGCATCTGACGCTGGCGATAGACGGGATTGACGACCAGAAGCTGGTGGAGCAGGCGAGGGCGTTTCAGCTGGCACCCGCTGCGTTGAGCGGGTATTACCTGGAGGCGAAGCAGGGGAAAACCGGTCTGGTGTTAGGTTACGGCAATACCTCTGCTTCGCAGTTTGCGTCGGGGATCCGACGTCTTCAGGCGCTCATTACGCAGCAGCAGGGCGGGAAAGGGTAAAAACATCGTAGAAAGAGAGCTGGCCTTTAGTGGAGACCATCTTCTGCAGCTTCTCTTTTTGCTCGGTTTCCACTGCCGGAGAGTGCATGATGCTGTCGATAAGCTCCCCAGGTACGAAACGCGTGTTGTACCATTCGCCGTTGTAGCAGACCCGGAAATCGAGGACATCGATATCTTCGTAACGGTAGCGCGGGTTCACGTCAAAAAAGAAAAAGGCATTAAAGACGACAAACAGCACCACCAGCAGCCAGACGGAGTCCACCAGCGTTTCGGACTTGAGCATCACAATAAGCGTCGCCAGCCAGGCGGCATACATGGCGACAAACAGGCCAGGATGTTTGCGGATAAAGCTAATGCTAAAGCGCGGGCGATTATCGCGCTTTTCGCGGACGTTAAGATCGTCGATAGTGGCGATGAGCAGGCGCTGTATCTCGGTCATTTTTTGCCTTCATGAGAGTTGACAATACAGGGTGACCGCCAATTTTAGGGGAGCCATCAGGCTGAAAAAAGTAACAGTCTGACGCTAAAAGACCATAACAGTTGGCTCCCAGTCCCTCACAGCGTTTTGATGATTTTTGCCGGGTTACCGCCCACGACGACGTTAGCCGGAACGTCTTTCGTCACGACAGCACCGGAGGCCACCACCACATTATCCCCTATCGTGACGCCAGGGTTAATGACCGCCCGACCACCGAGCCAGACATTATTTCCAATGGTGACGGGTTTTCCAAACTCCACGCCGCTATTACGCGCTTCCGCGTCCAGGGGATGGGTAGCCGTATAAATATGCACACCCGGTGCGAGCATGCAGTTATCGCCAATATGAATGGGGCAGACATCCAGCATCACGCAATCGAAGTTAGCGTAAAAGTTTTTGCCGAGATAAATGTTATATCCATAGTCACAGCGGAAGCTCGGTTCAATATAAGCCCCTTCGCTTTGCCCCAGAAGTTCCGCCAGAATGTTCTGGCGTTCTGTTTTTTCATCCGGCGCGGTGTGGTTATAGCGATAAATCAGATGGCGGGCTCGCAGTCGGTCGGCCCGTAACGTCTCATCACCGGGGCGGTAATGTTCACCGGCAATCATCTTCTGTTTTTCTAAGCTCATGGGAAACCTCTCTGGATGTCATTACCGCAGGGTAATCGGAACAGACCAGAAGGGGAACGTTCCCGACAAGCTGGTGTGACTGTAGTCACAACATTGTTGCTGATGAACACGTTTTACACGGAGACCTGGCATACGCACAGGAGGTCTAACGGGACAGGTAAATATCGTTCAGAACGTGGCGTAGAACTCTACAGACACCTTTCAATGATTAACGGACAAATTTCCATACCGACGTTGGGATTTTGTCATACAGCTTATTCATGGTCAGCTCAGCAAGACGATGGTCAGCGGCTGAATAAAATACCGCCAGTTCATTATCAGAAAGCTCGTATTTATTCTTTTCAATGACGCGTTCGAGGGTGTCAATTGACTGACAACGTCGCAGGCGCATCAAATAATCGATCTTAGTGAGTGGTTTATCAGACATAAATTCACCTTAGTATTAGTAATTGTAATAATTTTAACAGGAAAGACTAACCGGGTTAGCTCTGCTCACGTTGACGAAACAGCGGAATAGCCGGTTTCCCGATTTACGCCATTTTTGCAAATCCTGGGCGTTAATGCCGTAACTGCTGAACAACATAAAGGTGTCATCCAGGTATTCATCAATTTGCTCAATGAGCTTATTATCTTCATTGTACTTAATTTTATAATTAAGTGCGAAGGTTGCGATATGCTCTATCAGCTCATTCAACTGTAAATTGATGGCAGACGTTGGGTCGTTTACCCAGCCATGGTTGCTTTCATCAAGGTTGGCAAGGCAGTCATGGTACAAGGATTCGCAGAGAAATTTCAACTGCGCGATATCATGCCTTTTTGGCGAGTACTCGTCCATAGCGCATCCCCTTCTGAGTGATTTCTTACTCACCGAACATCATTGTCGGGATGGATACAACATACTTAGCCACACGGGTGCGGTGTTCCTGATAACTCTAACTATAAGCCACTCTCATCAGGATTTCATCGCGCTATTACGAAAAATTACAAATAAAACTGCAGACTGCGAGCGTTAACGCAATTGTTCCTCCAGAAGAGAACTTTTTGAACCCAATTAACACTGGCTTTTTATCGCTTCCTTACCTTTCATTGGCTTAGCGTAAACAACGAGAAAAGTTCAGTTCCGGAGTTCTCTTTGTCAGAACTTCTTATTAGGAATATTCCTAACAACTTAAGCGGGGAAATGAAATTAAAAAAATCCTGAATTCACCGATTAAGTTATCCGTTAATTATGATATGTCTAATTAAGATGGCAGAAAATAAATGGAACGACAATAAGCGTAATTTATGATTTTTTTCTGAAAATGAAAAAGGCCGCGAATGCGGCCTTTTTATCATGTGGAACCGGTATCAGTGAGGTTCTACCGAATGACTGTGCTCAATATCTTCATTCTTACGGCTGAAGCGGCGGCGAACCACCACGAAGAACACCGGTACGAAGAAGATAGCCAGTACGGTCGCGGTGATCATACCGCCCATAACCCCTGTACCAACCGCGTTCTGCGCGCCGGAGCCCGCACCGGAGCTGATAACCAGCGGCAGTACGCCGAGGATAAACGCCAGGGACGTCATCAGGATAGGGCGCAGACGCATACGAACCGCCTCCAGCGTCGCCTCAATCAGACCTTTGCCTTCTTTCTCCATCAGATCTTTGGCGAATTCGACGATAAGTATCGCGTTCTTCGCCGACAAGCCAATGGTTGTCAGCAGGCCTACCTGGAAGTACACGTCGTTGGTCAGTCCACGGAACGTCGCCGCAAGCAGCGCACCGATAACCCCGAGTGGCACCACCAGCATAACCGAGAACGGAATCGACCAGCTCTCATACAGTGCCGCCAGACACAGGAAGACCACAATCAGTGAAATGGCGTACAGAGCAGGGGCCTGGTTACCGGACAGACGTTCCTGATAGGACATACCGGTCCAGTCATAGCCGATACCCGAAGGCAGTTTGCTTGCCAGCTCTTCCATCAGGTTCATGGCTTCACCGGTGCTTCGGCCCGGCGCGGCCTGACCCAGGATCTCCATAGATGGCAGACCGTTATAGCGTTCCAGACGCGGTGAACCATACTCCCAGCGCGACGTAGAGAACGCCGAGAACGGCACCATCTGACCGTTGCTGCCACGCACGAACCAGTTATTGATATCGTTCGGCAACATACGGTATTGCGCTTCTGACATCACGTACACTTTCTTCACACGACCGCGGTCGATGAAGTCGTTAACGTAGCTACCGCCCCAGGCTGCACCCAGTGTGGTATTGATGTCACTGATGGACACGCCCAGCGCCTGAGCTTTCTCCTGGTCGATGTCGATTTTGAACTGCGGCGTATCTTCCAGGCCGTTTGGACGCACGCCGACCAGCAGGTCAGGATGTTTCGCGACTTCACCAAACAACTGGTTACGCGCCTGCGTCAGTTTTTCGTGACCCAGACCGCCCTGGTCGATCAGCTGGAAGTCGAAACCGGTCGCGGTACCCAGTTCAACAATCGCTGGCAGGTTGAAGGCGAAGACCATCGCATCTTTAATTTGCGAGAAGGTGCCCATTGCACGGCCGGTAATGGCCTCAACTTTGTTCTCTTTACCCGGGCGTTCCGCCCAGTCTTTCAGAGAGACGAAGGCGATACCGGTGTTCTGGCCACGACCCGCAAAACCAAAGCCGTTAACCGCAAACACGGACTCAACGTTGGCTTTCTCTTTGGTGAGGTAGTAGTCCGTCACTTCATCCAGCACTTTTTGGGTACGCTCTTGCGACGCACCCGCCGGAAGCTGTGCCATCGTCAGGAACACGCCCTGGTCTTCATCCGGCAGGAACGAGCTTGGCAGACGAACGAACAGGAAAGCCATGCCTACCACGATGATGATATAGAGCAGCAGATAACGACCGGTGCTGCGCAGGATGTTACCCACGCTGTCGGTGTAGTGGTGCGTGCTCTTATCAAACATGCGGTTAAACCAGCCGAAGAACCCTTTGTGCTCGCCATGGCCGCCTTTCTGAATCGGCTTCAGCATTGTGGCACACAGCGCAGGCGTCAGGATCAACGCCACCAGCACCGACAGCGCCATCGCCGAGACGATGGTAATCGAGAACTGACGGTAAATCGCACCGGTAGAGCCCCCGAAGAAGGCCATCGGGATAAATACCGCAGACAGGACCATCGCAATACCGACCAGCGCGCCCTGGATCTGACCCATTGATTTACGGGTCGCTTCTTTCGGCGGTAGACCTTCCTCCGCCATGACACGCTCGACGTTTTCTACCACAACGATGGCGTCATCCACCAGCAAGCCGATGGCGAGCACCATCCCGAACATCGTCAGGGTGTTTATCGAGAAGCCAAAGGCCGCGAGAATGGCAAATGTCCCCAGCAGAACGACCGGAACGGCGATAGTTGGGATAAGCGTCGCACGGAAGTTTTGCAGGAACAGATACATTACCAGGAAGACCAGAATGATCGCTTCTGCCAGCGTCTTCACCACTTCGTGGATCGAGATTTTAACGAACGGCGTGGTGTCGTACGGATAAACGATCTTCAGACCTGACGGGAAGAACGGTTCCATTTTCTTCAGTTCTGCACGGATCGCCGTGGCGGTGTCCAGGGCGTTAGCGCCTGTCGCCAGTTTGATACCCAGACCCGAAGCTGGTTTACCGTTGAACTTCGCGATGATGTCGTAGTTCTCACCGCCCAACTCAACTTTCGCCACGTCGCGCAGGCGAACCTGCGAACCGTCCTGATTCACTTTCAGCAGAATTTTGCTGAACTCATCAGCGGAGGTCAGACGGGTTTGCGCGATGATCGAGGCGTTAAGCTGCTGGCCTTTCACCGGCGGCGTGCCGCCTAACTGGCCGGCTGCCACCTGGGCGTTCTGCGCTTTAATGGCGTTAATCACGTCAACCGGGGTCAACTGGAAGTTGTTCAGTTTGTTCGGATCCATCCAGATACGCATCGCGTACTGGGAACCGAACAGCTGCACGTCACCCACACCGGAGGTACGGCTGATGGCGTCCTTCATGTTGGCGCCCACGTAGTCGGAAATATCCTCCTGCGTCATGGTGCCGTTGGTGTTGATAACGCCGACAACCATCAGGAAGCTACTGGACGATTTCTCGACGCTCACGCCCTGCTGTTGCACTTCCTGCGGCAGCAATGGCATCGCCAGCTGCAGCTTGTTCTGCACCTGAACCTGCGCAATGTCAGCATCCGTACCTGACTCGAAGGTCAGGGTGATCTGCACGGTACCGGTTGAGTCACTGTTTGAGGACATGTACATCAGGTTATCGATACCGTTCATGTTCTGTTCGATAACCTGCGTCACGGTGTCCTGCACCGTTTTCGCATCAGCCCCTGGATAGGTTGCGGAAATTGTCACCGCCGGAGGCGCAATCGTTGGATATTGCGCGACAGGCAGCTTCAGGATCGCAAGTCCCCCAGCCAGCATGATGATAATGGCGATCACCCACGCAAATATGGGGCGATCGATAAAGAAATTAGGCATGTCTTAACGGCTCCTGTTTAAGTTAAGACTTGGTTTGTTCTGACTGGCCAGCGGCCGAAGCTTGTTGTTTATCGTCAGATTTCACTTCCTGTGCTTTAACCTGCGCGCCAGGACGAACTTTTTGCAAACCAGTAACAATCACGCGATCGCCATCTTTCAGACCTTCCGTCACCAGCCATTTATCGCCAATCGCCTGGGTGGCGGTGATATTGCGCATTTCAACTTTGTCATCTGCCCCAACAACCAGTGCGCTCGCATCGCCGCGCGGCGTACGGGTCACACCCTGTTGTGGAACCAGAAGGGCGGTTGGATTCGTTCCTTCTTCCAGACGTGCGCGAACAAACATCCCTGGCAGCAGATTTTTGTCAGGATTCGGGAAAATCGCACGTAAGGTGATGGAACCGGTGGTCTGGTCGACCGTCACATCAGAGAACTCCAGGGTACCTTCCTGTGGGAACTTGATACCGTCGTTGGTAATCAGCTCCACTTTGGCTTTGCCGTTTTCCTGTTTCAGGGTGCCGTTAGCCAGCTCCTGTTTCAGACGCAGGAAGTCGTTGCTGGACTGCGTAACGTCAACGTAGATCGGATCAAGCTGCTGTACGGTCGCCAGCGCCGAGCTCTGGCCGTTCTGCACCAGCGCCCCTTCCGTCACGGAAGACTTACCAATACGACCGCTGATAGGGGAGGTCACTTTGGTATAGGCCAGGTTGATGCGCGCGGTTTCAACGGCCGCTTTTGCTGCTACCACAGCCGCGTTTGCCTGCTGGGCATCCGCCAGGGCAGTATCATAATCCTGTTGGCTGATGTACTTAGTCCCGAGCAGTTTCTGGTAACGGTTCAGCGTCAGCTGGGCAATTTTGGCTGCGGCTTGCGCTTTCGCCAGGTCGCCTTTCGCGCTTTCATACGATGCCTGATAGGTTGCAGGATCAATCTGATACAGAGACTCACCGGCCTGTACATCACCGCCTTCAGTAAAGTTACGTTTCAGGATAATGCCGCTAACCTGAGGACGCACTTCCGCAATGCGGTAAGCACTGGTACGGCCGGGTAATTCGGTGGTGATTTGTAGAGGTTCAGATTTGAGCGTCACGACGCCGACTTCTGGCGCCTGCTGAGCTCCTTGTTGAGCCGGTTTGTCGTCACATCCTGTTAGCGCTAAGCTGCCTGAGAGCATCAGAACGACCGCCAGAGGCGTTAACCCTCTGTTTTTGTTCATATGTAAACCTCGAGTGTCCGATTTCAAATTGATCAATGGTCCTGAGTCCAAAAACCCATTGCTGCGTTTATATTATCGTCATGCTATGGTACATACATTCACAAATGTATGTAAATCTGACTCCTGTAAATTCACTCACCTATGGCACGAAAAACCAAACAACAAGCGCTGGAAACCCGACAACACATTCTGGATGTGGCAATACGTTCGTTTTCCCAGCAGGGGGTGTCATCCACCTCGCTGGCTCAAATTGCTCAGGCTGCCGGTGTGACGCGGGGAGCGATTTACTGGCATTTTAAAGACAAGTCAGATCTGTTCAGTGAAATCTGGGAGCTTTCAGAGTCCAGCATTAGCGATCTCGAGAGTGAGTATCGGGCAAAATTCCCTGACGATCCACTCTCAGTATTAAGAGAAATATTAGTATATATCCTTGAAGCGACGGTAGTTGAAGAACGTCGCAGGTTAATGATGGAAATTATCTTCCATAAATGCGAGTTCGTGGGCGAGATGGCGGTGGTGCAGCAGGCGCAGCGCAGCCTTAGCCTGGAAAGTTATGACCGTATTGAGCACAACCTGCGGCTGTGCATGGAGGCAAAACTGTTACCGGCCAATCTGTTCACCCGCCGGGCGGCTATCCTGATGCGCAGCTACATTTCCGGTCTGATGGAAAACTGGCTCTTTGCGCCGCAATCCTTTGACCTCAAAGCGGAAGCCCGCAGCTACGTCGCGATTTTACTGGAAATGCTACAGTTCTGTCCGACGCTGCGCAGCGATGCGCCTTCGCTAACTGCCTGAGGCCTTTCCAGGATTTATCTCAGAGGATAACGTTCGCGCTATTCTGCTTCAGGCGAGCGTGATATTCTTCACGCCGGACTATTTTCGGTCATCTTCTGACATCATTCACAATTATGCTGCCCATCAATCGCTCGCAACATCCTGTTTTTGCATTGCTCTTTGCGATGCTGTTTTTCTTCGCTACGGCGCCGCTGACCTGGGCCCGCGCCGATAACAGCAATGATATCCCCTCGCGTGCCGATGTTCAGTCGCAACTCGACACTCTGAACAAACAGAAAGACCTCTCTCCTCAGGATAAGCTTATCCAGCAGGATTTAACGGAAACGCTGGAAACGCTGGATAAAATTGAGCGTGTCAAAGCCGAAACCGCCCAGCTTCGTCAGAAGGTGGCGCAGGCCCCTGAAAATATGCGTAAAGCGACGGAATCGCTGAATGCCCTGAGTGACGTCGATAACGACGACGAAACGCGCAAAACGCTCTCGACGCTCTCCCTGCGTCAGCTGGAATCGCGCGTTGCGCAGTTACTCGACGACCTGCAAACCGCGCAATCCGATCTCGCAACCTATAACAGCCAGCTGGTCTCCCTGCAGACCCAGCCCGAGCGTGTGCAAAACGCGATGTACGCCGCGTCTCAGCAGCTGCAGCAAATTCGCAACCGTCTGAATGGCACGACGGTGGGGGAAGGCACACTGCGTCCGACCCAGCAAACCCTGCTGCTGGTGCAGCAGACTTTGCTCAATGCGCAGATCGAACAGCAGCGCAAAAGCCTGGAAGGGAACACGGTGCTGCAGGATACGCTGCAGAAGCAGCGTGATTACGTCACCGCAAATATTAATCGCCTGGAACACCAGCTTCAGCTGTTGCAGGAGGCGGTTAACAGCAAGCGTCTGACGCTGACGGAAAAAACCGCCCAGGAGGCCGTCTCACCTGACGAAACCGCCCGCATCCAGGCGAACCCGCTGGTGAAGCAGGAGCTTGAGGCTAATCATCAGCTTAGCCAGCGCCTGATACTGGCGACAGAAAACGGCAACTCGCTGGTTCAGCAAAATATCAAAGTTAAAAACTGGCTGGATCGTGCGCTGCAGGCGGAACGCAATATCAAAGAGCAGATCGCGGTCCTTAAAGGCAGCCTCCTGCTGTCGCGTATTCTCTACCAGCAGCAGCAGACGCTCCCGTCCGCCGATGAACTGGAGGACATGACCAACCGCATTGCGGATTTACGTCTGGAACAATTCGACGTTAACCAGCAGCGCGATGCCCTGTTCCAGAGCGATGCCTTTGTCGCCAAAATTGAAGAAGGCCATTCCAGCGACGTGAACCCGGAAGTGCACGATGCGCTGCTCCAGGTCGTCGATATGCGTCGCGAGCTGCTGGACCAGCTCAACAAACAGCTGGGCAACCAGCTGATGATGGCCATTAACCTGCAAATCAACCAGCAGCAGCTGGTGAGCGTCTCGAAAAGCCTGCAGGAGATCCTGACCCAGCAGATTTTCTGGGTAAACAGCAATAAACCGATGGACTGGGACTGGGTGAAATCCTTCCCGGAGACGCTGAAAACGCAGATCAAGAGCATGAAAATCACCGTGAACTGGGAGAAAGCCTGGCCTGCGGTGATGATTGCCTTCCTGGCGGGGTTACCGCTGCTGCTGATCGCGGGTCTGATTCGCTGGCGTCTGGGCTGGCTGAAAAAATACCAGGCCAAACTGGCGTCTGAAGTGGGGCAACTGCGAAACGATAGCCAGCTGCATACGCCAAAAGCGATTCTGATCGACCTCATTCGTGCCCTGCCGGTATGCCTGATTATCCTGGCGGTGGGGCTGATCCTGCTTACCATGCAGCTTAACGTCAGCGATCTGCTGTGGGCGTTCAGTAAAAAACTGGCGCTGTTCTGGCTGGTGTTCGGCGTGTGCTGGAAGGTGCTGGAAAAAGACGGCGTGGCCGTGCGTCATTTCAACATGCCTGCCCAGCTGACCAGCCACTGGCGTCGTCAGATTGTGCGCATCAGCCTGGCGCTCCTGCCGCTGCACTTCTGGTCGGTTGTCTCTGAACTTTCCCCGCTGCATCTGATGGATGATGTGCTGGGCCAGCTGGTCATCCTGCTGAACCTGCTGCTGATTGCTATCCTGATGTGGCCGATGTGCCGCGACAGCTGGCGTGATAAAGAGTCCCACAATATTCGTCTGGCCACCGTGACGGTGCTGGCGATCATTCCGCTGGCGCTGATGGTGCTTACGGCGACGGGCTACTTCTATACCACGCTGCGCCTGTCCGGACGCTGGATTGAAACGGTCTATCTGGTGATCGTCTGGAATCTGCTCTACCAGACCGTGCTGCGAGGCCTGAGCGTAGCGGCCCGTCGCATTGCCTATCGCCGCGCCATCGCGCGTCGTCAGCATCAGGTGAAAGAGGGGGCCGAAGGGGCTGAGCCACAGGAAGAGCCGACCATCGCGCTGGAGCAGGTTAACCAGCAGACGCTGCGTATCACCATGCTGGTGATGATCGCGCTGTTTGCCGTGATGTTCTGGGCAATCTGGTCCGATCTTATTACCGTTTTCGCCTATCTCGACAGCATTACCCTCTGGCAATACAACGGAACCGAAGCCGGCGCGGCGGTCATGAAAAGCGTGACCATGGGTAGCCTGCTGTTTGCTCTGGTGTCGTCGGTCGTGGCCTGGGCACTGATTCGCAACCTGCCGGGCCTGCTGGAAGTGCTGGTTCTGTCGCGTCTGAATCTGCGCCAGGGGGCCTCGTACGCCATTACCACGATCCTCAACTACGTCATCATTATTGTGGGGGCGATGACGGTCTTTGGCTCGCTTGGCGTGTCGTGGGACAAACTGCAGTGGCTGGCAGCCGCGCTCTCGGTCGGTCTGGGTTTTGGTCTGCAGGAGATCTTCGGTAACTTTGTCTCTGGTCTGATTATCCTGTTCGAACGTCCGGTGCGTATCGGCGATACCGTCACCATCGGCACTTTCTCCGGTACGGTCAGCAAGATCCGTATTCGTGCCACCACCATCACCGACTTCGATCGTAAAGAGGTGATCATCCCGAACAAGGCGTTTGTGACCGAGCGTCTGATCAACTGGTCGCTCTCCGACACGGTGACGCGCGTGGTGATCCGCCTGGGCGTGGCGTATGGATCGGATCTGGAGAAGGTGAAAGAGGTGCTGCTCAAGGCGGCGTCGGAACATCCGAAAGTGATGCACGATCCGGCCCCGGCAGTGTTCTTCACCACCTTTGGGCCGAGCACGCTGGATCATGAACTGCGTTTATACGTGCGTGAACTGCGTGACCGCAGCTACACGGTGGATGAGCTGAACCGTTCTATCGATCGCCTGTGTCGTGAAAACGATATTAATATCGCCTTCAACCAGCTTGAGGTTCACCTGCGTAATGAAAAAGGTGATGAGCATACGGAAGTGAAGCGCGAGATTAAGGGAGACGACCCTCATCCTAACCCTCTCCCTTGAAGGGAGAGAGAATAATCGGGTGCGGGCTGCTTTTACCCTCTCCCCTCTGGGGAGAGGGTAGGGTGAGGGGAAAGTTTTCCCTCAAAATCCCGACGCACAATCTCCAGCGCCTTCAGTACCGTTTCTGCAGGGATCTCATGATTCTCCAGCAGCATAATCAAATCGACGGCCAGTTTGACCTCATCGGGTGCATTTTCCAGTGACATAAGTATGGCTCCTGTTAACGGGTCAAACGTTCAATGACGCGCTCAATCTCCTCCAGCGCCTGACGGCAGCGGACGATGCGACCTTCCAGCGCGCCAATCTCGCGCATCAATAGCTGCTGCTCTTCCAGCGTTTCGCTGTTGTTCAGCCGCACTTCGCGTTCGCGCTTCATCTCAAACAGCCGGCGTTCAAACTCCTGATTTTCCAGCCGCTTTCGCTGCCATTTGCCGAGCCCCGGCGAGGCACTGTCCCAGGCGCGCAGCGGCCAGGCGGCAATTTCGCGGTGCAGGGCGGTAATCTGCTCAGTGAGATGCTCAGCGAGCCATGCCACCTGTTCAGGCTGTTCACGCTCAGCGGCATGGCGCAGCTCGTCGAGATTCGTCTGCGCTTCCGCAATATATTCCTCGATTACTGTACTGCGGGTACGAAAAAGCTGCCGGTCAAAGCGCGGCTTCAGCGTGGCGTGCCCCAGCAGAGGGCTGGCCTCGGCTCGCAGGGCGCTCAGCTGTTTTTGCAGCATCTCCAGAAGCAAGGCTGTTTTCAAGGCGCTCTCCAGTGGTAAAGTAGCCGTTCAGTTTGATAACGATTCGCATTATGCAGCGTACTATTTTAATCATCATTGGCTGGCTCGCGGTAGTGCTTGGCACGCTGGGCGTGGTTTTGCCCCTACTGCCGACCACGCCGTTTATCCTGCTGGCGGCCTGGTGCTTCGCCCGCTCGTCACCGCGTTTTCACCACTGGCTGCTGTATCGCTCGTGGTTTGGTGGCTATTTGCGGCACTGGCAAAAACACCGGGCCATGCCGCCCGGTGCGAAGCCGCGCGCGATCGCGGTGATCCTCATCACCTTCGCGATGTCTTTATGGCTGGTGAAAATGCTGTGGGTGCGGATCCTGTTGCTGGTCATACTCACCTGTCTGCTCATCTTCATGTGGCGGATCCCCGTGGTTGATGAAAAGCAACAAAAGCACTGAAGCCTCATCATGGCTGTTGCAATTATCACGCGCAGCCAGTAAATTCGACCGTTTTCGAGCACAGGTGCGCCTGGTCAAAGGTTAAACAATTGTTGCCTTGGCCGACTCGTTGCGCGCCGTGAGTAACACTGTTTCATTTAGGCAAAACCGATGACCGCAACTGCACAGCAGCTTGAATATCTGAAAAACAGCATCAAAAGCATCCAGGACTATCCAAAGCCTGGCATTCTTTTCCGTGATGTCACCAGCTTGCTGGAAGACCCGAAAGCGTACGCCCTCAGCATTGAACTGTTGGTCGAGCGTTATAAAAACGCCGGGATCACCAAAGTAGTAGGTACCGAAGCCCGCGGCTTCCTGTTTGGCGCACCGGTTGCGCTGGCGATGGGCGTAGGGTTTGTGCCAGTGCGTAAACCGCGCAAGCTGCCGCGTGAAACCATCGCCGAGAGCTATGAGCTGGAGTACGGCACCGATCAGCTGGAGATCCACGTTGATGCGATCAAGCCTGGCGACAAAGTGCTAGTGGTTGACGACCTGCTGGCAACCGGCGGCACTATCGAAGCAACCGTGAAGCTGATTCGTCGTCTGGGTGGCGAAGTGACCGACGCGGCCTTCATCATCAACCTGTTCGATCTCGGCGGTGAGCAGCGCCTGGAAAAACAGGGCATTACCAGTTACAGCCTGGTGCCTTTCCCGGGTCATTAATCCCGGTTTTCACAACCTCGCTCAATGGGTGAGGTTGTGATAGCATTCCCCTCCATAAATTCACCTTCCAGCGTTGCAGAGCCTGCCCATGAGTTATCAGGTGTTAGCCCGTAAATGGCGACCACAAACCTTTGCTGACGTTGTCGGTCAGGAGCATGTGCTGACGGCCCTGGCGAACGGCTTGTCGCTAGGTCGCATCCATCACGCTTATCTTTTCTCCGGCACCCGCGGCGTCGGTAAGACCTCTATTGCCCGTTTGCTGGCAAAAGGTCTTAACTGCGAAACCGGGATCACCGCCACCCCCTGCGGCGTGTGTGATAACTGCCGGGAGATCGAGCAGGGGCGTTTTGTCGATCTGATCGAGATCGACGCCGCCTCGCGCACCAAAGTTGAGGATACCCGCGACCTGCTGGACAACGTCCAGTACGCCCCGGCGCGCGGCCGCTTCAAGGTCTACCTGATCGATGAAGTGCACATGCTGTCCCGCCACAGCTTCAACGCCCTGCTGAAAACGCTGGAAGAGCCGCCTGCGCACGTGAAATTCCTGCTGGCGACCACCGATCCGCAAAAGCTGCCGGTCACGATCTTGTCCCGCTGCCTGCAGTTCCATCTGAAGGCGCTGGACGTTGAGCAGATCCGCACGCAGCTTGAGCACATTCTTGACGAAGAGAAAATTGTCCACGAACCGCGCGCCCTGCAGCTGCTGGCCCGCGCCGCAGACGGCAGCCTGCGTGATGCGTTAAGCCTCACCGACCAGGCGATTGCCAGCGGTGACGGCAAGCTCTCGACTGACGCGGTCAGCACCATGCTCGGTACGCTGGATGACGATCAGGCGCTTTCGCTTATTGAGGCGATGATTGCCGCCAACGGTGAACGCGTAATGTCGCAGGTGAATGCGGCAGCCGCACGGGGTATTGAATGGGAAGGGCTGCTGGTTGAGATGCTTAGCCTGCTGCACCGCGTGGCAATGCTGCAGCTTTCTCCGTCGGCCATCGGTGCGGATATGGCCGCTATTGAACAGCGGATGCGTGAGCTTGCCCGCACCGTGCCGCCTGCCGACGTGCAGCTCTACTACCAGACGCTGCTGATTGGCCGTAAAGAGTTACCGTTCGCGCCGGACCCGAGGATGGGCGTTGAAATGACGCTGCTGCGCGCGCTGGCGTTCCACCCGCGCATGCCGCTGCCGGAGCCTGAGGCGCCACGGCAGTCTTTCGCCCCGGTCGCCCCAACGGCGGTGATGTCGCCGCAGCAGGTACCGCCGCAGCCGACACCGCCGGCGCAGAACGTGCCGCTGTCGGATGCCACCAGTTCGGTGCTTGCCGCACGCAGCCAACTGCAGCGTGCCCAGGGAGTAACCAAACCAAAAAAGAGTGAACCGGCAGCGCCAGGAAGAGCGCGGCCGGTGAACAACGCCGCGCTTGAACGACTGGCCTCGGTAACGGAGCGCGTACAGTCGCGTCCGGCACCGTCCGCGCTCGAGCAGAAAGCCCCGGTGAAAGAAGAGGCTTACCGCTGGAAGGCGACCACCGTTGTCGAAACGGTCAAGGAAGTGGTTGCCACGCCGAAAGCGCTGAAAAAGGCGCTGGAGCATGAAAAAACGCCGGAGCTGGCCGCGAAGCTTGCCGAAGAGGCTATTGCGCGCGACGCCTGGGCCGCTGAGGTCAGCCAGCTTCAGTTGCCGAAGCTGGTCGAGCAGGTCGCGCTGAATGCCTGGAAAGAGCAGGACGGCAATCAGGTGCGTTTGCACCTGCGTCCGGGTCAACGCCACCTGAATTCACCCGGTGCGCAAAAGGCGCTGGCCGAGGCGCTGGCCGCTTTACAGGGTTCACCGGTTGAATTGACTATCATTGAAGATGATAATCCGGCGGTGAAAACGCCGCTGGAGTGGCGTCAGGCCATTTATGAAGAGAAGCTCGCGCAGGCGCGCGAGGCGATTATTGCGGATAACAACATTCAGACCCTGCGCCGGTTCTTCGACGCCGATCTGGATGAAGAGAGTATTCGCCCCATTTGATCGTGAGTCTGACTTACGGTTGTAATCCTTAAACGTGAAAGAAGAGAGAAGCCTATGTTTGGTGGAAAAGGCGGTCTGGGTGGCCTGATGAAGCAGGCTCAGCAGATGCAGGAAAAAATGCAGAAGATGCAGGAAGAGATCGCTCAGCTGGAAGTCACGGGTGAATCCGGTGCCGGTCTGGTCAAAGTGACCATCAACGGTGCGCACAACTGCCGTCGCGTTGAAATCGACCCGAGCCTGCTCGAAGACGACAAAGAGATGCTGGAAGATCTGGTAGCCGCCGCGTTTAACGATGCTGCGCGCCGTATCGACGAAACTCAGAAAGAGAAAATGGCCTCCGTTTCCAGCGGTATGCAACTGCCGCCTGGCTTCAAGATGCCATTCTGATGCAAACCAGTCCGCTGCTCACGCAGTTAATGGAAGCACTGCGCTGCCTGCCGGGCGTTGGCCCGAAGTCAGCGCAGCGCATGGCGTTTACGCTATTGCAGCGCGACCGCAGCGGCGGGATGCGCCTGGCGCAGGCTTTAACCCGCGCCATGTCAGAGATTGGTCACTGTGCGGATTGCCGTACCTTTACCGAGCAGGATGTTTGTAACATCTGCACGAACCCGCGTCGTCAGGAAAACGGTCAGATTTGCGTGGTGGAGAGTCCGGCGGACATCTACGCCATCGAACAAACCGGGCAGTTTTCCGGCCGCTATTTCGTGCTGATGGGGCATCTCTCCCCGCTGGACGGTATTGGCCCGGACGATATCGGTCTTGACCGCCTTGAACAGCGTCTTGAGTCCGAAACGATCAAAGAGGTGATCCTCGCCACCAACCCCACGGTGGAAGGGGAAGCTACAGCCAACTACATCGCTGAGCTGTGTGCGCAGTATGGCGTTGACGCCAGCCGCATCGCCCACGGCGTACCGGTCGGCGGAGAGCTGGAGATGGTGGACGGCACCACGTTGTCCCACTCTCTGGCAGGACGTCACAAGATTATTTTCTGACCAAACGGAGGCGGCGTTTGCCGCCTTCGCTTGAAAATTTCCCCCCTTATCCCCATCTCTCCCTCAACGTTTTAAAACCCCATTAAATGGCATTGTTGAGGTCGACATAGATGAAAGGACAAGAAACCCGCGGTTTCCAGTCAGAAGTAAAACAGCTTCTGCACCTGATGATCCATTCCCTGTATTCCAACAAAGAAATTTTTCTGCGTGAGCTGATTTCCAACGCCTCCGATGCGGCGGACAAGTTGCGCTTCCGCGCGCTGTCTAACCCGGATCTGTACGAAGGCGACGGTGAGCTGCGCGTGCGCGTCTCTTTCAATAAAGAGAACCGCACTCTGACTATCGCCGATAACGGCATCGGGATGAACCGCGACGAGGTGATCGACCACCTCGGGACCATCGCGAAATCCGGCACCAAAGCGTTCCTCGAGTCCATGGGCTCTGACCAGGCGAAAGACAGCCAGCTGATCGGTCAGTTCGGTGTGGGTTTCTACTCGGCGTTCATCGTGGCGGACAAAGTCACCGTGCGCACCCGCGCGGCGGGCGACAGCGCGGAGAATGGCGTGCTGTGGGAATCGAAAGGTGAAGGCGAATACACCGTTGATGACATCACCAAAGCGGATCGCGGGACCGAAATCACCCTGCATCTGCGTGAAGGGGAAGATGATTTCCTGAACGACTGGCGCGTACGCTCCATCATCAGCAAGTACTCCGATCACATCGCGCTGCCGGTTGAGATTGAAAAACAGGAAGAGAAAGACGGTGAAACCATCGTTTCCTGGGAGAAAATCAACAAGGCGCAGGCGCTGTGGACGCGCAACAAGGCTGAAATCAAGGACGACGAGTACAATGAGTTCTACAAGCACATCGCCCACGACTTTACCGACCCGCTGACCTGGAGCCACAACCGCGTGGAAGGTAAGCAGGAGTACACCAGCCTGCTGTACATCCCGGCGCAGGCGCCGTGGGACATGTGGAACCGCGATCACAAGCACGGCCTGAAGCTGTACGTGCAGCGCGTCTTCATCATGGACGATGCCGAGCAGTTCATGCCGAACTACCTGCGCTTTGTGCGCGGCCTGATAGATTCCAACGATCTGCCGCTGAACGTCTCCCGCGAAATTCTGCAGGACAGCACCGTCACCCGTAACTTGCGCAACGCCCTGACCAAACGTGCGCTGCAGATGCTGGAAAAACTGGCGAAAGACGATGCGGAAAAATATCAGACCTTCTGGAAACAGTTCGGTCTGGTGCTGAAAGAAGGCCCAGCTGAAGACATGGCGAACGTTGAAACTATCGCTAAACTGCTGCGCTTTGCCTCTACGCATACCGACTCCTCCGCGCAGACCGTGTCGCTGGAAGAGTACATCTCCCGCATGAAAGAAGGGCAGGAGAAGATCTACTACATCACTGCTGACAGCTACGCCGCGGCGAAGAGCAGCCCGCACCTGGAGCTGTTGCGCAAGAAAGGCATCGAAGTACTGCTGCTGTCCGACCGCATTGACGAATGGATGATGAACTACCTGACCGAGTTCGACGGTAAGGCGTTCCAGTCTGTTGCTAAGGCGGACGAGTCCATCGACAAGCTGGCAGATGAAGTTGATGAAAATGCGAAAGAAGCCGAGAAGGCGCTGGAGCCGTTCATTGAGCGCGTGAAAACGCTGCTGGGCGAGCGCGTAAAAGAGGTGCGTTTCACTCACCGTCTGACCGACACTCCGGCCATTGTCACCACCGATGCCGATGAAATGAGCACCCAGATGGCGAAGCTGTTCGCGGCTGCGGGCCAGGCGGTGCCGGAAGTGAAATATATTTTCGAGCTGAACCCGGATCATCCTCTGGTGAAACGCGCAGCGGATACCCAGGACGAAGCCCGCTTTGCCGAGTGGGTTGAGCTGCTGCTGGACCAGTCTCTGCTGGCCGAGCGTGGCACGCTTGAAGATCCTAACCTGTTCATTAAACGTGTGAATGCGCTGCTGCTGGCGTAATTAACCACGCCTCTCCTGGTCTTCTCCCTCTCCCCGTGGGAGAGGGCCGGGGTGAGGGCACCAGGCCGCACTATCCCAAATTATCTCCCCCCATTAACCGTTTCAGCCCTCCCGCCTTCCTTGAGCCGTATCCGTTCTGGTGGTATTGTTTAGCGCTTTTGAAAAATTGAATCGACTTTTGAGGGGATTTTCGCAATGCGTATTATTCTGCTTGGCGCTCCGGGCGCGGGTAAAGGAACTCAGGCTCAGTTCATCATGGAGAAATACGGTATTCCGCAAATCTCCACCGGTGATATGCTGCGCGCCGCTGTAAAATCTGGCTCCGAGCTGGGTAAACAAGCTAAAGACATCATGGACGCAGGCAAGCTGGTGACTGACGAGCTGGTTATCGCTCTGGTCAAAGAGCGCATTGCTCAGGAAGACTGCCGCAACGGTTTCCTGCTGGACGGTTTCCCACGCACCATTCCTCAGGCTGACGCCATGAAAGAAGCGGGCATCAACGTGGACTACGTTCTGGAGTTCGACGTACCGGACGAGCTGATTGTTGACCGTATCGTTGGCCGTCGCGTACACGCTGCGTCTGGCCGCGTTTACCACATCAAATTCAACCCACCTAAGGTTGAAGGCAAAGACGACGTGACCGGCGAAGAGCTGACCACCCGTAAAGACGATCAGGAAGAGACCGTGCGTAAGCGCCTGGTGGAATACCATCAGATGACTGCGCCGCTGATCGGCTACTACACCAAAGAAGCGCAGGCGGGTAACACCAAATACGCGAAAGTTGACGGCACCAAAGCCGTGGCTGACGTGCGTGCTGAGCTGGAAAAAATCCTCGGCTAATCGCATATCTCTCACCCGGGCCACCGGGTGAGAAAAATTCTCATCTTACCTATTACAGCAATGGGTTTCGTTTAAACGCATTTCCGCTACAATTGACAACCATTCAAATGGTTAAGAGGCGTGAATGAGTCAGGCGAAAACCGGCATCCTGCTTGCCAATCTGGGTACTCCAGAAGCACCTACATCAGACGCGGTAAAACGCTACCTGCGACAATTTTTAAGCGACACGCGCGTCGTGGATTTTCCGCGACTGCTGTGGTGGCCGCTGCTGCGTGGCGTCATTCTGCCGATCCGTTCTCCGCGCGTCGCCAAACTCTATCAGTCCGTGTGGATGGAAGAGGGCTCGCCGCTGATGGTTTACAGCCGTCGCCAGGAAAAAGCGCTGGCCGCCCGCCTGCCGGAGATGCCCGTCGCGCTCGGCATGAGCTACGGCAAACCGTCCCTGGAAAGCGCGGTGGATTCACTGCTGGCGCAGGGCGTGGACCATATCGTGGTGCTGGCGCTCTACCCGCAGTACTCCTGCTCGACGGTGGCCGCCGTCTGGGACGAGCTGGCCCGCATTCTGGCGACCCGCCGCCGCATTCCGGGCGTGACCTTTATTCGCGACTATGCGGATAACGAGCTGTACATCAAGGCGCTTGCCAACAGCGCGCGCGCGTCGTTTGAAAAACACGGCGAGCCGGATCTGCTGCTGCTCTCCTATCACGGCATCCCGCAGCGTTTCGCCAACGAAGGGGATGATTACCCGCAGCGCTGCCGCGATACCACCCGCGAGCTGGTCTCCGCCCTTGGCCTGCCGCCGGAGAAGGTGATGATGACCTTCCAGTCGCGCTTCGGCCGTGAGCCGTGGTTGACACCATACACCGATGAAACCCTCAAAATGCTCGGTGAGAAGGGCGTGAAGCATGTTCAGGTGATGTCGCCGGGCTTCTCGGCTGACTGCCTGGAAACGCTGGAGGAGATCGCGGTGCAAAACCGGGAATTTTTCCTTGAGGCTGGCGGTGAAAAGTACGAGTACATTCCGGCGCTTAACGATTCGCCAGAACATATCGACATGATGGTCTCGCTGGTGACGAACAGCCGCTGATCGCACTCCGGGCCGGGTTTGTGCTACCATTCCCGGCCCATATTCTTCGTACAGTTCAGACCATGAAATTTCCCGGTAAACGCAAATCCAAACACTACTTTCCCGTCGATGCCCGCGATCCGCTCCTGCAGCAAATCCAGCCTGAAAATGAAACCAGCGCGGCCTGGGTCGTCGGTATCGACCAGACGCTGGTGGACATTGAAGCGAAAGTGGATGATGAGTTTGTCGCCCGTTACGGTCTGAGCGCCGGTCACTCGCTGGTGATTGAAGATGACGTGGCCGAAGCGCTGTACCAGGAGCTGGTGCGCGAAAACCTGATTACCCATCAGTTTGCCGGTGGCACCATCGGTAATACTATGCACAATTACTCCGTGCTGGCTGACGACCGCTCTGTCCTGCTCGGCGTCATGTGCAGCAATATCGAAATCGGTGGCTACGCCTACCGTTATCTGTGCAACACCTCCAGCCGTACCGATCTGAACTATCTCCAGGGCGTTGACGGGCCGATTGGCCGCTGCTTTACGCTGATCGGCGAATCCGGTGAACGTACCTTTGCCATCAGCCCGGGCCACATGAATAAGCTGCGCGCGGAAAGCATTCCTGAAGAGGTGATCGCGGGCGCGTCGGCGCTGGTACTGACCTCCTATCTGGTGCGCTGCAAGCCGGGAGAGCCGATGCCGGAAGCCACCATGAAAGCCATTGAGTACGCCAAAAAGTATGATGTGCCGGTGGTGTTAACGCTGGGCACCAAATTCGTGATTGCCGATAACCCGGAGTGGTGGCAGGCATTCCTGAAAGAGCACGTTTCGATTCTGGCGATGAACGAAGAAGAGGCCGAAGCGCTGACCGGTGAAAGCGATCCGCTGCTGGCATCTGATAAAGCGCTGGACTGGGTGGACCTGGTGCTCTGCACCGCCGGTCCTGTCGGGTTGTATATGGCGGGCTTCACGGAAGAAGAGAGTAAACGCAAAACCCAGCATCCGCTGCTGCCGGGGGCGATTGCCGAGTTTAACCAGTATGAGTTCAGCCGCGGCATGCGTTACAAAGATTGCATTAACCCACTGCGGATCTACTCTCATATCGCGCCCTATATGGGCGGACCGGAGAAGATCATGAACACCAACGGCGCGGGCGACGGCGCGCTGGCGGCACTGCTGCATGACATTACCGCCAATGCTTACCACAAAACCAACGTACCCAATTCCAGCAAACATAAGTTCAACTGGCTGACCTACTCGTCGCTGGCGCAGGTGTGTAAATACGCGAACCGCGTCAGTTATCAGGTGCTAAACCAGCACTCGCCGCGCTTAACGCGCGGCCTGCCGGAACGGGAAGACAGCCTCGAAGAGGCGTACTGGGACAGGTAAAAGCAAAACGGCAACCCAGGTTGCCGTTTTTGATGTTTGTTCCCTCTCCCTGTGGGAGAGGGTCAGGGTGAGGGCATCAGGCCGCACAACACTTAACCCGTCACCCCTTCTTCAACCGGCGGTTTCTCCAGCAGCGTCAGCATCGTATTCGCAATCTCGCGTTCGCCCATCACCACCTTATTCGCGCCGCGCTCGGTGATATATTCCACCTCGTCGTCATAATGCGCCCGGGCGATAATCTCGATATTGGGGCACTTCTCGCGCGCAGAAGCCACAATCTCGCCCGCTTCATAGCCGTTGGGTATGGTCAGCAGCAGCCAGCGGGCGCAGTCCAGATGCGCCAGGTTCATGATCTCTTCGTTCGCCGCATTGCCCAGCACCGCCCGAATGCCGCGCTCGCGCAGCTCGTCGACGCGGGTACGCGAGGTTTCAATCACCACCAGCGGAATACCCTGCGCCATCAGCTTCTCGCCAAGCAGGCTTCCCACGCGGCCAAAGCCAACCAGCAGGGCGTGGTTGCAAATATCCACCGGGATCTGCTTCTCTTCTTCGATGGCCTCTTCAAGAGTCTGCTCTTCCAGGGTTTCGGTTTTATCGAGGTATTTTTCCAGCAGGGCAAACAGCACCGGGTTCAGCATAATCGACAGGATGGCACCCGCCAGCACCAGGTTCTGCCCGGCCTGCGGCAGCAGATTCAGGGCCATGCCCAGACCGGCGAGAATAAAGGCGAACTCACCAATCTGCGCCAGGCTGGCGGCGATGGTCAGTGCCGTACGCGGCGAGTGGCCAAACATCCGCACCAGGAAGAAGGCGGCGAGG
Source organism: Enterobacter sichuanensis (assembly GCF_002939185.1). Classification (GTDB taxonomy): domain Bacteria; phylum Pseudomonadota; class Gammaproteobacteria; order Enterobacterales; family Enterobacteriaceae; genus Enterobacter; species Enterobacter sichuanensis. The sequence goes on along the minus strand of NZ_POVL01000001.1, from coordinate 70,866 downwards.
GACTTACCAAAGATAATGATCGCCAGCGTGCCCAGCACGGCCAGCGGCTGCTGGATCAGAATAAGCGGGTCAAACAACATCCCGACGGAGACGAAGAACAGCACGGCGAAGGCGTCGCGCAGCGGCAGGGTATCGTGCGCCGCGCGGTGGCTCAGCTCGGATTCGTTCAGCACCATCCCGGCGAAGAAGGCGCCCAGGGCAAAGGAGACGTCAAACAGCTCAACGGCACCAAAAGCGATGCCCAGCGCCAGCGCCAGCACGGAGAGGGTAAACAGCTCGCGTGAGCCGGTTGCCGCGCTGCGGGACATGATCCACGGGACCAGACGGCGGCCCACCAGCATCATGATGGCGATAAACGCCACCACTTTTCCGATGGTGATACTCATATCCAGCGCCAGTGACGCGAAGCCGATATTGTCTTTTTCCATCATGCCAGCCACGGCAGGCAGCAGCACCAGCGTCAGGACCATCACCAGGTCTTCAACAATCAGCCAGCCTATCGCGATTTGCCCACGCTGGCTGTCTATCAGCTGTCTCTCTTCAAGCGCACGTAGCAGCACCACGGTACTGGCGGTCGAGAGACACAGCCCAAATACGATGCCGGTCATCAACGACCAGCCCAGCACAGCCGAAAGTGCCATCCCCAGCAGCGTCGCTACCCCTATCTGGGCGATCGCTCCCGGTATGGCAATCGACTTTACCGCCATCAAATCCTTCAGGGAGAAATGCAGACCGACGCCAAACATCAGCAGAATCACGCCCAATTCCGCCAGCTCAGGGGCCAGTTTGGTATCCGCCACGAACCCTGGCGTAAACGGCCCGGCCAGGACGCCCGCTAACAGATAGCCGACAAGAGGAGAAATACGCAGTTTATTGGCAATCATGCCGAGGATAAAAGCGAGCACAAGTCCACCAACAATGGTGGTGATAAGCGGTGTGGCGTGGTGCATTCCGTCTCCTTTCGTTGTGGGTGATCCTTTTTGGTGAAAAACCAAAAACCGAGTAATAGTTTATGACAATTTTTACCCTTATGTTTATGAATAATTATTGAAGTTTGAATAAAACAGCAATAAGCACCAAAAAAAGCGCATTTTGATAAATTCAGTGAGGGGAAGTAGAGGAAACCCTTATGGCATCAGGAGGGAAGGCAGCCAAAGACAAACTTTGGCTACCCTTTATTTACGCTTTGTGGCGGTTATCAGGCAGGAATATGGTCAACATCCCAAGAAGTGGCAGGAAAGCGCAGATTTTATAAACCAGGAAGATGCTGGTGTGATCCGCAACCATCCCCAATACCGCCGCGCCAAGGCCTCCCATACCGAAGGCGAAACCGAAAAAGAGTCCGGAAACCATACCGATACGTCCTGGCAGCAGCTCCTGGGCATAGACCAGAATGGCGGAAAACGCGGAAGCGAGGATAAAACCAATAATCACGGTTAAAATCCCCGTCCATTCAAGGCTGGCGTACGGCAAAATGAGGGTAAAGGGCGCTACACCGAGGATAGAGCCCCAAATAACATATTTACGCCCAACCTTATCCCCTACAGGCCCGCCAATGACCGTGCCGGCGGCGACGGCGAACAGGAAGGCAAAAAGATGGATCTGCGCGTTTTGTACCGATAATCCGAATTTTTGCATCAGATAAAATGTGTAATAGCTGCTGATACTCGCCATATAGAAGTATTTCGAGAAAATCAGCACCAGCAGGACGGCCACCGCCAGGATAACCTTATTGCGAGGAAGGGGATTGATAACCTTCGCTTTAGGTTTTCCTTTATTCACCCGATGCTGAGCGGCATACCAGCGGCTGATCTGCGCCAGCACAATAATCGCCAGCAGTGCGGCCAGGACGAACCAGGCCACATTGCCTTTACCGTAAGGGGCAATAATCACCGCGGCCAGCAGCGGGCCGAGGGAGCTACCAAAGTTGCCGCCCACCTGAAAGAGAGACTGCGCCAGACCGTGACGCCCCCCGGAGGCCATACGCGCCACGCGCGAGGACTCTGGATGGAAAACGGACGAGCCGGTACCCACCAGCGCGGCTGCAATCAGCACGGCTTCAAAGCTTCCGGCCATGGCCAGCAGCACCAGTCCGCTTAAGGTAAAGCACATGCCGATCGGCAGCGACCACGGCATTGGGTATTTATCCGTCCAGTAGCCCACCACCGGCTGCAGCAGTGAGGAAGCCAGCTGGAAGGTCAGGGTGATCATCCCGATCTGCACGAAGGTGAGGGAGAACTCGGACTGCAGCAGCGGATAAATGGCCAGAATCAACGACTGGATCATGTCGTTGAGCAGATGCGAGAGACTGATTGCGCCTAATACTTTAAAGGAGGTGCGCGACGCCGGTGCGCCCGGAACGGGCTGGGTTGATTCACTGATTGCCATAGAGAGAATTACCACGTCTTGAGTTATTAGCGATGCAGGGTGTAATTATTATCCGACTAACATACCCGCCCGGGACCTTTGAAGAAAGTCGCAATTCTGAAAACTTATTTGTCTATTCTTATTAGTCACTGTAATTTCTGCCTTTGTCTATTGGTCAGGGAGAGAGAAGATGAAGTTAATGAAGCGGGGCGTCGCGCTGGCGCTGATTGCCGCCTGGGGTCTGGTAAGCCTGCCCGCGCAGGCGTATGAAAAAGACAAAACCTATAAAATCACCATTCTGCATACCAACGATCACCACGGTCATTTCTGGCGCAGTGAATACGGCGAATATGGCCTGTCGGCACAAAAAACGCTGGTGGACGGCATTCGTAAAGAGGTGGCAGCCCAGGGCGGCAGCGTGCTGTTACTGTCAGGAGGCGATATCAATACCGGCGTGCCGGAATCCGATTTACAGGATGCCGAGCCCGATTTCCGCGGTATGAACCTGATTGGCTACGACGCGATGGCCGTCGGTAACCATGAGTTTGATAATCCGCTGAGCGTGCTGCGTCAGCAGGAAAAATGGGCCAAATTCCCCTTCCTTTCCGCCAATATTTACCAGAAAAGTACCGGAGAACGCCTGTTCAAGCCCTGGGCGCTGTTTAAGCGTCAGGATCTGAAGATCGCGGTCATTGGTTTAACCACCGACGATACGGCGAAAATTGGCAACCCTGAGTTCTTTACCGATATCGAATTCCGCAAACCGGCGGACGAAGCGAAGCTGGTGATTCAGGAGCTGCAGCAAAACGAAAAGCCGGACGTGATTATCGCCACCACCCACATGGGGCACTACGACAATGGTGAGCACGGCTCTAACGCACCGGGTGACGTGGAGATGGCGCGCAGCCTGCCTGCGGGCTCACTGGCGATGATTGTGGGTGGTCACTCACAAGATCCGGTGTGTATGGCCTCGGAGAACAAAAAGCAGGTGGATTACGTGCCGGGTACGCCGTGCGCGCCAGACCGTCAGAACGGTATCTGGATTGTGCAGGCGCACGAGTGGGGCAAATACGTGGGCCGGGCGGACTTCGAGTTCCGTAACGGTGAGATGAAGCTGGTGCATTATCAGCTCATTCCGGTCAACCTGAAGAAAAAGGTCACCTACCCGGACGGGAAAAGTGAGCGCGTACTATACACGCCAGAGATCGCCGAAAACCAGCAAATGCTCTCCCTGCTGACGCCGTTCCAGAACAAAGGTAAGGCACAGCTGGATGTGAAAATCGGCACGCTGAACGGGCGTCTGGAAGGGGACCGCAGTAAAGTTCGCTTCGTGCAGACCAACATGGGTCACCTGGTACTGGCGGCGCAAATGGCGCGTACCGGCGCTGACTTCGGCGTGATGAGCGGCGGCGGCATTCGTGACTCTATCGAAGGCGGCAACATCACCTATAAAGACGTCCTGAAGGTGCAGCCGTTCGGTAACGTGGTGGTCTATGCCGATATGAGCGGGAAAGAGGTCATTGACTATCTGACCGCTGTGGCGCAGATGAAACCGGATTCCGGGGCCTATCCGCAGTTTGCCAACGTCAGCTTTGTGGCGAAAGACGGCAAGCTTAACGATCTTAAGATTAAAGGTGAACCGGTCGATCCTGGCAAAACCTACCGTCTGGCGACTCTGAGTTTTAACGCCACTGGCGGCGACGGTTATCCGCATATTGATAATAAACCGGGCTACGTGAATACCGGCTTTATTGATGCGGAAGTGCTGAAGCAGTTCATCGAGCAGAATTCACCGATTGACGTGAATGCGTATGAGCCGAAAGGTGAGGTGAGCTGGCAGTAGTGTTGTGCGGCCTGATGCCCTCACCCCAACCCTCTCCCACCGGGAGAGGGCGCGAACACAAAAAACGGTAACGCCTGTTACCGTTTTGCTTTTACCTCGAAGCCGCCACCCGGCAAATTTCTCAATCCCGGCGCGCAATATCCGCAAACTTCGCGTCCAGCATTTTCGCCAGATCGCCCGCGGCCAGCTCAATATCCAGCCCGCGTTTGCCTCCGGATATAAAGATGGTGTCAAATTCCTGTGAAGGGGCATCAATCAGCGTCGGCAAACGTTTTTTCTGCCCGAGCGGGCTGATCCCACCCACCAGGTAGCCCGTGGTGCGTTGTGCAACCATCGGGTCGGCCATATCCACCTTCTTCGCCCCCAGGGCTTTGGCGACTTTCTTCAGATCCAGCTGTCCCGCCACCGGCGTAACCGCGACGGCGAGGTGCTTCATGTCGCCATTCACCGCAACCAGCAGCGTTTTATACACCTGGTCCGCGTTCAGGCCCAGCTTGCGCACCACTTCATCACCAAAGTTGGTTTCATTCGGATCGTGATCGTAAGTGTGGATCCGGAAAGAAATGTTGTTTTTTTCGAGTAGTTTAACGGCGGGAGTCATAGCTATCCTTCTTACGACAGACAAATCATGCCACCAGCATACGCCTGACGTTTGTCTAAAAAATAGCACCATCTTGCGCAATAGTATTGGCAGTGATGGTCACTTTGAGCGACAATCGGCTCAACCGAAGGTCTCCTTCGGCATAATAAAAACGATGAAATTCCTCTTTGACGGGCCAATAGAAATATTGGCCATTTTTTTATTTCAGCAGCGACGGCAAATTCCCTTCTCCGTATAAATGTAACGCCCCGACCGCCACCACATAATGCCCCGCAGGTAGCGCATGCAGCGTCTGTCGCCAGGCCTGGTTGCGCGCATTCATCAGCACATCGTATAACGATTCACTGAAGGTCGACGGTAAGGTCAGCTTACCCTCCGCAGGTGGCGCGTCCAGCCACCAGCCAATCATGGTTTGCAGCAGTCGCGCGTTGGTGTGCCAGTGGGTCAGCGTATCATCCAGCAGCATACGGCCGTCGTCGGGAAGCTGTCGCAGGAGCGCAATCTGGCTGTCGGTCCCTTCCAGTTCGATGATGGGCAGACTGCGCGCCCTGGCCACATTCAGCAGCTGGTAATCAATGCCGTAATCACCGCGCAGACCCAGACGCTGCGCCTGCGTGGCCTGCAGCACCATCGCAATTTGCCACAGCGGCAGGGTGTCAATCATGGAAAGCGAGACGCCCGTTTCATCCGCCACGCGCGTCAGCTCCGCAAGCTGGGTTTCATCCAGACGTTCCGCGAGCGTGAGATCGCTCTCCAGGCCAGCGAACGGCGACTCATGGCCGGAGATGTCCGCCTCAACAACCAGCGCGTCCGCATGTTTCAGCAGCTTGATCAGGCCGGGCGGCAGGGGAGACATATCCTGCGTACCCATATGAATGCTGCCTACCAGGTGCAGGTGCTGCCCGCCAGGGAGAGAGATATCCAGACCCGGCCAGGCGTAACGGCGAGGAAAGAGGGCGCGAAACGATGTTTTTATACGATTAAACAGACCCATACGCGCTCCATGAATGGAAAGGGTCATGCTAGCGCGTACGAGTACAAGGTTCAATCCTTCGGTTTAAAGCGCAGCAGCCGGTTGGCGTTGCTCACCACGGTGATGGAGGAGAGCGCCATCGCCGCACCTGCGACCACCGGGTTTAGCAGCGTGCCGGTCAGCGGCCATAAAATGCCGGCCGCAATCGGGATACCGAGGGTGTTATAGATAAACGCCCCCAGCAGGTTCTGCTTCATGTTGCGCAACGTGGCTTTTGAAATGGCCAGCGCGTCGGCAACGCCCATCAGGCTATGGCGCATCAGCGTAATGGCGGCGGTTTCAATGGCCACGTCGCTCCCACCCCCCATGGCAATTCCCACGTCCGCCTGGGCCAGCGCCGGGGCATCGTTGATGCCGTCGCCGACCATCGCCACCTGACGGCCCTGACGCTGCAGGTTTTTAATGGCGTCCGCTTTGCCATCCGGCAGTACGCCTGCAATCACCTCGTCAATACCGGCCTCCCGGGCGATGGCGTTTGCCGTTGTTGGGTTATCTCCGGTCAGCATGACCAGACGGTAGCCCGCGCGATGCAGTCGCTGCAAGGCGTCCACGCTATCCTGACGAAGCGGATCGCGCACGGCCAGCAGCGCGGCGGCCTGGCCATCGACCGCAAGCAGAACCGGCGTGGCACCCTGAGACGCCTGCGCTTTCAGTTCACTCTCCAGCGCGGAGGTATCAATACCGTTGTCATTAAGCAATGCCTGGTTGCCCAGCAGCAGCGCGTGGCCTTCGGCTTCACCGCTGACGCCCAGCCCGCGCAGGGTACGGAAGTTGCTGACCTGCGGCAGGGCAGATGCATTCGCTTTATCAAGGATGGCGCGCGCCAGCGGATGGCTGGAGCCTTGCTCCAGCGCCGCGGCAAGCCGCAGCGCGTCCGCTTCGGCAATGCCTGCGGTCGTGACGGCCACTACCTGCGGTTTGCCTTCGGTCAGCGTGCCGGTTTTATCAAACACCAGCGTGTCCAGGGTGCTGGCCCGCTGCAGCGCATCTGCATCCCGCACCAGCACGCCAAACTCGGCGGCGCGGCCTACGCCGGAGATAATCGACATCGGTGTCGCCAGGCCAAGGGCGCAAGGACAGGCGATGATCAGCACCGTGGTGGCAATCACCAGGGTATACACAATCTGCGGCGCCGGGCCGAAGAAATACCAGATCACCGCGCTCAACAGGGCAATACCGACCACCACCGGCACAAAAATGGCAGAGATCCTGTCGGCAAGCTGGCCAATCTCCGGCTTACTGCTCTGCGCCTGGCGCACCATGCGAATAATGCGCGACAGCGTGGTGTGGCTGCCGACGGCGCTGGCGGTGAACAGCACGCTGCCGTCCTGTACCACCGTACCGGCATGAACGGCGTCACCGTCTGATTTCTGCTGGGGGATGGGCTCGCCGGTCAGCATCGCTTCATCCAGCCAGGCTTCGCCCTGCGTTATCTTACCGTCAACGGGAACGCGATCGCCCGTGGTCAGACGCAGCGTCATGCCGGGCTGAACCTCGGCCAGCGGGACGCTCTTTTCCCCGTCGTCCGTGACCACGCGCGCGGTTAGCGGGGTTAAATCGAGCAACCTTTCCAGCGCTTTCGAGGAGCGCTGACGGGCGCGGGCTTCCAGCATATGGCCTAAGTTAATCAGACCGATAATCATCGCGCTGGCTTCATAATAAAGATGCCGCGCTTCCATCGGGAACCACTGGGGCCAGACGTTCACGCTCATGGAGTAGAGCCACGCGGCACCCGTGCCGAGCGCAACCAGCGTATCCATCGTCGCGGTGCGGTTTTTCAGGCTCTTCCAGGCGCTGGTATAGAAATGACCGCCCGCGAAGACCATCACGCCCAGGGTAATGAGACCGATGACCAGCCACAGCGTGCGGTTGTCGTCGGTGACCATCATGTTGTCGCCGAGCATCCCCCACACCATCACCGGAATACCCACCAGCAGGGCGACAATCGCCTGCCAGCGGAAGCGCTTCATGGTGGCAATCGCCGTTTCCTGCTGGCGCTCGCGGCGTTCGGCATCATCTTCGATGGCCTCCGCGCCGTAGCCCGCTTTTTCAACGGCCTGTACTAAATCTGCTGCGGAGGCGCTGCCCATCACCAGCGCAGTGCGCTCCGCGAGGTTGACCCGTGCCTGGGCGACGCCCGGTACCGCCTGCAGGGCGTTTTGTACCCGGGAGACGCAGCTGGCGCAGCTCATGCCGTTGATCAGCAGCTGTTGGCTGTCATCAATATCATCAGCTGCCGGAAGCTCAGGAGTGGCCGCTGTCAGTGCTTCCGACGGGGATGATGACTCTGCCAGCGGTTTAGCCTTTGGGTGGCTCAGCTCCGCCCCATAGCCGGCCTGCCTGATGGTATCGATCAGCGCATCCGCGCTGGCGCTGCCGGTAACGGCGGCATGGTCGATAGTGACTTCAGCGCTTTCAACATCGGGGCGCTGTTCAAGGCTTTCTTTTACGCGTTTGACGCAGTGGCCGCAGGAGAGGCCATCCAGCGTCAGGTCGATAGTGTGAGACATAGTAAAACTCCCGTATAATGATCTGGTCAGTTGTTGACCGATATCGTGCTTTTTACTGACTGTTATGAAGGTTAAACCTTCCATCAAGGGGAAGGTCAAGGGGGAAATGTGAATATCAGCGATGTGGCGAAAAAAACCGGTTTAACCAGCAAAGCGATTCGCTTTTATGAAGAGAAGGGGCTGGTGACGCCGCCGCTGCGCAGTGAAAACGGCTACCGCAGCTACACGCAGCTGCATCTGGATGAGCTGACGTTACTGCGCCAGGCGAGGCAGGTCGGGTTTAATCTGGAAGAGTGCGGTGAGCTGGTTAACCTGTTTAACGATCCGAAGCGTCACAGCGCAGACGTGAAAAAACGCACCCTGGAAAAAGTGGCCGAGATTGAACGCCATATCATCGAGCTACAGGCGATGCGCGAACAGCTGCTACAGCTCGCGGAATCCTGTCCGGGGGATGACAGCGCCGACTGCCCGATTATCGATAATCTTGCCGGCTGCTGCCATCGTAAGACCTCTGCTTAGCAGGCTTTAATCCGCAGGGTAATGCCTTGCACCGCAATGACCTCAACCCGCGTGCCGGCGCTGAGGTCTTCGTCGGCGACCACCGGCCACGAGCTGTCGCCCACGCGCATATGCCCACGTCCGTTCACCAGCGCGGTATCAAGCGTAAAACGCTGGCCGACAATCTGCTGTCCGCGCTGGTTGAGATGCGCGTCCACCGGTTTCTGCTCGTTAACCTGTCGGTTAAGCCAGCGCCACCACAGCCACGCGGCCACCAGCGTCAGCACGGCAAATAATGCCCCCTGCCACGCCCAGTCAAGCGGAAGAAGCCAGACGAGCAGCCCGGTAATGACCGCGGCGACACCGCTCCACAGCAGGTAGCCATTGCCGCCCAGCATCTCCGCGGCCAGCAATAGCCCCCCAAGGCTTAGCCAGAAAGCGTGAGGATGTGCGACGATAAGCTCAATCATTTTTTACGCTCGTTCCCGCTGTCTTTGATCAGTTCAGCAATCCCGGCGATAGAGCCCATCAGGCTGCTGGCATCCAGCGGCATCATCACCACTTTGCTGTTATTGGCGGAGCCGATCTCTTTCAGCGCATCGGTATATTTCTGCGCGACGAAGTAGTTCACCGCCTGGATATCACCGGCGGCAATCGCCTCGGACACCATTTGCGTTGCGCGGGCTTCCGCTTCGGCAGAACGTTCACGCGCTTCCGCCTGTAAGAACGCGGACTGACGATCGCCTTCCGCTTTCAGGATCTGCGACTGTTTTTCCCCTTCCGCCTTCAGGATCTCAGCCTGACGTACCCCTTCCGCTTCCAGAATGTAGGCACGTTTGGTTCGCTCAGCCTTCATCTGCGCGTTCATGGAGGCGATCAGTTCCGCAGGCGGTCGCACATCGCGGATCTCGATGCGGGTAACTTTAATACCCCACGGGTTCGTCGCTTCATCAACAATGTGCAGCAGGCGGGTATTGATGCTGTCGCGCTGGGAGAGCATTTCATCCAGCTCCATCGAGCCGAGCACGGTACGGATGTTGGTCATCGTCAGGTTGACGATCGCCAGCTCCAGATTGCTCACCTCATACGCTGCTTTTGGCGCATCAATCACCTGAATAAAGCAGACGGCGTCAATGGTGACGTTGGCGTTATCCTTCGAGATCACTTCCTGGGAAGGAATATCCAGAACCTGTTCCATCATGTTGATCTTACGACCAATACGGTCCATGAACGGGACAATCAGGCTTAATCCAGGCTGGAGCGTGTTGGTATAACGACCGAAACGCTCGACGGTCCACTGATAACCCTGAGGAACAATTTTGACGCCTGCGCCCACAATAACCAGCGCAACGAAAATAAGGACTGGAACAACAATAAGCATAAAAACCTCCTGTTTTGCATGCCGTGATGAGAGAACGTGTGTGTTTATTGCTCATAAGTATATCGGCTATCCGGTTGAAATTCGCCTCTGAAAATAGACTGGAAAAAGATTATGCTACAGACGGTTCTTACAAGACGCGGTTAACGGAAGCGGAATGAACGATAAAAAAAATCTGTTACAACTCAGGGATATTGGATTTCGTGTCGGGGATAACACTATCCTTCAGCACGTTGAATTTAGCCTGTCGCCGGGCGAGTTTAAATTAATCACCGGGCCATCAGGCTGTGGCAAAAGCACCTTGCTGAAGATTGTGGCCTCGCTGCTCAGTCCCACAGAGGGGACACTTCTCTTTGAAGGCCAGGACGTTGCGTCGCTCTCTCCGGAAAGCTATCGCCAGCAGGTCTCTTATTGTGTACAGACCCCGGCGCTGTTTGGCGATACGGTCTATGACAACCTGATTTTTCCGTGGCAAATTCGTCATAAAACGCCGGAGCCGGAACGCTTTATTAACGATCTGGCCCGCTTTGGCCTGGCGCAGGAGACACTGACCCAATCCATCAATGCGCTGTCGGGCGGAGAAAAACAGCGCGTCTCGCTGATCCGCAATCTGCAGTTTTTACCGAAGGTGTTGTTGCTGGACGAGATCACCAGCGCGCTCGATGACACCAACAAACGCAACGTCAACGAGATTATTCATCGTTACGTTCGCGAGCAGAATATTGCCGTGCTGTGGGTCACGCACGACGCTAACGAAATTAGCCATGCGGATGACGTGATTAGGCTGCAGCCGCACGGCGGGAAAATGCAGGGGGCAAACCGTGGGTGAGCATAATATTACGAACGAATCCCTGGCGTTTTCCATGGTGCTGGTGCTGATTGCGATTGTGGTTAGCTACCGGGAAAAGCTGGGCCTGGAAAAAGACATTGTGTGGAGTATCTGCCGCGCGGTGATTCAACTCATCATCGTCGGCTATGTGCTGAAATACATTTTCAACGTTAACCACGCGGTGCTTACGCTGCTGATGGTGCTCTTTATCTGCTTTAACGCGGCGTGGAATGCGAAAAAACGCAGTAAATACATTGATAAAGCGTTTATCTCGTCGTTTATCGCGATTACCACCGGCACGGCGCTCACGCTGGCGGTGCTGGTGCTCTCCGGCTCGATTGAGTTTACGCCGATGCAGGTTATCCCTATCTCCGGGATGATTTCGGGGAACGCCATGGTGGCCGTAGGGCTGTGTTACAACAACCTCGGCCAGCGTTTCAGCAGCGAACAGCAGCAGTTGCAGGAGAAATTAAGCCTGGGGGCAACGCCAAAAGTGGCCTCGGCGCGGCTGATTCGTGAGAGCATTCGTTCATCGCTGATCCCGACCGTGGATTCCGCCAAAACGGTGGGGCTGGTCAGCCTGCCGGGAATGATGTCGGGGCTGATTTTCGCCGGTATCGATCCGGTAAAAGCGATTAAGTATCAGATCATGGTGACGTTTATGCTGCTCTCCACGGCCAGCCTGTCCACCATCATTGCCTGTTACCTGACCTACCGGAAGTTCTACAACGCGCGCCACCAGCTGGTGGTGACGCAGTTGAAAAAGACAGGGTGATGTCGCTTTTGTAGGCCCGGTAAGGCGAAGCCGCCACCGGGCTTTTTTGTCAGTAGAGCAGGGCGTACAGCTGACGGCGATATTTCGACGCCAGCGCATCACCGGTGCCCAGCGCGGCCAGGATCTCCTGGAACATCTTGCGCGCCTGGCCGTCTGCGGCAGCAAGGTCTTTTTGCAGATGACCAAACAGCAGCTCAAGCGCCTCTTCGTTACGTCCCACCTGATGCAGCTGCAGTGCCAGCTGGCTTGCCAGCGCCGCATCGGCCGGGTTATCGGCAACCTGCTGTTGCAGCTGCTGAATTTCCGGGGTATCCGCGGCCTGCTTCAGCAGCTCAATTTGCGCCACCAGCCCCTGATAGCGGGTATCCTGATCCTGCAGCGGAACGGTCCTGAGGACGGCTTCTGCGTCTTCTGAACGGTGCAGGGCAATCTGCGTTTCCGCCAGCAGCAGGCCAATCTGGCTGTTCTGTTTCGACAGCTGCCACGCCTCTTTGAGCAGCGGCAGCGCCTCGTCATATTTGCCTTCCTGCATCAGCGCCATGCCTTCCTGCGCTTTCAGCTCCTCTTCGCGCGGCAGCACTTTATCCAGCAGGGCACGAATGGCCTCTTCCGGCTGCGGTCCCTGGAAGCCATCCACAGGCTGACCATTCTGGAACAGATAGACGGTGGGGATCGCGTGCAAACCAAACTGAGACGCCACCATCGGCTGTGCGTCACAGTCCAGTTTGGCGAGAATGAACTGACCATTGTACTGGGCGGCAAGGCTTTCCAGCACCGGCGTCAGCTGCAGGCAGTGTTGGCTGCGTTCAGACCAGAAGTAGAACAGCACCGGTTTGGTCATCGACTGTTCAAGGGTCTGTTGCAGGTTTGCTTCAGTGATATTGACGATATTCTGTACGGACATGCGGCCTTCTCTTTTATCGGTTTACTCTTTACATGGGGATGCGCGTCGTCGCTTCAACTCAACCGTGTAAAATTTTGTCCATCATCCGGCCCGGCAGCAGACGTTTTAACCAGCCTACGGCATGGGTGACCAGCGTCACCGGATAGCGCATTTTGGGATTGTCACTCTCAAAAGCATGGCGCACTTTGGCCACTACCGCTTCGGGTCCGAGCGTAAAACGTGCGGCAATGCCGGGGTTCTCGACCGGTTTATCCGCCTGCGTCTGGTTAACGTTTTCGGTAAAGCGGGTGCGGATCGGGCCTGGTTCAATCAGGCTGACCTTAATGCCGCTGTGGCGTAGCTCCATGCGCAGGGCGTCAGACCAGGCTTCCAGCGCATATTTGCTGGCGGCATAGGCGCCGCGACCTGGGGTTGAAATCAGCCCCATCACGGATGACGTCATCACGATGCGCCCTTCACCATGCGGCAGCATCGCGGGGAGCAGGCGCATGGTGAGCTGATGTACGCCGAAGAAGTTAGTCGAAAACTGTTTCTCCAGCGTTTCGCGGGAGAGGGTATCCAGCGGACCGTACACGCCATAACCCGCATTATTAAACAGCCCGTAGAGGCGATTGCCGGTCAGGGCGATCACCTCATCCGCGGCGCGATCAACGCTCTCCGGCGAGTCCATATCCAGCAACACGCCGGTAAAGCCCAGCCCGTTCATGCGTTCGACATCGTCGGGTTTGCGGCAGGCCGCCAGCACCCAGTATCCCTGGCGCTTTAATTCGAGCGCGCTTTCAAGGCCGATTCCACTGGAACATCCTGTTATTAAGACCGATTTTTGCATAACTTTACCTGTCAGGATCTCCGCTTAATCAGGAGTCATGGTTAACTAAAGGAGCCAGCCGCGTTGCCATCCAGTCGGCAATAAACGGCTGCGCATCGCGATTGGGGTGGATCCCGTCGTCCTGCATCCACTGGGGTTTGAGATAGACCTCTTCCATGAAAAATGGCAGCAGCGGAATATCAAACTCTTTGGCAAGCTTAGGGTAGATCGCGCTAAAGGCCTCATTATACCGACGACCGTAGTTGGCGGGCAGGCGAATTTGCATCAGCAGGGGCTGGGCGTTTGCCGCCCGGATGTCCTGCAAAATGGTGCGCAGGGTGTGTTCCGTTTGCTGAGGCTGGAAACCGCGTAAGCCATCATTGCCGCCAAGCTCAACCAGCACCCAGCGCGGCTGATGCTGTTTGAGTAGCGCAGGCAGGCGCGATAAACCCTGCTGCGAGGTATCACCGCTGATGCTGGCGTTGATAACCGTCGTTTTGCTCTGCCATTTGTCATTGAGCAGGGCGGGCCAGGCCGCGCTGGCCGCCATACGATAGCCTGCGCTCAGGCTGTCACCAAGAACCAGTAACGTGTCCGCTGCCGCCGCGCGGAAGGTCATCAGAATCAAAAACAGGAAGGGCAAATGCCAGCGGAAAACAGTGTTGAAGTTCATCATCTTAAGAAGTCCGTCGGTCAGGGGGAACACGAGCTTTCCATCCTTACTGGAGTTGAACTCGTTGTCAAACGCGCTGAAACCATCGCGCTGATTGGCGAATCGGGTTCCGGTAAGTCCACCCTGCTGGCGATTTTGGCCGGTCTGGACGACGGCAGCAGCGGTGAGGTCCATCTTGTCGGGCAGCCGCTGCATCAGCTTGATGAAGAGGCGCGCGCCGCGCTGCGCGCGCGTCACGTGGGTTTTGTCTTTCAGTCCTTCATGTTGATCCCCACCCTCAACGCGCTGGAAAACGTCGAACTCCCGGCGCTTCTGCGCGGGGAAAACAGCCGTGACAGCCGGGCTCACGCGAAGTCGCTGCTGGAACAGCTCGGGCTGGGGAAACGTCTCGACCATCTTCCCGCGCAGCTTTCCGGTGGCGAGCAGCAGCGCGTGGCGCTGGCGCGGGCGTTTAACGGCCGCCCTGAAGTGCTGTTTGCCGATGAGCCCACCGGTAACCTTGACCGTAAAACCGGCGACCGGATTGCCGACCTGCTGTTTTCGCTCAACCGCGAACACGGCACTACGCTGATCCTCGTGACCCACGATCCCCAGCTTGCCGCCCGCTGCGACCGGCGCCTGCGGCTGGTGAACGGTATGCTTCAGGAGGAGACATGATTACCCGCTGGTTCTGGCGCGAGTGGCGTTCCCCCTCGCTGCTGATTGTCTGGCTGGCGCTAAGCCTGGCGGTGGCCTGCGTGCTGGCGCTCGGCAGCGTCAGCGACCGGATGGAAAAAGGGCTCAGCCAGCAGAGCCGGGAGTTTATGGCGGGAGACCGGGCGCTGCAAAGTTCGCGCGCCGTTCCGCCGGGCTGGATTGACGAAGCGCGCAGGCGGGGACTGACGGTGGGAGAACAGCTAAGCTTCCAGACGATGACCTTCGCGGGCGACACGCCACAGCTGGCGAGCGTTAAGGCCGTCGATGAGATCTACCCGATGTACGGCGAACTGCAGACCAGCCCGCCCGGGCTGAAGCCTGCGCCCGGTACGGTACTGCTGGCTCCCCGGCTGATGGCGCTCCTGAATCTGAAAACCGGCGACAGCATCGACGTCGGCGATGCCACACTGAAAATCGCCGGGGAAGTGGTGCAGGAGCCAGACTCTGGCTTTAACCCCTTCCAGCTTGCGCCACGCCTGCTGATGAACACCGCGGATGTCGCGGCAACCCATGCGGTCCAGCCGGGCAGCCGCGTCACCTGGCGCTACAAGTTTGGCGGCACGCCTGCCGAGCTTAATGACTATGAAAAATGGCTTCTGCCGCAGCTCAAACCGGAGCACCGCTGGTACGGGCTGGAGCAGGACGAGGGGGCGCTCGGTAAATCTCTGGAGCGTTCCCAGCAGTTCCTGCTGCTGTCGGCACTGTTGACCCTGCTGCTGGCGGTGGCGGCGGTCGCTGTTGCGATGGGGCACTACTGCCGCAGCCGCTACGACCTGGTGGCGATCCTCAAAACGCTCGGCGCTGGGCGCAAGCAACTGCGCAAACTGATTGTCGGCCAGTGGCTGATGCTGCTGATGCTGTCCGCGCTGACCGGTGGGATAATGGGGCTGCTGTTTGAAAAACTGCTGATGGTAATGCTGAAGCCGGTACTCCCGGCCGCATTGCCGCCGGCCAGCCTCTGGCCTTGGCTGTGGGCGATGGGCGCGATGACGGTGATCTCGGTGCTGGTGGGGCTACGACCGTACCGCCTGCTGCTCGCGACGCAGCCGCTGCGCGTACTCCGCAACGATGTGGTGGCGAACGTCTGGCCGCTGAAGTTCTACCTGCCGGTGATTATGGCGGTGGCGGTGGGGCTGCTGGCCTGGCTGATGGGGGGCAGCACGCTGCTGTGGGCCGTGCTGGCCGGGGCGGTGGTTCTGGCGCTGCTCTGCGGCGTGCTGGGCTGGATACTGCTCAACGTCCTGAAAAGGCTGACGGTAAAATCCCTGCCCGTGCGCCTGGCGGTGAACCGTCTGCTGCATCAGCCGTGGTCAACGCTGAGCCAGCTGTCGGCCTTTTCGCTGTCGTTTATGCTGCTGGCCCTGCTGCTCGTGCTGCGTGGCGATCTGCTCGACCGCTGGCAGCAGCAGCTCCCGCCGGAAAGCCCGAACTATTTCCTGATCAATATCGCCCCTGAGCAGGTCACGCCGCTGAAGGCGTTCCTGTCTGAGCACCATATCATCCCGGAGGCGTTCTATCCCATCGTTCGCGCGCGGCTCACGCAGATCAACGGCGTGCCAACGGAAGGGAACAAGGACGAGTCGCTTAACCGCGAGCTCAACCTGACGTGGCAGGAAAAACGGCCCGATCATAACCCGATTACGGCCGGCACCTGGCCGCCAAAAGCGGGAGAGGTGTCGATGGAAGAGGGGCTGGCGACGCGCCTGAACGTGAAGCCGGGAGACAGCGTCACCTTTACCGGCGATACCCAGGATTTTACCGCGAAGGTGACCAGCCTGCGTAAAGTGGACTGGGAGAGCCTGCGGCCTAACTTCTTCTTCATCTTCCCGCCGGGAGCGCTGGACGGACAGCCGCAGAGCTGGCTCACCAGCTTCCGCTGGGAAAAGGGCAACGGCATGCTCACCCAGCTAAACCGGGAGTTTCCGACGGTCAGCCTGCTGGATATTGGGGCGATCCTGAAGCAGGTAGGGCAGGTGCTGGAGCAGGTGAGCCGCGCGCTGGAGGTGATGGTGGTGCTGGTGACGATTTGCGGCGTGCTGTTGCTGCTGGCCCAGGTGCAGGTGGGCATGCGCCAGCGTCATCAGGAACTGGTGGTTTACCGAACGCTGGGGGCCGGTAAGCGGCTGCTGCGGATGACGCTCTGGAGCGAGTTCGCCCTGCTGGGGCTGGTGGCCGGTCTGGTGGCGGCCATTGGCGCTGAGACGGCCCTGGCGGTGTTGCAGACAAAGGTCTTTGACTTCCCGTGGGAGCCTGACTGGCGTCTCTGGTTGACCCTGCCTCTCTGTGGTGCGGTGCTGCTTTCCCTCTGCGGCGGCTGGCTCGGCACGCGGCTGTTAAAGGGCAAAGCCCTGTTCCGTCAGTTTGCCAGTTGATTTAGCTCAGTGATAATTGCGTGTCGGATTTTAATGCCGGCACGCAATGTTTAAATAGCACAAAGTGATAATACCCACTCATTTAGTAGCACAAAACATTAAAAAACCGACCACACAGCCCGATTATTTCCAGTTAATATTCACCAGCTAAATATTTAGCAGCGTGTCTATTAAGGAAAAATAATGACTATAAAAAAATCAGCGCTGGCGGTAACGATCGGCGCGGCAGTGGTATTGACCTCCTTCGCTTCTCAGGCGGAAATCACCGTTCTTAAACAGGATCCTCAGGCGGGTAACCCGCTGAGCCGCCTGAACTTTACCGTTGGCGGCAGCATCCGTCCTCAGTTCCAGAACATGACCGGCGACGACGGTAAAAACAGCTACAAGCGTAACGGCTTTGACGGCGGCACCCGTTTCCGTTTCGCGGCTGATTACTACCTGTTTGATGACATCAGCTGGATCAGCTACTACGAGCTGGGTGTGAATATTCCCGCGCAGTTTAACTGGGATCACCACTACGCCGAAGGTGCGCACGACACCACGCGTCGTATGCTCTACACCGGTCTAAAGAGCGACACCTGGGGTACGCTGACCTTCGGTCAACAGAACAGCGTTTACTATGATGTGGTTGGCGCGAAAACCGATATCTGGGACTACGACATGATCGCTCAGGCGCCAGGTAACGGGATCAACGGCGACTACGATGGTTCTTATCGTTCACGTCAGATGCTGAAATATAAGAAAACCGTGGGTGATGCCGACATCTATGCATCTTACCTGTTTGAAGACAGCGAATACCTGCCGGGCAATGGCCTGCGCTACAAGCGTAAAGGCGGCGGTTCACTGGGTCTGGATTACCACCTGACCACCGATCTGACCTGGGGCGCCGCGTGGAACTACACCCGTGCGGACATGCGTAACCCGGACAACGGCGACAGCAAAACCTATGACCAGAACATCCTCGGTACCGCGCTGAGCTGGACGCCGGATAACTGGACCTTCTCCGCAGGCGGCGGCTGGTATCAGAACTTCCTGACCACCAAAAAAGTGTCTGTGAATGACTACTTCGCCGGTGACGCGTGGGGTATTGAATACTTCGCAGGGTACAAATTCCCAATCGGTCAGTATGCGGTTAAATCCATCCAGCCTTACTTCATGGGCGACCGTATTGAGTACGTGAACGGCCGTAACTACCAGCGCATCGATAACGGCGTGGGTATCAGCTTCCAGCTGGATTATGGTTTCCGCGTGGATTACGAACACGTGTTCACCTCCAGCACCGACAACCTGGGCGACATGAACCTGGTGCGTCTGCGTTACGACTTCTGAGTCGTCATGTAGGGTGCGGTCTGATGCCCTCACCCTGACCCTCTCCCACAGGGAGAGGGGACAAACATTAAAAACGGCAACCCTGGTTGCCGTTTTGCTTTTACCTCGCCACCCGGCTTTATTTTTCAGCGATCAAGCCACTCAGCAATCTCTTCGTACGTCCCGCGATAGACAATCTTCTCCGCTTTCTTCTCCAGCTGATAGCCGTACATCGGGTCGTAATAGTCCTTTAACAGCGGCACAAGCCAGCTGAAGTGCGCGTCAGTGCTGCCAGTACGTTGTTGTTCGACAAGCGCGGCGTCCAGTAAGGCGGTGAATTCCGCGTACCGCTGCAACCCCAGACGGCGGCGGATGGCGAACAGGCCGTGGTGCAGATATTCACTGTATTCTTTCCAGCCCGCCTCCTCGCCGTATGCGGCTGAAAAGTCCGCCCACATATGATCGAAATACTCTTCGCGCAGGCGCTCAAGCCGAATATCGAACGGGTCCTCTACCACGACAACAGGGGCTTCAGCCATGCGGTCGCGCAGGCATTCCGGCAGATGGTTAGAGCCAATCATCCTGCCTTCATCTTCCAGCACCCAGCGCGCAGCGTCTTTTTTCAGCAGCTCGACCGCAAGGTAATTTTCGAAGCTTGCCTGGGAAAGTTGCGGCGTTAGCGTGCGGCCAAAGGATGAACCGCGATGGTGCGCCAGTCCTTCCAGATCGATTCCCTGCGCGTGCTGTTTCACCAGCAGCGTTTTACCGTTTCCGGTACAGCCGCCGATGAGCACCATCGGTTTTTGTGACTGCTCGAGGGTCACCTGAATCGCCGTCTGACGCAGGGCCTTATAGCCGCCGCGGATCAGCGGGTAATCGATACCCGCCTCTTTCAGCCAGGCCTGCGAGATATGTGAGCGCTGGCCACCGCGCGCGCAGCAGAGAAAACCCTCAGGATGGGCCAGGCTTGCGTCGCGCCAGGCGTTGATACGGGCCTCACGCGTGTCGCCATGCACCAGACTATGGCCAAGCGCCAGCGCGGCCTCGGGCCCCTGGCGTTTATAGCAGGTGCCTACGGCGGCGCGTTCGTCGTCGTTCATCAATGGCAGGTTAAGGGCGGCAGGCATCGCGCCCTGGGCAAATTCGATCGGCGCGCGAACGTCGATTAAAGGGGTATCAGACGCGAGGATCGCGCGATAGTCCGTTCCATCGTTCATGGTTTTTCCAGAAGAAAACTGAGCAGCAATGGGCGGGAATTGTACGCCGGGGAAGGGGAAGGTCAACTCCCCGGCGGGGATGTCTTACCTGAGCTTTGATTGCGCCCAGACAATGCCGCTCGCGTATTCCGGCGGCAGGAGAGGGATCAGGGCTTCCAGGCTGGCGCTCAGGCGGCCTGCGTCGCTGTCGTTCAGGTTCAGGTGACCCACTTTACGACCCGGACGAACCTCTTTGTCGTACCAGTGCAGATGCACCAGCGGCAGCTTCAGCCAGTCATAGTTCAGATCGGTGCCGATCAGGTTGATCATCACCGACGGGCTGTTTACCACTGGCTGCGGCAGCGGCAGGTCAGTGATGGCGCGCAGATGCAGTTCGAACTGGCTGATGGAGGCACCGTTTTGCGTCCAGTGGCCGCTGTTATGCACGCGCGGCGCGAGTTCGTTAATCAGCAGACCAGACGGCGTGACAAAACACTCCATCGCCATGACGCCCACATAACCGAGTTCGTGCATGATGGCAGAGAGCATCTCTTCCGCCTGCGCCTGCTGGTCAGCACTGGCGTGCGGGAAGGCGACGCTGGTGCGCAGAATACCGTCCTGATGCAGGTTATGCGTCAGCGGGTAAAAGACCGTACGGCCATCATGCCCGCGCGCGCCAACCAGCGACACTTCACCGCTGAAGTTAATGCCCTGTTCAACGATGCACTCGCCGTAGCACTCATCCGGCAGCTCGGCGGTGTCGTTCGCGCGCAGACGCCACTGGCCGCGGCCATCGTAGCCACCCACGCGGCGCTTCACGATCGCCAGTTCACCCAGCATCGCGAAGACATCATTCCACTCGCTTTTATCGGACAGCAGCTGCCACGGCGCGGTCGGCAGGCCGAGCTTGTCGAACAGCTGCTTTTGCGTCAGGCGGTCGGCAATAATCGGGAACACATCGCGGTTAACAAAGGCGTTATGACGCGCCAGTTCGCGAGTCAGCGCCGTCTCCGGCCAGCGTTCGATCTCGGCGGTAATCACGCTCTGGTGGAACGGGACGGCTTCAGGTTCCGCATCCAGCCCGACGGGCCAGACGGCAATACCCAGCGGTTCACCTGCCTGGCGCAGCATCCGGCCTAGCTGACCGTTACCGAGGACGCAAACCTGCTTCATGCCGCACCCCGCGGGTCCGGATTGTCGAGCACCTCATCAGTCTGAGCTTTACGCCAGTCCGCCAGACGCTGATGCAACGCGCTGTCGTGCGTCGCCAGAATCTGCGCGGCCAGCAGGGCGGCGTTGGCGGCACCCGCTTTGCCAATCGCCAGCGTGCCGACAGGAATACCACGCGGCATCTGGACGATGGAGTAGAGGCTGTCGACACCACTCAGCGCGGCGCTTTGTACGGGAACGCCCAGTACCGGCACCAGGGTTTTGGCGGCAATCATGCCCGGCAGATGTGCTGCGCCGCCCGCACCGGCAATGATCACCTCATAACCGTTCTCTTCGGCGCTTTCGGCGAAGCTGAACAGTTTATCTGGTGTACGGTGCGCGGAGACCACTTCTACATGGTGCGGAACATTCAGGATGTCAAAGATTTCGGCGGCGAACTGCATGGTAGCCCAGTCGCTTTTGGACCCCATCACGATGGCGACACGCGCCGGATTATTGCGGGAAGACATGCGTCTTAAAACTCCTGTGGTGCGAAACACACTGCTTTCGAGGGCACAGAGAATAGCATGTTATACGTGCAAGGAAAACGGTTGCGTGGCTGAGAAATGGGCAAAAAGACGAGAAGCGGTTAAAACGGGAAAGCGATCAACTCCACACCTTCCGGGGTGACTTTAACCATAGACCCTTCGCTGTGCCACGCACCTAATACCACTCGGTGGGCGGGCTCGCCGTTGGCAATAAGTGAATGCACGTCAGGACGATGGGTGTGACCGTGGATCAGCCACTGGACGCGGTGCTTTTCCATCACGTTCACCACCGCCTGCGGGTTAACGTCCATGATGGTCATGGATTTGCTGCTGTTGGCGGCCTTACTGCCTGCACGCATTTTGGCGGCGATGCGGTTGCGGATGAATAACGGCAGGGCAAGGAACAGCGTTTGGATCCACGGGGTGTGAACTTTGGCGCGAAACGCCTGATAGCCAGTATCGTCGGTGCAGAGCGTATCGCCGTGCATGATCAGCACCTTGCGGCCGTAGAGGTTGAGCACCTGCTCTTCCGGCAGCAGCGTCATGCCGCTTTCGCGGGCGTAGCGCTTGCCGAGCAGGAAATCACGGTTACCGTGGATGAAGTAGCAGGGGACGCCAGAATCCACCAGCGCCTTGATGGCCGCCGCCATTTCACGGTGTAGCGGGTTCGGGTCATCGTCGCCAATCCAGGCTTCAAAGAGGTCGCCGAGGATGTACAGCGCATCCGCATGTCGGGCTTCACCCGCTAAAAAACGCAGAAAACCGGCGGTGATCGCCGGTTCTTCTGTTTGCAGATGCAAATCTGCAATAAAGAGTGTCGCCACGAATTACTCGCTGACGGTCACGCTTGTAATCACAACGTCTTCTTTCGGAACGTCCTGATGCATGCCGCTGCGGCCGGTAGAAACGGCTTTGATCTTGTCAACCACGTCCATCCCTTCAACCACTTCTGCGAAGACGCAGTAGCCCCAACCCTGCAGGCTTTCGCCGGAGAAGTTCAGGAAGTCGTTGTCAGCCACGTTGATGAAGAACTGTGCGGTCGCAGAGTGAGGCGCCTGAGTACGGGCCATCGCCAGCGTGCCACGGGTGTTTTTCAGGCCATTGTTCGCTTCGTTTTTGATCGGCTCTTTGGTGGCTTTCTGATGCATGCCAGGTTCGAAACCGCCGCCCTGGATCATAAAGCCGTTGATCACACGGTGGAAGATGGTGTTGTTGTAGAAACCTTCGCGGCAGTAGTCCAGGAAGTTTTTAACTGTTTCAGGCGCTTTGTCATCAAAGGTTTTGATTACGATATCGCCATGATTAGTGTGGAAAGTAACCATTTGTGCATCCTGTTCCGTTATTGTGGTACGTCGACCCGCGTTCGGGTCATATATAGGAGCTTGTTATAGCATAACCACAGGATGCGATCACCTTGCATTGTGTGCTGCTTCAGGTTTGAATTACGGGTAGAATAGCCGGTTTTCAACCACACACGTGTTTACATGGAATCTTCGATGTTAAAAATCTTTAATACAATGACGCGCCAAAAAGAGGAATTTAAACCTATCCATGCCGGGGAAGTCGGCATGTACGTGTGTGGAATTACGGTTTACGATCTCTGTCACATTGGCCATGGTCGCACCTTTGTCGCCTTCGATGTGGTTTCGCGCTACCTGCGTTTTCTCGGGTACAAACTGAAGTACGTGCGTAACATCACCGACATCGACGATAAAATCATTAAGCGTGCTAATGAGAACGGCGAAAGCTTTGTCGCGCTGGTCGATCGTATGATCGCCGAGATGCACAAAGACTTCGACGCCTTAAATATTCAGCGCCCGGACAGCGAGCCGCGCGCGACCCACCATATTCACGAAATTATCGAGATCACGGAAAAGCTGATTGCGCGCGGTCACGCCTATGTGGCGGACAATGGTGACGTGATGTTCTCGGTGCCGACTGACCCGACTTACGGTTCGCTTTCCCGTCAGGACCTGGACCAGCTGCAGGCCGGTGCCCGCGTTGACGTGGTTGACGTGAAGCGCAACCCGATGGACTTCGTGCTGTGGAAGATGTCCAAAGAGGGCGAACCAAGCTGGCCATCACCTTGGGGCGAAGGACGTCCGGGCTGGCACATTGAGTGCTCGGCGATGAACTGCAAACAGCTGGGCAAACACTTCGACATCCACGGCGGCGGTTCGGATCTGATGTTCCCGCACCACGAAAATGAAATCGCGCAGTCCACCTGCGCCCACGGCGGCGAGTACGTGAACTACTGGATGCACTCCGGAATGGTGATGGTTGACCGCGAGAAGATGTCTAAATCGCTGGGCAACTTCTTCACCGTGCGTGACGTGCTGAAATATTACGACGCGGAAACCGTGCGTTACTTCCTGATGTCCGGCCACTATCGCAGCCAGCTGAACTACAGCGAAGAGAACCTCAAGCAGGCGCGTTCTGCGCTGGAGCGTCTGTACACCGCGCTGCGCGGGACTGACAAATCCGTGGCGGCAGCTGGCGGCGAGGCGTTCGAAGCACGCTTTATTGAAGTGATGAACGACGACTTCAATACTCCGGAAGCGTACTCCGTGCTGTTCGATATGGCGCGCGAAGTGAACCGTCTGAAGTCAGAAGACATGGCGGCAGCGAATGCGCTGGCGTCTCACCTGCGTAAGCTCTCCTCCGTGCTTGGCCTGCTGGAGCAGGAGCCGGACGTGTTCCTGCAAAGCGGTGCGCAGGCGGATGACGGCGAAGTGGCGGAGATTGAAGCGTTGATCAAGGCGCGTCTGGAAGCGCGTCAGGCGAAAGACTGGGCGGCAGCAGATGCGGCGCGTAACCGTCTGACCGAAATGGGCATTATTCTGGAAGACGGCCCGCAGGGGACCACCTGGCGTCGTAAGTAAGTCTGGTGCGCGCTGATGCCCTCACCCCAGCCCTCTCCCACAGGGAGAGGGTGCAAACACTAAAAACGGCAACGTGAGTTGCCGTTTTGCTTTTACCTCCTCTTCCACCACAACATCCCCATCAGCACCACCCCCGGCAACCACACCCACAGCAACTCAGAGATGATCACCTGATGCCCGTACGGCGTGGTATAGCGTGACAGGGCAAACGGCGCGACCTTAATCACCTGCCACGGCGCAAAGAAGCGTTCATCTGACCACGGCCACAGCCAGCCGACGCCTTTTCCGCCTGTCGTAATGGCGTCCAGCAGGCTGTGCGACAGCAATGACACGGTTAAAAACAGCCAGCACCGCGCAAGGCTTGCCCTGAACCATCGTCGGCCGATCAGGACGCACAGTATCGGCACCACAAAGGCAAACAGCAGAGAATGGGTAAAGCCGCGATGCCCGAAAACGTTGCCGTACGCGACGCCGAACCTGAACGCCAGCACGTCGGCATCCGGCAGCATGGCGAGGACAATTCCGGCAAACAGCAGGCGGGGAGGAATGACCCGGGTACCGAGACCTAAGCCCAGGCAAAGCGGAACAGCAGCGTGAGTAATAACGGTAGGCATCGTATTTATCCATGGCAAATCATGGAACTGTAGCAGCCATTTCGCGGCAGTTGACCTGTGCTAAATTCTGATTTTACGCCGATTCCCGGGCTATAAGTTGCCCGGAGAGGGTAATGCGCTGCGTTTGCAGCGTCGGCTCTTTCAGCTTGCGGATAATAAGCCCCGCAGCCTGACGCCCGGTCTCGTCGCTGGCGGAGGAGACATAGGTAAACGACGGCGAGGTGAGGTTAACGTGCAGCATATCTTCGAAACCGACCAGCGCGACCTGCTGCGTCAGAAACACATCTTTACCCACCGTACGTCCAACCTGATGAATACCGGAGATGGAACCGATCATCGCATCCGGCGAGTGGCAGAGCAGGGCGGTGATGGTGTTGTTTTTCTCCAGCAACTGACGGGTGGCGATGGCCGCGGCCTGTGTGTCATCGCTACAGGCGGGGTAGCTTTCGTCGCGCCAGACCAGTCCGTTTTGCATCATCGCGCTGCGAAATCCGAGCAGGCGCTGTTCGCGGATAAGACAGCCTTCACGCCCGCCAATGTAGGCGATGTTGCGGTGACCACGTTCGATAAGATAGCGCGCGGCAAGGCTCGCCGCCTGGCGGTTATCGCGCATCACCAGGTTACATTTTTCATCCAGCAGAGACTGCGAGACCACCACCAGCGGCAGCGGACACTGGCGAATCTGCTCCGGCAGGGTGGAGGCGCGCGTATCGGACGCGAGATAGATCACGCCCGCCACGCCCTGTTGCTTAAAGGAGAGCAGGGTACGCTCTAAATGCTCCCGATCGTTCAGCGGCTGGCCGAGAAAAACCATATACCCCTGTTTCTCCAGCTCCTGAACAATGCTTGCCATCACCTTGATGGAAAAGCTGTCGCTAAAGTCACGGAGGATCAGGCCGATCAGGTTGGAGGTGTTGGCGCGAAGATTGGCTGCGGCGACGTTATGAACATAGCCCAGCGTATTGATGGCAGCGTTGACCTTCTCGATCGTTGCCTCTGAGATTTTCCCTTTCTGGCGCAGCACCAGCGAGACGGTTGAGACCGACACGCCCGCGTGCCTGGCGACATCAATAATGCTGACTTTCTTCAAAACCGCTCCCTGAAATTAACCGATTATCAGCCAGATACGACTCGTCTCCCAGCGTACAGGAGACGCGTCGTTGAGGCATCTTATTATTTGCCGATCATGGTGGACATGGTCTGGGCGATAAACTGTGCTCTGGCACCGAAAATCACCTGAATACCGTTGTCGCCGACGAAGACCACGCCGCGCGCGCCGAGTCCGTTCAACCCGTCCCGGTCTACCGCCTCACTTTTTGCCACTTCCAGGCGCAGGCGGGTGATACAGGAGCCGACAGAGTCGATGTTATGCGCGCCGCCCAGCAGGGTAATGATCTCGGTTGCGAGCTCGGAATCTGACTTCTCATCCGCATTGGCGGTGACCTCAGTGCGGCCCGGCGTTTTCACGTCGAAACGGCGGATCACAAAGCGGAACGTGAAGTAATAGATCAGGCCCATTGGAATACCGATGATAATGGCATTCAGGAAGTTAGTCTGGTAGCCGTTAAATGACGGCAGGATCCCAAATGACAGGTAGTCGATAAAGCCCGCGGAGAACGACTTGGCGATATGCGCATGCAGCAGATACATGGTCATGTAGGCCAGACCTGCCATGATGGCGTTAAAGACGTACAGGATCGGCGCCACGAAGATAAAGGTAAACTCAACCGGTTCAGTGATCCCCGTCAGGAAGCAGGTGAGCGCCGCGGAGAACAGAATACCGGCCGCGATTTTCTTATTTTTAGTGTGCGCTTCGTGGTACATCGCCAGGCATGCGGCGGGCAGCGCGAACAGCATCAGCGGGAATTCACCCTGCATGAACTTACCGGCGTTCTGGTAGGTGTCGCTGCTGAAGGATTTCACCCCTTCTTCCAGCATCTTGAACCAGATGGTCTGATCGCCGTGGATGACCTGGCCTGCCTGGGTGGTGTAATCCCCAAACGAATACCAGAAAGACGGGTACCAGATATGGTGCAGACCGAGCGGGATCAGCGCGCGTTCCACCAGACCGAAGATAAAGGTCGACGCTGCCTGATTATCGCCGTTAACCACCACTGAGAGCGCGTCGATACCGGCCTGAATATGCTGCCAGACGTACGGCAGCAGCAGCCCCATCAGGAATGAAAGGAACGCCGTTGCAATCGCCACGAAGCGCTTACCGGAGAAGAAGCCCAGGAACTCCGGCAACTGCATGGTGTGGAAGCGGTTATAGCACCAGGCGGCGAGAATACCGCAGATCAGGCCACCGAAGACGCCCATCTGCAGCGTCGGGATGCCGACGACCATGGCATACTTTCCGCCCTGAGAGGCCATTTCCGGCGTGATGCTCAGCACGGTGCTGATGGTGATATTGGTGACAAACACCGAAACGGCCGCAGACAGCGCCGCAATACCAGACTCCGACGCCAGACCCACGGCAGAGCCGATGGCAAACAGCATCGGCAGGTTATCAAAGATAACCCCGCCCGCGTTCATCATCAGCGGCAGATGAAACTTATCGCCGAAAGCCAGCAGCAGGCCCGCAGCGGGAAGCAGTGAAATTGGCAGCATTAAGGCGCGACCAATCATCGATAACTTAGACAGCGATTTAACAAACCCTGATATCAGACTCATGCTGATGTCCCCCCGAGTAGCGCTTTTTTGGCGCTGTTATTGTAAGTAGAACGTTTTAGTAGAACGTTCTACTTATCGTGGGCAAAGCGTGAAAAACGCGCAACTGAATTTTCACTTTTCAACAGAGGAAATAGTGATTATTTGAAGTGGATCGATAAATAACCGTGATGGGTATGAGGGGATTTTTATCCCCTCTCCCCTTTGGGGAGAGGGTCAGGGTGAGGGGACTCAGGCCGTAACGGTCACGCTCTGTCCTTCAAAGCTCACGGTCTGGCCCGCGACAATTTTGCAGCGTTTGCGGGTTTCCACCGCGCCGTCCACTAACACCAGCCCGTCGGCAATGGCGATTTTGGCCTGCGCGCCGCTTTCGCTCCAGCCTTCCAGCTTCAGCAGATCGCACAGCTCAACGTGCGGATGTTTACCTAATGAAAAAGTCGCCATCTTACGCGTCCTCTACGTCGTGATATTCTTCGCATGCCTGCAACGTATTCTGAATCAGGGTTGCTACGGTCATCGGGCCTACGCCGCCCGGTACCGGCGTGATGTAAGAGGCGCGAGCCGCGGCGTCTTCATAGACCACGTCGCCGACCACCTTGCCGTTTTCCAGACGGTTAATCCCGACGTCCACGACAATCGCCCCCTCTTTAATCCATTCGCCTGGAATAAAGCCCGGCTTACCGACGGCGACGATCAGCAGATCGGCGTTCTCGACGTGGTGACGCAGGTTTTTGGTAAAGCGGTGGGTCACGGTGGTGGTGCAGCCGGCCAGCAGCAGCTCCATGCTCATCGGACGGCCCACGATGTTGGACGCGCCGATAACCACAGCGTTCAGACCGTAGGTGTCGATGTTATAACGCTCCAGCAGCGTCACGATACCACGCGGCGTGCACGGACGCAGACGCGGCGCGCGCTGGCACAGACGGCCGACGTTGTACGGGTGGAAACCGTCAACGTCTTTATCCGGCGCGATACGCTCCAGCACCTTCACGTTGTCGATGCCTGCAGGCAGCGGCAGCTGAACCAGAATACCGTCGATCTCTTTATCGGCATTCAGGGTGTCAATCAGTTCCAGCAGTTCTGCTTCGGTGGTGGTTTCTGGCAAATCGTAAGAGCGGGAGACGAAGCCCACCTCTTCACACGCTTTGCGTTTGCTGCCGACATAAATCTGCGATGCCGGGTTGCTACCAACCAGCACAACGGCCAGCCCGGGGGCGCGCTTTCCGGCCGCTTTACGCGCCTTCACTTTTTCCGCGACCTCAGAGCGCACCTGCTGCGCAATCGTTTTACCGTCAATAATCTTTGCTGCCATCAGAGAGAAGATTCCGTCTGTAACGTTTGAAAGGGGGGATGGCCTGTATTTTGTCAGAAGCGAGCGCCGCTGTCAGTCACCCTTTACGAGTTTTCATCTGTGGGGCGTAAAAACCCTTCTTAAGGGATGGTCAATTTCTTAGGCGGGATTAGGATGTGACCTGGCGAAATGGCAGCGTTTTGACATATTTAAAAAACACTTCCTGAGCTACTTTGTCTCCTCCGAAATAAGCTTTCAATTCATCAATTGAACGTATTTCTTATTCCCGATTATTCGCGGGAAGGGTTATTTACATTTTAAAGGAATAGACATGAAACTCAGCAACATTGCTTCTACTGTTATTGCCACATTTGCCCTGGTAGCGGGTGCCGCAAATGCAGCAGATCCTGTTACCCCGGTTTCCGTAAATGGCGGTACCGTACATTTTAAAGGTGAGCTGGTTAACGCTGCTTGTTCAGTAAATACGGATTCTTCCGAGCAGACCGTTAATCTGGGTCAGTATCGTACCGCGAAATTCACTAAAGTGGGCGACACCACCTCTAATATTCCATTCAGCATCGAACTGAACGACTGCGATCCGCTGGTGGCCAAAACCGCAGCCGTTGCGTTCACCGGTCAGATCGACCCAACTGACAAAACCCTGCTGGCCGTGAGCTCCGGTAGCAACGACAACACCGCGAAAGGCGTAGGTATCGAGATCCTCGACAGCAAATCCAGCGTTCTGACGCCAGACGGTGCCACCTTCTCTGCTGCGCAGACCCTGATCGAAGGGACTAACACCCTGAAATTCACCGCGCGTTATAAGTCAACGGCTGCAACCACCGAGCCAGGCCAGGCGAACGCTGACGCCACCTTCGTAATGAAATACGAGTAATTCCTCCGCACAGGGATGTTCAGGCCTCACGGACGAGGCCCGTCATACGCTAAAGCCAGGAACGAAGGATGACAAGGACTGGAACACTACTGCTGTTAACCCTTGCGATGGCTGGCCCGGTATCGGCGCATACCGTGGTGATCGACGGGGGCAAAGTGCATCTCAGAGGTGAGCTGGTGAACGGCGGCTGCGCTGTGGCGCCGGACAGCCAGAAAATGCGCATCGACATGGGGCAGTACCGAACCAACTCATTTTCCGGTGTGGGCAGTTTTTCTACGGTGAACGTGCCTTTTACCGTGCGGCTGCTGGACTGCAGCGTTGATGTCTCGCGCACCGTGGGGATTCAGTTTCAGGGCGTCACGCCCGCAGAAGATCCGCAGGTTTTTCTGGCAACATCGCGGCCAGGTGAGACACCTGTCAGCAGCGGCGTGGGCCTGGCGCTCTTTGACGAACAGCAGCGTCAGATTATCCCTAATGCTCCGGCCGTCAGTTGGCTGCCGGTCGATACCCGTGAGCTCACGTTCCATTTTAGCGCCCGCTATCGGGCAATTTCCGAACACCTCGAGCCAGGCAAAATTCAGTCGGATGTCTGGTTTACGTTGATTTATCCCTGACACCTGCGAACACATTATTAAAGGTACGGTTGTAATGAATACCCGAATTAAACCAGGACTTTTTTTAGCGTTTATTTTAATGATGGTTTCTGCATGCGCGAATGCGTCCGGCGGTATTGCGCTGGGGGCCACCCGCGTTATTTACCCGGCCGATGCGAAGCAAACATCGCTGGCGATCACCAACAGCAATAAACAAGAACGCTATTTAATTAACGCGTGGATCGAAAATGCAAACGGGCAAAAAGAAAAAACCTTTGCCGTCACTCCGCCATTGTTTGTGAGTGAGCCGGACAGTGAAAACACGCTGCGTATTATTTATGCCGGGCCTGCGCTGCCTGCCGACCGCGAATCGCTCTTTTACATGAACGTGAAGGCGATCCCGTCAGTGAACAAAGCGAAAACGGAAAACAATAACGTGCTGCAGCTGGCGATCCTCTCGCGCATCAAGCTGTTTGTGCGCCCGAACAACCTGGCGATGCAGCCGGAAGAGGCGCTTTCCCAGCTGCGGTTTGAGCGTGCGGGTAACCATCTTAAAGTCAGCAACGCTTCACCGTATTACATCACCCTGGTCAATCTGAAGCTGGGGGGCAAGCCGCTGGATAACCTGATGGTGGCGCCAAAAAGCGCGGCGCAGCAGGTGTTGCCAGCCGGTGCCGGCGGCACGCTCTCCTGGCAGAGCGTGAATGACTACGGTGCCATCACACCGGCGCGTAGCGTTAACCTGTGAGCAGAGTCAGGGCGATGAAAAACCACCAGAGACGTTACTGCCCGGTTGCGCTGGCGCTGATGGCGGCGCTCTGGCCACAGGCTGGCTGGAGCGAAAGTTACTTCAACCCGGCCTTTCTCTCCGACGACGCCGCCAGCGTGGCGGATTTGTCGCGTTTTGAACAAGGGCACCAGCAGGCACCCGGCGTTTATCGCGTGGATATCTGGCGTAACGATGAGTTTATCGGCACCCAGGACGTGCGTTTTGAGCAGGCCGGGGACGCGCCGCCGGTAGCGGGCGGGTTGTCGGCGTGTATTACGCGCGCGATGCTCGATCGCTTCGGCGTGAATGTGGCGGCGTTTCCTGAGCTGGCTAAGGTGCAGGGCGAGACCTGCGTGCCGTTGACCACGGCCATACCCGGCAGCGAAACGGTATTTAACTTTGCCTCGCAGCGTCTGAACGTCAGCCTGCCGCAGGTGGCGTTGCAGAACAGCGCCCGGGGCTACATCCCACCTGAACAATGGGATGAAGGCATCCCCGCGGCCCTGGTGAACTACAGCTTCACGGGCAACCGGGGAAGCGAAGACGACAGCTACTACCTGAACCTGCAGAGCGGCCTGAACTACGGCGCCTGGCGTTTACGAAATAACGGCGCCTGGCGCTACACGCAGACCAACGGGCAGCGCCACAACGAGTGGCAGAACATTGGCACCTGGGCGCAGCGCACCGTTATCCCGCTGAAAAGTGAACTGGTGCTGGGCGACAGCAATACCGGGAATGACGTTTTTGACAGCGTCGGTTTTCGTGGCGGGCGGCTTTTCTCGTCTGACAGCATGTACCCGGACAGCCTGCAGGGCTACGCACCTACCGTGCGCGGGATTGCCCGGACGCCCGCCAAAGTGGTGGTGCGTCAGAACGGCTACGTGATCTATCAAAGCTACGTGCAGCCGGGCGCATTTGCCATTAGCGATCTCAACCCGACCTCCTCAAGCGGTGACCTTGAGGTGACGGTCGAAGAGAAAGACGGCACCCAGCAGCGTTATACCGTGCCGTACTCCACCGTGCCGCTCCTGCAGCGTGAAGGGCGCTGGAAGTATGACCTGGTGGCCGGGGATTACCGCAGCGGCAACAGCGACCAGGATACGCCGTTCTTCACCCAGGGCACCCTGATTACCGGCCTTGCCAACGGCTACACGCTCTACGGCGGCACGCAGCTCGCGTCACGCTATACCGCGGTGGCCATCGGGGCCGGTAAAAACCTCGGTGACTGGGGAGCGGTCTCGCTCGATATTACCCATGCCCGCAGCCAGCTTGCGGACGACAGCAAACATGAGGGGCAGTCTCTGCGCTTCCTCTACGCGAAATCCCTTAACGGCTTCGGCACCAACTTCCAGCTGCTGGGCTACCGCTACTCCACAAAAGGGTTTTATACCCTGGACGATGTCGCCTGGCGCTCAATGGAAGGCTATCAGTATGCCGAAAGCCAGGACGATAACGATGTGCCGGACGTGCAGAGTTACCACAACCTGACGTGGAATAAAAAAGGCCGCTTCCAGCTCAACGTTTCTCAGTCGCTGGGAGATTACGGCTCGGTGTATATCTCCGGCAGCGAGCAAACCTACTGGGGAACGGACGAGTCGAACCTCTGGTATCAGCTGGGGTACGCGGGGGGCGTGAAGGGGATCAACTACTCCGTTTCGTGGTCGTGGAACAAATCCGTCGGGATCGACGGTACCGACCGGATCGCCTCGTTTAACGTCTCCGTGCCGTTCAGCCTCTTTACCCGTCAGGGTTATCGCCGGGACAGCGCCATCGACAGGGCCTACGCCACGGCATCCGCCAGTCGAAACAGCGATGGCGACACGAGCTGGCAAACCGGGGTCAGCGGAACGTTGCTGGAGGATCGCAACCTGAACTACAGCGTGACCCAGGGACACACCAGCACCAATGGTTCAAGCGGAAGCGCCAGCGCCAACTGGCAGGCGACCTACGGCACGCTGGGCGTGGGCTACAACTACAGCCGCGATCAGCACGATCTCAACTGGCAGCTCTCCGGCGGGGTGGTCGGCCATGCTGACGGCGTGACCTTCAGCCAGCCGCTGGGTGACACCAACGTGCTGATCAAAGCCCCGGGGGCATCCGGCGTCAGCGTCGAGAACCAGACCGGCGTGAAAACCGACTGGCGAGGCTATGCGGTGATGCCGTATGCCACCGTCTACCGCTATAACCGCGTGGCGCTGGATACCAACACCATGAGTAACAACACCGATATCGAAAATAACGTGAGCAGCGTGGTGCCGACCAAAGGCGCGCTGGTGCGCGCCAGCTTTGATACCCGCATCGGCGTGCGCGCTCTGCTGACGGTGACGCGCGGCAACCAGCCCGTGCCGTTTGGCGCGGTGGTCCGCGAAACGCAAAGCGGGGTGACCAGCATGGTAGGGGATGACGGGCAGATTTACCTGAGTGGGCTGCCGCTGGAAGGCGAACTGCTGATCCAGTGGGGCGACGGGGCGCAGTCCCAATGTCGCGCTCACTATCGCTTATCGCCTGAAAGTCAGAACCAGGCCATTACCATGGCGGGGGCCAGCTGTGATCGTTAACGGGGATCCAAAGATGCGCATTTTACGCAACGTAATGAGCTTTGCGCTGCTGTGCAGCGCGATGCCCGCCTGGGCAACGATTTGTCAGAACGCCAATGGGGTGGCGAAGGATATCTCCTACGATCTCTCAAACGTTTTTAACAGCTCCAATAACAAGCCTGGGCAGATTGTGACCCTGGCGCAAAAGTCCGGGCTGGTCGGCGTGAATGCCATATGTCCCAGAGGGACGACAGGCAAGTCCACCATGCGTAGCTACGTCACCAGTTTGCCGATAACGACGGTGATTGATAGCTACAAGTATGTGAAGCTCAATGACTATCTTGATGGCGCGATGCAGATCCACGATGACTTCGCGGGGACGTTCTATCCGCCGGCGAACTACATCCAGATGGGGGAGCACCCTAACGTTCCAAAGAACAAGGCGTTTCCGGTTACCGACTCAAAGCTGGTCTTTCGCCTGAGAGTCACCCGACGGTTCATCAACATGGTGGTGATCCCGAAACGGACCATGTTCACCGTATATGTGACCACCACGCCATCTGACTCCCTGAATACGCCGGTGTATACCATCAGCTATAGCGGTACCATTCAGGTGCCACAAAGCTGCGCGATAAATGCCGGGCAGGTGGTGGAGTTCGATTTTGGCGATATCGGCGCGTCGTTGTTCAGCCAGGCGGGTGCCGGAAACCGTCCCCAGAAAGTCTCGCCACAAAGTAAAACCATTGCCATTAAGTGTACGAACGTGGAGGCCAATGCGTATCTGACGATGCGTATCGAGGCGGAAAAAATCGCTGGCAATGCGCTGGTTTCCGATAACCCCGATCTGGGATTTGTGGTGGCGAACGATAGCGGCACGCCTCTGACGCCTAACAACCTGAACAGCAAAATTCCGTTCCGCCTGGATGATAGTGCACAGGCGCAGGTGGGGATCCGCGTCTGGCCGGTAAGCATTACCGGGAATAAACCCGCAGAAGGCCGGTTCACCTCTCGCGGCTATCTCCGCGTGGATTACGATTAAGGGGGAGAGATGCGGAACTGGAAAGGACATGTTACTGCGCTGGCGCTGGTGATGTTTCAGACCAACGCGTGGTCAGCGACAGCATTGGGCGAGATCAATATTCAGATGTCCGGCAATATTGTCGATTTTACCTGCGTTGCGGAGGGCAGCGACAGCGACAAAACCGTCACGCTGGGCACCTGGCCCACCAAACAGCTCAGCACCACCGGGAGCCGTACGCAGCCTATGCCGTTTACCCTGAAGCTGACTGGCTGTCCGCCGGGTGCAGCCTCGATTACGTTTTCGGGAAAAGCCGACGGGAGCAATAACGGTTTGCTGGCGCTGAATGACGCCAGTACGGCAAGTCATGTCGCGGTTGAGATCAGGGATGCGGATAAAACGCGTCTGGCTCTCCAGCAGGCCAGCCAGTCGGTCCCGGTTGACGCGCTGGGGAATGCGACATTGTCGTTTTATGCCAATTATATCGCCACTGCAGATAACCCTCAGCCCGGTCGGGCTGATGCGGATGCGACCTTCATGATTAATTATAATTAACACTGACCGCACTCCCTGAAGCTCAGATAAGCTGCAGGGAGTGAATTCAGGTTATAGCAGTTCGTGCGCTTTGGCGTAATCAATTAATTCCACGATGCTCTGTACACCCAGCTTGGAATAAATATTGGATTTGTGCGCACTAATGGTCTTGTTGCTTAATAGTAGCTGTTCAGCAATTTCCTTATTGGATAATCCATTCGCCAGATAACGTAATACCGTGACCTCACGATTCGATAATGGCATATCTGCTGCCATTCCTTTCCCCGAACCCAGATGATTAATAAAGTTCAGCGTTTCTGACGGGAAAAATGAATAGCCCATCAGGATCATTTCTACTGCGTTGTAGATCTCACCCAAATCTTTTCGTTTACTGACAAAACCATTTGCTCCGGCGCGAATGGCGCGACCTGCGTAAAATGACTCAGATTTAGACGAGAGGAACAGAACCTTGATGTCCTTGTTTAAGTTCCTGATTCTCTTTAGCAAAGCAAAGGCATCCGTGCCCGTGAGTTCAATGTCAAGGATCACCAGATCGATAGGGTGATTGCGGATACAGTCAAGGACTTCATGGCTATCGCCAGACTTCAGCTTGACGACGATATTCTTATTTTTCTGTAGCAGGACTTCTATCGACATTCTGACGATAGGATGTTCGTCCATAATGATAACGGATGCCGGTTTCATTTTTAATGCCTCAGATTGTTAAAAGCGTTATGCAGAGTTTGTAAAACTCTCGAAATGCCGGAAGGATAAAAGTGCAGATCCCTATACCGTAGTATTTCCCTGGAAAGAGCGAAAGCATCCTTGTTGACGTAGTGAAAAGAACTATGCCTCAGCGCGGTCATCTCATTTGGATGGTGTTGGCAAAAAGGTATTTCTTATTCATATTTGATACGCTTCTTATTATACCGTGTAAGTTTTTTCCGAAAACCCTGTAAATTAATCGCAGGGTATTGGTTTATATTATCTTCTGGATCTGAATCGCTATTTTTTTAAAATTAGCGGAAATATCCTGTTATCCCATTTACCGCATATTTTCATCTTTATGTAATAACAAAAAATAACAGATATCTCTTTGTGTTAATTTATTGTTAACAAAAACGCGCGTCATTTCAGAGGACGAACCCGCGATGATGAGGTGAAAAATTGACCTCACGGGCCGTCAAACCTTCATCTGAAAGTACCCGGGTTAACCCGGATAAACGCCTCTGTTGCACAGGAGAACATGCTACCTGCTTCGCTTCTTACTCCAGGGCGCCGCCGCTAAGCTGCTTGTTTTTACATCATTATCATCCTGTTAACGCTTTCTCCATTCACTTAACGGATGGAGGAAAGTACTGTAATTCCTTCAATTTGTGGCATTTCACAAGGTTTGCGCCCATAAATTAGGAATAGTTGTAATTTCGAATTTAATGTTAAAAATTAACATTTTTGCAACGTTAATGGTAAGTAAATTCCTAAAGCGCTTTAGGAAATAAGGGGTTAGCGCGTGGGTTAAAACGTGCAGTCTGAGAGGTTATTAAGAAGGTGAAGCAATTCCTGGCGATGGCTCAGCCCCAGTTTCAGCAGAATACAGCTGAGACGATAGATAATGCGGCTATAGGGACGGTTCTGCATAAGGGCAATCTGACGTAGCGTCTTGCCCCGGGAGAGTTCCTGCAGGATTGGCCATTCGTTGCGGGAGAACCACTCTTTGTCGGAGCCCTGAGGGGGGCTGGTATTCAGCAGGCTATGCTGGAGGGCTGTGGCGTTCAGCTGGCGTTCGAGCACATGAAAAGGGCCCGCCGCTTTGCAGAAGAGACGGGTATCGTAGTTATCGGCCCGGACTAACAGCCAGGGGGTAAGGAAAGGCGGAAACAGGCTATGCCTTCGCAGCTGATCCAGTTTATCCAGAAGGCCCGTGGAGCGGCTTTCGATATCGACGACCAGACGGGCTGATGGCCACTGTGTCTGGGCGACAAGGGCGTCGTCCAGCGTGGCGTAGTCGCAGCAGCTGCTCAGGGGAAACTGCCCGTTGAGAAAACCGGTGCGCAGGAAGTGATCTTCCGTCACCAGAATGATAAACGGGGCATCTGTTTTGCGGGGCTGGCTGATGGACTGGCTCAAAAACTCGAGCCGGTCGAAAAAGGGGGGAGTAAAAGGTGAGCGCGTAAATCCCAGTGCATCACTTCCTGTACGCCGCCGCCGGTAACGGCGCACTGTCATTCGCATGGCCTCCCTCCTGGAAATGGCGTTTTAATCCTCCGGCCATGTCCAGGACGGCCAGTAATATCCCTGGCCAAGATCGGCGCCTGCCTCCAGTGCCCAGGTACGATCGCGTTCAGTCTCAATACCTTCGATAAGCACATGCCCGGCAAGCTGAAAGCAGCGGGAAACCAGTTGCCTCAGCGCAGGGGTGTCGCGTAAACGCCAGAATGCTTCCTTATCTATTTTGATGCCGCTTAACGGAAGCCGGCTGGATAAAAACGACTGCACCAGAATCTCATCTACGTCATCCAGCCAGACAGCGTGCCCCCGGTTTCTGAGCTGCATCAGATTCTCAATGACGCGCTGCTTCTGTGCCGCAGACAGCGCCAGAAACATTGCGGGGTCGACAATCTCAATATGGAGCGGCGCGCCAGGCAGCCTGATAAGCCGCTGAAAAGGCGCAGACTCTGTCAGGACGGTTATCGGCAGATTAATAAAAAGGTTATGACCGCGCGGCGTATTTTTTAACGCGGCAAGCTGTGCTTCAAGCAGCGATATCGACCACTCTGCAGACCGATCGCCGAAAAAGCCCTCACTGTACCGTGATTCACTGAGGACACTGAGGACCTCCACCCCCACCTGGTGCATGGAGCGGAGGGCGACGATGGGCTCAAGCTTGATGCCGACGATCTCCTGAGAGATGTATTCTAACCGGGGGGGCGTATCGATCAGGTTATGCGCTGTCACTCCATTGTCCTGTTGTCTGTCAGCCTCCAGGCGGCCGGGTTACCTCTCTCTAGTGTGACGAGCTGACGTTCAGGAAAACAGCAGGCGTTACTTAAATGCAACTAAGCCTTTTCGCAGCAGGAAAGTGTACGGGAGAAAGGCGGGGGAATGGAGAAAAAACAGTCATATTTACAATCAGCTAGCCCTAATCAGGGGAGAAAACGGAAAAGGCATTGACTCACCTGCCATTGACCGTATAATTCTTCGCGTTTCACCGCCGCGAAGTTCACTCTTCTCAGTGCGCCCTTAGCTCAGTTGGATAGAGCAACGGCCTTCTAAGCCGTAGGTCGTAGGTTCGAATCCTACAGGGCGTGCCATTTCATCTCCGCACGTTTTTATTCATCGAGATTACCCACGCTATGAAGGTTCTCAGCGGTGCTGGCAGATGTTTTCGGCTCGGGTAGTAAATACAAAAATTATCAGCGGGATAGGTATAATCCGCTAGCAAACGGACAAGCTTGTTGTCGCTAATTTTATCCTTAACCAGCCCCTCATAAACAAACGCAATCCCTAACCCAACTTCAGCAGCCTGAATCATTGCCGCGTCTGAATCTACAACCAAATCGCCATTAACAGATACCTCCATTTTTTCCCCTTGTGGATCGATAAACTCCCAGCGGTATAGCTGACCATCAGGAAAGCAGCGATTTATACACCTGAATTTTACCAGATCTTTTGGGGAGCCAGGCTGTCCTGCTTTTTCCAAAAATTCAGGGCTGGCAACAGGAATAAGAGTCATCTTGCCTCCAAATGGAATCGCAACCATATCCTTAGGAACATCTTGTGTATAACGTATACCGACATCGAAACCCGCATCGATAATGTTTATTTTTTTGTCTGTGGTGAATAACGCCAGGTTAATACCCGGGTAATCATTTTTAAACTTAACGAAATGGCTTTGAAAAAAGAGATCAAGCACGATCCGGGGTAAGTTGATTCTGATGACGCCCTCTGGTTGTTCCTTATGGTCGTTAAGATTATCAATGACGCGCCTGTAGTCATTCAGGACTGGCGTCACGTCATCAAGAAACGCTTTACCGACAGCGGTCAAAGACAAGCTCCGGGTGGAACGATTTAAAAGTCTAACCCCAAGTTTTTCTTCAAGATTATTTATGGTAACCGTTAATGTCGGCGCTGAAACATTTAATTCTTTTGCGGCTTTACGAAAACTCCCATGTTTTACAATAAGAAGTAATATTTCTATATGTTGCAATTCTGGCGCGTTTTTCATTGTTAATTTCCATGGAATACTGCATTAAAAATATACTAATTGTTATGCGCGAATAATGGAAGTATATATTTCCTGCGATTTATCAAAAGAGGAATATAAGATGAAAACACGTTATCTGGGAAAAGAAAAATTTCAGGTGTCAGCACTGGGATTGGGTTGTATGGGGATGAGTTTTGCCTATGGTGGCGCCGAAGAATCCGAGGCGATCAATACCATTCGTGCTGCGGTGGATTTGGGCGTCACCTTCCTTGATTCCGCAGAAGTCTACGGCCCTTATGATAATGAAATCCTGGTTGGAAAAGCGATTAAAGGCATTCGCGATAAGGTACAGATTGCGACTAAATTTGGTTTTCGCATCCTTGCCTCCGGGCAGGGGCTTGAGCGTATGGCAGGCGTTGACAGCCGGCCTGAACATATTCGCGAAGCGGTGGAAGGCTCACTTAAACGTCTCAATATTGATACTATCGATCTGCTTTATCAGCACCGCGTCGACCCGGCAGTCCCTGTTGAAGACGTCGTGGGAACAATGGCTGATTTAATCAAGGAAGGGAAAATTCGCCATATCGGACTTTCAGAAGTATCAGCCGACACGTTACGCCGGGCCTGCAAAATTTATCCCATTACCGCCGTCCAGACTGAGTATTCGCTCTGGACTCGCGAGCCGGAGAAAGGCATTCTCAACGCTTGCCGCGAGTTAGGCGTTGGGTTTGTACCCTATAGCCCGTTGGGGCGCGGTTTTTTAACCGGAAAAATTACAGACAATTCAGGCTTTGGCGAGGATGATTTTCGGCGCAACCTGCCTCGCTTCCAGAAAGCAGCGATGCGGAAAAACCAACTGCTGCTCGATCAGCTGCAGGATATAGCGGATAAATACCATTGTTCTCTTGCACAACTGGCACTGGCATGGGTGATGTGCAAAGGAGAGGATATTGTTCCCATTCCGGGGGCCCGAAAAATAGCGCATTTACAGGATAATGCAGGTGCGGTCAGCCTTAACCTTTCCGATTCTGATATTAAGATCGTTGATCATATCTTTACGCCTGAGAATATCCAGGGACAAAGATATAACCAGAGTGATTTTAATTTAATCGATAAATAACGCCCCGCATTAAATTCTCCCGCTTCGCTGGCGGGAGAGTGGTTAATCTGTGCATTAAATATCGCAATAATAAATAGGTGGCGGTTGCCTGATACTACTCTTGAAGTAATGAATAGCATGAGCATAATTGTTCCAAATGAGACTTATGTTCAACGTTTTCATGATGACACTGAACAATGGCTTAATGATAATGCATCATACATTTTTGCGATGTATGGGGATTGTGAACCTCACCCCCAGTATGTTGAATATATCAAAAACCTTAGAGAATTATTAATTGCTCCAGAGCAAAAACATTAATTCGTTTGATAAAGGCTTCGATTGTTTAGTTATCCGGCATATTAAACCTGAAATGAATAATTCACATAGAAAGGGCCTGACAAGGCCCTTACTTTTCTGCATCAAGATAACGGCAAGCCTGCGCGGATATCATCGTGAGGAACTGCTTTGCAGTTATACCCCATAAAGATGGGTCAAAATCGAACCTATACAAATTGAGAAACTCAAGCTCCACATCTTCATTTCTGTTGATAAAATTATTGCAATCCTCAATCAGACCCTTTGCATGTTCTGGTCCTTCGCACTTCAAATATTCTTCCATCACCTCTTCGATGGTCTCGCCAAACAAATCATAATCCTGGTTAAAGTACGCAGCCATTAGATGATCCAGAAATTTATTAATCATGATTTATCTCAGCACCGGGAAAGCAGTCAGTACATAGTACGGTTTGTTGTTATAAAACTGAAGTTCAAGTACAACACGCAATTTATGCGATTTGATTATAGGGCCAGTAGCATACTCAATGCCAAAGCCAATTTCCTTGCCTGCAAAAAAATCGATGTTCAATTTTGAACCAGATCTCGCCGTTTTGGCCCAGTTCCTTATGTAAGACGCATTAAATTTTAGCGCGCGGGAAATGACATCCTCAGCTATGTGTTTGTTATAAAAAGTACTATTTCCAGAAAGTGTGGGTCTGTTGGCTAATCTTGTTCTGATGTCTGCTTCACTTAACCCAACAAACGATTCTGCAGTGTCTCCGCTTCAGTTACTGTGTTATCTGATAACACGGCAGCCATCTGAACCGGAGACATAACTACCTGTAATCCTTCACTAATACTAATGCTCCGACTATTTTATGCCTCAATGATAAAAAGTATTAGTGCGTTGCGCAAATGCGGGAATTTCTTTACGGCATTGTTCTTTTCGAGGAGGGAGGTATTCATCGTGCACACCATCAGGTTCTGCAGACCCTATTTACCGTGAAGAGCTTGAGCGGTTTAGCACAGACTGCGTCACGATGCGTATTGGCGGGAGTGAAACCCGCGAAGCGTTCGTTTTCTTTTAAATAACCACTTAATAAATAGAGTGCTAATTATCTTTTATTAGGCTTTGGCTTAATGTTTTCTTAATCTTTCATTAATCCGATTTTTAAATCTGGATTTTTATCACTTCAAACCCAGCGAAAATGAAATTTTACACTTTTACGCTTAAACTTGATTGATACT
This sequence comes from Enterobacter sichuanensis, assembly GCF_002939185.1. Classification (GTDB taxonomy): domain Bacteria; phylum Pseudomonadota; class Gammaproteobacteria; order Enterobacterales; family Enterobacteriaceae; genus Enterobacter; species Enterobacter sichuanensis. Next base: position 28,745 of record NZ_POVL01000001.1, on the reverse strand, counting down.
AATTATCATTAGCGTTGTTGTATGCTTTAATCCTTTCCCACAAAGCTATGAGTGGTTACTCCCGTTGGTCTATTAAGGATATGTTCATGAATTCTCGCCTGCTGTCCTGCTTCTCGCTTGCCTTGTTGTCTTCCTCACTTTTCCTTTCCACACAATCGGTTGCTGCCGATAACAGCGAAGGTATCGTTGTCTACAACGCGCAGCATGAAAACCTGGTGAAGTCGTGGGTTGACGGTTTTACCAAAGAAACCGGCATCAAAGTGACTTTGCGTAACGGCGATGACAGCGAGTTGGGTAACCAGCTGGTTCAGGAGGGCAGCGCATCCCCGGCGGACGTATTCCTGACCGAGAACTCTCCGTCAATGGTGCTGGTGGATAATGCCAACCTGTTTGCGCCGCTGGACGCAGAGACCCTGAAGCAGGTGCCGGCAGAATATCGTCCGGCGCACGGTCGCTGGATCGGCATCGCGGCCCGCAGCACGGTTTTTGTCTATAACCCGGCAAAACTGAGCGAACAGCAGCTGCCTAAGTCGCTGATGGACCTGGCGAAACCCGAGTGGAAAGGCCGCTGGGCGGCATCACCATCAGGTGCGGATTTCCAGGCCATCGTGAGCGCAATGCTGGCGCTGAAAGGCGAGCAGGCCACGCTGGAATGGCTCAAGGCGATGAAAACCAATTTCGTGGCCTATAAAGGCAACAGCACTGTGATGAAAGCGGTCAATGCCGGCCAGATCGATGGCGGCGTGATCTATCACTACTACCGCTTTGTCGATCAGTCCAAAACGGGCGAAAACAGCAAAAACACCCAACTCTATTACTTCAAACACCAGGATCCGGGCGCGTTTGTTAGCCTCTCTGGCGGTGGTGTGCTGGCGTCCAGCAAACATAAAGCGCAGGCGCAGGCCTTCATTAAATACATTACCGGTAAAGAAGGGCAGGAAAGTCTGCGTACCAATAATGCCTTTGAATACGCCGTGGGCGTGAACGCGGCCTCAAACCCGAAACTGGTTCCGCTGAAAGATCTTGATGCCCCGAAAGTAGAACCTTCAACGCTCAACAGTAAAAAAGTTATCGAGCTGATGACGCAAGCCGGCCTGCTGTGATCACTGAAAGTGAAGTGAAGGTGTTATGTCTGGTTTGAGTCTCGACATCGGAAAAAACAGAGTGCAGGAGCCTGCCCGCAGGCGTCCTGCACTGCCGATGGTTGCGTTAGCTGTGTTGTTTTCATTAATGGCGCTTCTGCCTTTGGGCTTTATCATTGCCATTGGCATTGAGACGGGCTGGGAAACCATAAAGGCGCTGGTCTTCCGCCCGCGTGTGGCTGAGCTGCTCAGCAACACGCTGTGGCTGACGGCCCTTGCGGTTCCACTTTGCATCGTGACGGGCGTGGCCATCGCCTGGCTCACCGAGCGCACGCAGCTTGCCGGGCGGGGGATTTGGTCCGCACTGGCGGTCGCCCCGCTGGCCATCCCCGCGTTTGTGCAAAGCTATGCCTGGGTGAGCGTTGTCCCGTCCATGCACGGGCTCTCTGCGGGCGTGTTCCTCTCTGTCCTTGCCTACTATCCGTTTATCTATATGCCGGTTGCGGCGGTGCTGCGTCGCCTGGACCCGACACTCGAAGACGTGGCTGCGTCACTCGGTACCCCGCCCTGGCGGGTCTTTTTCCGCGTGGTGCTACCGCAGCTCAAACTCGCTATCTGCGGCGGTGCGCTGCTGGTGGCGCTGCATCTGCTGGCGGAATATGGCCTGTACGTGATGATTCGCTTCGACACCTTCACGACGGCCATTTATGACCAGTTTCAGTCTACCTTCAGTGGCCCGGCCGCTAACATGCTGGCGGGCGTGCTGGCCCTGTGCTGCCTGGCTATTTTAGTGCTGGAAGGCGTGACGCGCGGAAAAGCACGTTACGCGCGCATCGGTGCCGGGGCCGCCCGTGAACAGAAGCGCTGGCCGCTGAAGCCTGCAGCCGCCGCGCTGGGTCAGCTGTTTTTCATCATGTTGATCGTGCTGGCGCTGGGTGTACCGTTAATTGTTCTGTGTCGCTGGATTTGGCTCGGCGGCGTTCAAAACTGGCTGAGCGCAGATCTCTGGCACTCGCTGCGCCAGACGCTGATGCTCGGCGTGGGCGGAGCCCTGCTGACCACGGCGTGCGTGATCCCCATTGCGTGGCTCGGGATCCGCTATCCGCGCCGCATCTTCCGGATGCTGGAAGGGTGTATCTATATCACCAGCTCGCTGCCGGGGATTGTCACGGCGCTTGCGCTGGTCACCGTCACCATTCATTACGCCCGTCCCATTTACCAGACGGAAGTTACCCTCTTCCTTGCCTACCTGCTGATGTTTATGCCACGGGCGCTCATTAACCTGCGGGCGGGGATTGCCCAGGCACCGGTTGAGCTGGAGAACGTGGCGCGCAGTCTTGGCAGCACGCCCGCGAAGGCGCTCTGGAGTGTCACGATGCGGCTGGCCGCGCCGGGTGCGGCGGCGGGTGCCGCGCTGGTGTTCCTCGGCGTCAGCAATGAATTGACCGCCACCCTGTTGCTCTCTCCACTGGGCACGCGCACGCTCTCCACCGGATTCTGGGCGCTGACCAGCGAAATTGACTATGTTGCAGCCGCGCCTTACGCGATGCTGATGATCCTGATTTCCCTCCCGCTGACCGCCATTCTCTATATGCAGTCGAAAAAAATTGCAGGGCTATGACATGCTTGAATTAACCGCCATTTCTAAATCGTTCGCTGATGCGCAGGTGCTCGACAGCCTGAACCTGAGCGTTGCGCCGGGAAGCAGGACGGCGATCGTCGGGCCATCCGGGTCGGGTAAAACCACGCTGCTGCGGATCCTTGCCGGGTTTGAAACGCCAGATACCGGGCGCATTGTCATGCAGGGAAAAACGCTGTTCGATGAAAACCGTTTTGTGCCCGCCCACCTGCGCCGGATCGGTTTTGTTCCTCAGGAAGGGGCGCTGTTCCCGCACCTTAACGTGGCAGATAACATCGCCTGGGGGCTGGAAGGCACCCGCTACGAGAAACGCCAGCGCATTGAGGCGCTGATGGAGATGGTCTCTCTGGACAGGCAGCTTGCGACGCACTGGCCGCATGAGATTTCCGGCGGACAGCAGCAGCGCGTGGCGCTGGCGCGTGCGCTGGCCCAGCGTCCTTCACTGATGTTGCTGGACGAGCCGTTCTCAGCGCTGGATACCGGCCTGCGCGCCACGACGCGTAAAGCCACGGCCGATCTGCTGGCGGAAGCAGGCGTGGCTTCGATTCTGGTCACCCACGATCAGAACGAAGCGCTCTCCTTTGCCACACAGGTGGCCGTAATGCGCGCCGGGCGTTTCACGCAGGTGGGGACCCCTTATGAGGTCTACACCCGTCCCGTTGACGAAGAGACGGCGCTGTTTCTTGGCGATGCCGTGATCCTGCCTGCTCAGCTTGCTGCCGGTTATGCCGTGTGCGCGCTGGGTGAGGTGCCGACGGACAACACACAAGCAACAGGGCAGGGCCGCGTGATGTTGCGTCCTGAGCAGCTGCGCGTGACGGCATGTGTCGCGCATGAAAGCCCGATCTCGATTCTTGATGTGGACTTTACCGGCCAGTTGTCGACGCTCACCCTTGCGTTAGCCGGGGAGCAACAACCCGTGGTTCTGAAAACCGTAAGCCAGCCAGGATGGAACCCTGGCACCGCGGTACGCATTGATATTGCTGGCACTGCGCGGGTATTTGAATATTCTTAATATTCGTTAGTAATTTCATGCAACGGGTTGTTATAAAAGAATTTTCCATGACCTATGGCATTACCTGAGTTTATCTACCATGCTCATAAAACCTCACCATAATGAGTGGGGCTTTTCGTTGTTGCTGATTAATCTCAAGGAAAAAAGGTTATGAAAAAGACAATTGCTGTTTTGTTGGGAACTGCGTTTTTCTTTACAACTCATGCCTTCGCTGCTGAGCTTCTGACGAAGGAGGAGTTTAAGAAAGTTGAGTCTCAATATCAGAAAATCGGTACGGTAAACACCTCAGGTGAAGTCTCTATCGATGATGCTAAAAAAGAACTGATCGAGAAAGCCGATAAGCAAGGCGCTGATGTCCTGGTGCTCACCTCCGGGAACACCAACAATAAAATTCACGGTACGGCCAATATTTACAAGAAAAAGTAATGTCACTGCAGCCACCCCGAAACGGGGTGGCTATTCCCCTCATCGCTGACCACGCCTCCCGTATGAACGCGGTTACACTTGCTAACGCATAGATAATGCGTATAGTTCTCATTTGCATTGCAACCAATAGATTCTAAGGCCCGCTCACGGGTCATTTTTGCGCGCACTTTCAAATGGGTTAACGATGAACAACACCAGATTACACAAAACGCTGCTGGCACTCGCCGTCGGTGCGGCGACACATTCCGCTTACGCGGCGGATAATCAAAAAGAAGAGACTCTCGTTGTGCAGTCGGCACCAGCCAGCGACTTTACCCCCGGCGGCGACCAGCTTGTGCCGGCCTTCCTCGACGGACAAGTGGCGAACGGCGGGCGTATGGGGATGCTCGGCGAGCAGAATGCCATGGACGTACCCTTTAATATCATCAGCTACACCGCAAAGCTGGTGGACGATCAGCAGGCGAAAACCATTGCCGATGTGGTCGCCAATGACGCTGGCGTGCAATACGTTCAGGGGTATGGCAACAGCGCGGAAACTTACCGCATCCGCGGCCTGAAGTTTGACGGCGATGATATGACCTTTGGCGGGCTGTCCGGCGTTCTGCCGCGTCAGGTGGTGGATGCGCAGATGGTCGAGCGGATTGAGATCTTCAAAGGGGCAAACGCCCTGATGAACGGCGCGGCAAGCTCCGGCGTGGGCGGGATGATCAACCTTGAGCCAAAACACGCGGGCGAACTCCCGCAGGCGAAAGTCGGCGTTGACTACACCTCGGATTCCCAGGTTGGCACCACGCTGGATGCGGGCCGTCGCTACGGCGACAACGACCAGTTTGGCGCGCGGGTGAATCTGATCCATCGTGAAGGGGAAACCGGCGTACCGAATGACCGCCGCCGCACCACGCTGCTCTCCACCGGTCTGGATTACAAAGGTGACAACTTCCGCACCTCGCTGGATCTCGGCTACCAGAAGAAAACCTTCCACGGCAGCCCGACCAGCGTCAATATTTCGGCGGTGGATTTTGTGCCGGAGCCACCGAAAAACGATCGCAACATTTCCCAGAAGTGGGCCTACAGCAACATCGAGAACGAATTCGGGATGTGGCGCAGCGAATACGACATCACCGACAGTTGGACGGCGTATACCGGACTCGGCGCGCAGCACGCTCATGAAGAAGGGACCTACAGCGCACCGAAGCTGCTGGACAAAAGCGGAAAGGCCACGGTCAGCCGCCTTGATACCAATCGCATCAGCGATTCCGTCAGTGGGATGGCGGGGATCCGCGGTCACTTTACGACCGGCTTCGTGTCGCACAAGGTGAACGTGGGTTACTCCGCGATGACCAAAAACGAAAAAATCGCGTGGAAAATGTCCGCGGCGGCAGACAACCCGACCACCAATATCTACCACAACACCGGGGTTGATATGCCGGACAGCTCAAACTTCAACGGCCTGGGCGGCAAATACAGCGATCCGCTGACCAGCGGGCGCACCCGCACGCAGGGCTGGCTGCTGAGCGATACCCTGGGCGTGCTGGACGACAGGCTGCTGTTTACCGCCGGGGCACGTCATCAGAAAGTGGTCATTCGCGGGTATAACAAAGTGACCGGCGCGGAAAACGATGCCGATGGCTTCGACGGCAGCCGCTGGATGCCAACCTACGGCGTGGTCTACAAGCCGTGGGAGCAGATCTCTCTTTATGCTAACCATACCGAAGCGCTGCAGCCGGGTAAAAACGCCCCTGACACCGCCATTAACTACGGGCAGAGCACCGGTATTGTTCACTCTAAACAGAACGAAGTGGGCGTGAAGGCCGATTTCGGTCGCGTGGGCGGGTCTCTGGCGCTGTTCGAAATCAAAATGCCTTCCGCTATTCTCGACAGCCAGACGAAGCATTACGGCCTGGACGCCGAGCAGCGCAACCGCGGCGTGGAGCTGAATGTCTTCGGCGAGCCGATGCTGGGGATGCGCCTCAACGCCAGCGCCACCTGGCTGCAGGCGGAGCTGACCAAAACCAACAATGGTCTCAACCAGGGTAACGATGCCATTGGTGTCCCGAACTTTTACGCCGTGCTGGGCGCGGAATATGACATCAAGCCGATCGAGGGGCTGACTGCCACCGCCCGCGTAAACCACTCCGGCACGCAGTATGCCGACCTCGCGAACAGCAAAAAGCTCGACAGTTACACCACGCTGGATCTGGGGATGCGCTATCGCTTCGCGGTAAATCACAACGAAAACCAGATGACGGTACGTGCAGGCATCGACAACGTGACCAATGAAAACTACTGGGCCAGCGTGGACGATTCCGGTACCTATATTACGCAGGGCGAGCCGCGCACCTTTAAAGTCTCGGTTGGCTACACGTTCTAAGCGTTCCACCCTCGTTATCCGGGGCAGGGACGCCCCACACCGCCCTCATCGTGTTATAAAATTGTAATAAAAGCTTCTTAGACTGGTCGCCAACTCCTTATCTCTTGGCCAATGACAGGAAGCCGCTATGGGCAGACCTCTGAAATCCGTATTTAAAAAAGAACATCGCGACGAAATCAATAACCGCAGCGCTAACCCGGTATTCTCCGAGGTTGCACAGGTGTTTCTCTCCCGCCGCCGTTTTTTACAGATGGGTGCCGTGGCGGGCGCTGCCGTTTCATTCCCCTTTCTGATCAAACCCGAAAACGCCATTGCCGCAGTAGCGAAGCCTTCCGCGCTGGCAAAAGCGGTTTCCCTGGGCTTTACCAGCATCGACGTCTCTACGGAGGATACGGTCAGGGTGCCGGAAGGCTATATTGCCCAACCGTTTTATCGCTGGGGCGACCCGACGGGTATCAAAGATAACATGCCGGCGTTTAAGCCGGACGCCAGCAATACCACGGACGAACAGGCCGTGCAGGCGGGCATGCACCACGACGGTATGGCGTGGTTTAGTCTGCCGCAAGGGGAGCAAAACCCGGCGCATGGCCTGTTGGCGCTGAACCATGAATACATCGACAACGGGATGTTGTTTACCGACGGCACGGCGAACTGGAGTCTCGATAAAGCCCGTAAGGGGCAGAACGCGATGGGCGTGTCGGTGGTGGAAGTCAAAAAAACGGGCAGCGACTGGCAGGTCGTTCGCCCGTCTTCTTATGCCCGCCGTATTACCGTTAATACCCCGATGGCGCTTACCGGTCCGGCACGGCATCAGGACTTAATGAAAACCGCCGCCGATCCGCAAGGGGAGCGCGTGCTGGGCACCATGCAAAACTGCGCCAACGGACATACGCCGTGGGGCACCTATCTCACCTGCGAGGAGAACTGGTCGGATATTTTTGTTAAAAAAGCCGATCTCAACCCGCTGGAAAAACGCTACGGCATCAGCGACAGCGATGACTCCTACCGCTGGAACGAAGTGGATGAGCGGTTTAACGTCGATAAAACCCCCAATGAACCCAACCGCTTCGGCTGGGTCGTGGAGATTGATCCTTACGACCCGGCCTCCACGCCGCGTAAACACACCGCCCTGGGCCGCTTCAAGCATGAAGGCGCCGCCGTCACGCTCGCCGCCGATAACCGCGTGGTGGTCTATATGGGAGATGACCAGAAGTTTGAGTACATCTATAAATTTGTCTCGGACAAAAAATACGATCCTGCAAACCGTGAAGCCAATATGCAGCTGCTGACGTCCGGTACGCTGTACGTTGCCCGCTTCAACGAGGAGGGCAGCGGCGACTGGCTGCCGCTGATCTTCGGGCAAAATGGTCTGGATCAAGACCACGGTTTTGAAAACCAGGGCGATCTGCTGATTAAAACCCGCCTCGCGGCTGACGTGGTGGGGGCAACGAAAATGGATCGCCCTGAGTGGATAGCGGTCGACCCGCACGCCAGCGGCAGCGTCTACTGTACACTCACCAACAACAGCGATCGCGGGAAAGAGGGTAAGGCGCCGGTTGATGCCGCTAACCCGCGCGCTAATAACGTGTTTGGTCATATTATGCACTGGCACGAAGAGGGGGCCGATCCTGCCGCCACACGCTTTAAGTGGGATATTCTGGTGATGGCCGGGCGTACCGACAGTGACGATCCGAAGGCCAAAGGTTCGATGCAGGGGGCGGCCTTCGGCAGCCCCGATGGCCTGTCGTTCGATCACCAGGGGGTACTGTGGATCCAGACCGACGTCTCTTCAAGCACCATTAACAAGAAAGCCTACGAGGGGATGGGCAATAACCAGATGGTAGCCACCATTCCGGGCACCAATGAGTACCGCCGTTTCCTGACCGGACCGCGCGGGTGCGAAATCACCGGGATTGCGTTTACGCCGGACAACCGGACGCTGTTCATTAATATTCAACATCCGGGGGAGGGCGGGGATGATATTACCGACCCGGCCAATCCGCGTGCCGTCTCAAACTGGCCAGATGCAAACCCGAGCGGACGCCCGCGTTCCTCAACGGTGGTGATCACCAAAGCGGATGGCGGGATCATCGGCTCATAACCTTTCATCGCCGGGTGCATAACGTGCCCCGGCGTTAAACTTGCTACCGCCAGCATGAAGTGTTAAAACGTGCCCCTTCTAAAAAAGAGACAGGGGTAGGACGTGAAAGACGCGTCATCCGCTTCAGGCAACGGTAGCGCTGAAGCTTCGTCGGAACAGAATCCGACGCTGCAACGTGGTTTGCAAAATCGACATATTCAGTTAATTGCCCTTGGCGGCGCAATCGGTACCGGGCTGTTTCTCGGCATCGGCCCTGCCATTCAGATGGCCGGTCCGGCGGTGCTGCTCGGTTACGGCATTGCCGGCATTATCGCCTTCCTGATCATGCGCCAGCTTGGCGAGATGGTCGTTGAAGAGCCGGTTTCAGGCTCCTTCGCACACTTTGCGTATAAATACTGGGGCCCGTTCGCAGGCTTCCTCTCCGGATGGAACTACTGGGTGATGTTTGTGCTGGTGGGAATGGCCGAACTGACCGCCGCAGGCATCTATATGCAGTACTGGCTGCCCGATGTCCCGACGTGGGTCTGGGCCGCTGCCTTCTTTATTATCATCAACGCCGTCAACCTCGTAAACGTACGCCTGTATGGTGAAACCGAATTCTGGTTCGCGCTGATTAAGGTGCTGGCGATTATCGGGATGATCGGCTTTGGCCTGTGGCTGCTGTTCTCCGGTCACGGCGGCGAGCGAGCAACCATCGACAACCTCTGGCAGCACGGCGGCTTCCTGGCCACGGGCTGGAAGGGGCTGATCCTCTCCCTGGCGGTCATTATGTTCTCGTTCGGCGGGTTGGAGCTGATTGGGATCACTGCCGCTGAAGCGCGCGATCCGCATAAAAGCATTCCGAAAGCGGTCAACCAGGTGGTGTACCGTATTCTGCTGTTTTACATCGGTTCGCTGGTCGTGCTGCTGGCGCTTTATCCCTGGGTGGAAGTGAAATCTGACAGCAGCCCGTTTGTGATGATATTCCACGATCTGAACAGCAACGTGGTAGCCTCGGCGCTGAATTTCGTTATCCTGGTGGCCTCGCTGTCGGTGTATAACAGTGGCGTTTACTCCAACAGCCGTATGCTGTTTGGTCTCTCCGTGCAGGGCAATGCGCCGAAGTTCCTCACCCGCGTCAGCCGCCGTGGCGTGCCGGTCAACTCTCTGCTGCTCTCAGGGGCCATTACCTCGCTAGTGGTGCTGATTAACTACCTGCTGCCGAAATCTGCCTTTGGTTTGCTGATGGCGCTGGTTGTCGCCACGCTGCTACTGAACTGGATCATGATCTGCCTGGCGCACCTGCGCTTTCGCGCCGCCATGCGCCGCAAGGGGCGTGAGACGCAGTTTAAGGCTCTGCTCTACCCGGCGGGCAACTACCTCTGTATCGCCTTCCTCGGGCTGATTCTGGTGCTGATGTGCACCATGGATGCGATGCGCCTGTCCGCGCTGCTGCTGCCGGTGTGGGTCGTATTCCTGTTTATCGCGTTCAAGCTCTCGCGGAAAAAGTAGCACGGTTTTCTCCCTCTCCCTGTGGGAGAGGGCCGGGGTGAGGGCACCAGACCGCACCCGTCTTCAAGCCCGGTGGCGCTACGCTTACCGGGCCTACAAAGCACCACTCTACCTTTATCGTGACCCCCCTCCCAAATCTTCTACGATCCACAGGATCTTTGTTTTGTAATCGATTACTTTTTACCTGAACTGTTTTGTAATCGATTACTTTTTGAGGGTGGGGCTCGTCATGGTGTCAACAACTGAAAGTAGTGGAAAGGCGATAGCGCAGCACCGGCTGCTGGTGCCGCGGCTGTCGCTGATGATGTTTCTGCAGTTTTTTATCTGGGGCAGCTGGTCGGTCACGCTGGGTCTGGTGATGACCCAGCACAACATGTCTTTGCTGATTGGTGATGCGTTCTCTGCCGGGCCAATCGCCTCTATTCTGTCGCCGTTTGTGCTTGGCATGCTGGTGGATCGCTTCTTTGCCTCGCAAAAGGTCATGGCGGTGATGCATCTCGCCGGGGCGGCGATCTTGTGGTTTGTGCCGGGCGCGCTGATTGCTGAAAACGGTGCGCTGCTGATCGGCCTGCTGTTTGGCTACACGCTCTGCTACATGCCAACCCTTGCGCTGACCAACAACATTGCGTTTCACAGCCTGGCAAACGTCGATAAAACCTTCCCGGTGGTTCGCGTATTCGGCACGATCGGCTGGATTGCGGCGGGGATATTTATTGGCGTTACCGGTGTGGCGGCAAGCGTCACCATCTTCCAGGTGGCGGCGGCCAGCTCCGTGCTGCTGGCCCTCTATAGCCTGACGTTGCCGCACACGCCAGCCCCCGCTAAAGGGCTGCCGGTTAAGGTGCGCGATCTGTTCTGCGCGGATGCCTTCGCGCTGCTTAAAACCCGTCACTTCTTCGTCTTTTCCGTCTGCGCGATGCTGATTTCTGTGCCGCTCGGTACCTACTACGCCTATACCGCGTCTTATCTGGCAGACGCAGGGATTGCTGATGTCAGCACTGCGATGTCGTTCGGGCAGATGTCGGAGATCGTCTTCATGCTGGTGATCCCGCTGCTGTTCCGCCGCCTGGGCGTGAAAGTTATGCTGCTGATCGGCATGCTGGCGTGGTTCGTGCGTTACGCCATGTTTGCCCTCGGCGTGAGCGAAGAGGGACGTTTCCTGCTGTACATTGGCATTCTGCTGCACGGCGTGTGCTATGACTTCTTCTTTGTGGTGGGCTTTATCTACACCGACCGCGTGGCGGGCGAAAAAGTAAAAGGCCAGGCGCAGAGCATGATTGTGATGTTCACCTACGGTATCGGGATGCTGCTCGGCTCGCAGATTTCCGGGGCGCTCTACAACCGCCTGGTGGCGGGTCATACCGTGCCGCAGGCGTGGGTGACATTCTGGTGGATCCCGGCGGTGGCCGCCGCGGCGATCGCGCTTATTTTCCTTCTCACGTTCAGCTATGACGATGACAAGGCGTAACGTTCTGGAGGTGGTATGAGGACGATGAAAGGACCCGGTATTTTTCTGTCGCAGTTTATTGGCGAAGAGGCCCCGTTTAACTCGCTCGACGGCCTGGCAGGGTGGGCGGCAGATAAGGGCTATAAAGCGGTGCAGATCCCCTGCAATCATCCGCACATTTTTGATGTAGAGAAAGCCGCAGAGAGCCAGGCCTACTGCGATGACGTCACCGCTAAGCTGGCCGCACACGGGCTTGTCATCAGCGAGCTATCGACCCATCTTGAAGGGCAGCTTGTGGCGGTTAACCCGGCTTACAACGACGCGTTTGACCATTTCGCGCCCGCGTCCGTGCGCGGTAACGATGCGGCCCGCCGGGCGTGGGCCACGGAGAAACTGAAGCAGGCGGCGATCGCCTCCGCCAGACTGGGTCTGAAAGCGCACGCAACGTTCTCCGGCTCGCTGGCCTGGCCGTTTTTTTACCCGTGGCCGCCGCATAACGAGCAGCGTTTCCAGGAGGCGTTCGCGGCGCTGGCAGCCCGCTGGCGACCGATTCTGGATACCTTCGATGAACAGGGCGTAGACGTCTGTTTTGAGCTGCATCCGGGGGAAGACCTGCACGACGGGGTGACGTTTGAGCGTTTTCTGGCGCTGGTGGATAACCACCCGCGCTGCAACATTCTCTACGACCCGAGCCATATGCTGCTGCAGCAGATGGACTACCTGGCTTTTATCGACATCTATCACGCGCGCATCAAAGCATTCCACGTGAAGGATGCCGAATACCGCGCCAGCGCGCGGAGCGGGGTGTATGGCGGCTATCAGCCGTGGATCAACCGTGCCGGCCGCTTCCGTTCGCTGGGCGACGGGCAGATCGACTTCAGGGGCATTTTCAGCAAACTGACGCAGTACGACTACGACGGCTGGGCGGTACTGGAGTGGGAGTGCTGCCTGAAAGATGGCGATACCGGTGCCCGCGAAGGCAGCGAGTTTATCCGCCGCCACATTATCCCGGTCTCCGGGCGCGCGTTTGACGATTTCGCGGCAGGAGGCAGCCATGATTAACGTCGGCATTATCGGCAGCGGGTTTATCGGCCCGGCGCATATCGAGGCGCTCAGGCGCCTGGGTTTTGTGCAGGTCGTCGCGCTGTGCGACAGCTCGCTGGCGCAGGCGCAGGAAAAAGCGCGTCGGCTTAACGTCCCGCACGCCTACGGCAGCGTGGATGCGTTACTCGCACATCCCGATCTGCACGTGGTGCACAACTGCACGCCAAATCACCTGCACGCAGAGATTAACCGCCAGATCCTGCGCGCGGGAAAGCACGTCTTTTCCGAGAAGCCGCTGTGCATGACCCCGGACGAGGCCCGCGAACTGGTGGTGCTGGCAGAGCAGGCGGGTGTGGTACACGGCGTCAGCTTTGTCTATCGCCAGTTTGCGATGGTGCGACAGGCCGCGAGCATGCTACGCGCGGGCAGCGTCGGACGGGTATTTGCCGCGCACGGCAGCTATCTGCAGGACTGGATGCTGCTCGAAACCGACTACAACTGGCGGGTGGATGCCGCGCTGGGCGGGGCGTCGCGCGCGGTGGCGGATATCGGCTCCCACTGGTGCGACACGGTGCAGTTTGTCACCGGCCGCCGCATCACCGAGGTGATGGCCGACCTCGCTATCGTCTGGCCGACGCGCAAGGCTAGCGTGGCCGGAAATCAGACCTTCGTGCACGAGGAGCACGCCCGCTATGAGGACAAGCCGGTCACCACCGAAGACTTCGGATCGGTGCTGTTCCGCTTTGACGACGGCAGCAAGGGCAGCTTTAGCGTCTCGCAGGTGAGCGCCGGGCGCAAAAACCGCCTGACGTTTGAGATCAACGGCAGCGAGCGGTCGGTGGCGTGGGATCAGGAGAGCCCTCAGCAGCTGTGGATCGGCCATCGCGCACAGGCAAACCAGACGCTCAGCGACGATCCGAGCCTGATGAACCCTGATGTGGCCGACAGCGCCCATTTCCCCGGCGGGCATATTGAAGGCTGGCCGGATGCCTTCAAAAACATGATGGCGCAGTTCTACCGTGCCGTGCAGACGGGCGCAATGCCGGAACGGCCTGCGTTTGCCACCTTCCATGATGGCGCGAACGTGATGTATATCATTGATGCAATAGTAAAAAGCCACCAGCAACAGCGCTGGGTTCGCGTGGCGCAATGACGCGTTGCCCGGTTCGCCGGGCAACAAATTTATGGTAGCCTGCACAAAACGCTAACCGCAGGATGTGTCGTCGCTATGTCAATTCAGAAAATCGCTCAGCTGGCCGGGGTCTCCGTGGCGACGGTTTCCCGGGTGCTCAACAACAGCGATACCGTGAAAGCAAAAAACCGCGATCGCGTCCTGCAGGCGATTAAAGAGAGTAACTACCAGCCCAATCTGCTGGCGCGCCAGCTGCGCACGGCCCGCAGCTATATGATCCTGGTGATGGTCTCGAACATTGCCAACCCGTTCTGCGCCGAGGTGGTGAAAGGCATCGAAGAAGAGGCCGAGAAAAACGGCTACCGCATTCTGCTCTGCAACTCTGGCTCTGATATCGAACGCTCCCGCTCGGGCTTGAGCCTGCTTTCCGGCAAAATCGTCGACGGCATTATCACTATGGACGCCTTTTCGAAGCTGCCGGAACTGGCCGCGCTGATAGGTTCTGCCCCCTGGGTGCAGTGCGCCGAATACGCCGATGCCGGGACGGTTTCCTGCGTGGGGATTAACGACGTCGATGCGTCGCAGCACGCCGTCAGCCAGCTTGCTGAAGGTGGCCGCAAGCGCATTGCCATGATCAACCACGACCTCAGCTATAAATACGCCCGGCTGCGCGAGCGCGGCTACAAGAGCGTGATCCACCTTAAAGACCTGGCGTATCAGGCGGTTGAGTACGCAAGCGATCTCAGCTCCCGCGCCGGAATGGCCGCCATGCAAAATCTGCTGAAGGAAAATCCGCCGGACGCGGTATTTGCCGTTTCCGACACCCTGGCGGCAGGGGCCTTGCGCGCTATTCAGCAGGCGGGGCTGCGCGTGCCGGAGGATATTGCAGTCGTCGGTTTTGATGGCACTGAGCTGGCGGACATGATTTCGCTGACGACCATCGAACAGCCGTCGCGCAATATCGGGCGCAAGGCGGTCGATCTGCTCTTAAATAAGATCGACAACCCGGATGCGCCCACGGAAAGAGTGATGATGGACTGGCGCTTTATTTCCCGCGCCAGCACCTGATTATCTGGCGACAGCGCCTGCCAGCGAGCGAATATCGTTCCCGGTCGGTGACTGGTGTATACGCAGACCAAATTCATCCACTACCGCGAAAATATGGTCGAAGATGTCGGCCTGAATCTCTTCATATTCTGCCCAGACCACCGTATTGGTGAAGGCATATATTTCAATCGGCAGGCCGTTAGCATCCGGCGCGAGCTGGCGCACCATTAATGTCATATCTTTGCGAATCCGTGGGTGGTTGCGCAGATATTCATTCAGGTAAGCGCGGAAGGTGCCGATATTGGTCATCTTGCGCAGGTTTAATATCGATTCCCCTTCACCGTTCTGCTGATTCCACAGGTTAATCTCCTCATGACGCGCGGCCAGATAGGGCTTCAGCAGCTTCGCCTGAATAAGTTTCTGCTGTTCCTGCTCGTCGAGAAAATGAATGCTGGTGGTATCAATATTCAGGCTGCGCTTAATGCGTCGCCCACCGGAGGCGGACATGCCGCTCCAGTTGATAAAGGCGTCGGAAACCAGCGCCCACGTCGGAATGGTCGTAATCGTATTATCGAAGTTGCGCACCTTAACGGTGGTCAGCCCGATGTCCGTCACCGTGCCGTTGGCGCCGTATTTCGGCATCTCCAGCCAGTCGCCGAGCTTGAGCATGTCGTTGGCCGAGAGCTGAATACCCGCCACCAGACCCAGGATAGGGTCCTTAAACACCAGCATTAATACCGCCGCCATGGCCCCCAGACCGCTGATCAGAATCGCCGGAGACTGACCGATGAGCAGGGAGATAATTAAGATCCCCACCAGAATGGCGCTCACCAGCTTGATGCCCTGGAAGATCCCCTTCAGCGGCAGCTGCGACGCGGTGGCCATTTTCTGCGACAGATTGAAAATCACGTCCAGCAGCGAGAAGAAGGCGAGGAGGGCATACACCATCATCCACAGCTTTGCGCAGGTGGTTAATATTTCCGCCGCTTCGCTGCCTTTTTGCAGCCACAGTACCGCCTGGACGTTAACGATTATCCCCTGAAGGGTAAAGGCCAGACGGTGAAATAATTTATTCTGGGTGATGATCTGCAGCCACAAATGGCTGCTGGCCTGCGCACGCTTCTCAAAGGCCCGCAAGACAACTTTGTGCAGAATAAAATGAATGATAATGGCGGTAAGAAAAATAATACCAAAGATGATGACTAATGATGTGGTGGGGGTAATTTCGATCCCTAACTCTTCTACCTGAGCAATTAATTCCTGCATAACGTCTCCTGTATTGATGCAGCCCCATAATGGCGGCTGCGGATCTATTATGCAAATTCGCGGCTTATTTGGTGGCCTGGCAGGTTTTCCCCACGGGCAGAGACAGGCGATGGCGCATACGTAACGTTGCCAGCCCCAGAACGATCATCATGACAGTTTCCACAGCCAGGAAGACATTAATCGCCTGAGTGTAATCCCCGTGATGGTGTTGCAGCGCGTGCAGCAAAATCGCCCCAAAAATGGCCGGACCCAGCCCCAGCGCGGCCTGCTGCAGCGTGCTCAAAATGGCGCTCGCCGCCCCCGCATCGTCAGGCTGAATATCGCGCATCCCGATACGGTAGAAGCTGTTTACGATCAGCGCCTGCCCGTAGCCCACCAGACCGGTGGCGGGCGCCAGCGTCAGCGCGGTGTTATTCATGCCCCACAGGTGGAACGTCGCCATCAGCGCCAGCAGGCCGGTAATCTGGATCGCCAGGCCCGTCAGCAGAATGGTGCTGGTGCTGTAGCGGGCAATCAGACGCGGCGCGAACCACGCGGAAATAAAGTAGGTCACGCCCAGGGCGATAAAGCTGTTCCCCGATTGCCACGGCGCCATCCCCAGACCGGTTTGCATGGTGAGCGCCATACAGAACATAAACCCGGACCAGACGCTGAAAAAGAGCATCGCAATCAGGACGCCAAAGCGAACGCTGCGAAGCGAAAGCAGGCGCGGCGGGATCAGCGGATGGGCATTCTCGTGCTCCTTTTTACGGGCATTCAATACCATCAGATAGCCCAGCGGGAGAATGGCAAACAGTGCGGCCTTCAGCGGCCAGGACCAGTGCCACTGGGGGCCAAGCGCCATCGGGAACAGCAGGCAGCAGAGAATGATCGCCAGCAGGACAGTGCCCGCCCAGTCAATGCGCGAAGGCGTCTCGCGACGGGTTTCCGGCACGAAACGGCGGCTCAGCGCCAGCACCACCAGACAAATCGGGACGTTGATAAAAAAGGCGTTACGCCAGCCCAGCCCGGCGATATCCGCCGACACCAGCCAGCCGCCGCCCATCTGCCCGACGATAAACGCAATCCCGCCGATACCGCCAAACAGGCTGATAGCTTTGGCGTGGGCGGTGCCTTTCAGCGTGACGTGCAGCGTGGCAAGAATTTGCGGCATGATAAGCGCGGCCCCCGCGCCCTGAACAATGCGTGCTGCCAGCAGCTGTTCAATATTCCCCGCCATCCCGCACAGCAGCGAGGCCAGGCCAAAGCCTGCCACGCCCCACATAAACAGGCGACGGCGGCCAAAGTTATCCCCGAGCTTGCTGCCGAGGGCGAGGCAAACGGCAAAGGCCACGCCGTAGAGGGCGACAATCAGCTCCAGCTCGGTGGCGGTCGCATGCAGTGAATGGGTGATGGCGTCCAGCGCCACGTTGGTGATTGAGGTATCTATCATCGGCAGCATCTGGCCGGTTAACAGCAATATCAGGCCAGCGCGACCCGGTGAAACTACTGACGTATTCATGGTAACTCCATTGCGTCATTCAACAGATGGTCGTAGCATCAACCATCTGATAAACGGGTACCAGTTCTTGCTTATACTGGTATTGGCACTACCATGCAGGGGGATTTATGGCCTTGATGTCTGAACCCGTCGCCTCACATCAGGATGACACCCGAAAACAGCTGGGGGCATTTTTACGTGCCCGTCGTGAAAGCCTCGATCCACAGCGTCTTGGCCTGCCGCGCAGCGGTCGACGCCGTACGCCGGGTCTGCGCCGGGAAGAGGTGGCAATGCTCGCGGACGTGGGGGTGACCTGGTACACCTGGCTGGAGCAGGGGCGGGACGTCAATCCCTCCAGCGCGGTGATGGCCGCTATTGCAAAAGCGCTGCAGTGTACCCCGACCGAAGCCCGGCACCTGTTTGTGCTGGCAGGGCTGCCGCCGGGTGAAGCGCCGCAGGCGGTCTGTTGCGAGGGTATCAGTGAAGGCACGCGCCGCCTGCTGGATACGCTGATGCCGAAACCCGCCAGCATTCAGAAACCGAACTTCGACATCGTGGCGTGGAATGACAGCTTCGGACATCTGATGGGCGTCGATTTCAATGACATTCCGCCGGAAGACCGCAACTGCATTTACCTGTTTCTCACCCATCCGGCGTGGCGCGCACGTCTTGGCAGACGCGACGATGTGCTGCCCATCTTTGTCTCCTACTTCCGCGCGGCGATGGCCGAACACCGGGGCGATCCGCTGTGGGAGGCCAAACTGGCGCGCTTCTTTGCAGTGTCGGAGGAGTTTAAAACGTTGTGGCACCAGCGCAACGACGTGCGCGGCGTAGAGAACCAGCTCAAGTTGTTTACCCATCCGGAGCTGGGGGACTTTACGCTGCAGCAGATGTACTGGTACTCCGCGCCGCGAAACGGGTCACGGCTGCTGGTGTATCTGCCGGTGGATGAGGCGGGGGAGCGGGCAATGGAATGGCTGGCGGCGCAGGGTAAATAAGTTTTTTGCGAGAGGCTTTCAGGGAATAAGAGCCGAATCTGCTGAGTGGAGGAGACCGGTGTAATGTGGGGGTTAACTTAAACCAATCGACTGAATCGACATCATTTCGATGAGGTGTTAAGTCGTCTATACTCACGCCATGAGAAACCACCCATGTCGCCACTGATGATTGATTCCGCAGATTTCAGCCAAAAATTAGGCCTTATCTCCCGAAACGTCGAACATACTGAAGCGTTTCTTGCGCGAGGCACGGTGGATTTTCATCTGCCCGGATTTATGCTGCCTGAGGGATATCGCCTGTTAAAATCGCGCTACGGCGATGAATACCGTCTCGTGACCACCGACGATGGAAAACCTTATACCGCGTATGCGGTGAAGTTAACGTTCCATAAAGAAATTACGTTTCCTCACGGCGCAGCGACACAGGTTATGGTCTGGCGTACGCCGCGCGCTGTCCATCAGCGTGTCATCAGTGGATTACCACAATCCTTCTTTCAATGGGTGTTAAGCGAATACGACATTGTTGTGTCTGACAGTGAGCAAACCGGAGACGGTCAGCGGTTTTGGTTACGCATGATCGACTGGGCGTTCAGCATGAATTATCGGATAAGCGTGGCGGACGGTACGGTAGGAGAAGAGTGGCATTTAACACCGGTGAGTTCATACGCCGAGCTGGAAGAGCGCTGGATTGCGTTTGCCTGGGGATACGATCGCGATGTCCATCCACATCGCAGGTTAGTCATCAGTAAAGCGTAACGGGCCGCATAGCGCGGCCCGTGTTAATTAGCACTCTGTCACAATCGTGCTCAGCGGCAGGCGAGATTTTGGCAGCGTGGCGTTGAAATCTTCCACGCTGTGGTGTCCAACCGGCACCACCACCAGGCTGGTGAAGCCTTTTTCTTTCAGACCAAACTCTGCGTCGAGGATCGCCGCGTCGAAACCTTCAATCGGTACCGCGTCCAGGCCCAGCGCAGCCACGCCCAGCAGGAAGTTACCGACGTTCAGGTAAACCTGTTTCGCCATCCACTGGTCGTCATCTTTCAGATCCACGCGGTGCATATCGGCAAAGTAGTGACGGCCTTTGTTATTGGCTGCTTTCGCTTCCGGCGTGGCAAAGCGACCATCAGCCTCTTCCTGATCCACAACGCGTTCCAGCCAGGCGTCATCCATCGCGGTTTTCGCGCAGAACACCACCACGTGAGAAGCATCGAGCATTTTGCGTTCGTTGAACACATAGGTACCCGCGGCAGATTTCGCCACGCGCGCTTTTCCTTCCTCGGTGCTGGCCACAATAAAGTGCCACGGCTGGGAGTTGGTGCTGGACGGGCTGTACTGCAGCAGGGTTTTGATTTTTTCCGCTTCTTCAGCGGTCAGTTTTTTGGCTGGGTCGAACGCCTTAGTGGAGTGGCGTTTCAGGGCGACAGAAATGATATCCATAACAACTCCTGGTGATGAAATTCGCCCGCGTGCGGGCGCGAAAGATGAGCAGATTACAGCGGGACGTGGAAAAAGATAAGTGCATTTCGAGCGCTTAATCTGTTCGTCTCAGACGAACAATCAGGCCGGCCTGATCCACTTCTGGTCTTTTTTTGGCAGTTTATCCACCACCAGATGCCAGGAATCCGTAATCAGGTCAGTCACCAGCTCTGGCGTGACGTCGTCCGTACCGTAGAGGGAGATCCAGTGCTTTTTGTTGAGGTGATAGCCCGGTTCAACGCCGCGATAGATCTGCTGATTTAACAGCGATTTTTCCGGGTCTGACTTCAGGCTGACGTGCGGCCGCCCGTGCGCGACCGCCACAATCATAAAAATTTTTCCGCCCACTTTAAACACGTCAAATTCTGGCCCAAACGGCCAACAGTGTTCGGTAAAGGGCAACTCCAGCGCCACGCGTTTGGCGTGCTCCTGCAAGGATTTACTCTCCATCGCTCTCTTCCTGGGCAAGCCCGCGCCACATCACCTCAAAGCCGAGCGCTTTAAATTCGACGGCGCGGGAAGGATCGCGGGTGGCAAATTCCATCGTGGATTCGGCCAGCGATAAGAACAGCGCATCGCCGAACGTTTTGAACTCATCAGACATAAACACCTGACGCACCGAGCGACGGCAAAGTTCATGCAGCTCTGGGAACATCTCTTTCACCGCGTGTTCCGTTTCGGCGCTCAGCTTTTCACTGACGCCAATCTGGCGGATAGCCGCATGGGCAACCGGGTTACGAATTCCCCAGTCCACATAGCTGTTCCAGATATTGCGGGTATGTTCTTTTGGCAGCGTGATGGTGCGATCGAGGTTCGCCAGCATGGTCTGGCAGAGATCCTGCTTCAGGTGCAGGTAGAGGGCATTCAGCAGATCGTCTTTTGTAGCAAAGTAGCGGAACAGGGTGCCTTCGGCGACACCCGCCTTACGGGCAATGAGCGCCGTTGAGGCGGCAATACCTGACTGTGCAAATGCCACCGTTGCGGCTTCCAGTAAGGCCTGTTTTTTATCTTCACTCTTCGGACGTGCCACTAAATTTTTCCCCCTGTCAATGATAAAAACCCTGATTGAAACACGTGCTTTGACCCGCTGCAACGCGGAATGTCAAAGATCGAAAACGTCTTGACGACTTTCTCATCACATCTATAATGAGTGCTTACTCACTCATAATCAAGTTTACCCCGCGCAAACTATCGGATGGGGCGCGTTTTCGGGTCAGGATATGAAAAAACCTCTCTTCATCTGCGTGGTGTTAATCATGATTTTAGCTTCAGCTGCGAGTTTACCGTGTGTTCTGAATGCCGGATTTGGCCAGCCGCCGCAGGGTGAGCAACTGACAGCAGTGGAGGCCTCTCCCCAGTATCGTGAGGGGAAATTCCACAACACGCTGCCGACGCCGGGGTATAACGGCGACAAAAATATGCTGGTCGCGATGTGGGATTTCCTGACCAAAACAACCGATAACGCACGCCCGGCCCGGCCGCTGCCGCTGGTAAAAACCGATCTTGCGAGCCTGCCGCTGGAGCAGGACACCCTGGTGTGGCTTGGCCACTCCTCGTGGTACCTGCAGCTGGCGGGCAAACGCATTTTGATTGACCCGGTACTCGGCAACTATGCCGCACCGTTCTCGTTCCTCAATAAAGCGTTTGCCGGCGAGTATCCGTGGCGGGCAGAAAGCATGCCGGAGATCGACCTGCTGATTATTTCGCATGATCACTACGATCATCTGGATTACGCCACCATCAGGGCGCTGCTGCCAAAGGTGAAGCGCGTGGTCACGCCGCTGGGCGTGGGTTCCCACCTGCGTTACTGGGGAATGAACCCCGAGATTATCGACGAGCGCGACTGGAACCAGTCGGTGCGCATCAGCGATGAGCTGACGGTGCACGTTCTGCCGGCGCGTCACTTCTCCGGGCGGGGTATCAAACGCGATCGCACCCTGTGGGGTAGCTTTATGTTCGTCACGCCGGAACAGAAGGTTTACTACAGCGGTGATTCCGGTTACGGCCCGCACTTTAAGGCCATCGGCGAGCAGTTTGGCGAGGTTGACCTGGCCATCATGGAAAACGGTCAGTACGACCAGGACTGGAAGTACATCCACATGCTGCCGGAGGAGACAGCGCAGGCGTCGGCAGATCTTGGCGCCAAAGCCGTGGTGCCCGGACATAACGGACGCTTCGTGCTGGCGAAACACGCCTGGAACGACCCGCTGATCCAGCTGGCCAACGCCAGCAAGGATCAAAATTATCGGCTGCTGACACCGGAACTGGGCGAGCCCGTCCGGGTGAGTGACACCACGCAAACATTCCGTACGTGGTGGGAATAATGTTTAAGCGAGAAGCAGAGGGGGAGAGCAGTATGACCATTTCCGCTCAAGTCATCGACACTATCGTCGAATGGATCGACGACAACCTGCACCAGCCATTACGTATAGAAGAGATTGCCCGTCACGCGGGCTACTCGAAATGGCATCTGCAGCGGTTGTTTATGCAGTACAAAGGGGAGAGTCTGGGACGCTATATCCGTGAACGCAAGCTGCTGCTGGCGGCGCGCGATCTGCGTGAATCCGACGCCCGGGTATACGATATCTGCCTGCGTTACGGGTTTGATTCGCAGCAGACGTTTACCCGCATCTTCACCCGCACCTTCAACCAGCCGCCTGGCGCGTACCGCAAAGAGAACCATAGCCAGACACATTAACCTGTCGTGTGTAGGCCGGGTAAGGCGTAGCCGCCACCCGGCTTTTTTGCTTACGACGCCAGTGAAAACCAGCGGCGCCAGACGAAACGCAACACGAAGAATTCGATCGCCCCGAGCAGTAAAAACCACACGCAGAACAGAATGGTGTAAAGCTGGTTAAGGTCGACCATATGAAAGGTGGTCACCAGCTTCTGCGCCAGCACCAGCCCAAGCGAGGGCGCAGGGAGCAGCAGACACGAAAGCAGGGCCAGCAATAAAATGCCGCCTGCCGTGAGCAGCGATTCTAACGGGTGTTTCATCGTAATGTTAATCGTCAGTTAAAAATGTCATTGTCCGGCATCCCGGCACGTTAAGCAATTTAAACCCGTCACCCGGTTTCTCCCTCGCCCCTTTGGGGTGTATGGTCCGCAGTCTGGTCGCTTACGGACTCGTCGCCCACAGCTCGCAGTGTTTCTGCACCAGTGAAATAAGCGATCCGCCGTCGGCGATAAAGTCGCGCATGCGCTGCGCCTCGCTCTTGCCCTGCTTTAACAGCAGAGCAATTTCATTGATTGCGCTTGCCGCGCCGAGCTTCTCGGCCGACGGCGCAACCTGCTCCAGCAGCCAGGCGATATCCTTCGCCACGGTTTTATGCTCGCCGGTATGCACATCCGTCAGAATACCTTCCAGCCCATAGCGACAGGCCTGGAAACGGTTAAAGCGATAGAGCAGAAAATCCTTTTCCTGATGCTTATAAGGCCGCGTGGTCAGCAGCCAGTGGGATGTCGCCTGAATCAGCCCGGCGATATTAATCGCGTGGCCGAGGGTCAGCGGCGTATCCATCACCCGCACCTCCACGGTGCCAAAATGCGGGCTGGGGCGAATGTCCCAGTGCAGATCTTTAATGCTGTCGATCATGCTCGTGGAACTCAGGCGTCGGAACAGCCCTTCGAACTCCTGCCAGCTGTTGACCCACGGCATCTGACCGTTATCCGGAAAACCCGAAAAGATATTGAGCCGCGACGAGGCAAATTTCGTGTCCGTGCCCTGCATGTACGGCGATGCCGCCGCCAGGGCGATAAAGTGCGGCACAAAGCGCGACAGGCCGTGCAGCAGGTAGATGGCGTCATCCCCGGTCCGACAGCCGACATGCACGTGCTGGCCGAACACCGTGGCCTGCAAAATCAGATAGCCAAAGCGCTCCAGCGTGATGTTATAGCGCTCGTCGTCGCACACCTCCTGACGCTGCCACTTCTGGAACGGATGCGTCCCGCCGCCGCAAATCTGGATGTGCTGCTCCGCCGCCGCGCGCAGGATGCTCTGCTGCATCATCGAGAACTGCGCCGCCGCCTGGTCGATGTTCTGACACACGCCGGTAGCGATTTCGAGCATGCTTTCGGTGATATCGTGCTTCACTTCCCCGCCTTTAATGTCGTCTTTGACGGCGGCAATAAGCGCGGAGGAGTCCTGGCTCAGATCGTAGCCTGGCGGATTAACCACCTGCAGTTCCAGTTCGATGCCAAGGGTAAAAGGTTCAGAGGATTTGAAATCAGGTAAAGGCATGGCGCACTCCGTTGTCTGTAGAGTGATGAGTATAGACAACGACGTGGCGCTCACTTTTCAGGGTGGTATAACTGTTAGCAGGCTTAGCGAAAAGGGGAGTTCACCATGTCTGACAATCCAGTGATTGCGCTGCTGGGTCCTGGCGCAATTGGTACCACCATTGCCGCGGTGCTGCATGAGGCGGGCCGCACGCCGCTGCTGTGCGGACGCACCGCGCATCCTGAACTGCGCTTGCGCGACGATGAGGGGGAAACGGTTGTGCCCGGTCCGGTATTAACCGATCCGAGCGTCATCGCGCGCCCGGCCGATCTGGTGTTTGTGGCGGTAAAAACGACGCAAAATGCCGACAGCGCCGGGTGGCTGCGCGCGCTGTGTGATGAAAACACGGTTGTCTGCGCCCTGCAAAACGGCGTTGAGCAAAAAGCCCAGCTTGAGCCGTGGGTCAACGGCGCCACGGTGCTGCCGTCGGTGGTCTGGTTCCCGGCCCAGCGCGAGCCGGATGCCTCCGTATGGCTGCGCGCCAGGCCGCGACTGACTCTGCCGGACGTGCCGCAGGCAAAACGGGTGGTGGATGCGTTGCAGGGGACACGCTGCGCGGTTGAACTCTCGGCAGACTTCTCAACGGTGGCCTGGCGCAAGCTGCTGCAAAACGCCGTTGCCGGGCTGATGGTGCTGGCTAACCGCCGCGCCGGCATGTTCAGACGCGAGGATGTCAGCGAACTTTCGCTGGCCTATCTACGCGAAGGCCTTGCCGTCGCCCGCGCCGAAGGGGCGACGCTGGAGGATGAGGTCGCACAAGAGATCCTGGCGAACTTCCAGCGTGCGCCCGCGGATTTGGGCACCTCGATCCTCGCCGACCGCCAGGCGGATCGCCCGCTGGAGTGGGATATCCGCAACGGCGTGATCCAGCGCTACGGCCGCAAACACGGTATTGCGGTGCCCATCAGTGACGTGGTGGTCCCGCTGCTGGCGGCGGGGAGCGAGGGGCCGGGCTAACGGCCGCTGTTTTTGCATTCGGTGAGGGCTGGCGTGTGGCAATAATCTGGGGATAGTCAGCCTTAAACACATATGCGAAACTTACCGCTTCTGAAAAAATGTGGTGGGACCCGCTCAATGTCAGAACAACATTCGCAGTGCCTGTTCAGTGAAGGACAGATCACCTTTCCTGAGGGTTATCAGGATCGTACCGTCAACGTATTCGCGCCGCCTTCAGCGGATGCGCCGGCGTTCAACATCTCCCGCGATGCCCTCAATCCCGGCGAAGCGCTTGCCGCGTATATCGATCGCCAGCTCGCGCTGATGGCAAAACACATCAAGGCCTGGAAGCAGGGTGAGCGCAGCGCCGCTACGCTTGGCGACAACCTTTCACAGGGTGAAATTGTCCATGCCAGCTACCTGCGCGACGGGAAACGCATCTGGCAGCAGCAGGCCGTCTTTAATACCAACAGCGATAAAGTCCTGGTCTTCACCATGACCTGCACCCGCACGCCGGGCGATGCCGACAGCGCGCTGTTTGGCGAACTTCTCAGGAGCTTCCGCTTCCACCATTAACTTCAGGGACCGTTGTTATGTTTGAAGCAGCACGCGTAGGTGATGATATCGGCCACTCCGGTGCGCTGGCCGGGATGATTGCCGGAACGATTGTCGGTGGCCTGATTGCCGCCGCCGGGGGCATTCTGGCGGGGGCCATGTTTATTGCCGGTCTCGGCGCATCCTGTCTTGGCGTGGGCGTCCTGCTCGTCGGCGCCAGCCTGGCCGTGGGGTATTACACCGGGGAGCTGGCGACCGCCGCCCGGGACAGCATCGCGGACGCCGGGGCATCCAGCATGACGAAGAAAGGCGTCATCACCTCCGGCTCCCCGAACGTGTTTATCAACGGTAAACCCGCCGCGCTTGCCACCGATAGCACCGTCGACTGTTCTGACGACGGCTCGCAGCAGATGGCCGAAGGCTCCAAGCGCGTCTCCATTAACAGCCAGCCAGCCTCCCGCATCGGGGATCGCACCACCTGCGACGCGAAGGTCATGACCGGTTCGAATAACGTCATTATCGGCGGCGACCCGCAGCAAACCCTGCCCATTCAGTCTGAAGTGCCCGAGTGGCTCTATAAAGTCTCCGATCTGACCCTGCTGTTCGCCGGGCTTATCGGCGGCTGGGGCGGGGCCGCTGGCAAAGTCGGGGCGCTCTCTAAGCTGCTGGGCAAAATCCCCGGCATCAACAAGCTGGCCCGTATCGCCTGTCGCGCCGGCACGCTGATGACCGGCGTGGCGGCCGCGGGGATTATCGCCCGCCCGGTGGATATCGTCAGCGGACAGAAGTTTCTCAGCGGGGATGACGAGCTGGACTTCGTCCTGCCTTCCCGTCTGCCAGTGCGCTGGCAGCGCTACTGGCGCAGCGGCAACCCCGGCGACAGCGTGCTGGGCCGCGGCTGGAGCCTGTTCTGGGAAAGCCGCCTGGAGGCGTATCAGGACGGCCTGGTGTGGCGCGCGCCGTCCGGCGATTACGTCGCCTTCCCGAAGGTGCCGAAAGGGCTGCGCTCCTACTGCGAAAGTGAAAAGAACTGGCTTGAACATCACCAGGACGACAGCTGGTCGGTGTATGACGTCAGCGGCGAGCGCTGGCACTATGCGCCGCTTAAGGAAGATGCCCCGTCGCTGCTCCAGCGCATCTCTGAACCCTGCGGCAACGATATCCTCTTCGAGTGGAATGCGGATAATACCCTGCATGCCCTGACCGACAGCGCGGGCCAGCGCGTGGTCTGCCGCTACGATCGTGACAGGCTCCTCGGCGCCTGGCTGGATGACGAGATCTGTCTGGTCAGTTACGATTATGATGAACAGCGCCAGCTGGTCTGTGTGACCGGCCGGGGCGGTAGCGTGCGCCGACGCTTTAGCTGGCAGGACGGGCTGATGAGCGCCCACGAGGACGCCAACGGCCTGCTGAGCGAATACCGCTGGCGGGAGATTGACGGCCTGCCGCGCGTGGTCGGCTTCCGCCACAGCGGCGGCGAACAGCTGACGTTCGAATACGATTTTGAAAACGGCACCCGCCGTGCGACCCGCGAAGATGGCGCGCAGGCGCACTGGCTGGTGGATGACGACGACAACGTTGCCCGCTTCACGGATTACGACGGTCGCCAGACGACGTTTGTCTACCGCGACGGCGAGCTCTGCGACGTTATTCTGCCGGGCGGGGCGATGCGCCGCAGCACGTGGGACAAATACGGTCGCATGACCAGCGAGACGGACCCGGCGGGCCGCCGCACGGAGTATCACTGGCATCGCCTGACCGACCGCATCACCCGCACGGTATACCCGGACGGCACCTCATCGCAGGCCATCTACGACCTTCGCGGTCGCCTGCTGGCGGAAACCGATCCGGCCGGTAGCACCACCGCGTATCGCTATCCCGACGATGAAGAAAACCTGCCGGAGAGCATCACCGACGCCATCGGCGGCGTGGTGCGTCTGGTCTGGAACCACCAGGGGCTGCTGACGCAGCGCACCGACTGCTCCGGCAGCATCACCCGCTTCACCTACGACCGTTTCGGGCAACTGGTTGCCAGCGAGGATGCGGAAGGGAACATCACGCGCCGGGAGTGGAGCCGCGCCGGGCTGCTGAGCGCTGTGATCCATCCGGACGGCAGCCGCGAGTCGCTGGTGTGGAACGAACGCGGCCAGCTCACGGGCTGGCGCGACCCGCTGGAAAGTGAAGTGACCTGGGCCTATAACGCGCTCGGCCTCCCGGTCAGCCTCACCGACCGTATTGGCCGCGTGCGCCAGTGGCGCTACGACCCGCGCGGTAACCTGCTGCGACTCGATAACGGCAACGGGGCGGAATACCGCTTCACCTACGACGCCGTGGGCCGCCCGCTCAGCGAAACGCGCCCGGACGAGACCGTGCGCCATATGGAATGGGACGCGCGAGGGTTCCTCTGCGCGCTCGAAGAAAACGGCCGACCTGCCGCCGACGGCGGCATCGCCCGTCGCGTCCAGCAGTTCAGCTATGACGACAGCGGGCTGCTGATCGGGCGCACTCAGCGCCACGCGGAGTACCGCTATTTCCGCGACCTGAGCGGCCAGATTACCCGCATCCGCCGCACGCCAACCGCCGAAGGCGTTGCCCTGGGTATCGAAAGCGATGAGATCGCTTACCGCCACGATGACGCCGGGCGCGTGCTGAGCGAATCCGGCATTAACGGCAAGGTGGGCTACGAATGGGATGCCCTGAGCAACCTGACCGGCCTGACCCTGCCCGGCGAGCAAAAGCTGGCGTGGCTGCACTACGGCTCCGGCCACGTCAGCGCCATCCGCTTCGGGCAGCAGCTGGTGACTGAGTTCACCCGCGACCGTCTGCACCGCGAGGTGCGCCGCACCCAGGGCGCGCGCGAGCAGCTCCGTCAGTATGACAGCCTCGGCAGACGCACCCTGCAGCGCAGTGAGCTAAGTACGGACGTGACCCTGCCGGAGCAGGCGCTACTGGAACGCCTC